>NZ_DATCRU010000026.1:0-186772 GCF_036568825.1 Mucilaginibacter sp. | reverse complement strand
ACCTGATTATTGTGCGAATCCGCAACAAACACGTTTCCTGACGCGTCGATGGAAATTGCAAGCGGGTCGTTATAACCACTGCTAAACACACCGATATAAGCACCTGTAGGGCTATACTCGGTTACGTTACCCAAACTGTTTGGAGTAGAGAAGTTGGTAGCACGGTTCAATACATAAATATTACCTGCTCCGTCAATGGCTACACCATCCGCCTGGTTCATGCCTGTTGTTGGCAATGTAAGCAGCAGGGTGCCCGAAGAGTTATATTTTGTAACCGAGCTCGCATTGTTGCTGGTATTGTAAGTGGCAATATAAATATTGTTTGATGCATCGATAGCAATACCCAGCGGGTGACCAAGGCCGGTCACGATAGTACCCAAAGATGTACCGGTTGAGCTAAACTTATATATCGCGCCATTACCGGTGTCCATTACATAGGCGTTACCTGACGAGTCAAATACGATACCGCATGGGTTATTAAAATTGAAGCTTGACGCAAATTTACCTATATAAGTACCGCTTGAGTTGTATTCGCTAATTGTGCCATTGTTATAGTTACATACATAAATATTACCTGATGCATCAATAGCCATCAAGCTTGGTCCGCTAAGAGTAGCACCCGTCAGCTTGGTACCTGTAGACGAATAAGAATAACCTGTAACCGCGCCACCTGTATTATTTGGCGTTAACGGCGTTATAGCTGTATTCAGCGGATAAACGTTTGTTGACGGGTTATAACTAATAACCGGTGCATGCGGACTAACAGTGATGATCAGGTTTGTGCTTGATGAACCATTCGCATTGGTTGCTTTTATGGTAAATGTAGCTGTTGCGAAGGTAACCGTTGGTGTGCCCGAAATTGTGCCTGTTGTTGGATCAAATGATAAACCTGTTGGCAGCGTACCTGTGGTGATTGCAAAGGTTGATGCAACACCACCAATATTTGTAGGAATTGCCGGAGTTATTGTAGCACCAACCGAATAAGTAACCGTAGAGGGTGAATAACTTATTGACGGTGCAAGACTATTAATGGTTATAGTAACTGCAGCCGATCCACTTCCTGTAATATTGGTGGCCGTAATGGTATAAGTTTTAGATACCGATGCCGCTGTTGGAGTACCCGAAATAACACCTGTACTTGTATTAAATGATAAACCTGCAGGTAAAACGGAGCTTATTGACCAACTGGTTGCTGCTCCGCCAGTGTTGGTTGGTATTAATGATGTAATTGCAGTACCAACCGTATAGGTGTTAGTCGATGGGGTATAACTGATAACCGGCGCCTGGGCGTTAACGGTTATTGTTATCGTTTTACTTGAGCTGCCCACAGAGTTGGTAGCAGTAATGGTATACGTTGTAGTTGCGGATGAAGCAGTTGGCGTACCGGATATGATACCTGTAGTGGTGTCAAATGATAAACCGGCAGGCAAACCCGGACTTATTGACCAGCTTGATGCCGCTCCTCCTGAGTTAGTTGGTACCCAGTTAGTGATGGCTACTCCTGCAGTATAAGTATTACTTGCAGGTGAATAGCTGATATTCGGGGCGGTTGGGTTAACGCAGGTTATAGTAATTGATGTAGTGCCCACGCCACCGTCGTTATCAGCCGAAATGGTATAAGTTGTTGTTGCCGATACTGCTGTTGGCGTACCCGAAATTGCACCGGTTGTTGTATTGAATATCAAGCCTGCAGGTAAAGCCGGACCGATTGACCAACTGGTAGATGAACCACCTGTATTAGTTGGGGTCCATGTTGTAATTGCCGAACCAACAATAAAGTTATTTGATGATGGCGAATAGCTGATCACCGGTGCTGTTGGATTAACGGTAATATTAATCGTTGTATTACCGCTGCCGCCGCCATTTGTCGCGGTTACCGTATAAGTTGTTATAGTAGATAATGCGGTCGGTGTCCCGGAGATTGTACCTGTTGTGGTATCAAATGATAAGCCTGCGGGCAATGCCGGGTTTATTGACCAGCTGGTTGCTGCGCCACCTGTATTTGTTGGACTCCAGTTGGTAATTGCCGTATTGATCACATAAATATTTGCCGACGGCGAGTAACTGATTATCGGTGGCTGTGGATTAACGGTAATAGTTACCGTAGTTGTGGCATTGCCTGTTACGTTAGTAGCCGTAACGGTATAAGAGGCAGTAGCTGTTACTGTTGTTGGTGTGCCCGAAATCCCCCCCGTGCTGGTATTGAACGATAAACCCGCCGGTAGGCCAGGGCTTATTGACCAACTCGTAGCCGCACCGCCTGTGTTGGTTGGCGTCAGCGGTGTAATAGCCGCATTTATCGGATATGAATTTGTTGACGGGCTGTAACTGATGACCGGGAGCGCCGGATTTACGGTAATGGTTAAGGTTGCAGGGCTGCTACCGGCTGCATTTGTAGCAGTAACGGTATAAGTAGCTGTCGCGGTTACAGCCGTTGGTGTACCTGTTATCACGCCTGTACTGGAATTCAATGACAAGCCCGCTGGTAAGGATGGGCTAACCGACCAACTCACAACAGCCCCCCCGATGTTTGTGGGTGTCCACGAACTAATGGCTGTACCTACTACATATGTATTTGCAGATGGGCTATAACTTATATTCGGCGGCGCCGGATTATTAATGGTAATATCAATATTGAAAGTACTGCTACCGGTAGCGTTTGTGGCTGTAACCGTGTAAATAGTAAATAAAGATTGGGATGTCGGCGTACCTGTAATAGCACCAGTAGAGGTGTTAAATAACAATCCTGCCGGTAAACCAGGGCTAATTGACCAGGTAGATACTGCGCCACCCGTATTAGTTGGTGCCCAGGTACTGATAGCCGTACCTGCAGTAAAGACATTTGCCGCAGGACTATAACTAATATTTGGAGCCGGCAAAGTTACTGTAATCGATATTGTGGTGGTAGCTGTAATACTACCTGCATAGTTTGCCGTAACAGTGTAGGTGGTTGCAGCAGAGCCCACTGTTGGCGTACCCGAAATATTTCCTGAATTATCAATTGATAAATTCGCAGGAAGAGCAGGACTTATAGTAACACTGGACGGCGGATCGCTTACCGTCGGCGTCAATGTAGGTATTGCAGTACCCGCAGAAAAAGTATACGGAGAACCGGAATAGCTAATTGTTTCCCTGGTTACAGTTATTGTATAAGTCACTGTGTTATTGAGGAATTTTGATACTACAATGGTTATTGTATTATCTCCCGGATTTAATGGTATTGCGCCCGAATTTGAGCCGCTTGAAACTGTATTGCCATTTATCTTAATTGTAGAGCCACTAAGCGATTGGGTGGGCTTAAATGTTATGGATGCTGTTGAGCTGCTTTCAAGTATGGTGTAAGTAGTTGTATTACTCGTAAAATTTGGAGAAAATGTACCCGCACTTACGGTAAGGTTGCTCAATGTAGCATTAGCTGCCATCACCGCTGAAGATGACAGAACTAAAACAAACGCAGTTATAAAAAATAGTAACCTTTTTACCATGATAAACTTTGTATCGGCCCATAGCATCATACAACTACGTACCGGGTTTACGCTATAATATATTTAGTCAGTGCATGGTAACTCCACTTATACGGAAACCAATTCCTGTATTTAACTCTCCCAAGGCTCAAACGTAGATGGTTTTACTTTTCCGGTGAGTATTTGCCGGTGGCTTTTACCGAATTTATATACCCACGGATCGTTCTGATAATATTGAGGGGGCATACAGTTGGTTGGATAAATAAAGATGGGATAGCAATCCGTTCATCTCATTATTTATGATCAAAGCCTTTAAAACGCGTTTTTATACGTTTTTTCAAAATAAATGTTTCAACTTTTAAGGCTCCGTGAGGGAGGGTGACAAATAAATTAATTATTGCGAAAATAATTTGCCCATCGTTGCGATATAAAGCCATTGTTAACTGTTGGTTACGAAAAAAAAGTGTTCATAATTCAACCATTTAATTGAATACTGAACGCCTATTTGTAAGAATAGCAATGGGATAAGTCTATGAAAATGACTTATTTGAGATTAATTTTCAGGAGAATTGGGGGATGCAACATCATTTTTTAGTACTGTCTTTTGCGGTTGTTTGATCCTTTTCTGGTTTTCTGGTTTTACTGATCGATGCCTTTATCTTTATACTTTTTCCCGCTACCGATACATTAAGCTCTTTTATAGTATCCACTTTTTGCTCCGTTGTATCTTTCCTTTTTTTATTCGACGGTGAAGCCGGGTGTGGCTGGCCGCCGGATGATTTTTCAGGGCTTTTTTCTGTCGGTTTGGCTGGTCCGGAACTATCTGATGATTTTTTAGGGGTTACAACCTCATGTTTATCTTCTGAAGATTTAAAAAATCTCTTGATCGGATCCCTGAACAAAATGGCTAATACAGAAAGGGCAATTAAAAATAATAAAACAGGTAGCATCATTTTTTTACCACCTGTCACAGCGCCTCCTGAGTTATCACTGTTCAGTTTCAGCAAGTAAAGCGAGAAATTATCTTTGGTGACATCACTGCAATACTCCATGAACAGGCTTCTTTTGTTGTTAACATGACTCAGGGTGATCTGTCTTAAACGTTTATCTGTTATTTGTTCGAGCACCCCATCAGTACACAACATAAGATAATCACCATCCTGAACATTACGGATGATGTGCATTTCGATCTCAGAAGGTTCTCCTGCAGCACTCAATGCCCTTGTAATGATGTTTCGCTGGGGATGTATGCGGGCCTCTTCTTCGGTAATTTCACCATGCCGTACCAGGTTTCCAACAAGTGAATGATCTGCTGACCGCCATATCACTTCTCCTTTGCGTAAATGATAAATTCTGCTATCTCCACACCAGGCAACGGATACATTATTTCCATTAAGATAAGCCAAAGTAAGCGTTGTGCTCATCTTCTGCGCTTCGGGATGCTCAACAGCATAGTTGCGCATCTGCTGCAAAACGTATGACTGAGCCGCACGGATATAAGTATCAGTCAATGCACCGCGCACGGGGGTGTTTTGCTCAAAAAAAGCTGCAAACCCTTCGCAGGCAATACGGCTTGCTTCTTCGCCCATATTTTCGCCCCCAACCCCATCGCACACCATAAACAGTTTATCGGAAATAGTGGCTTTACCAGGTGCGGGGTAAATTGAATCCTCAAGCTGCGGTCTTTGACCTATTTCATTGAGGCAGGTAATTTGTTCTATGCTGATCATCTTTTCTCTTTTTATAGTATCCTCTACAGAACATATCGGACGAATTAAAAAATGTCACTCTCAGAAAGAATATTTTTTTAATTTTTTCTGGCAGCCTAATTCGATCTATCTTAATTCTTTAGCTGGCCATTTTCCCATTGCCCGGATGAATATAAATTACCGTTTTTGTCATAAACGCTGCCATATCCATTCCGGTCGCCGTTACTCCATGCTCCCACATATTTTGATCCATCAGTAAAAGTCATCGTCCCCTGGCCGCTTTGCTTGCTATTCACCCAATCGCCTTCGTATACCTTTCCATCGTGCCAGTAATAGGTTCCTTTACCGCTAAATGCACCGTTATACCAATTGCCTGTATATCTGTCGCCTTTAAATTCATCATCCCGGTTATAATACATTGTGCCCTGACCGGTTTGATTGCCATTGGCAAAATCGCCTATGTATTTATCCCCATTGGCTGAAATATAGGTGCCGTAACCATCCGTTAACCCATTTTTATATTCGCCTTCATAATAAGCACCGCTATGATAGTATTGCTTCCCCTTGCCGTCTGCCATGCCATTTATTGATTCGCCAACGTATTTATCACCGGCTTTATCACCGCTTGTATATAATTTAGTTCCGTATCCATTCGGCAGACCATTTTTTAACCACCCGGTATACGTGATTGTATAGGTGGTTCCGCGCAGGTTAACCTGCATTGATTTATCGGTTACATAAACTTTATCATCAGTATTACTGGATTTGACGGTAGTAGAGTCGGCCGCTTTTTTTATCTGCAGCGGCTTATATGTTGAATCAAAGGCACGTACCGTATCGGATTTTGTTGTGGAACTATCAGCTTTCTTAAAAATTTTAGGCAACACATTAATTACGATGATCACCACAATAATAGCGCCTATGGTCAGCATTACTTTGGTAACCCAATCATTCTTAACAGGTACGGGTGGCGGTATTACCGGAATTTCCTTCCTTTTATTTTTGAACGGATCGGGATCAACAGGATTGATCTGTGTACGCTCCCTGTCTTCCTGGACATCATGCACTATTTGTTTCTTTTCTTTATACTCATTGTCAAACATTTTCAGCACTGTTTCGGCATCCTCCGGCCGTGCCGAGGCATGCTTTTGCAAACAAGCCTTAATTATGGGCTGATAGCGTGCCGGAACACGGCTGTAATCCGGCTCTTGGTTAATTATTTCATCGTGGATGCTTTCGTAATCTTTGTTTTCCTCTCCAAAAGGCATCTTCCCTGTTAGCATCCGGTAAAATATTACACCCACTGCCCACAGGTCAGTACGGTTACTTATTGCGCCGTTGAGGCCGTAAGTTTTCTTTAGCAACTGTTCAGGTGCCATGTAATCAATAGTGCCAACACCTGCAGTTGTTGAGGGGCGGTTGGTATTATCCTCCAATACATCCCTGCTGATCCCGAAATCCGATATCTTCACCACATTATTTCCCTTGCGGTCTTTCTTAAACAGGATATTGCCGGGTTTCAGGTCGCGGTGAATAATTCCCTGGTCGTGCAGATAAGCCAGGCCGTTCAGTATTTGCAGGATGATCTTTACCGATTCGGCCTCGGTTGGCGGCATAGTGCTTTTTAACCATCCCGCCAAACTTCCGGCATCTGCATATTCCATCACCAGCACAGGGTAGCTCACCTGGCGCTGCATCGAATCGGTATGAACAATGTAATCGAAATTGAGATACCTGATCACATTGGTATGGGCCAGCAACTCGCCCTTCTTGTACTCCTGTTCCAGCGTATATTTCCCCTGGAACGAACCACCGGTAGAACCTTTTGCTACCGCTTCGCGATAGATCTTCAATGCTACCAAATGTCCGTTGTTATCCTTCGCCCTGAAGACTTCGGCAAATGCACCGTAGCCTATAACATCATTTTCCGGGTCCCATTCATACTGGTTAAGCTTCATGATATTTTAAATTGATTTATGTGAATGATCTAAGTGTACTCTATATTTCAAATTACATCGCTGTGCTGCTAACCCTTGTCCCCCACAACCATACCTCTTTATATTTTACTCCACCATGGGTCCATATACCATCTCCGCTTCTTTTATCATTTACCCAGTTGCCCTCATAGATGTCGCCATTGTGCCAATAGTAAATCCCTTGTCCGCTGAAATTACCATTCACGAAGCCGCCTTCATATTTGTCGCCTTTAAATTCATTTTCAGCGTTAAAATATTTGATACCTTTCCCGGTTCTGTACCCGTCTGAAAAATCTCCCACATACTGATCACCGTTCTGATACGTGAGCGTACCTTTACCTTCATACTTATCATTGGCGAATGGACCGACGTACTTCTCACCGGTAGCATATATTTCTGTACCGTTTCCATTTCGCATATCATTTCTCCACTCGCCCTGGTAGGTTTCTCCGTTTGAGAAAGTAAACTTACCGGTACCATCCTTTTTGCCGCGAATCCAGTTACCTTCATAACGGTCGCCATTGGAATAGTAATAAGTACCCTGTCCTTCAAAGTAAAAATCCTTACGCTGGCCCACATATTTTGCACCGGTCGCGTAATTGATCGTGCCATTATCAGGGTCTCCATTTTTCCAGTCGCCGCTGTAGGAATCTTTATTGGGATAAACAGCGGTACCCGTTCCATTAGGCACATTATTTTTTAATTCGCCGGTGTAGGTATAATCTACCCCCCGGCTGTCGCGAAGCTGCATATTGGTTACATTTTCAGTACCACCATGCAAAAATTTCACCCCGACAACAATAACCAGCACTACGGCAGCAGCTATGGCAATATATTTTCCAATAGGCGTGGGTTTTGCCGGGGGAGTTATTACGTCTTTATCTTTTTGCTTTTGCTTTCTATCTTTAAATGGATCAGGATTGATCTGAGTATGCCTGTTATCATCGGGAATAATTATAGTATCCAATGTTTTCTTCGGTGCATCGTCCAGCATTTTTAATACAGCATTAGCATCTGCCGGTCTTGCTGAAGCATGTTTTTGCAGGCAAGCCTTAATAACAGGCTGATACTTAACAGGCACCTTAATATAATCGGGTTCTTTGCTGATGATCTCTCCATGAATATTTTCATAGTCCTTATTTTCTTCACCAAATGGCATTTTGCCGGTAAGCATGCGGTACAGAATCACGCCTACTGCCCATAAATCGGTACGATTGCTTACTTCACCATTGAGCCCATAAGTTTTTTTCATTAATTGCTCAGGCGCCATATAATCGATAGTGCCAACACCTGCGGTTGCCGATGGTCTGTTGGTGGTATCCTGTAAAGTATCGCGGCTGATCCCGAAATCTGATATTTTAACTACCTTGTTACCCATCCTGTCTTTTTTAAACAGGATGTTGCCAGGTTTCAGATCGCGGTGAATAATGCCCTGGCTGTGCAGGTAATCCAGGCCGTTTAAAATTTCCCGGATAATTCGCACCGCTTCAGCTTCAGTTGGCGGAGTAGTGCTTTTCAGCCAACTCGCCAGGTTTCCTGCATCCGCATATTCCATTATTAAAACAGGATAACTTACTGTACGCTGCATAGAATCAACATGAACTATATAATCCAGGTTGATATACCTGATCACGTTGGTATGAGCCAGAAGCTCACCTTTTTTATATTCTTCCTCAAGCGTATACTTGCTTTGAAAAGCGCCCCCTGTTGAACCTTTTACAATGGCTTCGCGGTAGATCTTTAGCGCGGTGAAATGACCATTGTTGTCCTTTGCCCTGAATACTTCGGCAAATGCCCCGCTGCCGATCACATCATTTTCCGGGTCCCACTCATACTGATTTAGTTTCATGACAATTATTTTTTATGTTGCCTGATCGTTTGTTTAAAATTCTAGTTTGCCTTATAGCTTGCTATGTAAGAGAATACTTTTCCATTCACCCAGTTAGCTTTATATCCCGACCCATCTTTGAAAATCCGATCCCCTACACCATTGTAATTACCCATTTTCCATTCGCCATCATAATAGCCATCCCCGGGGTAATCCATCCTGCCTTGTCCATCTGGCTCGCCGCTTTTCCAATCACCTGTATACATCTTACCACTATTCCAATAATAAGTCCCGCGACCATTTTCTGCTCCATTTAACAATTCACCCTGGTATTTATCTCCCTTAAACTGATCATTCTCTTTAAAATATAAAGTTCCTGTCCCGGTTAAGTGTCCGTCTGTAACCGTCCCTATATATTCATCAGTATTTTTGAGGATCACCGTATCCTGCCCGTTCGGCAGATTTTTACTAAACATGCCGCTCCACAAATCACCATTTTCATTTTTCCATGTACCCTGACCACTCTTTTGTCCGTTTACCCATTCGCCCTTGTAATTTTCCCCTGTGTGACCGATAAAGGCGCCATGTCCATTCCAGCTATTTTTTTCAAATTCTCCATTATATATATCACCGTTGGGAAGTGAGTCGATGCCCTTACCATCTCTAAACCCTCTTTTCCATTCCCCATTATAGCTCTCCTTGCTTTTATAGGTATAAGAACCCTGGCCATCGCGCTTATCATCTTTAAATTCTCCAACATAGGTTGTCCCATCATTATAAGTTTCTGTGCCATGTCCATTCTTTTTGCCGTCTTTCCATTCTCCATTGTAGCTTCTGATATCATAATTCATGTAGTTTGCCGTACCGGTTCCATCAGGAAGGCCATCTTTTACTGCACCGGTGTAGGTGTACTGAATGGAGTCGCTGTTCTTAAAAATTTTATCTGTAACCGTGTCAGACCCCATACCAAACCTCACCCATAATGCGATAACCAGTATTACCGCAGCTGCGATCGCTATGTACTTGCCAATTGGTGACCGCTTCGGTGGTATAGGGGTTTCCCTCTTTTTCTTCTTATCCTTATCATGGTCATCTAAAATTGTGGTGCCGCCATCATCCATTTTCCCGATCTGAGTCAGCATATCCAATACACTTTGGGCAGTTTCGGGTCTTGCCGATGCATATTTCCGAAGACAACCTTTTATTACCGGCTGATATTTAACCGGAACGGCTCTGTAATCAGGTTCTTTGTTGATGATCTCGTCATAAGTATTTTCGTAACCCTTGTTCACATCGCCAAATGGCATTTTCCCGGTCAGCAGGCGATAGAAGATCACTCCAACCGCCCACAAGTCTGTACGTTCACTGATCTCACCGTTTAAACCATAGGTTTTCTTTTGCAATTGCTCGGGGGCCATATATTCAACGGTGCCTATCCCGGCGGTAGCTGAAGCACCGTCTGCACTGAACTCCAGCAAATCGCGACTAATACCGAAATCTGATATTTTTGCCACTTTATTTCCAACCCTGTCTTTTTTAAGCAGGATATTACCCGGTTTCAGGTCGCGATGAATAATGCCCTGTGTATGCAGGTAACCAAGCCCGTTCAATATTTCCCGTGTGATTCTTACAGCTTCCTGTACGTCAGGCTGAGTGGTTCTTAATAAGGCTGATAAGCTGCCTTCATCAGCGTATTCCATTATAAGCACCGGATACTTAGCATGGCGCTGCATAGCATCCACATACTGCATATAATCAAAATCGATATACCTGATCACATTGGTATGCGACAAAGACTTGCCTTTTTCGTATTCCCTTTCCAAAGTGTATTTCCCATGAGAAGATCCGCCGGTAGACCCTTCTAATATTGCTTCGGTATAAATTTTCAATGCAAAGTCATTGCCCTTTTGATCTTTAGCTTTAAATACCTCAGCAAAGGCGCCCTTGCCTAAAATATCAAGTGCCGGGTCCCATTCGTATTGATTTAATTTCATCACGGTGTTTTCGTTAGTTTTGATAAGCGATTCCATTTTGTTCTTCCTGTTTTATATTATATAGGCCGAATCAAAAAATGTCACTCGTCTTTGTATCAATTATTAAAAAATTTTATCTACAGCGATTTAAATCATTTACGGGCGTATACCGGTACTGTCACTAGTTCCCGTTTCATAAATAACCGGGCTGCTTCGCTCGATAATCCGGACAGCTCCTTCAGCCGGGTTGGATCAATATTTTTTTCGTCCAGTGCATACACTGTTGATTTATAGACCAGGTACCAGTTATGGCTATCTGGCGTCTTTACGTCGATCACCTTACAGTCAGCCGGCACAAAATTTCCCTGCAGCTCCAGTATTAGTTTATTCTTTTCTGTTTGGAAGAAATACTTTCCTTCATCCCCTTTCTGCAAACGGACAGTAAGATTATTGGAAGTATTAGCTGACGCCTGTAATGGTTCTACCTGAACCTTGATAGTCTCCGTTGTTTTAGTGCCAAAATCTTCTGATTGGCCGGTTTTGATCAGGGTTTGAATAGACGCTGTCGGGCGAAGCCTATATACATCGCCATCGTACCAGAGATTATACTGATCATCAGTTTTAAAAACATGGAGGCGGATCATACCAAGCGATGGGTTGTTGTAGATAGATAATAACCCATCTTTAAATGTATACGCCCATAAGCCAGGGCGAAGCACGGATAACACCTGCACGGTATTCACTTTGCCCCGGTCTGTCAATCCATATTGATCGCCTTTGCTAACCGGTAACGTCGGGTTGCTCTTTTTGACCGGAGCAGTTGTCGATGGGTTATTTTTCGTGCCGGCATATTGCCCCTGTTTGCTGCCCGAATCTATTTTGGTATGATTTGGTGCCTGGGCAACTTGCTGACTTGGAGCGGTCTCTTTTAAAGTAAAGTACCATATGCCAAATGCCACCAGCAGTACGGAAGCTGCAATACCAGATATCACCAGCATATTGCTGCGCCACTTGCTGATCGGTATTATTTTGTGGTCCTCTTCAATGCTCAGGTCTTCATCAATATATTCGTTATAATAACCTTCCAGTCGTTGCTTAAGTGAATCACGACCTGCTTTCTCTATTCCCTCGTATATTTTCTGGTAAGCCTCAACTTCCTTTTTAAACTCCGGATCATTGAGATAGCGGTTTTTAAACACCTGTTGCTGCTGCTCATCCAACTCATTGCTGAGATAACGGTCAATCAGATCAATATCTTTCAAATCCTCTTCCATTGCTAAATCAAATTGATAATGTGTTCGTATGACGTATAACCTTTCAACCGTTTCAGGCACCTCAGCTTTTGTTGCCTGGCCGAATGTGCATCGGCATAGCCGTAATCCTGGGCTACCTGTTCCATCCGTATTTTCAGGTATACTGTCGCTTCTATCAATGTTTTGCAGGGTTCGCCCAGCTTGTTCAGCGCATCCTGTAAATATTCACTTAGGCTTCGTTGCTGCATCCTGAACTCAAACTGCCGGTCTTCCTCTGCTTCTTCATTTATGCTAATAATATCTTTTATTTTATTAGCCTGCCTTTTCAGTTTATCCAGTTTGTCAAACCATTTATTCCGGCAAATAGTAAGCAAATAGCCTTTCAAATTATTCTGCAAGTACTTCCCTGTTCGCAGGTTCTCATAAAAGGAGATAATAGCGTCCTGCAGAAGGTCCTTTGCGTCCTCCTCGTCACCGTTATTCTGCCGGGTAAAGCGCCTTACATCCGGCAGAAAACTGTATAAATACTTCAGGTAGTTCTCGTTCCCTTTTTTTAGCTCGTCAATAATTTGTGTTTCGGTCATATTAAAAGTGAATGCCTGCTAATGGATTAAATGATACCTGCCTGGTTTCCTGTATGGGTATGTTAAATGTTCGTCCCTGTATGTAAACTTCTGCGTCGCCTTTTAAAACAAATACCGGGTTTGGGTTAAGCACATCCGACATTCGGGCCTGGCTCAACAGGCGCAGGTTATCTACTTCTACCTGCAATGGGATATCAGCATCTTTGCCGGCTTCCACGTTCACCGTATCTTTCAGTTTCCAGTTAGCTATGTTCAGGCTTTCATTTTTGCGATAGATATCCAGGTTAAGTTTGTTCAGCCTGTAATTAAATGAGAATTGATTATGCAGTCCGATAGACATCTGGAACATGCTTTTATTAAGCCCCGGTATCTTCGTCAGTCTTAGTCTTTTGATACGAAAATTGGAGTCATTTTTAAAAGTGTTATTAATCTGCGCTATCAACACCTCTTTTACATTGATGGTAATATTATCCTTCAGTGCTATGTCCCACGAAACACCAATCGATTTCACTTTGGTATCACCTGTAATGTTAAATGCGGCGCCATCGTTCTGAAGCAATTCGGGGAACACTTTAGCCAGCATCCACAAATTGATCTTAGACACCATTGGGATAATTATAGTATCCTTGCCCGGCAGATGAATTTCTTTATTCAGCGTGCTTACTCCTACAAGTTTGCCTTTATAGTAAGTATTGATCTTTGATGCAGTCAGAGTAGCGCCCATTCCGTTGGGGTTGTATACCTTAAAATCGATATTTGCTTCGAGTATTGAATCTTTTACAGCGCCGATCTTTACCGAGTTTACATCGATAAAAACCGGCTTTTTGAAGCATGAGCAAAGCAGCATGCTCAAAAACATAATCGCCAGGATATACACGGATCCGCCCACACCACGCATCGCTATTTTATTTTTATCGCGTGTCATATCGTATCTTTTTTCTTTAATGAATAATAGGTAAGCGCATAAGTAATGACGCCTAAGACCACTATAGCCATAATGTCTGATGACATATGGTTAAACATCGTTACAAATGCCCCACCACTGTCTTGTAAATCCTTATTGTAATAGAGCCCTTCAAGCGCGTGCATAGATTGGGGTGGCTTTTTGCTTTCAACCACAAGAGTAAAAATCTTATCACCCTGGATACGAAGGAACCCCTCAGTCCCCCAGCGCCCAAGAGTAAAATAACTTAAGGCGTCCACATTGACACTCCGAAGATGCTCTACCACACCTGCCAGCATGATCTGCGGCATCAGGGCAATAGGAACAACCGTTAGCACTTTCTCCGTAGTGGTAAAATAAGCTGACAGGAAAAGCCCGAAGAGGGTTGCCGATGACGCGATGTAAAACATATAAGCTATATTCTGAGAGTAACTACCTAATGATTCATCACTATGAAACCGCAAGTGGATGATTGAAATAAAAATAACCACCTGCACAAGCGAAATGATCGACAACACTACCCACTTAGAGAGTATGTAAGTATGAATGTTCAGGTTGAACATACGCTCGCGTTTATAAATGGCAAACTCGCCGACGATCTCTTTGGATGAATTGCTCACGCCAAACCAAATAGCCGAGATCGCTATCAGCATCATCACCTGCACATTTAACCCATGAAATATCACGGCCACCAAACCAGCGATAATAAATGGCTGCGCCAGCAGCAGGTACATATTGTATTTATCGCTGATCTTGATTCTTAGGTATCGGAGTGTTAGCCAGTAAAATTGCAGCAACAGGTTATTTTGCTTATCTGCTGCGATCATTTTTTCAGGCTCGCGGCGGGTGATGGCGCCTCGCGGTGCTATGTAATAACCTTTCGGATCAAATTTTTTATCGTCACCGCATATTTTATATACTTCGAGGATATTAGATGCTTTAAATTTTTCCAGCAAACCATTTCTTTCGCCATAATAAACAAAGTACCCTTTAATGGCCATAAAGATGATTTTATCCGCATAAAGCAGATCTTCAGGCTTGTGGGTCACCATTACGATAGTTGTTCCGTTAGCGGCCAGTTCCTTTAAGGATTTAAGGAATTCATCGATACTTTCCGGATCGAGCGGAGAGGTTGGTTCATCCAAGAACAAAATAGTTGGGCGACTTAGCAGCTCTACCGCAATACAAACCCTTTTGCGCTGTCCACCTGAAAGTCCGCCTACTTCCTTATGCCGTATTTCATCATCAAAATTCAGGCTGGCCAGTACTTCGGTTATTCGTTTGCTGATCTCCGCATCACTGGTATCATCGGGCAGCCTAAGTTTGGCGGCCATGTACAGCGTTTCTTCTACTTTTAGCTCTTTATGGATGATATCATCCTGCGGCACATAACCGATCTTCCGCTTTAAAAGCTGGTAGTTCTCGCGCAGTGAAAGCCCATGGATATAGATATTACCCGAAGTAGCAGGGTTATCGCCATTAAGCGCCTTCAGCAAGGTAGATTTACCGCAGCCCGACGGTCCCATCAGCGCCACTATCTTTTTATAAGGTATCTCCACACTCATCGGGTTCAGGCCGACAAACTTGTTGGCATACACTTTTCCAATACCTTCAGCACGAATGGCAACTTCTTCACGCAAATCGCGGTAGCCATCTACCAGGCTGAAACAATGCAGGTGTATTAATACGATATCTTTATCTTCCAGTAGTTTAGGCTGATTTGATTCCAAACGGGTGTCATTCAGAAATGTGCCATTGGTTGAACCTAAATCTTTTACCCAATATCTGCCTCCCTCAAAATAGATCTCCGCATGTTTGCGAGACACAGTCCGGTCATCCGGTGCCTTGTCGGGCAGTACAATATCATTGTCATCCGCGCGACCGATCTTTATCGGCAATTTCAAATTCAGCAGGCTGTCAAACTTTTTATTCAAATCCTCTGCTCCTTGCTTCTTTTCCTGTGGCTTTGGTTCGGGTTTGGGTTGTGGTTTAGGCTCGGGCCTGGGTTCAACTAACTCAGATTCTTTTGCATCTCCGAATTTCAGATGATAACTCATTATACTCACTTGGTCGCCGTTGGCAATGGCATACCATTGCTCAGGTGCGATCTTGTTCCCGTTAATCAATACCCCATTGGTACTTTTAGTGTCCATGATATGGACATTCCGGCCTTCCAGTTTAACCTGTGCGTGCTTACGAGAGATACTTTGATCGTCGATCTCCAAATCTGCACCGGCACCTTTTCTGCCGATAGAAATGGTTTGCCCATCGTTCAGTTCGTAATTAATGCCTGTATGATCTACTTTGATTATCATGTCCGGTTTATTATTTTTTGCCGATCATTTTATTTAAACATGCCCTGCGGTGAGCCGATGTTGGATGGGTAGAAGTAAAGCGTGCCAATAGTTGTTTCTTCTCCAGTCTTTCAAACTTTTGGAACAAGCCATTGAAAGCAGTTTCGTCATAACCTGCCTTTTTTGTCAGGGTTACTGCACCACGGTCGGCATCGTATTCGTCTATCTGGTCAAAAGGAGCAGATAATGTCAGGTTAAGATTTAGTGCTATTTGCTGAAACTGCTGCATGTTCAGCTTTTGTCCTGCATAAGCCAGCATGGCCATTTTCTTTATTTTGCGAACCACATGCTGATTGATAATATGAGTAAGCTCGTGCCCTAACACAAATGCCATTTCGTCATCCGAATCCACATAATCGAACAAAGCGGTAGTCACATAAATATACCCGCCGATAGTTGAAAAGGCATTGATCTCATTCGACTGAATAAGGTAAACATGATACTGACGATCAGGGAACCGTGACTGAGCAACCAGTTTGGTAACAATTTCTTTGATCTTTTGCAGATCACGCGGCCGGTTGGCAACATGGGCCTCCATCTGGGCTTGAAATTCCCGCTGCCCCAAATCATCCTGCTGTTGCGGGGTGATCGGCATTACATGATCCAGGAAATGGTTTTCGGTTTCCTTATAAACATAAACGGGACCATCAACCGGACTGCCACAGGTTTCAAAGGTCATAAACCTCTTGATACCATTTTTGTACGCCATGAGGATTTTGGATTCGCTGACCTGCGAAAAAGCTTTTGAAAAGCTTAGCAAAGCCACGGTCAGAATGAAGAATGATTTCGTTTTCATATCCTTTTTTATGGATGTATCGGACAATTTTTCCGATGTCATCTGTTTTTTTAAAAAATTTTTTTTGACTAGTTATCCGGGTATAGAAATGCTGCCGGAAGAATCAATACATCGCGCAATGTAGTTCCGGTTAGCTTTTAGTTCGGCAGGCCCGATGATACCTTAAAGATGGATTGCAGGATAAACGTTCCTCAAATCTGCACTACTTCAACTGCTAATATTTAACGAACTGTATATAAGGCACAAGGGGTACATAAAAATAAAGCAATAAAATTTGAATGCCCAACTTTTACAGGCGTTTTTTAAGTAAAGATTTTATTAAGATGTGCTGTTGCAAGGCCCGTAGCAGATGGCGCTAAAAGATGTATTGAAATGACGTGAAATTTTTTTTTATTTTTTTAGATGACGTCTGAAAATCCCTCCGATATAACTACAAAAAGCATTAAACATTCACACTTTAAAAACAACGTTATGAAAAAGTTTCTTTTTGTTATCGGAATGCTGATCGCATTTGCTTCAGCTTCACACGCACAGGGTTATGCTTATTCTTACATCAGGAATTATGCACAGGGCATGGGTTACGGCATCGGCCAGGAATGGAACTGCGGTCTTGAACAGGGCCAGGCTTTTACTAAAACCTTTACATTTAATGCTGGCGTAACCTATGACATTATCGCATTATCTGATGATGGCAATGTATTGGATGTAGACGTGGAAATATTAACCCCATCAGGTTATTTGTACGACAGAAACAGCCGCACCGGCAAATTTGCCGAAGTAGTTTTCACCCCAACTTACGATAGCACGCTCACTATTAAAGTAAAAAACACCAGCTCTGAAACGCCTTATTACGCATCTAAGGTTTATTTTATGATAGCCTATAAATGAGCATCGATAATGGTTCGTCAATAAAAAACCTGCTTGCAAACTAAGCGGGTTTTTTATTGCACTATAATTCCTATATTTCGATACTTATGTTTTTTACAATTCAAGAGCTTTTGGGATCCAAATACTTCATAATTATCCTGGGATTAGCACTTTTTTATTGTATGTACAGGCTGGCTAATTGCAAGCGGCGGTATTTTTTAAAACACGGTTATCCTGCAGTAGCAACTGTACTTTCTATTTACAAAACTGGTTTTAGTAAGGGTAATTATGACAAGATCTATGAAATCAAGCTTCAAATTGACAATGAGGATAAAACAACACGAGTTGTAACTACAACTAATAGTTATGACACCCGCTTTGATGAAATACCACAACCAGGCGACCAAATCAATATTTTGGTAGATTCTAAAAATCCTGACAGAGTAATGGTAACACCAAAGTGGTACAAAGCTCACCAGGATAGCTAAAAATAAGGCCTTTAGTCAAGAAATATTTATCTCCTCATTTTAATAAATATATCAGTTTTAAATTGATATATTAGATGTGTAAAGCCCTGATTTTCTGGTAGTACATCTTGTCTTTTGTGTTGTCACTAATAGGGGCGCATACTTCATTTTTTAATCATTCACAATTAAAAACCTAACAAAAATGACAAGGATCAGAAAAGTTCTTCAACTCCTGCCTGCATTGCTTATTGCGGCAGCTCTTGTTTCATGCGGAGGCTCGGCAAACAAGAGTACCGGCGACACCACTAAAACGGCTGACACTACCAAAAAAGCCGATACTGCAAAAAAGGCTATGCAATCTGCATTGACACCGCCATTTGATATGGTGGAAGTTGTACACGACGTAAAAGATTATAGCAAATGGAGGTCACTTTTCAATGCCGATTCAACCAATCGCAAAGGCGCGGGGCTGATGGATCTTGCAGTAGGCAGAGGCGCTGACAATCCTAACCATATCGCAATCTTCTTCAAGGTTTCGGATATGGCCAAGGGAAAAGCATTTGCTGCTGATCCGAAGTTGAAAGAAACAATGGACAAAGCCGGGGTGGTTTCAAAACCGGAAATGACTTACTATCATGTACTCAGGGTTAACACGGAATCGAAAGAAAAACAATGGTTTGTTGTTACTCATAAGGTAAAGGATTTTGATGCCTGGCTGAAAGTGTATGATGGAGAAGGTAAAGATAAAAGGGCAAGCGAAGGCTATGTAGATGTGGCTCTGTCACGCGGCATCGACGACCCTAACCTGGTACAGCTGGTATTCGACATCACTGATATGGCAAAAGCAAAAGCTGCAATTACCTCGGACGCAAAGAAAAAGCTGATGGAAAGCGGCGGTGTAATAGGCAAACCTTCTATCGAATTTTATACAACGGGCGAATGATTTATTAACGTTAATCCGGAACCCGCTTGTGTGCCAAGCGGGTTTCTTTTTTTTAATGAGTTCCGTCTGCAAACTGCAAACCCTTAACTGCCAACTGAATCACGCAGCTACGTTCCTATACTTAAGCGGCGTAGTCTGATAGCGGTTACGGAACAAACGAATAAAGGAACTAGTGCATTTAAACCCTACCATATTAACAATTTCATACACGGGGTATTCTGTTTTAGCTAATAACAACTGGGCCCTTTGCAAACGTATCTGAATAAGATATTGATGCGGCGACTGGTTATATGCCAGCTTAAATGTCCGGAGCAAATGATTTACTGAAAGACAAGCATAATTAGCCAGGCTTTCCAGGCTTACATTCTTATCGTAATTGGCATATAAATATTCTTTGGCCAGATTAAGTCGACGCAATATCTCTACGCGGGTATTTATATTCAAAAAGTTAAGTTTTTTGGCCTTCAGCGATATTTCCTCGTTATAAATGCGGCAGCAGTTTTGGAGGCAACGCTGTAATAATTCATTTATCTGTACTTCATCTGGATTCTCATCTTCTATCAGGCTTTTCAATCTGCTGATAGTCAGTTTCAGATCAGCCTTAAGCAGATAGATTGTTTCCCGAAGCTGGTAAGCCAGGTGCTCGGTATCAAATAAACCACCTTTCTTGCCTTTGAAAAACTTCTCACTAAATTCACTCAAAAACTCTTCATCAAACTCAACATACAGCACATTTACAGGCAAACGTGGATCGCTGCTGCTGGTAAATTGCGTCCCTTTATTCAGCATAATAAATGAATCGGTATGTAGCGATAACTGACGTCTGCCGATTGAGCAGGTTTCTGTTCCGCTAAAAACGAACCTGATGCTGAAATTCGCGGCCGTTTCTGAATATGACCGGTGATCGGAGGTGGTACTGGTTATTTTGTTTTTATTTTTTAGTATCCTCAGGTATTCCATATCGCACTGGCTAAAACCATTTTATGTTATGTATAAAGATACAATGGTGATTTTAGCACATTATCACCCCTATAGGGTGATTTATGAAATAATGGAGCTGACCACTACAGAATCATAAAGCCCCTCTCCCTTGGAGAGGGGTTGGGGTGAGGCTACTGCTGTTCGTTCACAACGCCGTGAACGCTCGTGAACGCCGACATAAAACACCATGTTACTGGCAAAACACTGTCACCACATTATTCAGTTAGGCATTATATATTTGTATATATGCATCACTGCATATTTATTTATTGTATGTATCAAATAACTTTTACACAATTTTAGCTAATTTGCCCTATCTAAGCCTAAATTGCTAAATGACCATATCTCAGTACGTAAGTCAGGTAAATAAACTTTACAAAACAGGGCTCTCAAGCGAACACAGTTATAGAGGTGATTTAAGAACATTACTTGAAAGCATCGTTCCTTCAGTTATAGTTACTAATGAGCCAAAACGTATCGCTTGTGGTGCGCCTGACTACATTATCACATTAAATGAAATCCCTGTTGGTTATATCGAGGCTAAAGACATCGGTAAAGACTTAGCCAGCAAGGACCACAAAGAACAATTCGAAAGGTATCGGAAGTCGCTCAATAACTTAATAATAACCGACTACCTTGATTTCTGGCTTTACATTGATGGTGAGCTAAAAACGCAATTAAAAATAGCCAAAATCGCAGGTCATGAAATAGTGCCTGTCGCTGAAAATTTCGATCAATTTACAGCGCTGATAAAAAGCTTTTGCACCCATGTGGGGCAAACCATTAAGTCGGCGTCTAAGCTGTCTGTCATGATGGCGGATAAAGCGAAATTGCTTGCCGAAATCCTTGAAAGGGCATTAAATAGTGATGAAGAAAATGAACAGGACAGCCCACTTAAAGACCAAATGCAGGCTTTCAAGGATATTTTAATACATGATATTAAACCGAAAGAGTTTGCAGATATATATGCTCAAACTATTGCTTACGGGATGTTCGCTGCACGTTTGCACGACACTACGCTTAACACTTTTACCCGGCAGGAGGCTGCCGAGTTAATACCAAAGACAAACCCATTTCTGCGCAGGCTATTTCAGCACATAGCCGCGTTTGATTTGGACGAACGAATAGCTTGGGTAGTAGATGCTTTGGCCGATATTTTCAGGGCGACGGATGTAGCGGCTATTCTGCAAAATTTCGGAAAAACCACTCAGGCAAATGATCCGATCATTCACTTCTACGAAACATTTTTGGCTGAATATGATCCCGCTTTGCGGAAGGCAAGAGGCGTTTGGTACACGCCCGAGCCGGTTGTTAATTTCATAGTTCGCGCAGTTGATGATATTCTAAAAACTGAGTTCAATTTGCCCAACGGCTTAGCGGACAATAGCAAAATAAAGATCAGGAAAAAGAGTGTTACCAAAGCGACTGCTGATCAACGGTCAAAGCTAAAAGAAATTGAAACCGAAATAGAGGTCCATAAAGTGCAGATACTAGACCCGGCGACCGGCACCGGAACATTTCTGGCTGAAGTAGTAAAGCAAGTTTACAGCAAGTTTAAGGGGCAGCAAGGGATTTGGAGTAACTACGCAGAAAATCATTTGATACCCCGTTTAAATGGCTTTGAATTATTAATGGCAAGCTATGCCATGGCTCATTTAAAACTGGACATGCTTTTAACGGAAACGGGGTTTAAATCAACAAAGAATCAACGTTTCCGGGTTTATCTGACAAACTCGTTAGAGGAGCACCACCCGGATACAGGCACCTTGTTTGCCAGTTGGCTGAGTGGGGAAGCTAATGAGGCGAATCATATAAAACGTGATACGCCGGTGATGGTCGTAATGGGAAATCCGCCCTATAGTGGCGAAAGTGCTAATAAAGGCGAGTGGATTATGGGCTTGATGGAAGATTACAAAAAGGAACCTAATTCATTAAAAAAATTGAATGAAAAAAATTCAAAATTTATTAATGATGATTATGTTAAATTTTTAAGATACGGTCAACACTTTATAGAGAAAAATGGTGAAGGTGCTTTAGCATTCATCAATCCACACGGCTACCTTGATAATCCTACATTTAGAGGCATGCGTTGGAACTTGCTTAAAACCTATGAAAAAATATATACGATTGATCTACACGGGAATAGTACAAAAAAAGAAATATCACCCGATGGAACTGCTGATGTGAATGTATTTGATATAAAGCAGGGAGTAAGTATCAATTTATTTGTTAGAACGGGAAAAAAGAGAGCGGGCGATCTGGCAAAAGTGTTTCATAAAGATGTGTATGGACAAAGAGAATTTAAGTACAATTTCTTGCTAAATAACAATTTAACAACAATAGACTTTCAGGAATTAAGTCCGATCGATCCTTATTATTTTTTCTCAAGAAAAGATCTGACCAAACCTAATGATTATGTATTAACATTTTCATTGCCTGAATTGTTCCCTGAAAACTCTTTGGGGGTGCTTTCTAAAAATGATGATCTTACAATCGCATTTGAAAAAACATCACTTTTCAATAGAATCAATTACTTAGTCGAAAATGAAGAATCGACCATAAGATCAAAATACAACATAAAAAATGACAGCCGAGATTGGGTACTATCAAAGGCCATTTCTGATTTAAAAAATAATTCCGGAACTGGAAACTTTAAGGAGATAGCCTATAGGCCTTTTGATAATCGACATACTTACTTTACAGGGGTGCCGAAAGGCTTTTTTGCCTATAGTCAAAAACGGATTATGTCAAATTTCAAGTCTCAAAATTGGGCTATCATATCTGGACGACAAGGCCAAGCAGTTGGAAGCATGACTTGGAATCTGGCGTTCATTACAAATACGATATCAGATCAAAATATTTTTTACAGAGGCGGTGGTTCGGTCTTTCCATTATACCTATACCGGCAAACAGACTCTCAATTAAGCACAGATTTAGGGCAGGTTAGGATTCCAAACTTAAAACCTTCAATACTGCAAAAAATTGCAAGTCTCTTAAATTTGGAATTTGTTAATGAAAAACAAGTTTCGAGTAAGACGTTTTCGCCAATAGATATAATGGATTATATATATGCTATTTTATATGCACCAGCATATCGGGAAGAATATAAAGAGTTTTTAAAAATTGATTTTCCACGCATACCCTATCCAAAAGACACCTCAACGTTTTGGGAATTAGTAAAATTAGGCGGTCAGCTTAGAAAATTGCACTTATTAGAAAGCGAAGAAGTAAACGATTACATAACCAGTTACCCGGAAGATGGCACCAATATAGTTTCCAGTATAAAATACGAAGCCGGACGGGTTTACATCAACGATACCCAATATTTTGATAGAGTGCCCTTAACAGCCTGGGAGTTCTATATCGGCGGCTATCAGCCTGCGCAAAAATGGCTTAAAGACCGTAAAGGCCGTGAGTTAAATTTTGATGATATTTTACATTATCAAAAAATGATAGTTGCACTGTTTGAAACTGATAGGATAATGAAAGAGATTGATTTGATTGATTTCTCTTAAAACATCCGGCAATCTTTATTTAATCAGCTTATTTTCTTTAGCCAGCCTGATCGCATCCGCACGGGAATTGACATCCAGTTTCAGGTAGATATTTTTGATATGGCTGCGTACAGTCTCCAGGTCGATAAACAGCTCTTTTGCTATCTGGCTGCGACTTTTGCCATCGGCTATTTGTTCCAGTATCTGGGTTTCGCGTTTTGATAATGGCGACTCCTGGTTACGCTGGAAAGATTTGATAACCATGCGGGCGATATTCACACTCATCGGACCACCGCCCTCCCGCACTTCTTTTATCGATTCGATAATTTTAAAAGCAGGCGTATTTTTAGTCAGATAGCCCGATGCCCCATTTGCCAGTGCTTCAAATATCTGTTTCTCTGATTCATAAACGGTCAATATCAGGATATGTGCACTGGGCAAAATTTTTTTGAGTTTAGGTATCGCAGCAATTCCATTGGTACCCGGCAATTCGATATCAAGCAATATCACATCCGGAGAATCCTCCCCTATGGTTTTAACGGCCTCATCAAAGGATGAATAGCTTCTCACTACGCTATATCCGTCAACCTGGCTGATTAGCAGGCTATATCCTTCCCTGATGATCTCATCATCCTCTATCATCACTATCCTGATATTGCGTTCCATATGCTATGATTTAATGTGTTAATGCTGGCTTTAGTTTGATCTTCAGGCCAACCACCGTACCCTTTCCCTTTTCAGAACTGATATCGATAGCTCCGTTGATCCGTTTTGTCCGCGTAATAATATTATTGATACCCTGCCCTTTGCGAATCTCATTTTCATCAAACCCACAGCCGTTATCTGTTAGTGTCAAGTGAATCCCGTTTTTATGAATTTCATCAAGACTGATATTCACTTTAGTAGCATGCGAGTGCTTTAGGATATTGTTCAGCAACTCTTTAAATATCATCGGGATATTGCGGCTGTATTCCATCGGCAGTTTTATTTCGTTCAGCGATTCATCAATGTTTTTAAATTCAAACTCAACCTGGGTGTCCAGAAACAGTTCTTTACCAAAATCGCTGATATGATTCAGTATTTCATACAGATTATCGCTTTGCGGATCAAGCGCCCAAAGAATATCCTTGGTTCCATTATATAATGATGCTGCATTTTGTTTGATCTGTTCCAGCAATTTCTTCTGATCGCATTGTGTGGTATCCATTTTGGTTCCCAATATTTCCGACAGCACCGTGATGCGTGTTAGCTTATTCCCCAGCTCATCATGAAAATCTTCGGCTGTTTGCTGGCGTATTTTCAGGCTTTCTTCGCGCTTAGTTGCTTCTATTATCCTTTGCCGGTTTATTTTCACCTGGTGGCGGTAGCTTTGTATGGAAACACCGATTAACACAAAAAATATGATAGCAAGGAAACGGAAGGTGCCCGTTTGATAAAACGGCGGTGTGATGGAAAAAGAGAAACTGGCGGTATTGGCTGAGGGAGTGCCGTCCATGCCGATTGCTTTTACTTCGAATGTATAATTGCCCGCAGGCAGCGAAGGGTAATCCACTACATTATTTTTTACAGGCATTGAATAAGCGGTGTCCAGCCCTTTTAATTTATAACGATAGGATACATTAGCCGGATCCTTCAGATTGATGCCTAAAAAGGCAATGGACAAATGCCTGTTGCTGAACGAAAGTTTTGTACCATTAGCGATTGTTGTAGTACCCTTTTCTCCGCTTTGGGGCAATAGTTTTACCGATTGAATAACAATATGCGGCGGCGTTTTTTGTGCAGGAACAATATTGGTATTGTAAACCACAACGCCTTTTGTGGTACCGATCCACACTTTACCATCATTATATAATACGGCATTTTGATTCGATTCGAGTATCGGATTTTTTGAACTACCGTTACCTCTTACCGTAAAAGTCTTATTCCTATCATCATATAAAAATCTATTCGCTCCGCGACCGGTTCCTACCCATATTGCGCCATGGTCGTCAGTTACCAAACTATAGATCGTATTTGAATTCAGGCCGTCTTTAGTGTTGTAGTTTTTAATGCTACCGGTTACTTTGTTCCAAACAAAAATGCCGCGATCATCTGTACCAATGATAAGCATTCCCTTAAAGTTCAGCATGCTGAATACGGTAGAGGTGCGCACCGCGTCCAACTTAAAACTCTTTACAATCTTTTGGTTGACTGCAAGCGTGACACCATCCTGTGTACCTATAATTACCGAGTCTTTCCCGGTGCTGATTATCGCTGATGAAAAGCCTGAAAACTGATCTAAACGTTTCAGCGCATTGTTCTCAACATAAAAACATCCACCCGGAGTCACCGTCCAGATTATACCATCACTATCCTGTGCTATGCCATTAATAGCGTAGTAATCGCTGCTTTTAATTATGATAAAGCGGTTGCCGTCGTATGTCCACAAACCAGCATTGGTACCTATCCATATCAGGCCATTCTTATCAGTATACAGGCATTGTATACCATTCAAGTCCGGGTGATCTTTTGGCAATGGTATGCTTCTTAATTTTTTGCCATCGTAACGGAATAAGCCTGCACCGTTGATCCCCAATAGCACATGTCCGCTTTTGTCTTTTGCAATGGCCCATACCACTTCGTTGTCCGGAAGCCCCTGCGTCCGGTCAAAGATCACATAGCGGTCGCCTTCATATTTGTACAAACCGTTACCCTGGCTGGCCAGCCATAAATTATTGTCAGCATCATTATAAATATCTGTGATCGCATTATCCGATAAACCATTTAAGCCGACAAAATGCGTGCTGTTTTGCTTCTTAAGGTCAAGATAATATGCCCCATTATTGGTACCCACCCATAAGTTGGCAGCGCTATCCTGCGCCATACTCAGGAACGATTCTTTAATACCTTTTACAAGGTGATTTTGATAGAGCTGCATTACCCCATCTTTCACTGCATAAATGCCGTTGAACGACAACAATAAAAGCCGGCTTTTATCTATCCGATCGAACAGCATTTTAATGACAAAAAGACCCTTGTCGTTTTTTGGATACGAAACAAAGTCGGTCCATTTCCCCTTATCCCGGTAATAGATACCCTTTTTATGAACCGACGCATACAATTTGCCTTCATGATCGACAGCCAGGCAAAGCAATGGCTCCTTAATAGTATCCTGTATCACTTCTTCTTTCCCGGAATTGCCCGATACTTTGAATAAACGATTATTCATGATGAACCAAACAGTGCCATCGCCGTCCTGAACAATACTGCGCACGCGGTTGTTTTTGAGCTTAACAGCCACCGGACAATTTACCAATTTGTTATTCACCAGCTTCATCAACCCGCTTTGGGTGCCGAACCAAACCACGTTGTCTTTATCTACAAAAACGTTATTGATAAAGTTGGTTGGCATACCATTTTGCCGGGTATATGACGTAAATTCCTTGCCATCAAAGCGACATGCTCCGCCCAAAGTGGTTATCCATAAACGATGTTGTTGATCAAGCGCGAGGTTATTCACCTGTGATTGGATCAGGCCGTCCTCAATATCATAGTGCGAAAAGGTGTATTTCTGGGCCTGAGTAGTTAGATGACAAAAGAGGATAAGAAACAAAACACAAAAAAGCCTGCATACAGCCGGTCTGGTTTTTATAATATGTTTTGTCAGAATTTTAAACGTCATTTGTAACAACACACCTTTTTCGTAAATCTACTATCAAATTACGTTTATTTGAGGTATAAAATAGTCACCCTAATAGGGTGATTAATCCGGCAAACCTAAGTAAATCTGCAACCATGCACAAATCGCACAATTATAGTTTAACCGTTAAATGGACCGGCAACCGCGGCACCGGCACCAGTGATTACCGCTCGTATGACCGCAATCATGTTATTCAATCTGAATTGAAGGCTGATATCGATGGTTCATCCGATCCGGCATTTCGGGGTGATAAAACGCGTTATAATCCGGAAGACTTAATAGTGGCTTCCCTTTCTGCATGCCATATGCTGGCTTATTTGCATTTATGCGCCGTTGGTGGGGTTGTGGTGACTGATTATGTCGACAATGCTTCAGGCATTATGGTAGAAACACCCGATGGAGGCGGTCATTTTACGGAAGTAATTTTAAAACCTGTAGTGACGGTAAAAGATAGTTCGATGATCGACAAGGCTAATGAATTGCATCATAAAGCAGGGGAGCTTTGCTTTATAGCCAGTTCGGTGAATTTTCCAGTGAAACATGAGCCGGTGGCGGTTGCTGAGAATAGCTAATTAATTATGTCATTTCGACGAACTCGGGATGGGCTGAGCGTCCGGGAGTGAGGAGAAATCTTATACGATTATCCCTCTCCGCCATGCAGAGTGGTATAAGTTTTCTCACCCGCCACATTACATGACCCTACCCTGCGGATTCGAAATGACATAGTTTAAAAAAATCGAAAAAAGTGCCCTATAAATCCACCGGCTTCATCTTCGAAACCAAAAAGTGCATAATACACCAGGCCAGCAAATAAGCACCGCCGCAAACAAAAAACATGATGTAATAAGCCACCTCGATGTGATGAATAGAACGGTAATGCACAAACAAGTTCTTCTGTACAAACAGTGATAAAAACACACCGCCCACAGAGCCAAACATACCGCCGATACCGGTTATGGAGCCTACTGCCTTCTTAGGAAACATATCCGAAACGGTAGTAAAAATATTGGCACTCCAGGCCTGGTGAGCTGATGCTGCCAAGCCTATAATAACAACCGCCAGCCACATATCGATGCTGCCCAATATCTGTGCGAAAATGATCGGCACCACTGCAAAGGCATAGATTAACATAGAAGTTTTTCGTGCCCTGAACACCGGCCAGTTTTTCTCGATCAGACTTTTAGGCAGATAGCCACCGTAAATACTCCCGAAAGTGGAAATAAGGTAAACTGTTGAAACAGGCATTACCAATGCATTGCCCTTTAATCCATATTGACTTTGCAAAAAGTCGGGCAACCAAAAAAGGTAAAACCACCAGATTGGATCAGTAAGAAATTTCCCTATTGAAAATGCCCAGGTTTGTTTGTATCTAAGTAGCTTACCCCAGGATATTTTTTCGCCTTCCTGTGTTTGAGCTGTGTGATCTGATTCATCAGCATCACTGTTTATGTAATCAAGCTCCGGTTTATTGAGACGCTTTTGCCGGGTTGGTATTTCATAAAAGATTAACCACAAAACCAGCCAGATAAGACCTATTGAACTAGTGATCACAAATGCCCAACGCCAGCCCCAGGCCGTATTTATGTAAAGAACAGTCGGGGCTAGTACAGCGCCGATGTTTGCTCCTGAGTTGAATATACCTGTTGCTAACGCACGTTCTTTTTTAGGAAACCATTCTGCAACAGTTTTAATTGCGGATGGGAAATTGCCAGCTTCACTCAATCCCAGTGCCGACCGGACCGCGATAAATCCAAAAGTACTGCTTACTAAGGCATGGAGTGCTGCAGATACACTCCACAACATAGTAGAAAAGAAGTAACCCATCTTTGTCCCTAGTCGGTCAATTAGTCGCCCGGCATATAATAAACCTATTGAATACGCTATTTTGAAGGCGATCTCGACATTGGCATAATCGCCGTCATCCCAACTTAAATCCTTGCTTATTGAAGCTTTTAACAGACTGATGACCGCCCTGTCGAGGTAATTAATAGTGGTGGCAAAAAATATGAGTGCACAGATTACCCACCTGTAATTTCCCGGTTTCTCATTCATATTTGCCTGGCCGATTGAATCAATTGTAAAGCATGAACAGTGTTGTTATACAACTCATCATAACGCTGGTTCCACAAAACATCTTTGGTGATCAACTTGCTGCCCATACCTACCGCACAAACACCGGCCTTAAACCAGCCATTGATATTTTCATAATTCAGGTCGACACCACCTGTAGGCATAAATAATTGTCCACGGAAAACATCTGATACGGCGCTAATAAAGCCCGGACCTACTACATTAGCCGGAAATATTTTTATTAGTGCCACCTTGTGTTGTTGGGCAAGGTGAATCTCAGTCGGGGTCATACATCCGGAAATATACAAGCCACCCAACTCATTTACCATATCCGCTATAGCGGGGTTAATTGTTGGAGCAACTATAAAATCGGCGCCCGCATTGATGTAACTATCTGCGTCCTCTACAGTCTTCACCGTACCGATTCCTAAAAACAGATCGGGCATCTCCGCTTCCTGTACCGACTTCAAAACCACAAAATTCTCGAAAGCTTCTTTAGCCCGGTTGGTATATTCCATCACGCGGACGCCCGCCCTGTACAGCGTGCGCATGATCTCCGCACTTACCGTTGCGTCTTCATAAAAATATAAAGGCAACATGCCCTGCTTTATAATGCTGTCCAGAACTGCTTGTTTTGCTTTCATTTTTTGTGTTTGTGATTATAAACCTAATCAACTAATCAACCACTTAACCATTCAACTTACTTAATATCTCCGTTGCCGGTATGTTAGTTGTATCGCTTTCAATAAATAACTTTTCAAAGGCCGCCGCTGTTGCAAATTCTAAAGTTCTCTGCGGATCGAAATCATTATAAAAGCCGTAGATCAATCCCGCCATAAAACAATCGCCGCTACCTACTTTATTAATGATCTCCGACGAGCAATATTCGTCAGAAGAATAGAGATCATCCCCTGTATACAGCGCAGCATAATAGCTTATTTCCTTTTTCGCATCAAACCTGAAGGTATTAGCTACCGCTTTGCATTTAGGATACTGTTTTATCAATTCTTGAGAAGTTTTTAAAGCTTCTTTCAGATAAATACTCTTTTGCCCTGATTCATGAATATCCGGCGTCACCGGGATACCCAGCATAGTTTCCGCCGCCCATACATTGCCCATGATCAGATCGCAATATTGCACCAGGCCGGGCATAATTTCTTCAGGCTTTTTGCCGTATTGCCAAAGTTTGGAGCGATAATTCAGATCCACAGAAACGATAATATTCTTTCGTGAAGCTGCCTCAAGGGCTTCTTTGCAAACATCAGCTACATTTTGATTAATAGCCGGGCAAATCGCGCTGAAATGAAACCAGCTTACTCCATCGAAATGTTTGTCCCAATCGATCATTCCGGGTTGTAATTCAGAAAATGATGAATGTGCCCGGTCGTAGATCAGTGCATCATTTTTCAGGTCTCTTCCTTTGGTCAGGAAATACAAGCCGAGCCTGTTGCCGTGGTAGTGAACATCAGAAAGGTCGATGCCTTGATTCTCCAGGAAATCCACAATTTGGTGAATCATACCATTATCTGGAAGCGCAGTAATATATTTTGATGGAACGCCCCAAAGCGCAAGAGCAGTAGCGACATTCAATTCAGCACCGGCAATAAAAAACGGGAATGAATTTTCTTTGAGCCAGTCGCCGCCTTCGTCAGGAGAAATACGTAACAGCAACTCTCCGAATGAAAGAATTTTACCCTGCTTTTGTATTTTCAAAGGTTCGCCCATAATTATTGATAAAGTGCGTTTTTGATACCCATTTCCAAACCCCTTAACTCGGCAAGTCCTTTAAGGCGACCAATAGCCGAATAACCGGGGAAAGTATCGTAGTTAAAATCGTCTAATAATTTATGACCATGATCGGGGCGCATGGGTATGGCAACATCATCGCGACCACTGTCAACCCTGTTTTTCTGTTCCTGTAAAACAGCCTTCATCACGGCATACATGTTTGTACTGCCATTTAAATGATCGGCTTCATAAAAGCTTCCGTCATTTTCGCGCTGAACATTACGCAGATGCAGGAAGTGGATATGTTTACCTAATCTGCCTATCATCGCAGGCAGATCATTATCCCCCCTTGCTCCTAGTGAACCTGTGCAAAACGTAATGCCATTGCTTACTGAAGGTGCGGCATTAACGACATCCGATAAATCGTTTTCAGTGGATACGACCCTAGGCAAACACAATATCGGAAATGGCGGATCATCCGGGTGGATACACATCCTGATGCCCAGTTTCTCAGCATCAGGAATAATGGTTTTTAAAAACCATGCTAGGTTCTGTTTTAATTGGTCAGCATCAATCCCTTTGTATTTTTCCAGGTGACCTTTAAACTGATCTATCGTCAACACATCTTTAGTGCCCGGTAAACCCGCCATAATATTGGTGACCAACTGCTTCCTTTGTTCATCAGTCAGGCTATCTAAATAAGTCTTAGCTTTTTGCTGCTGATCCGGGGTAAAATCTTTATAAGCTCCTTCACGTTCTAAAATATAAAGATCAAACGCAGCCAAAGCCGAAGCATGAAAACGCAATGCCGATGCACCGTTTGGCAAACGATAGTCGATATCTGTACGTGTCCAATCCAATACGGGCATAAAATTGTAGCATACCGTTTTTATACCAGCTTCCGACAAGCTCTTTAAAGTCTCAATATATTTTTCGGCATATTGCTCCCGGTCAGGGCTGGCTGTTTTAATGCTCTCGTGAATGTTCACACTCTCAACAACCGACCAGGTTAACCCGGCAGCCTCAATAAAGCTCTTGCGCTTTTCAATCTCTTCTTTTGACCACACTTCACCGCTCGGAATATGATGTAATGCGTTCACTACGCCACTAGCGCCGGTTTGCCTAACGGCTGTTAAAGTCACAGGGTCGGACGGTCCGTACCACCGGAAGGTTTGTTCGAGATCACTAAACATCAGGCAGATGGTTTATATATTCAGCGCTTAAAGATAAAATTTATTGCAGACAAATCTGATCTGCGCGGTAGATTACTTCCATAAAAAAATAGCGATGGTTATATGCCACCGCTATTCTATCACTTTTTGATTAAGTTTTCTTACCAGAAGATAGTATAAAGTGCAGTTAAAATGCCGCCAATAATAAGCGCGCCTACTGCAAAACTATTCGATACCTTAAACATTTTGGTATCTACTTCGAGGCCATGTGAACGGTCGCCGCGCGGGTTTTCAATGTTTGAAATGATCCACATGCCGATAACACATATCACGAATACGATACCCATACGATCCAGGAAAGGTATCTCGTATAGTTGAGTTTTTCCATCAGACTGGGTTACCAGTGTAGAGAAACCTATGCCCTTCAGGAACGCAAGATCCATGAACTTTGGTAGTACCTTAAATATTACTGACATTATAAAACCGCCAATGGTCGCGAATAAAGCCGCATTTGAAGTGGTCTTTTTCCAGAAAAATCCAAGGATGAACATGGCGAAAATACCAGGCGATACGAAACCGGTATATTCCTGTATAAATTGGAAACCACCTTTTTTATCAATGCCCAGGAATGGAGAAATAATGATACCTAATATCATAGCTACCACAACAGCTACCTTTCCGGTAACTACCAATTGATGGTCTGTAGCCTCAGGTTTGATTTTCTTTTTATAGATATCAAGCGTAAATATCGTTGCTATACTATTGGCCTTACCTGCCAGAGATGCCACAACAGCAGCAGTCAACGCAGCAAATGATAGGCCTTTAAACCATGGCGGTAACAGGTTTAGCAATGAAGGGTAAGCATTATCCGGGTTAACTTCTCCGTTCACCATCATTTGTGAATGGAACACATTTTCCTTATACAATATAAATGCTGCTATGCCCGGCAATACCACGATAACCGGCATTAATAATTTCAGGAAAGCTGCAAATAAAATACCACTGCGGGCAGTTTTCAGGTCGGCACCCAAAGCGCGCTGGGTAATGTATTGGTTACAGCCCCAGTAGTTCAGGTTGGTGATCCATAAGCCACCCAGCAATACTGTTAAACCTGGTAAATCAGCATAATGCTGGTTATCACGTTTAAATATCATTTCAAAGTGATCGGCAGCATGGCTTTGCATTAGTTTTAAACCATTTATAAGACCAGGAGAACCGAAATGTTCTGCTACTTGTGTCACGGCAATATAGGTAGTTACCAAGCCTCCAAGTATCAGGAAGAATACCTGGATAACGTCGGTATAACCAATCACCTTCATACCACCCAATGTGATGATAACGGCGAATATGGCCAATCCCCAAATACAAACCTGGAAGTTGATGCCTGAAATACCGTGGACAGCTATCGCACCGAGATACAGGATAGAGGTCAGGTTAACGATGATATAAAGTAATAACCAGAACACCGCCATAATCATTGCCACTGTGCCGTTATACCGCTGGCTAAGGAACTGCGGCATCGTAAATATCTTATTTTTAAGATATACAGGTATAAAGAATATGGCCACCAGTACCAGTGTGGCTGCTGCCATCCATTCGTAGGCTGATATAGCAAGTCCCATTGAAAATCCGGAGCCGCTCATCCCCACCATTTGCTCAGCAGAGATATTGGAGGCGATTAATGATGCACCAATTGCCCACCAGGTAAGGGAGCCTTCGGCTAGAAAATAGTCTTTTGAAGTGGCGTCGGCATTATGTTTACGTTTATATACCCAGTAGCCGTAGCAAGCAACGATTATAAAGTATATTACAAATACGATATAATCGCCAGTGGTTAAAGTGTGCATTTAATTCAGGTGTTTAGTTTAATTTGGTTTTATGTGTTAATTTAACAATTATAAATTATATATATCGGTTTATCAAATTTTCGAGATATTCCTGTCTGCCGCTCGACGTTTTAGGTTCTCCGTTAGCTACAGCATAATCTCTCAATTCTTCCAGGGTCACTTTTCCTTCTTCAAAAGATTTGCCTGTACCACTGTCGAATGATGCATAACGATCTTTTCTTACTTTCTTATAATCTGACTTTTGCAGTACCTGATCAGCAATAACAAGCGCCCTCGCAAATATGTCCATACCTCCAATGTGGGCGTAGAACAGATCAGCCGGATCAGTTGAGTTTCTGCGGATCTTTGCATCGAAGTTGATGCCACCACCAGCAAAGCCGCCTGCTTCGAGGATGATAAGCATGTATTCCACCACTTCGTTAATATTGTTCGGAAACTGGTCGGTATCCCATCCATTCTGTGCATCGCCGCGGTTAGCATCAATCGAGCCTAATAAACCTGCATCAGCAGCTACCTGCAGATCGTGCTGGAAGGTATGACCAGCCAAAGTAGCGTGGTTTACTTCCAGGTTTAATTTCATATCTTTCAGCAGATCGTATTTCTGTAAAAAGCCTAGTACGGTTGCTGCGTCGTAGTCATATTGGTGCTTGGTTGGCTCGCATGGTTTTGGTTCGATGAAGAACGTTCCTTTGAAGCCTTGCTTACGAGCATAGTTAATTGATGCATGTAAAAACTGCGCCAAATGTTCCTGCTCACGTTTCATGTCGGTATTCAGCAAGGTCATATAGCCTTCACGGCCTCCCCAGAATACGTAGTTCTCACCTCCTAATGCTATGGTAGCATCCAAAGCAGCCTTAACCTGGGCTGCGGCATGAGTCAGCACATGAAAATCCGGATTTGTTGCTGCACCGTTCATGTACCTGCGGTGAGAGAACAGGTTGGCTGTTCCCCAAAGCAGTTTTACACCGCTGGCAGCTTGTTTTTGCTTGGCGTAATCAACCATGGCTTGCAAGCGGCGATCATTCTCTTTTATATCGTTGGTATAATCCACCACATCCACGTCATGGAAGCAGTAATATGGCAGGTTCATTTTGGTGATGAACTCAAAAGCCGCATCCATTTTATCTTTTGCACGCTCAACAGCATCAGCTTTCTCATCCCAGTGGAACAGATGAGTAGGTCCGCCAAACGGGTCGGCGCCTGAACCGCAGAACGAATGCCAGTAAGCGCAGGCAAACCGCAGATGGTCCTTCATCGATTTCCCGGCTACTATCTTATCGGCATCATACCAGCGAAATGCCAGCGGGTTGTCGCTTTGCGGCCCTTCGTATTTTACCTGGCCTATTCCTTTAAAAAATTCTTGGTCTCCTGTAAGTATCATAATTATTCAATGAGTGAATTAGTGAGTTAGTGAATTAGTGAATTAGTGATTGATGTTTTGTAATTAAGACTTACGAAGTTTTTAAAACTTCGTAAGTCTGTTAGCTCGTTCCTGATAATTCTTTTTCTAACAGTTTTTTCCAATCGTGGTAAACGGGTTCAAACTTGTTTCCTGTTGGTTCTACTACCTTTAGTCTCTTCATTTGAGCGAACGCTTCTGCTGGTGACGCATAAATTTGCGAACCTATCCCAGCTCCTAACGCAGCTCCGGTGCTGCCATCATTATTATAAAGCTCAACGGGAACTCCGGTTGCGTTAACGAAGCAATGGGTGAATAATTCGCTAAGGAACAGATTGGCATTTCCTGCCCGGATCACTGAAGGGTTCATCCCATTGCTGCGCATAATATCCAATCCATATCTGAATGCGCAGGCAATGCCTTCATGAACAGCCCTTAAAATATGTGCCTGGCTGTGAATATTAAAATCGATATGGTGCATTTGCGAACCAATAGGTTTGTTGCAAAGCATACGTTCAGTACCGTTACCGAATGGCAGTATCCTCAAACCATAGCTCCCTAAAGGCGCATCCGCAGCTTTTTCATTCATTTGGGCATAACTTAAGGTTGAGCCGAAGACGCTTCTGATCCAGCTATATAGTCTGCCTGTGCCGTTGATGCAGAGCAATACGCCTAATCGCTTTTGCCGTTCTGTATAATTCACATGGGCAAAGGTGTTCACCCTTGATTGCGGATCATAAGCCAGTTTATCGCTTACGCCATAGATCACCCCCGAAGTTCCTGCTGTTGCTGCTACCTCACCCGGATTCAATACATTTAGTGAAAGCGCATTATTAGGTTGATCGCCTGCTTTATAGGTAATGGGGATGCCTGCCTTTAATCTTAATTTCTCTGCAACAGACCTGGATAAAGTGCCGTGATTGGAGAATACCGGCTTTATAACCGGGAACAGGCTTTTGCTGAATCCAAAATATTTAAGTACGTCAGGTGAAATACTATCGCTTATAAAATCGTAAAAAATACCTTCTGATAAGGCGGATACCGAAGTAGTGATATCGCCGGAAAGCTTCATGGCGATAAAGTCGCCGGGCAGCATGATCTTATCGATCTGATCGTAAATAGCAGGTTCATTTGCCTTTACCCAGGCCAGCTTGGATGCCGTAAAATTTCCGGGAGAATTGAGCAGATGCTTCAGGCTTTTCTTTTCACCAATGGCTTCGAAAGCCTTGTTGCCGATTTCCACAGCCCGGCTATCGCACCAGATGATGCTATCGCGAAGCACATGCTGATTTTTATCCACCAATACCAAACCGTGCATCTGGTAAGCTATACCAATAGCTGCAATATCATGCGGATTGTATTTGCCGCTGTTGTTGCATAACTGGATTGCATGCTGCAATTGCTGCCACCACATATCAGGCGATTGCTCGGCCCAACCAGGCTGATGCGCCAATATCGGGCTTTCGGTGTCCGGGTATTGCGCAGAGGCTATAGCAGTTTGCGTAGCCGAATCAACAACGGTTACCTTAACGGATGATGTTCCAATATCAATGCCCAACAAAAGCATACGGCGTAATCGTTTTTTTAGATGGTTTATAGAGCCAACTAATTTAAATTTTTTTTATTGCCTTGGTATTAATTTAATTCAGGTTTTCTGCGGTTATAAATGTATAAATTACACTTATAAATTATCAAATTTATTTTAAACAATAATCACGGACAGCTTAAAAACAAAAAAAGCCTCCTGTCCAGGGAAGCATTTTTCTCATTAATCAAGGTAACTATAGAGTCGTTTATTTTGGAACGTCGGTGATATGGATCAATTTTTTTCCTTTGATCAGCATTTTCATCCGGCGGCGTTTGAGCGATATTTGGGTGTTTGCAGTCTCATTTTCTTCTATATGATGCCTGTAGGCTGTCAATACATCCGGATAGGTTAGCATACCCATTATCTTACCGCCCTTTGCAGCTATAACAGGGAGTGCTTCGGTATGATGTTTCGCCATTATTTCTACCGCAGTACGCAAGCTGTCATTATTTTTCAGGAAGAAATGCACCGGTTTTAAGATGTCTTTTATGGTATGATCGCTTTTTACTCCGGGAGAGAACAGATCAGTCCGCTTCAAAATACCAGAATAAGAACCGTCATTATCTACCGTCATAAAGTAGTTGCTTTGATCGTGGCTTTCTTCCAGCCATTGTTTTACTTCCTTGATAGGGTTTTGCGAGGCTAGTACTACGTTGCTTTCGTTCATCAATTGCGCTACTGTTAAAGCCTGCAACAGATCTGGCTCGAAAGAATCCGGCGTAAAAACTCCGCGGCGGGCAATTTTTTCGGTCATGATGGTATTTTCCATCAGGAAGAATGAGATAAGGTAGGATGCTGTACATGCCCCCAATAAAGGTAACAATGCGTGCGATTGCATAGTAGCCTCAAGCGCAAAAGTGATACTGGTAAGGTAAGCTCTTGATGCACCTGCAAACATAGCCGACATACCGATCAATGCTGCCATGGGTATGCTGATCCCTACTTCCGGAAAGTTTTTTGAAACCACGATGCCTAGAATTGCGCCTGCTGCTCCGCCCATAGTTAACAATGGCGCAAGTGTACCACCTGAGGTTCCACTGCCCAATGCAATTGCCCATGAGATAAATTTAAAGAAGCACAAACTCAATATAATGGTTAGTGGAAAGCTACCGGATAAAAGATTGGTAATATTATCATAACCTACACCCAGCGTATGCGGCGCGAAATAACCTACAGCACCAACAGCCAAACCGCCAATTGCAGGCCACCACGCCCAGTGTATAGGTAATCGTTCAAATGCATCTTCAATCCAGTAAACGGCTTTTGTGAGCCACATCGCGAGGAAGCCAATAATGACACCCATAAAGCTGTAAATGGCCAGTGCAATATTGTTCGGAACCGCAACGTCCGGCATAGGGAATACTGGTCCTGATTCAAACAGCAGGTGGTGTCCCGCAGCGCCGGTAATACATGCCAAAGCAACCGGCAGAATAGCTTTAGGAGAAAATTCGAACAGCAACAATTCAATAGCAAGGAAAACCGCTGCAATCGGCGTACCGAATATAGCCGCCATACCTGCAGTTGCACCTGCTGCCAGAATGATCTTCCGCTCGTTAGAAGTTATTTTGAATAGCTGGCCAAGAGTTGAGCCTAATGCGCCCCCCGTTGCAATAATTGGACCTTCAGCACCAAACGGGCCACCGGTTCCGATTGCAATTGCTGATGATACTGGTTTTAGAAATGTGATTAAAGGTTTTATTTTACTCTGATTAACCAATATTTGTTCCATTGCCTCCGGTATGCCGTGCCCGCGTATTGCTTTTGAGCCATACAAAGCCATCAGGCCAACTACTATACCACCTATAGCAGGTATAATAAGCACCCACACACCCAAATGGTTATAGGCCGGACTTTGGAATTTTAAAGAGAAAGTTCCGTAAAAAGAGATGTTGGTGATCAGGTTGATCAGAGTAACCAAAAATTTGGCAATAAAGCTTATCGCCACGGCTACCGCTATACATAAGAGCGAGATAGTGATAAGCCGTTTCTTTAAAACAACACTTTTTTTGGCATCCTCTTTAGTCCCGGGCAAAGAATTTAATAAAGGCGAGATAGGAATGCCGTTTGCGTATCCTGTAATTTTCATTGCAATAATTTGCTTTTAGCGGTAATGAAGCTATCATGAGCAGTTTGATTTATCTTTTATATGGTGACTCATGATGGTTTCATCGTGTATTATAAAAGGAGAATTTACCGGCGGATAAAAAGTTTTGATGTCGCCGTGAAATTTGATGCAAAAGTAACAAAGAATTTTAGAACTGTCAAATTAAAACATTGTTTAATTAATATTTTATCAGCATAAATTACTTTTAATAAACATATTTATATTGTTTAAACAAGATTTATAATTGATTTATAAAACAGATTTTTAACCCATAATTTTCTTGGAGTAATGTAAAGTTTTCGTTATATTTGAATTAACAGTTTGTCAAAAACTTGTTACAAAGGAGATTTTACCATGAACGTGATCCACAGAATAGAGAAATGGGGCGATACTCACCACCCCCGTTTCCTGGATATTATCCGCATACTTTTAGGCGTATTTTTATTGTTAAAAGGGCTTGGCTTTATGGATAATACGGCCAACTTGCAATCGCTTATCGAAAGCCGAACAGACATTACAGTAGCTCCCTGGCTGCTTATGCTATTAGTCTATTACGTCACATTTGTGCATATGGTAGGCGGAACGCTAATTGCTATTGGAATACTCACGCGTTTCTCAGCAATAATGCAGATACCGGTAGTGTTCGGGGCAGTGTTCTTCATCAATATATTGCAGTCACCGTTTAATACCGACCTGGCATCATCAGTCGTTGCGTTGATATTGCTGGTTGTATTTGCCATCATAGGTTCAGGCCGATGGTCGATTGAAAGCTATCTGAAAAGCTGCAACGAATAATTTCATCCGAAAAATTTAATATTGTACCCGGGAAATGAAAAACAATAACGGGTGCGATCTGAAAAGCTGTTTTATGTGCCGTCTTTGCCTTAAAGACTGGCTTCCTGCCATTGCAGCACATAAGCAGAATGTCTCTGTTAAAAAAGGTCACGCAATTTTCCAGGAAGGTGAGCCTGTAAAAGGCATCTACTTTCTTTATTCGGGCAATGTGAAGGTGCATAAGAAGTGGGACAACGAAAAAGACCTGATCATTCGCTTTGCAAAAGCAGGTGAAATACTGGGTCATACTGGCTTGGGAGACGATTTAAACTACCTGGTTTCAGCCACCGCATTAGAGCCTGTGGTGGTTTGTTATATCGAGATGGCGTTTTTTGAATCAACCTTGCATGTAAACAACGACCTCACCTATAAACTGATGCGATTTATGGCCAATGAGCTGCAGGAATCGGAAAAGCGTGTCCGTAACCTGGTGCATATGCCTGTGAAAGGACGAATTGCTCAAGCGCTTATCAATCTCAAGAACCAATTCGGAATAAATACTGATGGTTCTATCGGCATCGAACTTACCCGGCAGGACCTCTCCTCCTATGCCGGGGCGTCTTATGAAACGCTTTTTAAAGTGATGAACGAGTTCGCAGATGAAAAGCTGGTAGAAGCAACAGGTAAAAATATCCGGATCATAAACGAACCTCAGCTAAAAAAACTGACCGATACCGTAAGTGGTTTGTAAAGCTCACCGAAAAAAGGCATTTTAAAGTAATATTTTGTTGGCTCAGCGTAGCGGCAAAGTAAATTGGGTTAAATTAGGGGATTCTAATTTTTCTCAATCTAACTATGAACACAGGGATCAGGTCAATGATAAGTGAAACTTCTTATAAAGCGGCACGTTTGGTATCGGGGGCAATCGAATCGCATTTTGCATTACAGATAGCCGAGGCCGGCAAACGCGGTGAAGACGGGGTAGCCTGCCAGCCAGATAAGCGCACCATAGAGGCGATTGTTGATACCGCATTCTGGACCAGCCTGAGAAAGGAAGAAGGCCGTTCGCCAAAAATATCACTGGCATTTCTTCCGCCAGCACAGTCATCTCACCCTTTGGTTTTTGAGCAACGCATTGCACTTACCACTGAAGCTTTAATCAAATTAGCACCTGCGGTAGAGCGGTCAGGTATTCACCTGGGCGTTTGGCAGGAAGATGGTAACTTATACATTTGGGGGACCACACACGACATTCCGGGATTTTGCTTTGTACTGGAGGTTGTTGAGCCGGGCTTACTGGTGATCAAACATCGTCGAATAGATGGGTTCGGTAAATTTGTAAACGTAGCTGTTTTAAAGGGTGACGAAGTAAAGGTTGTAGATGAGGAGAGTATTAATGTGCCCGATTGCCCTGCTCTGCTATCATCGTTGCTGGGCTTTTCATCGCAATTATCGTGGAATAATCCGGTGAATGTACATGTACAGCTGGCAGTATCTATGCGTGCACACGGTCACGGTGGGCTGTTATTAATTGTACCGTCCGATAGTGATAAATGGCGCGAATCGATCATTGATCCTATTTCTTACGCGATTTCACCTTCATTTAACGGCCTCTCCAGACTAATGACGCAAAATATAAACGACCGCAACCTGACCTTATGGAAGGAAGAGCTTTCGAAAGAAATCGATTGTGTTGCGGGACTAACAGCTGTTGACGGTGCAACCATTCTCAACGACCGCCACGAGCTTTTGGCATTTGGTGCAAAAATTACGCGTCCACACGGCAATGAGACCGTTAAAGAAATTATGGTGACCGAGCCTATCATCGACAGCGAGGCTCAATTAATGGCCCCGGGCCAGGATGGCGGCACTCGTCATTTCGCTGCTGCTCAATTTGTATACGATCAGCGTGATGCGTTTGCATTAGTTGCTTCGCAGGATGGCAGGTTTACGATCTTCTCCTGGTCACCTTGCGATAGTATTGTGCATGCGCACAGGGTGGATACACTATTGTTATAATCTAAAAAGGGTGTCACACTGAGGTACTCGAAGTGTAGTGCGTAAAGGCCTTTGTCCACCATGCTTCGAGTGCCTCAGCATAACACCTCGCACATAGTTCAGACCTACTCCTCCGGTATCTGCTGTATCAACCAGTGCGCCAGATCATTCACCGCCTTGTCATTATCAAAACCCTTCGGCAAACGACCATTGGTATACTCGTTATACACCCATGGATCGCCCACAGCCAGTACGGTACCTGCCCCGTAATGACAAACCGCAATAATTACCGCATTTCCATCCTTCAATACAGGCTCGGCGGGGAAACTGAGTGTAAGCGAGCATATATCCTTCATAAATATCTTTTTGGCACTTACCAGTACAGGGTTACCGGGATTGACCATTAAGGCGCCATCGTTAAAATGCGCATCATCTTTTACATGATTACGCAGATCGTCGTTAAAGTGGATCCCAAAGCGCTCAGCAAGTGTGTTAAAATGCTTTAATTCTACATTGGCACTGTCATTGGCCATCAGCAACAATACGCCACCTTGTTTCACCCAATTGCGGATCGTTTCTACATTATCCTGGTTAATGTATTTTGGATTAGGGCTTTCCTTTTTTGTATCCGGATCGACGATAATGTAAACATCAGCTGATGCCAAAACATCAGGATCGGGAGCACGATAAAGCATAGTTATTCCGCTGGCCCCGGCATTTTTAAAGGCCTCTTTAAAGATTGAAAAGCCATCATTGTCTATCTCGTTCCATTTGTAGTGATAGGATATGCTCCTGCCTGCGTCGTCTTTCTTATGCTCATTATTAAAGTAAGAATCCAGCAATACCTGTTTGCGCTGTGCGACAGCATGGCTTGCAATTAAGGCTAACAACACGAATAAGATAGATTGAAATAACTTCTTCATGCTCCAGGTGTTAGAATACAAAGCAATTTATTCAAAGATTATTGATTTTTAAGTATTTTGAGCCGATTTATGATACAGCCCCGCTTTTACCTGCCTTTACTGTTTATCCTGCTATGTTTTTCGTGTAAAAACTTCCGTCGTGCAGGCCTGCGGTTTGGGGATTTTAAGGACATTCATTTTGTCGAAGTAAAGCGAGTCTACACTAACGGTTTGCAGTTCAACAATCATGGCTACCAACTAGAGCCGCTCTGGAAGCTATCATTCGTTTCGGATGATTCAGTAAATGTGTTCAGCCCGAAAAATAAGCGGTACTATGGCTTTCATGTTTACTGGGATCACGATTCCATCTTTAATATGGTGGATGCCTGGTTCAAACTAAAAAAGCTGACTACAGACAGCATGGTAGTACAAGCTTTGCGGGTTGAAGAAAAAGTAATAAAAGATGACGACGAGGGCTCGAAGGTTATCCTGACTTTTTACTCAGATAAGTATATCAAATCTCAAGATCCTAAAAAAATACAAGCGATGGGCTTACCCGGCAAAAAGGATACCGCCTTTATCCGGAAAAGAATAGCTCAAACAAGTGTAAATCCCGATAGTTCATTTGCTGCCCGCGAACCGGCGATGCTCAAAAGTATTTCGCCACTGATAAAAGTGGAGAAGGTGCAACATGAGTCAACGCCAATTGAGAAGGTCGACCCATCTGAGGCATACATGGAGCCGGAATATAATATCACCATTCATAAAGCCTATGAAGCCTTCAGCTACATTATGTATGTTTATGTAGATGACAACGGGAAAATGGTCTTCCGAAATTCGGTAGTACCACTTGCGTCTGAACTTAAAGACAGCTATGAAAAGGTAATGCGCGGTATTGTGAATGGCTACCTGATGCACTACCTGGACATTACTCCCGGCAAAACGCTGGGCATTCCTCATACCACCTACATTCTGTTGAACGTAGAAGGTAAAGTTGACTAAAGTTAATTAACCGACTCCAGCATAGGAAAACGGCGTGTGTTACCTTGCTTTTTATTGATCAGGTCGATGATCATTTCTTTGGTCACCGGTTTCAGCATAAAAGCTTTTACAAACCAATATTTTCTTGCGCGTTCAACGTCGGATGCAAATTTGCTGGCGGATAATATATATATTTCAAGTGGCTTCGGGAAAGTGGGGTATAACCATTTTATCCTGTCAAGGAAATCCCAAACATTAATCTCAGGGTTATAAATATCCAGCACGATCATATCCGGCATGTTTTTGACGCTCAGACTACGGCTCGACAGCAGGCTCAAAACGGCGATACTGCTATCCGTACATTTCACTTCGCATGAAGTGCCGTAACGCGATAATACTTTTCTCAAAATGAATTGGTCTAAGGGGCAGGTTTCGATGTAAGTTAGCTTGCTCATAATGGTACGGGTTAATGAATAACCAAAATTATATCGTTACCATGGCTCTGCCATTAGTATCTCTACGGGATTGTATGCGTAATTTTACGGATTTGCAAAGGGGCGTTTTCACGTGTTGTGGGAGATAAGATTTGACAACTTTTTGAAAGTTGTCAAATCTGTGTACAAGGTGCATATCAGCATTTTTGATAACTTTGCCGCCTTATACTATTCATCATGCCGGTAAAAAAAGTCGTTTTATATTTCATTCTATTAACCTCATTACTTTATTCATGTAGCCACAAAAAGGTAATTGAAGGCTCTATCACTTATGAACTTGAATACAAATTACCTGACAGCTTGAAACGGTTCGCGATCTATCTGCCCAAAACTGCCAAAGTGTATTTCAAAGGCGATTCCACAGTAAGCATTCAGCAGATGAATGAAGAATCGACAACCATCATCACCCATAAGCCTACCAATTTTATGCGGGTTTTGCTAACCTCGCGCGATAAGAAAATCGTTATAGACTACAGTAAAGCTGACCAGGATGAAGAGTCGCCTGCAAAGCTGGGTTATAGCTATGTTGCCAGTGTTGATACGCAAACCATCGCTCATCACAAAGCACTAAAATATGTGCTGACCAACAAGGTAACCGGAGAAACCGACGAGGCATGGTTTACCAAAGAGATACATCTTATCCCGAACTCGTTGACAATGACCCTTGATACTGCTAAGGGATTTCCACTTTCATTTACTACCAGCACCAATGGCTTGCTGACCAAAACTATTGTAAAGGAGATTAAATTCGAACCGGTGCCGCCGGGCATATTCTCTACTCCTGCCGGTTATGAAAAAATGACGCCAAAGCAATTGCGCGAAATGCCCGTAGAAAACTAATTTTTATAAATTAGCATAATGCGCATAGAAGGAAAAACAACAATAGTCGCATTATGCACAGCTATAATATTGCTGGCGATCACTGCATTTATAATTCCAAAGAAAAAAGGCATAACCTGGCAAGGCTTTAAATTTACCCTGACGCCAACCAAAAGATTTGTCTTCAATTCCTTTGTGGATTGCAATATGTCAGAAGTTTGGGTGGCCGATACCTTCCGCATTTTTCCCGGAAAATATGGTGAAGACCCGCTTTGGGGGCCGTCAAACAATTTAAAATTTGCCGATGGCAGTCATATCGATGAAGCTTTCAATCATAAAGAGGACGAATTCACCGCTCCAAAAATGCCGCCTAACACTCCACCGGGAACTCCCGGTTTGCATGGCGCTGTTTGGTTTGAGTCAATTTACCAGGACAGCACCGATCAAAGCGGAAAAACACTTTTTGCGCTTTACCATAATGAAAATTATCCGGCTACTTTACCTTACGATACAAAAACAGGTAAGGGTTATAAAAATGTAAAGTGGCCGCAGGGACTTAAAGGTCCATCATCTCCATCGGCAGTGTGCCGAATAGGTATTATGAAATCTGTTGATGGTGGCAGAAGCTGGAAAAACAACGGGATATTTATTGAGGACGAACAGCCACGGCTAATCCTGCACCCTGATAACACCGCGGCTAACTTTGCAGGTGGTACTGGTGATCCCTCTGCTGTGGCCAACGGCAAATACCTGTACCTGTTTTATGGAGAATATGGTTATCCGGGAATATATAAACGGTCGACTTATGACCCTAAAAAAGAATGGGCCGGGCAGTGCATCAGTATTGCACGAATTCCATTAAGCGATCTGGATGATCCGCAGGGAAAAGGTAAACGATGGGATGGTAAAGGATTTAACGCAACATACAATGGAATCGGCAAACCGATCTCCTCTATACAAATACCGTTAACATCAGGCGGCGGACCGGCATCATCGCCAAAAGGAAAATACTTCTGGGGGCCATCCGTTAGCTGGAATACTTACCTGCATGCCTGGGTGATGCTGATGGCGAAAGCCGAAGGGCCGTCATGGAAAGGCAGCAGCATCTATATTTCGTTCAATAAAAATGCAGACCTGGGAACCGAAAATAACTCCCAACAATGGAGCACACCAAAATTGCTTTTAAATAAGCCGGGGCACATCATCTGGTATCCTTCTTTGCAGCCTATTGATTCCTCAGCCAATCCGAAAAACAAATATTCATCGGTAAAGCTTGGTCAGGAAGCCCGGTTGTTTTTTAAAGATATGTACGGTGATAAAAGCGACTATATATCAGAATACACTGTTGATTTCGCAAAGAATTAGTCAATCTCAAGCCGTGAGCCTGCTCATACCTTCCGAGCCAAATTCACGCATAAAATTCTTTCGGTAATTGAGTGGGCTCTGATGCATTTTATGCTTAAACATTTTATAAAAATGGGACACATCGCCAAATCCGCTGTCGAATGATATTTGCGATATCGGTTTATCAGTTTGCACCAATTGCTGGGTGGCATAGTTAAGCCGGTATTCGATCACTGTTTCCATAAAAGTTTTACGGGTGATCTTTTTAAAGTATTTGCAGAAGGCATTCGGCGTCATATGTGCGATGTACGAAGCCTGTTCGAGGGAGATGTCTCCCCTGAAATTCTCTACCAGGTAAGCGAAAACCGGGTTAATACGCTCCTGCTCGGCTCTTGATTGCTCGGCAACGCTTCTGTGCTGATCCAATAATTTATAGTCGGTTGAAACAGCCAGACGCTGCAACACTTCAAGCAATTGGATGAGCATTTTGAAGTTATTCTTCTCTCCTGATAAATGTGCCAGTGCCCGGTTGATAATAGGGCGAGTGGCACCGTTAAAACAAATGCCGCTGGCACTTTCCTTCAGAAGCTTTTTAATACCCTTCAGCTCATCCTTATTCAAAAAATCCTCACCTAAAAAGTTATTGCTAAACTGGATCACTATAGCACAGGCATCTTCATGATTGGTGCCGTCGGCTTCCAGTTTCCAGCAATGGGGCAGGCAGGCGCCAAGCAATACCAGGTCGCCGCTTGAAAAGTCTTCCATGTGGCTGCCTACATAGCGTTTGCCATGGCCGTGCACGATATAGGTGAGTTCGTATTCTTCGTGAAAATGATAAGGAGCATCGAACGCTGTCTTTCCGAAGGTCCGGATCAGGAACGAATGCCCGCTGGAGGGCTGAAGAACTTCGTAAGAAGCTTTTATCATAGGTTATTTTGGTTTAATAATTGAGAGAATGCAATATAATGATAATATACACCACCTTTCAACCATTGTTGTCATTTTTTTTAGTTTTCTACCCGGTTAAATTTGATTACAAACCTCAATCCCATGAGTATTACCTCTCAATTACCCCGACTGGACAACCTAAAGCCTGTAAATCAGGTCAATATCAATGAATTTCAGGAGAAAGGCCACACTCTCGTTCATGGGGTATTATCAGCTGATGAAATAGCTTTTTACCGCCCCATCATAGTAAACGCCGCCGAAAAGTACAATACTGAAAAGCGCAAAATGGCCGACAGGGACACCTACGGCAAAGCTTTTTTGCAGATCATGAACTTGTGGTTGTGTGATGAAGGGGTAAGAGAATTTGTTTTATCAAAACGATTGGGAAAAATTGCAGCCGATTTGATGGGAGTTGAGAATGTGCGTATCTACCACGATCAGGCACTATTTAAAGAAGCGGGTGGTGGCCCCACCCCATGGCACCAGGACCAATACTACTGGCCCATCGATACCAATAATACAATCACGCTTTGGATGCCATTAGTTGATATTGATGTGGATATGGGGATGCTCACCTTTGCATCAGGCTCTTTTAAAAATGGCGCTGTATTTGATTTTGAGATATCTGATGAGTCGGAATCGGCTTTTGATGATTATGTGCAAAAAGAAAAATTCCCGATAACCCGGGCACAAACCATGAAGGCCGGCGATGCTACTTTTCATAGAGGCTTTACTATTCATAATGCTCCGGGGAATAAGTCGGATAAAATGCGCGAGGTGATGACGATAATTTATGTAGCCGATGGTGCACGGGTATCAGAACCTAAACATAGCTGGCAGCGAAATGATCATCAAAAATGGCTGATGGGAAAACCAGTGGGTGAATTGATTGATTCTGAATTGAACCCGAAGGTATTGTAATTATAAAACGTTATCAATTTCGACGAACAAAGGGGAAAGTAGTGGTGGAGTGAGGAGAAAACTTATACAACATGCACAGTTCGCTATGCATATTGTATAAGTTTTCTCACCCGCACCTTCGCACAACCAAACCATGCGGGTTCGAAATGACATTTTTTTATTATTACTCCGCCATCCAGATCGCATCCAAAAACCAGTTTTTGTTATCGAAAAATAAGTCGACAGGTTTAAACCCTGCTTTTTCGGCCATCTGTGCGGTTTGTAATACGGTAAACTTTTGAGATATCTCCATAAAGATATATTCATCCTTTTGGAAATGAATATGCTTGCGACCAATGCTTACGATCTGGTCTTCCTGGCTAACCAGGTAACTTTTGCAGGCGCCTGTTTCCGGATCATAAGTTGGATAGTGCTCAAATTTTGTCAGATCGAAATCTCCGCCCAGTTCGCGATTTATGCGTTCCAGCAAATTGAGGTTGAAGCGTTTGGTAATGCCACCCTTATCATTATAAGCAGCTAAAACAGTCGCCGGATTCTTTTTCAGATCAAAGCCAATCAAAGCCATATCGCCATCATTCAGGTGACTGCGTAATTCTTTACAGAAACCGACTGCATCCGGTACCGGCATATTACCAATATTGGAACCTAAAAACAAAATCACTTTCCTCCTGTCAGATGCAACTGCAGCCTGTTTTAGCATATCAAAATATTCGCCGTTAAGCCCATGGATATTTATGCCGGGCAAGGTTACAGGCAGGGTTACATTCAGATAAGAGATCACATTATCTGAAATATCAATCGGCATATAAGTAAAATCTGCATTCTGCTCCAGCAAATATTTGAGCAGATAAGACGACTTCATAGCATCACCTGCACCTAGTTCAATCAGATCAAATGGACTTCCATCGGCCATGATAGCTGTACATACCTCAGCTGTTTTAGTCGAAAATATTTCCAGCTCGCAATTAGTTGGATAGTATTCCTCGCAATTCATGAGATCCTGGAACAGCTTATCACCAACAGCGTCATAAAAATATTTTGAGCTGAGGCGCTTTGGGTTCGACCTTAATCCATTAATGACGTCATCAAAAAACTGGTCGGTTTTCAGATTGTCCGGGGTATTGAGTAGTGATTGCAGCATATAAATAGCCATGTTTTTCAGGTTTTTATGTTATTTTATTTAGCAAGACGTATGCCAGTAAATTGCCATTGTAAATTTGTCTGAAAGAAATTGCGATATGTGACGCGCCCGTGACCAGGAGATGTCACTTCTGATGCTCCACGCAAGACCTGCTGGTTCACCATAAACTTGCCGTTGTACTCGCCAATAGCGCCCGGTGCTTTTACAAAGCCTGGATAAGGCAGGTAGGCACTTTCGGTCCACTCCCAGCGATAACCCCAATCAAACTTACCGGCTGCTGCCTCCCATTCAAATTCTGTAGGCAGACGCAAGCTTTTCCATGCAGCATAGGCATAAGCCTCAAAATAGCTGATATGTGTCAGTACATCCTTCGGATTCAGCAGTTGCAACCCGTTGTAGGTATAATTATACCAGGTGCCATTGATCTGGTGCCAGTATAACGGCGATACCACGTGGTTTTTATTCACCCAATCCCAACCTTCCGCATGCCAGTGCCGAAAGTTTTGGTAACCGCCGTCGTTTATAAACTCCAGGTATTCCTGGTTAGTGACCAGCACCGGACTTATTTCATAGGCATTCAAATAAACTTTATGTCGCCCCAACTCATTATCGAAACAAAAGCCGTCACCCTGGTGACCAATCTCATAAATACCTTCTTCCACTTTTATGAAGGTTGTATTGACTGGTTCAGATGGTTTTGGTGAAATATAATCTTTAGAATAAGCCGGGAACAAAGGATTATGCCCCAGTATATACTTGATATCAGTATATAAAAGCTCCTGGTGCTGTTCCTCGTGGTTGAGGCCCAGTATCAATAGCTCTCTTACATCATCTGATATTTCGCCGCACAGAAATTTGTCCATTGCCTCATCTACGTATTCGCGATACTTATAGATTTCGATAACGGTAGGTCTGCTTAAATTTCCCCGGTCGGTACGGATCACTCTTGTTCCAACAGTCTCATAATAACTATTGAAAACAAAATTGTACTGATCGTCAAACTCCTGGTAGCCCATAAAATAAGGCTTCAGTATGAAAGTCTCAAAGAACCACGAGGTATGCCCCAAATGCCATTTAGGCGGACTCACATCCACGATAGGTTGCACCACATAATCTTCCGTTTGCAGGGGGGCGCAAATCTGTTCGGTACGTTTCCGCACCGCTCTGTATTTGTCGGAAAGTTTTATCATTGGTTGCTCTCCAAATACCTTTTCAGGTCTGAAATTGTTTTAATATGTAACTGTTTTGCCTGTTTTTCGCGCATCATCAGCGCATAGGCGTTGTTAAAGCCGATCGGCTTAAGCCACTTAATGCCATATTTCTTCTCAAACTCGCTGGCTACGTAATCATAGGTTTTATTCTTATCGGCAGTTAACGAATCTATTGTTTTTGATGAGGGTTGCAATATTGCTAGCAAACCTGTTCCGGTATATTCAGGATACAGGTCAATCTGGTTATTATTCAAAGCATCAAAACATATTTTGGTGCCGCCAAGACCGGTTTTAGTTGATACATCATAATCGGTATAACCCTTGATCAGCATGGTATACATGCTTGCCAGTATATACTGCTCTCCAAAAATCTTTGAGCCGATGCGTACAATACCATTGCTACCGTTTCGGGAAGGCTTTAAAAGGCCATGCGACTTTAAGAAATCTCCAGCCACTTTTTCAGGACTTTGATGCAGATAATCTGTTCGGTAGTTTAGATCAGACATAATTGAATCCATGATCTTACCCGATAAAAGATTAAGCGTTTTCTCCAAATCAGGAAATCGTTTTAAAGCATCTTCCCGAACTATGGGCGCTGCGTAATAAGGTGGGAAGATTTTTTTATCATCATCCAAAACGATCAAATCATATGCCTTTAACCGGCCGTCGGTAGAGTATCCGCTAATCACATCCAACTGTTTTTCATATGCGGCTTTGTACATTACTGCATCGCTGATCACAATGGGGTGAACCTTTAACCCATACTTGCTTTCCAGTCCCAGGTTACCATCCTGGCGTCCCATGAATTCGGGGGTAAAACCTGCTGTTAATTTACCACCATATGCAGAAGGGATAAAGTAAAAGGACGCCAGGATTAAGAGTAGCAGTGGTAGAGTTGCAGTGGCAGTCTTTATTTTCCTTAGATTGAGATACTGTAGCCGCGACAGCAAAAAATCAAATATGATAGCCAGCAAGGCAGCGGGTATGGCTCCGGCCAATATCATATTGGTGTTGTTTAGCGAGATACCGCCGAAAATAAATTCGCCCAAACCACCTGCTGCAATGTAAGAGGCTAATGTAGCTACTCCGACATTTATAACTGTTGCGGTACGTATACCGGCTAATATAACGGGCATAGCTAAAGGCAATTCTACTTTAAACAGTATTTGCCATTTATCCATCCCCATTGCCAGGGCAGCCTCTTTTACGGCGACATCAACACCGGTTATCCCTGTATAGGTATTGCGAATGATGGGCAAAAGCGCATACAATAATAAAGCAACGATGGCGGGCTTTGCACCGATGCCCAGCAATGGGATCATAAAACCCAAAAGCGCAATGCTGGGGATGGTTTGCAAAACCCCGGCTATGCCCAAAACAATTCCTGAAAAGGATTTTCTTCGTGTTATCCAAATACCCAAAGGCAGACCGATCACAACAGCGATGATCAGTGAAATAAAAGTGAGGCCGATATGCTGCAGAGTTTGCATCAGCAGCTTATCGCTTTGCTGCCGCATAAACTCCCATAAAGTTTGCTGATGCTCATTCATGCTTGCGGCCGTTTTGGTATTTGTAAAATGCGGTTACCAACTGCTCAAAGCCTACCGCTCGTGTTTCGTCTTCATAAGTAATATTCAGGTGATCGGCCTGCTTCAATTTAAAACTCTCCATCCCCGACCATACGGATATATCAGCATACAGATTAGTATCTCCTGCTTTCCTGGTATGTGGCAGCAAACTCCAGATATCTTTAATGCGGACTGCCTTGAACTCCAGTTGCAGTCGTTGCTCTTTTAAAAATGATTCGACAAAATGATTAGCCGGTTTGTATAACAACTCGGTAGGTGTACCGATCTGCACGATCTTTCCTTTATCCATCAGGCAAATGCGGTCGCCCAGTTCAAAAGCTTCCTGCACATCGTGGGTCACCATGATGATTGTTTTTCGTTTCAGTTCATCTAAAGCCTTAAACTCAGCATGGATTTTTGAGCGGGTCACATTATCCAGTGCGCCAAAGGGCTCATCCATCAATAACACAGGTGGATCGGCAACCAATGCCCTCGCCAAACCAACGCGCTGCTGCTGACCACCACTTAATTCATTCGGATACGCTTTAAGCTGGTCTTTTGACAGATGGAGTTTTTCTATCAATTCAGCAATTCGATTGTCAATGCGCTTTTCATCCCATTTCAATAATTGAGGTACGATGGCAATATTTTCAGCAACTGTATAATGCGGAAATAAACCGTTATTCTGTAGTACATAACCAATACTTCGCCTTAAAATTTCAGGGGATTGATCATGGATATTCTTGCCATCAATGAATATACTGCCTGATGTGGGTTCGATCAGCCGGTTGATCATTTTCAGGGTAGTTGTCTTCCCGCAGCCGCTTGTTCCAAGCAGGATCAGTTTTTCATGATCGTTTACCCCGAAAGAGATATCATCGACGGCCTTAATGCTGCCAAAATGTTTGCTCAGTTGCTCAACCTTTATCATGGCGGCCTACTCCTCGATGGTGATAAAAAGGTTATTTAATGATTCGGCATACAGCGGATGGGCAAATATGAAGTAGCGTATCTGCTCATAAGTGATGCCGCCCTCCATCGCCATTTGCAGTATGGTCATGATCTCGCCGCCTTCCTGCCCCAACACCGTTGCACCCAATATTTTTTTCGTTTGCGAATCAACAACGGCTTTCATAAACCCGCGGGTATCACCTGTTTCAATCGCCCGGGCCACATGATCCATTGGCAATTTGGCAACTTTAACATTCAGGCCTCGTTTCTTCGCCTCTGTTTCATCCAATCCTATCCTTCCCAATTGCGGATCGGTGAACATACAATAAGGCACAAGCCGGTCTTTAATACTCAGATTTTCGCCCTTCACCAGGTTACGGTATATGATGGTAAAATCATTATAAGAAATATGCGTAAACGCGGGGCCGCCTTTTACATCGCCTAAAGCATAAATGCCCCCCACATTGGTTTCAAGCTTATCATTAACTTTGATAAAGCCATGCTCATCTGTTTCTACGCCAGTTTTTTCAAGTGCAAGAACCTCGGTATTGGGTTTTCTGCCTATGGCAATGAGCACATGCGTGCATTTTATCTTCTGCTCTTTCCCATTAGTTTTAATTGTAGCTGATACATTTCCCTTTCCTGTTTCTTTAAATTTTACAGCTTCAGAATTGGCAATTATTTTGATCTTTTCTTCTTCAAGAATGCTGGTTAATTTCTCTGATACGTCTTCATCTTCACGGGATACAATTCTTGCTGATTTTTCTACTATCGTGACCTTGCTCCCAAACCGTCTGAACATCTGCCCAAACTCCAGTCCGATATAATTTCCGCCAATAACAAGCAGATGCTCCGGGATTTTGGTCAATTCCAATATGGAGGTCGAAGTAAGATAACCAGTATCCTTTAATCCTTCTATCTCAGGTATAATTGGGCGGCAACCAGTATTCATGAAGATCAGGTCAGCCTTCATTTCTTCTGTTTTCCCGTCATTCAGTTTTACCAAAATAGTTTTTGGACCAGTAAATGTGGCCTCGCCAAATATCAGGCTCAATCCTTTTGTGGCCTCAATGCCTTTCTGACTTCCGTTACGAAACAGTGATACCACATCATCCTTTCGCTTCTGGAGTTGACCCATGTTAACCTTAAAGCCTTTAATTTCGATGCCAAGATCATGACTTTTTGAGGCCGTATAAGCCGCTTTGGCCGAAGCTACCCAGGTTTTAGTAGGTGTACATCCGTCGTTTACGCAGGTTCCACCTACGTATCTTCGTTCTATTAAGGCAGTTTTTTTGCCGGACAGGGCTAATTTTTTGGCTAAAGGCCCACCTGCCTGACCGGATCCTATTACAATTGCGTCGAAGGTTTTCATGTCACCTGGTTATTATCAAGTGGTTAATACGGTTTTATAAATTATTGAATGGCTGAATTTTAGTCGTGGCAGATAAAAAACCTTACAATTTTTTATTGATTCAACATAAATGTATAACAATTGGCTCTAAGAATTACAATGGATAAGCCGTCAAATTGTTTTTATGACTTAATTATCACACTGTTATAAAGGGCTAAAATATTTTTTAAAAAATTATTTTAAAACTTGTCTTAAAGCTATATCTTTGCCATCCCGAAACGAAAGATTCTAAATGGAGTTTTTTGAATCGACAAGGCCCGTTCGTCTAGGGGTTAGGACGCAAGATTTTCATTCTTGAAACAGGGGTTCGATTCCCCTACGGGCTACTGAAATTAAATAATAAACACCTGTAATTTAATAAGTTACAGGTGTTTTTGTTTTACTGAGTAACAAATAAGTAACAAAACACCTGCAAACAAAAGAAATTAAAGGAAATCTTACACACATTCCTTGCTCGGTTAACCATCCGTTAGACCGGAGTACTTAGCTAAAAAGTCTTCTTTCTTTACTACCTGTAAATAAAACAGCGGAAAAGGTTCTTGTGTTCTTCTTTTGATCCAGTATAACAATTCATCGCCAAAGTCAAGGAAGACAGGTGCCCTACAGTTGAGCCAAGCTCTATGTTTGTGCTTCCAGTTAAAAAGGTAGTATAGTTGTGGGCTTTTAGAGTGTTCTTCCGCTACTAACTGCAATTCACGGTCATCAAGGCTATACATCCTCGCCGCTCTCCGAGGGTCATAACCGCGAGATCCCTCCTTTAAATAAAAATGAACAAAATTAGTAAAGCCATTAGGGTCAACCGAAAAATTATAATCTGCTAATAAAGGAGATTGAGGATTTGGCGTAGAATTAGTTATGTATAAGCCCTTAATCGGTTTTGCGTTTACTACCCAGATCAGCTTTTTGTAAAATGCATTACGACTTTCGAGTTCTTTCAGTGATATAGGGGAGTGTTGAAATTCTATGGTAACACCTTGTGGCGTTTGAATATCAGCCCTGTGAAACTCTCCCGATTCCTTATCCTGAAAAATTACCTCGCGCCATGTCGGTGCGAAATTGTTTTGCCAGTCCAAATGCCATTGAGTAATTGGCTCCCACCAAGGATCGCAGTCCAAGTTTTGCTTATGCGCCCAATGATGGATTTTTATCGAGCCACATTTGGCAATAAGTAAATTTCCGCAGCCAGGGCATATGCCTTTTGATCCCGGAGTCGGTTCTTTTAATTGTCCGTCAACCTTTGCATATCGTATCATCAGATACAGTGTTAATTGTAGGATTCGCGCTATATGGAACTCAGGATTTTTCCTTTGTGATTTTGTCTATTTAGGTTAATAAGGTCTTACACTAATGTACATAAAAATAATAAACCCCCATTTGTCTCGCACATTGGGGGTTTTTACCTAAACCTTATCACAATAGCAACCGAAGCGTTGCTAAGTGTTTAAAGCTACTATTTTATATAGATAGTTACAACTGGGAGTTTAACCATGTTAAACCGTGGCCTGTGTGTCAAAAATAAGATGTTTGAGTTTTATATCTATTAACCTATTTAACCTCATCAACGACTATGCTGTTTATACCATCATTCAGAAAATTTCCAAATTCATATTTTACAATATACTTCCCGTTTGGCTTGCTCTCAATTTTATCCGCTATTAAGGATTCAAGTTTTGGTAATGGAGGAAACCGCAAGTATGATATTTTACCCTTTTTAATATTCACCACTGTTATGCCCCTTACCATATCAATACTTAAATCTTTAAAAAATGCCGATTCGTGTTGAGCATCAACTTTTTTAAGTTCATATAGAGCTTGAAACTTTACAGGTATTTCAATAATTGGCAATTGTAAATGAAGTTGTTCAAATAATTTATCACTTTCGGGACCTTCAAGTAACTCGGCGTTCTCTTGAGTTTCTTCCTCATTCATGCCCGGATAATTTTCTACCAAGTGATAATTATAGACAACCTTATATTCATAATAACCTTTGAATGATTTACTAAATTCTTTAACCGATTTGTAATCGGGGAATAATATGCTATTAAAAACTACCTTTTTAAATTGCTGATCAATTGTACCCATTGATGGAAAATCTTTCACATAATTGTTATCTATTCTGCCTTTAACGGCACTTTTCAATTTAGAGTAAAATTGCTCGTATAAGTTTTGATAGTTTATTAGGTCGTAGTTTTTTGAAAGAATTGTGTCAAGTGTTTTTTGTTCCTTTATTTTAAGTGCTTCGGCTCTTTCTTGTTCTTGTTTTTCTTTATTGGTTAGCACCGGCGCTTCTTGTTTGATAGGGTAATTGGCTATAATATAATCTGTAATTACCCGTGCATTTACGGCCGTTAAACCCAGATTCTTCAAATTAAGAAACAAATAATCGCGGTCACCTCGCGTAAGGTCATAGAATGCTTGAAAAACTATTTGTCGGCTTTTTAAATCCGTTGCTACCGTTTCAAGGTAGGTTTCAGCATCTGCAATTCCGCAAACTTGCCTTTGTATAATTAGCGAAACCAAAGGTGCTTTTGCATCTGAAGGCGTCCAATATTTAAACCACCATGCTAACTGCTTTGTCGCTATAAATAATGGTTGATTAGTAGCGATTTTTCTTGTTTGGGCAGCAACCCCTAAACTATGAAAGATTAGAATTGCGATTAGTAATTTTTTGTACATACCTATTATCAGTTAATTTTTAAATAAATCTCAACCTTAAACAGAAATTGGCAACAAGAACAATAGTGAATATTAAAGTCCTCGAATTGGAAGAACTGTGATTTGGTTTAAACAAACATATAAAATTTACTACTAATTAGTATGAATTTATTAATGGTAATATAAGCAACGGGCATTACTTTATTTTACTTCATGGCAGAAGATGATAAAGGCGATAAATTGCAAGCTACACAGGAAGAATTGAAAAAGCTTGGTGATAGAATTAAAGCTTTAAGAATCAAAGCTGGATTTAGTAATTACGAATATTTTGCCTACAAACATGAAATCCCACGTGCGCAATTCGGCAGATACGAACGAGGTGAAGATTTAAGATACACAAGTCTTTTAAAGGTTATTAAAGCCTTTAATATTTCTTTACGCGAGTTTTTTAGTGAAGGGTTTGATTAAAAGATCGAATCACCCTATCTTAACAAAAGCTTCAACCAATTTTAACGGCGTTAATTCCATTATTTTAATTTCAGATCGAAAACATCGCTTTTAATAAACCAATTGAATACAACTGTTTAAAAACGTCTTTATTGGAGCCTAATATGTCAGAAGCCGAGACCGTATCCTATTAGTTGTTCGAGCCAGCGATCTTTTGTATGTTCGTTTTTGTTGGTGATGTAGATATAGTCATTCTTTAATATATCCACCATCTGGGCACTTATAGACACTAAATATAGTTGATGCCAGTGAGGACAATTCTCTTTTAAACCACACCACGCATCATCAATATTAAGATATGTAGTAGACTTTTCGGTTGCTTCACTGAAAAATTCCGAGCTCTTAATTTTAAATAAAAAAACACCATGTAATAAAACTCTTTGTAATATGATAGACCCCCCATCGCATCCTATATCTAATAATTTATCTTCCATGATTTGAATTTATTTCGAAGGTCTAACAAATTGTTAAAACATCCCCCGGTTTTTCAGCTAATGATCTTAGTAATTATTAACAAGTAAGGGATACTAATTAACATTGATGTTTAAAATATTAGGTGCTGTGTTTAGAAAACTCAAATACTCGTGATCTCTTTTCCCTTTAACTTGCACCAAAATAAATGGTATGGTATATTTAAATAGCTATCAAAAATTAAAACAGTACGCTGAAGAGCACCACACTACGGTTATTAATAAAGCTGTGGAGTTTGAAAATTTAATTACTGAGAAGGAGGGTTATATTTTTTTAGGCAACTTCGTCGGCGTTAGTACAAGTGGTTTTTCAACTTCCTCTCACAAAGACAGAGAGAGGTTTATAAACAGTTATAAATGTACTCCTGAGGTACTTGATTTTATTATTAACGCAAATATTCTCAGAGATGAATCACCTTTGAGCCTGATTACTACGCATATCTTTGGGAAGACGGAAAAAGCCATTGTTAATGATGTTTTAATCGCCCAATATGATTATGTCAAAGCCGAGTACAATTTAGTTTAGATACGTTTCGTTAAACACTTATTTCAAACCTGGGGTCATCAAATTTCTGATTGGATTTTGAAAATAATACCCGAGCTAATTGAACTTACTTCTCGATAAACAGGTCTATCTATGAAATAAATTTTCATTGTATAACTTGAGGATTCATATCAATTGCTATAGTAAATATTGTCGAGTTACCTATAGATTGTATTGGCTGAAATCCTTTACCAAATTGTTTTGTACGTCCATCGAAAACAATTAAAAATCCGACATTGGTACCGACATTATCTAAATAGTGAATTAATTGATCTTTCCCACTTAATGCATAAGTTGATGAATAACCAGCGCCCCCACATATTTTAAGTTCAACTACTACTTTAGACCCACCTCTCAATGTTATATATAAATCAATGATCCCTGCACCTGCTATTCTTTCTTGAGAAATATCTATACCATCTTTGCCAAACTTCATTTCAAGGGCATTAATTAATAGCTGTTTTCCTTCTTCCTCTGGATGTGATTTCCATTTGTATTTTCCATTTATATTTTGCCAAAAATGCATTCGGCTATTAGAAGAAACAGATTTAGAAAAATGCTCCAATGCAAATTGAAAATCTTCGAGTAAAATAGGAGAAACGAGTGTGTCATTTTGTGGTTTGGGCATATTTAATTTAAGGTTTGTATCCTTATTTAAACATAAATCGATAAAATGCTTTATATCAACATTTTTAATTTGTCCATGCTGGGCTTTTCTAAAATAATCAAATGCTTGTTGATAATCTCCACATTCAAAAAATGAACGACCATAGGCATAACACAATACAGGTGTTTCACCCAAAGCATCGATTCTATCTTTAAAAAAAGTCAGAGATTTAGTCCACAATTTTTCTTTCCACATTATCGCACCACAATTTTGAATTGCGTGATGATAATAAGGGTTGTAACTAAGACACTTTTCATAATTTAATATAGCTTCGTTAGTTTGTTTATTTTCCAAATAAGTGTCGCCAATGACCGAGTACAGTAATGCATAGTGAGAATTGTCAAATATCTTGTCATTCAAAATTGCGTTGGCCTTATCCAACCATTCAATTTTTGCTATAAATGGTATAGTATTGATTTTCCCGTTATGAAGATATATACTAAATAAAAAAAGTTCGTTGCCCGAATTAGTGACCTGTTGTAAAAGTTCACCATCAATGATTAAATTCGTATTTATATATGATAATATTTTTTGCTGTAACTTAAATTCTTCACTGGTTATTAGAGGTGTAATATTGTCAAGCAATTTTTCATAGTAAGCAGATTTAACTTTATATTTAAGTTTATCGGCAATTGTTTTTGCCAAGAAAAAGCAAGAATGTTTTTCATGTTCGTTACCTACTAAATTGATTCTCAATTTGCAAGCAATTTCAATGGCAGTAAAAGCGTCCTTTAAACTATTTAAAGAGTGTAAATACAGGGCTTTTCTGTGATATAAACCTGCAGAAACTTCTTTATTTATACCATTGCCACCATTATATATTCCGATTGCCCTATCGATCAATCTTAGTGCTTCATGTGGATTACTCTTTTCATACGTACTTGAAACATACATAATATCTTTAATCGCTTCATTTTTATTCCCAGCCTCCAAGAATTTATCCGCAGCTTGTAAGTGATTAAAAATCTCATCATCAGGGTACGCAGAAATTAAACTAAGTCCTCGGAATGCGAAAGCTATATCGATAACTTCGGTATGATTTGAAAGTGTAATTTGTTTATAGTATGTATTGGCGACATTAAACTTTTTGTTTTGAGCAGCGGCATTTGCTTTTGCTAAAAGTAACCCCTGTTTAAAAGCCGGCTCTAATTCACTTTCATATTCTAAAATAAATTGATCAATTTTATGTTCAATTTTTCCTATGACACTCTCCTGATGAGCAACAACTATTAAAATTTCCCAATACTGCTTCCTTTGTTCCCGATTTAGAACGTCATCATTTAGTAATAATAGATCATTTATTAACGGACTCTTATTAATAAGTATCGAATTCGAATGTTTTATTAACAACTCAAATGCCTCCAGATATTTTCCAGGGATTATTAATTGTTTGAATTCCTGTATCCAGCTAACGGAATTTAATAAAGCTTGCTTAATCGAATTACTGATTTTAACATTGACTGCATTAATTTCATCATTGAAAGCATCCTCTTTTGTTGTAACACCTACAACATTTGAGCTAATCAGATCTATCTCAAATTTTATCTTGTTTTTTTTCCCCATTTGAAAGGAATTTAGATACATTTATTTTTTATAGACTTTCATCATTTTTTTTGTAGATCGGCGTTTATAACTGATTTAAACATTTTCTTACTGATGATAAGCCCTTTTTTAAGGTATGTTACAAATTATGAGATCGCTGTTTTGATTTGTCTCTCGCTTCCCCAATTGTTTCCGAGGTTAATAGAAGGTCGAGCATTGCCCACACACGCATACTGCGCGTAACTTGCTTCCCTGTTTTAACTACCTTATTCGGCCTAATTGCCTGACCTAAAGTGTAGAGGTAATGAGGTGACCAGTTCGCGTCTGGAATCTCTTTAAAATGTGCATTAGGATTAGTCATTACTTCATAATTATCGATGTGATGAATACTTTGCAATCTACCGTTGTACCTAAAAGCAATATAATTCGGGGGTTCTTTAGGCCATCCACCCTTTGTACCACCTACAGGATGGAAATATCTACTGTATTTGGTCACAACGTCCTGCCAATTGAACTTCCATTGAGGCGGGGGTACATTACCTAATGACACAACATATACCCAGTTACTATCTACTTTTTGCATTGTACTAATTTTATCTAAGTAATCAATTAGTTGATTTAAAAGGTACTTTTCATTTAGCTTTCGAGTGTTTAGCGCCTGTTTTGCAATATGAGCTAAACTCCTCCACGAAATCACTGTGATATTCTCCCCTGAACTTATAATAGGTTTAAAATGAGATCTCACATAAGCAAGAGTGCTTTCATTGAATACAACAATTTGCCTATAATGAGCTAATGATTTAGAGTAACTTAGTCTACCAGCATATTTGTTTAACTGATAATCTGTCGGAAAATTCCAACCTCGCTTAGCTTCAACAATAATGTGAAATTTGCCTTCCTGTACTATTTCAAAATCAGTGAAACCGCTTTTATGCTCATGTTGTTGAAGTCTAATTTTAGTCAGATTCGGTTGAAAATCGATGTCATTATTAAGCTCCTTGAGAAAGAGCTTTAAAAACGTTTCACACCTACTAAATAAAAATCCAACAGCGTAGGAAATATCATTCTCTTTTTGACCTAATAATTCAAATACGCTGCTAACATTTTGATTATAAATTGATAGTTCAGGCATTTCCGAAGATAACATTATTTGAGCACTTGACAAGGCTCAGTTTTTAATACTTGTTTTATTGGATCTAAGCGAAGAAAGCCACCTTACGGCAGCTTTCCTTCATTTTTCATCGATCGACGCTTATAACCGATCTAAATACCCAATCTCACCAAGTCCAAAACTTTCGTGTTAATCTCGTCGATAAAGGGGTTCACGAGTTGTCTGCTTTTGATTCTACCCAGACTACGAACCTTACGTCTGATAGAAAGGTATTGCTGAGTAGTATGGAACACCTTACGCAACCTGGCCTGTTTAACTAAAGACATTACAGCTGCTTGACCACCCAATGCCTGCACACCTTTGTAGGTAATTTGATCGCAGAATTGTTTAGGGTTACGGTAAACGTCATCGTCGAACACGGGAACAGCATCATACTTATCAATCTTATCATACTCAGCGGCCCACGTGGACACTAAACTCCGATACGCGGCAGGTTCACATAACTTACCTAATGTCACTTCTGCCATTTGGTATCGTTTGCAGATATTCTTATGCCCGTAGTCCCTAACCTCAAATCGCAGTAAGTTATTTGATATAAGATTAACAGGAAGAGTTTCAAGATTATCAATCACGTCTTTGGTCTTATCGTAGAATACACGTTCACTGGTTGTATTCCGATAATAAAGGCCATAACCTTGTTCCAATCGATGCATGTACTTCCGTTCACCATAATAATCAAAATATGAACTTGGAGAATGTTCTACGCTTATATTCTGGGCTAAGTCCAGTCGGTTGATTTTTGCCTCGCAAAATGGCAGTCCGGTTATTTCACATAATTCAGTGACCGCCAAATTGAAGGTCTCGTGAGTCAACGACTGAATATTGTTACCAAAGTAGAATTTTGATAGACTACCGCAAATTTTTATTCGGTGCTCACTTACTGTTAGTAACATATTCCTGATTCCACCCTTGAACGTGGTCTTACCAGTATTGAAGTTTGTGTGCTTACTCTGCATTGTTTCCAGAAAGGATTGCAGTTTATTTAGGTAGTTATTATTGATGTATAATGTTGCGTTAATTGTATCTAACATAATGTTGCTTTATTAAAAAGGTTACCATTTTGATTACTTTTTCCCATTTATATATATCTAAACCTGAGAGGTAGTCTTTAGGAGTTTGGACATACTGATCACTAAACAAGAAATCTTCAAGCTGCTCTCCCCTTTATTGTACTTCTCCCAATATTCCAGCATGTGTTCAGGGGTCCCTTCGTAAATGTAGATCTGAAAGGATCTTTCTCTTGAGACGATAAAGTAATTAAGGTTGGTATAGTTTATAATTCCAACGAAATATTTAGTATGGCCTTTGGGGTAAAGATCAAATTCCCTGCTCTTCCCAGTATCTTCGTTAGTAGCTGTGATCGAATAATAGTTCCACCATTGCTTTCTGTACTTGCGCCACACCGTCTTTATATACCAACGCTTGTTTAAGGTGATCATTTCATCAAAAATTGTTTGTTCACCGGCTCTTTCGACCACAACACACTCTTCCAATTTATTCTCAAAATTGACGCGTTTGATGTTATAATATGCTACGGGCCTTACATCGTACTCGTAAGGCTTTGGTGTTAGCACCTCCTTTTTTTGTTGCTCAATCATAACATACCTCCTATCCTACTGGGCCTTAAGGTCACGTAATTAGCAGCTGCAATATCGATTTCATCATCAGTTGACACCGGATTACTCAGAAGCCACTTATCAATAGCAGCTTTATCGAAGAATAGTGTTTTCCCGTTTGGACAGCTAAAGGGAATTTTTCGAGAACTGGTTAACTTGTACAAGCAGCTCTTACTTAAACCTGTGTACCGGCTTAGTTCAGCCAGTGTGAGGACGGATTTTTGGGCACCATACAGGTCCTCTATCCTTTCTAATAATGTTTTAAATTCTGACATCTTAATTTTTTAAGTTAATAGGCCGTCGACTGCCCGTTCCTTGTGAATCACGATGCCAAAAGTCGGTAGAGTGCTAAATCTACGAAGTATGGATACAGTATGGATATAGTACGGGAATACTATTTAAGATTATGAACATCTTTTAATAATTGTATTAATTCTTCGGTTCCGCGATTAACCTCCGATTTCAGATTTTTTTTATTGTTTTCGACCCGTTTGGGATCAAAAGTTTGGCCGTCTTCGTCTAAAAAATTATCACAAATCATTTTTACAGCACTACCGTTGGTTTTTATACGAAGCAATTTCGGTTCTTCATCAAATTTGAGTGGAATCTCCTTCCCTTTGAATAAGATTAACAAACCAACAGCCGATTTTCGCCATCGCAGTTTTTCAGGCGGCGGTTCAGATGTAAAATATTTTGAAAATTTGTCGAGGGAAATGTCTTCAATATAGATTTTATTCAATGCATCATGCATCATTTTTATTACTTCATCATTTTTATCGCCGTAGTCAAGTATCATATATTCTCTATGTGATGATGATATTTTCGAAAACCGTTCATATGACAGAGACACTTGTTCAAATTTATCATATTTCAAAAGTTGTGGATCGTAAAACGGGTATAGCCAATAAAACTGTTCTTCCAACCACTTGAATACTTGAATAAATTCAAATAATATCGCTTTGTAAAATTCTGCATCTGATAATGTCGCTGGGCGGTGGGTCAAATCTTCTACTAAAGCCTGGGCTTCCTCAACATCATCAAAATATTCATCAATTTCTTTTGGAAATTGCGAGTTTAAATATCTAAAGCATTTAAAAAAAACAGCCTTAGCATATTCAAAATATCCCATGTGATTGTTTACCGAATTATATTTAATTTCAGTATCAAATTCACCGATCTCATAGTGATTTAAAACCTTATCGGTTAATCGTGAAATCGGAAGCTCTAACCATCGGCCTGCATTCCAGCTATCCCGCAGTTTAAGAAATTGGGTATTATCGTCTGTCAAACCTGAATAAATCGAGGAAACATTGGTGATAATATTTTGGTGAAGTTTGAAATCGGTTTCAATACTCTCAAGAAATGAGATAACAGGCTTACTCAAGGATTATGATTATTAGCCCCTAATATAAACAACAGAAATTAGTTGGAAGTAAAATATCACAGGTGTATTTCAGGCAGATTATTAATAGCTTGTTCTTTTCTTGAATTAGCTATGTGCAGATACCTTTCAGTATACTTCATACTGGTATGACCTAATAATCCTGATGCAGTTTTTGCATCAGTCCCATAATATAGGAGGTTAGACCCAAACGAGTGTCGGGCACAGTGCCAGGTTATCTTCTTAGTAATCTTCGCATCATTAACCCAATTTCTTAAATGTTTCAAGCAAGCTGTGTGAGAAGGAAGACTAAATACCAAATCTTTATTGAGAGCCCTCGTACCTAAAAGCCTAATTGCGGTACTATTAAGGTTAATTAAAGCAGGGACATTTGTTTTTTGTTGAGTTATTTTCATCATGTCACCATGAATATTTTCCCATTTCAAGTTTGAAATATCGCAGAACCTTAATCCAGTTACACAAGAAAATAAAAAGGCCTTTTTTACTTCTGGATTTGAACAGTCTGTGTTTGCAAGAACTTGTATCTCCTCTGCAGTCAGTATATCTTTTTTGATATTGTCGTTCTTTTTATTGACTATATACAAAGCGGGGTTATCGATGAATACCTTTTCTTTATGAGCCTGCCGGATCACTTTTTTTAATTTACTGAAATAGTTTGCTGGTGTCTCTCCCTTTAATCTACTTTCTAAAAACTCTTTGAATTTGAGCAACAAATCTTCGGTTACTTCTGCAGGTTTCAAATATTCGACGTTTACAAATTCCTTAAAATATTTGAAAGCACCCTGAACTAATCTGAAATCCTTTTTAGTATAGTTTTTTGCAAAAGTTTCGAAATACAATAAGAAGTTAACTTTTTGTTTATGACGCGGCACGTAATCACTCCCACTACTATTGATCTGTATTTCCCTTTTTGCTCTGATAGTTTCAGCAAGCTTTAAATTGTCTTTATTTAACTGTGTCTCTAATGGGGTGCGTGGCTTTTTAAAAATATGAATCTTAAGAAAGTCATATATTCTTTCTGAATTTTCGTAGATGTCCAAATACAGACTGTACTTGTTACCTGATATACTTTTCTTTCTAAGCTTTACACTCATTGCGAATTTTTAGTAAAAGTAATTAAAAAAAATATCGGGTAACAAATAAGTAACAAAAAAATATAAAACAAAGGAAACAAAGATTATCGAAAATGCTGCCTTTTGGCTATTTATAAGGCATTTTATTTGCCGATGATTGCCGATATTTTCATGTTGTGTTCCCCTACGGGCTACCATAAGGGAAAGGTCATCGAAAGATGGCCTTTTTTCGTTTTGAAGCTCCTATAAGTCCTTGTTTAAATGTAAAAGTTGAACAAATTGATAGATCAAAAATCTTTTCAATCATTTAAATAAATATAATAGGTGTTATTTATCACATTTATTGATGACTTACATCATTCTTATTTACATCCTATTTTGCCAGTTTTAAAAAAAATTCACATCGAATTTAAAGCTGGCTATGAGAACGATACTTGTATTTAACGACGGCTCAACGGAAGCTGCAAATGCAGAACAATTTGCTGTGGCAATTGCCCAAAGGGGCAAAGCCGATTTATTAGTTTTGAACCTTGTTAAAAAAGAAAAACTCAAAACTTCAAAAAATCTGGTTACAGCCGGGGCTAAAGTAAATGCAAGCATAAATTTTCATGAAATCTCTGCAGCAGCGCCTGTTAATTTAAACGACGACTTTAAACCGGTACGATGGTACGTCGATGCCAGCAACTACTCGGAAAAGGACATCAGAGAATTAGTGATTAGAAAAGATATTTGGTTAATGATTAAGGGAATCGAAACGCATATTACCCATGAATTGCTATGTGAAGTAAACATTCAATCAATTATTAATCACGTGGGTTGTCCATTATTGTTAGTACCAGATAATTATAAAAAGAGGAGTTTTGAAAACATAGCTTATGCTGTAGATATGCGCTATTGCAGAAAAGCTATGCTGAAATTCCTTATTGAATTTGCAAGGAACTACAGCGCTAACCTCATCATGGAGCATCTTTCAGCAAAAGACCTGCCACCTTTGGATGATAAATATGCGATGTCACTATTTGAGAATGAACTATCCACTCAGGCCAGGTATCAAAGAATTTACTTCAACAATATAAAAGAGCGTAATGTAAATGTTGCAATTGGGGTTATAATCAATAATCTAAAGGCAGATTTATTAGCTTTGGCTAATCACCGGTTTCATTTTGAGGAAATATTCGGCAGATCGATCAAAACCTGTATGCCCGAACAGGTTCCGGTGCCTGTCATGGTGTTTCCTTCATAATATATTTCGTTTTGAATAATTTAAAAATTGACGACTTATCACACTTCTGGCACTTGTCTGTCGATGATGCTTTGCATAGATTATCTTGCTGTCTTAATGGCCTTACCGATAAAGAGGCAAATGAACGCCTAAAGCAATATGGTCCCAATACTATTAAATCGAAAAAGAGGGTTTCGACAGTAGTACTTTTCTTATCGCAATTTAAAAGCCCTATCACATTATTGCTTATTGCTGCTGCTTTGTTATCGGCTGCGTTAGGTGATGTCACAGACACCGTCATCATCCTGGTTATCGTGCTGATCAGCAGCATGCTCAGCTTCTGGCAGGAAAAAGGCGCTGCTAATGCGGTTGATGAATTACTGAAACTTGTTCAACTCAATTGTACCGTTTTGCGCGATAGCGGAAAGAAAGAAATACCAATGGAGCAAATCGTCCCCGGTGACATCGTTTACCTCACTGCCGGCGACATTATTCCTGGTGATAGCCTGATCATCGAGTCGCAGGAAATATTTGTTGATGAAGCAGCTTTTACCGGCGAAACCTACCCGGTTGAGAAAAGTAGTTGCATACTGCCTGCCGACCTACAGCTTTCCAAACGCAGTAATTCGCTGTTTATGGGGTCGCATGTTATAAGTGGCAAAGCCACTGCGCTGGTTATAAAAACAGGACGGCAAACCGAATTTGGTAAAATATCTTCCGACCTGCAGCATAAAGCGCCCGAAACTGATTTTGAGCGGGGCATACGGAAATTTGGTTATATGTTGATGGAAGTGACGCTGCTACTGGTCTTCGTCATATTTGCTGTAAATGTTTATTTGCACAAGCCTGTTTTAGATTCATTCCTTTTCTCGCTGGCATTAGCTGTTGGCCTCACACCCCAGCTTTTACCTGCCATTATCAGCGTGAATCTTTCGACAGGAGCCAGACGGATGGCCCGTAAGCAGGTAATTGTAAAACGGCTGTCATCGATAGAAAATTTCGGGAGCATGAATATCCTGTGTTCGGATAAAACAGGAACAATCACCGAGGGGAAAGTCAAACTAAAAGATGCACTTGATATTGATGGAAATCATAATGATAAAGTATTACAATACGCCTGGCTGAACGCCTCATTACAGCAGGGATTTCATAACCCGATAGATGCAGCCATTTGTCAATCTCACCAGCAGAAATCAGGAACGTTTATAGCTATCACTGAAGTACCATATGACTTTAATCGCAAGTGCCTCACGGTTCAGGTAACTAATGGCATCGAAACTATAGCCATCACAAAGGGGGCTTTAAATGCGATATTGAACATCTGCAATAAAATTGAGACCTCAAAAGGTATAAAGAATTTAGCTGACTATAATAAGCAAATCGACGAACAATACCAGCAGTTGAGCAGTTCTGGATTCCGCACACTCGGCGTGGCTTATAAGAATACAGATAAAGAATACAAGGTTACAAGAGAAGATGAACAAAATATGATATTCCTTGGCTTTATTGCTATGTTTGATCCACCCAAAGCCGAAATTGATGCCACGATTGTGAAACTGAATGAATTAGGCGTCAGCTTAAAAATCATTACAGGTGATAATGCCCTAGTTGCTAAAAGCCTGGCTTTGCACGTTGGGTTGATTGACCCTAATATCCTCACCGGTACCCAACTGCATAAAATGAGTAATGTGGCGCTAATTCATAAAGCGAAGAGTGTTGACATATTTGCAGAAGTGGAGCCTGATCAAAAGGAGCGCATCATCGCTATTTTGAAAAGATCTGGTTGTGTGGTGGGTTTTATGGGTGATGGAATTAATGACGCACCTGCCCTGCATATAGCTGATGTCGGTATCTCAGTTAACACAGCAGTCGATGTTGCAAAAGAAGCTGCTGATATCGTTCTATTGAGCAATAGTCTTGATGTGCTGGTAGATGGAATCGTGGAAGGCCGAAAAACTTTTACTAACACCATGAAGTATATTTTTATGGCTACAAGCGCCAATTTTGGCAACATGTTCAGCATGGCCGGCGCATCACTGTTGATGCCATTCTTACCGTTGCTACCAAAGCAAATATTACTCACCAATCTGCTGACCGATTTCCCCGAAATGGCTATTGCTACTGATAAGGTCGACGATATTAACGTGCAGTCCCCCCAACGATGGGATTTGAGTTTTATTCGACGGTTTATGGTGATCTTTGGTCTGCTGAGTTCTGTATTTGATTATCTCACTTTCGGCCTGTTGTTGTTTATCATGCATTCAAAAGAGAAAGCTTTTCAAACCGGATGGTTTACCGAATCGGTTATCTCTGCTATCCTGATCGTGCTGGTGGTGCGTACCCGGCTGCCATTTTTCAAAAGTCTCCCGGGCAAATTATTATCCGTTGCTACTATCTTAGTGCTTGTATTTGTTCTGCTTATTCCCGCATTGCCGCTGGCAAACTGGCTAGGCTTTACCTCTCTCCCATTACAATATTATTGGTGGATGCTGCTCATCGTAGCTCTTTATCTTTTCTCAGCTGAACTGGCCAAAAGATGGTTCTACCACAGTCTTAAAAAGAGGGCAAGAAAGTGACCAAAAGCATTTTTTGTATTGTCTGCCGTCATTCGCCCGGTTTGTTAATTCCCTGAGTTTTGTGAAGCGAAGATCAAAAGATATTCGCCTGCAAAAATTCAAACATGAAACGTCAGGAGAAATTTATTCTAACCTTAAACTGCGGTTCTTCCAGTTTAAAATTTAGCTTATACGATGCAGATTCCCTTGCCCTTGAACTCTCGGGTGCAATAACTCATATAGCCACAACGGTAGGAACATTCAGGATAAAGGACAAAAATGACAAGCTTCTGAAGAATGACCTGAAATTTTACAACAGCGCATGTGCCGCTGTTAAAGAGGTTTTAAATTGGCTGAAAATCAATCAGCCTAAATATCCTCTGGCCGCCATCGGGCATAGATTGGTGCTTGGTGGACCGCATAGACATGATACAGAGATTGTTACTAACGAGCTCATTACAGAGTTAAACAATTATATCTACCTGGCACCCAATCATCTGCCTGAACAGATAACTGCAATAAAATTATTTAGAGATGCCTTTGATGGGTTACCCCATGTAGTTTGCTACGATACCGCTTTTCATGCAGATATGCCCAACTGTGCTAAATATTACCCTTTGCCTTTGATCTACAAAAAGGAAGGTTTGATGCGTTACGGATTTCACGGCCTATCATACGAGTATGTTTTGAGTAAGCTTACTGATGTTCAGGCGGATAAGAAAAAGATCATTATCGCACACCTGGGGAGTGGGTCGAGCATGGCAGCTGTAAAGAATGGTAAAAGCGTAGATACCACAATGGGCGTAAGCACAATGGGTGGCCTGGTAATGAGCACCAGGTCGGGCGATCTGGATCCGGGGGTGGTACTTTTTCTTTTAAAACACACTAACATGTGCGTGTCTGATATGGATGAATTATTGAGCCGGCATGCAGGGCTTAAGGCTATTGCCGGCACGGGCGATATGCAGGAATTGCTGAGGAACGAACCAACAGACGCAAAAGCAACTGAAGCTATCGATCTTTTTTGCTACCAGGCTAAAAAGTATATCGGCGCTTTTGCTGCCGCTATGGGTGGATTGGACATGTTGATATTCACTGGTGGTATTGGTGAAAATTCGGCAGCCATACGCGAACGCATTTGTGAGGGATTAGAATTCCTGGGTATATTCATCTACGACAAGTCGAACCATGAGAATAACCGGGTAATATCAGCCATCGACAGCAGGGTAACTGTAGAAGTGATCCCTACGAATGAAGAATGGATGATAGCAAGCCATACGCAACAACTTATCAGTAAAGAACTTATCCTTCAAGATCATGAAAAATCTATCTGAAAAAGAATTAGAGCTGATCAATGCTTATTGGATGGCAACCAACTACCTGGCTGCCGGTCAGATTTATTTGCAGGACAACCCCTTGCTCAAGGAGCCTTTAACACCCGAACACATCAAGCCACGTCTCTTAGGGCATTGGGGCACTTCGCCGGGTTTGAACCTCATCTACGTACACCTGAACAGGCTGATCAATGACACAGGAGCGGATGTACTTTACATCTGCGGTCCAGGGCATGGCGCACCGGCAATTGTAGCAAATACCTATCTTGAAGGCACCTATTCAGAAATATATCCTTCGATAACGGAAAATGAGGCAGGCATCAAACATTTATTCCGCCAGTTTTCAACGCCGGGCGGAGTACCCAGCCACGTAAGCGCTCATACGCCGGGATCGATGCACGAAGGTGGCGAATTGGGTTATTCGCTCGTCCATGCTTTTGGGGCCGTTTTTGATAACCCTGATCTGATAGCGGCTTGTGTGATCGGTGATGGCGAAGCCGAAACTGCTCCCCTGGCCGGGAGCTGGGAATCAGTAGCATTTCTGAACCCGGCCCGTGATGGCGCTGTATTGCCTATTCTGCACCTGAATGGTTACAAAATATCGGGGCCGACAGTTTTGGCCCGCATGTCAGACGATGACTTGTTTAGATTGTTTACCAGTTACGGTTATGATGTACGTTTTGTTGAGGGTAGTGATCCAATGTACGTACACGAGGTAATGTCCTGGGCTTTGGATGATGCTTATTGTAAAATTAAAGCAATACAACATGCCGCCAGGGAGGAAGAAGGGTCATCAAGATGTATTAAATGGCCGATGATCATCCTGCGCACACCAAAAGGCTGGACAGGCCCGAAAGAGTGGAATGGCATTCCGATAGAGGGCACATTCAGGGCGCACCAGGTGCCGCTTGCGGGAGTAAAAGAAGACCCTGCCAAATTAAAGCTCTTGGAGCAATGGATGCGCAGTTATCATCCTGAAGATTTGTTTGACGAGAATGGTAAATTAATTCCTGAATTAAAGGCACTGGCACCTAAAGGCGACAAACGCATGAGTGCTTTGCCTTATGCTAACGGAGGCTTGTTGCTGAAAGACCTGGTGTTGCCGGACTTTAAAGATTATGCACTCGAAGTACTTGAACCTGGTGTGAAAGAAGCCGAAAGTACCCGCAACCTGGGGCACTATTTACGCGATGTATTTAAGCTGAATGACGAAAATAAAAACTTTCGGTTGTTTTGCCCGGATGAAACAAGCTCCAACCGTCTTGAATCAGTTTTTGAAGTGACCAATCGTTGCTTCATGGAGCAAATCGAAATCAAAGACGATTGCCTGTCACCCGATGGACGCGTGATGGAGGTATTAAGTGAGCATTTGTGCGAAGGCTGGCTCGAAGGGTATCTGCTTACAGGCAGGCATGGATTGTTCCCTTGCTATGAAGCATTTATTACCATCGTAGATTCTATGTTTAGTCAATATGCTAAATGGATAAAAACCGCCCGCGAACTGCCATGGCGCAAACCAGTAGCGTCATTAAACTACCTGTTAACGTCGCATGCCTGGCGACAGGACCATAACGGTTACAGTCACCAGGGACCTGGTTTTATTGATACTGTAGTGAATAAGAAAAGCTCGATGGTACGGATTTATCTTCCTCCTGATGCCAATACCCTGCTATCGGTAACCGATCACTGTCTGCGCAGCAAAAATTATGTAAACCTGATCGTTGCCGGCAAACAGCCGGAGCTACAATGGCTGAATATGGACGAGGCTGTAGAGCATTGTGAAAAAGGAGCTTCGGTATGGAAATGGGCAAGCACAGATCATGGCCGCGAACCCGATGTGGTATTGGCATGCGCAGGGGACGTACCGACTTTAGAAACTATTGCGGCCGCGTGGTTGTTAAAACACCACCTGCCTGAGTTAAAGGTCCGGGTCGTCAACGTGATCGACCTGATGTCATTATCTCCTCAGCAATATCATCCACACGGAATGAGTAATGAACAATTTCATGAATTGTTTACTGATGCCGCCCCTGTCATCTTTGCATTTCACGGTTATGTGCGTATCATCCACGACCTTGTTCATGGCCGGCCTTATCCTGCCCGTTTTCATGTGAGGGGCTTTATGGAAGAAGGCACTACCACAACGCCTTTTGATATGACTGTACTTAATCAAATGAGCCGCTATCACTTGGCAATCGAGGCAGTAAAAAGAGTATATCAAATGCATAATGGCATTGGTGCATTGATTGCTTATTGCCAGGAAAAACTGAAACAGCATCACGATTACATCTGCACTAACCTGGACGATATGCCTGAAATAAAAAACTGGAACTGGAAAAGCGAACCTGAGACAATTATCTCCAACCCACTTTTGTCCCAATTATCTGAGCAATTAGGTTTGGAGTGATGAAGATCATTTTTAAAAATGATCTTCATCACATGGATATAAGTATAATAGAAGGAGATTTACTCCATAAACAAAAAATATGGAAACCCTGAATAGTTTATCTGCCCGTTCATTACAATATTTTGTGATCGCCAAAAAGTGGAGTTCGGACCTGGAATTTTATAAAATCGAAATAAAATTTCTGCGTTCATTGCTCGAAAACAATTATTTAATCCTTCAAAATAACGGCGAAAAGGATACTGTAAAACGGATCAATAGCGACCTGATGCAGCTAGATGTGGAAAAGAACCAACTAGAACAGGCCTTAGATGAACAGATAAAACAACTGGAACTAATGTCGGAAGATGTGATCCCGGAAGATGCCACCCAGGTTGCCGGCAAACAGATCAGGCTCGAATATATGGTTACCGATTTGTTTACAGAATATAAAGATTTGAAAAGAGAGATATTTTACCTGGTCCAGGAAGCGTCAGCACAAAACAACCAGTTAGGCCAGTTTGCATTTCCCAACTAATAAATCAATCATATACACAGATCGAAGCGCCACATGTAAGTGTGAGCGCTTTTTTATTGACGGTAATGGCAACCCATCATGCTTTAAATCAGGTCAATAAGTGACATTGGTCATTATTTAAAAGCGAGCTGTCGCCCAACTTTACATTATAAAAACGACAGCTATGGAAAGGTTTTTTAAATATATAAAAGGCAGTAAGACAGGGCGCATCCTGCTTACCATTTTCGGAATTTTTGCGGTTTTGCAAAGCACCGCTTCATGTAATACCGATCGGGTCAGAAGTATTAATAAAATTGTTGAACGCGATACCTCGGTTGCGGCTTTTATTCAGCAATACCTGTCTGACAATAATGCTAAAGCATTGGGCTTATATTTCCCTAATTCTGTAAAGCGCTTTTACGAAGCTAATAATGGAGAGGCAGCCTGGGTAAAAGAACAAAGCAATCCAAAGCAAACCTGGGAAACTATGCTCTTGCTTGATTGCGTTCTGCAATATGGTTTATCGCATGATGACTATCACCCGAAAGAATTATTGTATAAACCGCTCCACGAGATGCTGGAAGAGCCGGGAAAAATCAGTAATAGCGACAAAGCAAAGTTCGACATCCTGCTAAGCGATGCCATAATCACCTTTATGAACAATCTGCATTATGGTAAACTCAACCCTATATATTATACTGATAAGATTGATGCCGGTTTGATGCTGCCCTTTCATGCCGAAGACGCACTGACTGATGCCCGCAAACAAAGCAATTTTATGAATGCTGTATTAAGTGTTCAACCAAAATCAAAACAATACGCAGCCATGCAAGACCGTATGCGCCTGTTGAAAGGCGTGTACCAGGATGATTGTTACGAAGTGCCTGAAAGCGAGGTGCGAAAGATCGCTATTAATATGGAACGCCTGCGCTGGGCTGAGACTGATGAAGATGCTTATATACAGATAAATATCCCTTCCTATAATCTGAAGTTTGTTCAGCCTGATAGCACCTATGAATTTAAGGTAGTAGTGGGTAAAACTACAGCACAAACCCCGTCTTTAAACAGCGAGATCACCTATTTTACAACCTATCCTGAATGGAGGATACCGCAAAGCATATTTGTGAAAGAACTGCTGCCAAAAGCATTAAAGGATACCGCTTACCTGGATAATAACCATTTTACAATTTACGATAAGGCGGGCAATTATGTAAAACCAACAAAGGTCAATCTCAGGAATGTAAAACGCAATACAAAGGCTTACTATGCACGTCAGTCATCAGGCTGCGACAATGCCCTGGGGAATGTGGTGTTCCGTTTTCAAAATATTTACGACATCTATTTGCATGACACACCCGAGCAGCAGCTGTTCAAAAAAGAAGAAAGAGCATTCAGCCATAGTTGTGTGAGAGTGGAAAATGCATTGCACCTGGCCGAATTAATGTTGAAATTCAGCGGGGATGCAAATAAGATAGCCGTTCTGCATAAGGCCTATAATGCACACTTAACCAGGAATATCTCGCTGAAAAAGCATGTGCCCATAAAGATCACTTACCTCACCTGCGAGGTCAAAGAAGGTCTGGTAATAACTTATAAAGACATCTATAACCTGGATAAAAGCCTGGAAATGGCTCTTTACAACACCACGCAAACATTAACCTTAAAGTAGATCTTAAAATTCCTACAGATATGAAAAAGATATTAATAGCAACCGATTTTTCAGCCAATGCAGCCCATGCTGCTAAATATGGGTATGCCATAGCATCGCAGGTACAAGCCGATGTGATTTTATGCAATGCTTTTATAGTTCCGGCGGAAATGCCACAGGCCGGCACACTGGTTTGGCCCCAGATAGAGTACGATGAATTGCTGGAGAGCTCCGCTTCTGAATTGCGGCAATTAAAGGAAGATCTTCAACAAAATCACAATAGCAGCTTTAAACCATATATCACCAGTACATCTGAAGTTGGCGCCGTGGTAGATGTAATAACCGAAATTACCGGAAAAACAGCGATAGAACTGACTGTTATGGGTACACATGGAGCGAGCAAATTGGATACCTTTTTAGTCGGCAATCATAGCCATCGGATGATAAATAACACAAAAACACCGCTGTTATTAGTACCGGCATCAGCCTCCCTTAAACCGATCAAAAAAGTAGCTTTTGCTACTGATCTGAAAGATCCGGATGCAGATCTGAAAGCGATTTATGAACTTATACCTTTATTAAAAAGGCTCAACGCCGAATTACTGCTAACCCATATTTATAACGGTGATGATCCCACCTATAAATTCAAAAAGCATATACAGCAACTGCTTGTTGAACTGTCAAACAAGGCCGATTACCCTAACATATTTTACCGGATCGTGAGCAGCAATAAAGCTGAACGCGGTCTGGATTGGTTGTGCGATCACGGTCATATCGACGTGTTGGCAATGGTTCACCGCAAGCACGACCTGTTAGACAAAATATTATTGGGCAGTCATACCCAGAAAATGGCTGATCACATTACTATTCCATTATTAATTATACCGCAAAAGTGATAAAGATCACTTTTATACATTTTTCAGATCATTCTTTAGCGGCCGACTAGCCTTCATCTTTGAGTAATCAAGAAATTAAAGATGAAACAAGCGGAGATTGATCACAAAACCACTTGCTACCATTGCGGCAATGACTGTGCCGATGAATGTATTGAACAGGACGAAAAAGTTTTTTGCTGCAATGGGTGCAGGGAGGTTTATTCCATCCTGTCGCAAAACGGATTATGTGGCTATTATGCTTACAACGAATATCCGGGCGTAAGCCAGGTGAAAGCAGGCAAACGCCTGGATTATCTGAAAGAACCCTCTATTATCAGGGAACTCACCGATTATTCAGACGAAAAATTTACCATCGTCACCTTTTATGTTCCCGATATCCATTGCAGTTCATGTATCTGGCTGCTGGAACATTTGAACAAGATCAATCCGGCTATTTATCATAGCAGGGTTGATTTTTTGCGTAAACAAGTAAATATCCGTTTTGATACTCAACTGATCACCCTGCATGAAGTGGTTAGCCTGCTGGATAAAATAGGGTACGAACCGCTCATTAGTTTGCAGGATGTGGTGAAAAAGCAGGCCTTTGACAAAAAGGACAACCTGGTAAAAAAGATAGCTGTTGCAGGTTTTTGTTTCGGAAATGTGATGCTGCTGAGTTTCCCTGAATACTTAGGCATTTCAGTTTATGAGCAATCTTTCAGGCAATTCTTTGGCTGGCTTAACCTGGCTTTTTGCTTGCCCGTTCTCTTATATAGCAGCACCGGCTATTTTAAATCAGCATGGACAAATCTTAAAAACAAGGTACTCAATATTGATTTTCCACTGGCTTTGGGTATTACAGTATTATTTGTGCGTACAGCGGTTGAAATATTGACACATACCGGCCCGGGATTTGCCGATACGTTATGCGGCTTAGTGTTCTTCTTATTAGTCGGCAAATTTGTACAACGCAAAACATACTATCACCTTTCATTCGAACGCGATTACCGTTCATTCTTTCCTGTTGCCGTACAAGTAATAGATGGGGCAAATGAACGGCCGGTTCCTTTATCTGATATTCAGGTTGGTCAACGTATACTGATCCGCAATAACGAGATCATCCCTGCGGATGCTATATTATTAAAAGGCGACGCACGTGTAGATTTTAGCTTCGTTACCGGAGAGTCTGTGCCTGTCAGTAAGGTATTGGGCGAGGTAGTTTATGCAGGCGGCAGGCAAACCGGCGAGGCTATTGAATTAGAGGTAGTAAAACCAGTATCACAAAGTTATCTTACACGCCTTTGGAACAACGAAGCCTTTACCCGCACACAGGAAAACCGGGTGCAAACATTCAGCGATAAAGTAAGTAAGTATTTCACTTTCGCTTTATTACTGATCGCATTTGGTTCTTTGTTTTTCTGGCTTCCTTTCGATTTGCCAAGGGCCATTTCAGCCTTTACTGCTGTGCTTATTATCGCCTGCCCATGTGCACTGGCTTTGAGTACGCCGTTCACCATGTCGGCCGCTTTGAGCATTTTCGACAAGAACTTTTTTTACCTGAAAAATACTGCAGTTGTTGAGCAGTTAGCTCGTATTGATACTATCGTTCTTGACAAGACAGGTACTATAACTATTAATGGCGAAACATCAATAACAGCACATATCGCTGCCACTGAAACCGAAAGGCAAATGATCTATTCGGTATGCGCCAATTCAACCCATCCACTAAGTCGGTTGATATGCCAATATCTTGATAACTATATTAAAATCAGCACCAACAACTATTATGAAGCACCGGGCCGGGGCATCACAGCAGATGTGGATGGCCATTTCATAAAAGTTGGGAGTGCAAAGTTTGTTAATGTGATGCAGGCCGAAACCTCATCAGCTAAGAAGACAGAGGTACATATCTCGATAGATGAAAAATATATCGGCTATTTTACTATTCAGCAACGCTATCGCGATGGTGTTACATCTGTCCATTCTCTTTCCCTTGCTTATAAGCTATTTCTTTTATCAGGTGATCATGGCCATGAACGTGAGGCTCTTTCATCTGTGTTTCCGAAAGAAGATATGTTCTTTGAGCGCACCCCGCAGGAAAAGCTCGACTTTATTAAACAACTGCAGCAAAACGGGCATAAAGTTATGATGATGGGCGACGGCCTTAATGACGCGGGTGCCTTAAAACAAAGCGACCTGGGGATTGCTATCACTGATAACGTAAACAACTTTTCACCCGGCAGCGATGCGATCCTGGACGGCCGTTCACTTAAAAAACTGCCCGCGTTCCTCAAATTTTCAAAAGATGCTTTGCACGTGGTTTATATCTCATTCTGCATCTCGCTTACCTATAATGTTATTGGCCTGAGCTATGCAGTTAGCGGGAAGCTATCGCCACTAATTGCGGCTATCCTGATGCCCTTGAGCACATTCACCATCATATCGTTCACCAGCATTGCCACTCACCTGGCGGCAAAAAGAAGAAAATTAATATGAGTATCATTTATTTCCTGATCGGCTGCAGTGTATTGCTGGCGCTGGTTTTCCTTGGAGCCTTTTTTTGGGCTCAGCGTAACGGTCAGCACGATGACCTTTATACACCCTCGGTACGCATCCTGCTGGATGATGACCCCGATGAAAACGATTCAAAAAAGTGACGAATGTCATGTTTCTGTCAAACCAATGTCATTCGGCAGGCAGAAACCTCCCAATAATTTTACACCCGATAAAACAACACTAAATAATTATGCAACCCGACAAATTTTACTACGATAACAAGATCGTCCGGAATTTTGGTATTGCGACGGTAATATGGGGCATCATCGGCATGTTGGTGGGCCTGATAGTTGCAATCCAATTGTACAAACCCGAAATGAACATGCACAACCAGTACACCACGTTTGGTCGTGTACGCCCATTACACACTAATGCAGTGATATTCGCATTTGTGGGTAACGCCATCTTTATGGGCATTTATTACTCGCTGCAAAGGCTTATGAAAGCACGCATGTTCAGCGATGTATTAAGCAAGATTCACTTTTGGGGATGGCAGCTGATCATCGTTTCAGCGGTCATCACCTTACCGCTCGGGCTTACCACTTCGCACGAGTATGCTGAATTGGAATGGCCGATCGATATCCTGATCACCATCGTTTGGGTGGTGTTTGGTATCAATATGTTCGGTACCATCATCAAACGCCGCGAGCGTCATATCTACGTAGCAGTTTGGTTTTACATCGCAACATTTGTTACCATCGCCGTATTGCATATTGTTAACTCGGTTGAGATACCTGTTAGCTTCTTCAAAAGCTATATGGTATTTGCCGGTGTACAGGACGCCCTGGTGCAGTGGTGGTATGGACATAACGCGGTTGCATTCTTCTTAACCACGCCATACCTGGGCATGATGTATTACTTCCTGCCTAAAATGGCGAACAGGCCGATATATTCCTATAAACTGAGTATCCTGCACTTTTGGGCGTTGATATTTATTTATATCTGGGCCGGCCCACACCATCTTCTATATACTACGCTACCTGGTTGGGCGCAATCACTAGGTGTCGTATTTTCTGTAATGCTTATTGCTCCAAGCTGGGGTGGTATGATCAACGGTTTGCTTACCCTGCGTGGCGCCTGGGATAAGGTGCGTGATGACGTGACACTCAAATTCATGGTGGTTGGTCTGACGGCTTATGGTATGGCCACTTTTGAGGGCCCAATGCTATCCTTAAAACAGGTAAACGCTATCGGTCACTTTACCGACTGGATCATCGCACACGTTCATGTTGGCGCTTTAGGCTGGAATGGTTTCTTAACCTTCGCTATCCTCTACTGGCTGGTACCGCGCATTTATAAAACAGAACTGTATTCCAAAAAGATGGCATCCTTCCACTTCTGGATCGGTACGCTGGGTATCTTGTTTTATGCCATACCGATGTACTGGGCCGGTTTCACTCAGGGGTTGATGTTGAAAGAGTTTACGCCAGAGGGTATCCTTAAATACCCAAGTTTCCTCGAAACAACCATGCGTATCCTGCCAATGCATGTAATGCGTTCAGTTGGCGGTGCATTATACCTGACAGGCGTTATCGTAATGGCTTATAACCTGTACAAAACCGCCGTTCAGGGCAAGTTGGTTGCTAATGAAGCTGCAGAAGCAATGCCATTACCAAAACTTAATCCTGAAGCAGGCACCGAACGCTGGCACCGCAGACTGGAACGCAAACCTATATGGTTCCTAATTGCCTCATTGATCGTGATCCTGATCGGAACGTTTGTGGAGCTGATGCCTACGCTCACAATATCATCTAATATCCCAACCATAGCCAGTGTAAAACCTTATACTCCGCTAGAGTTACAGGGACGCGATATCTATATACGTGAGGGTTGTGTTAATTGCCACTCACAAACTGTACGCCCATTTCGGTCTGAAACGGAGCGATACGGTGAGTACAGTAAAGCGGGCGAGTTTGTTTATGATCACCCGTTTTTGTGGGGATCGAAACGTACAGGGCCAGATCTGCAGCGCGAAGGGGGCAAATATGGCAACTCCTGGCACTACAATCACTTGATGGACCCACGCCTGATGTCGCCGGGAAGCATCATGCCAAATTACGACTGGCTGATCACCCAAAAGCTGGATACAACGTCCACAGCCGCCAAAATACGGGCTATGCAAAAATTAGGCGTTCCGTATCCTGCAGGTTATGATAAAATAGCCAACCAAGATTTGGACAAACAAGCCAAAGGCATATCCGCTGATCTGGCTAAGGACCATATTAAAGTAAAAAGTAATAAAGAGATCGTAGCCATTATTGCCTATTTGCAAAGGCTCGGTACAGATATTAAAGCAGGTAAAACAGCAAATAATTAAAATCATGTTCAGACAATTCACAGAGCATATTCAGGGTAACCAGGTTTACCTCTTGTTCTCACTATTTATATTCCTTGTATTCTTTATCGTTGTAACGCTACTGCTGTTCAGGTTACGCAAACAGCATGTGGATTACATGAGCGATATCCCTTTACAAGATTGTACAGAAGAAAACATTAATCTTTTAGAGCCATGAAACCGATCCGTTTAATATTCTTATCACTTTTGGTTCTCGCTATCACCCCGGCATTTGCCGAAGAAGGCAGCTTGCTATCGGGCGATACCATGAATTATATAGGCTTTGGAGCCATTATGTTCGCCCTGATCACATTGTGCATAGCTATGTATGTCGTGTTAAAAGCATTCAGAGTTGTTGCCAAAATCTTACTTGGCCCTGAAGCCCTTGAAGAAAAGAAAGTCGATAAATCGGTACTAAAAGCTGAAAAGAAAGCAGCCAGGGCACAACGTATCAACAAGATATTCTCGCTAAAACCGATGTCGGAAGAGCAATCCCTGATCATACCGCATGAGTATGACGGCATACAGGAATTAAATAATCCGACGCCTGCCTGGTTCATGTACCTGTTTTACGCGACGATAATTTTTGCAGTAGGTTACTTATTGGTATACCACGTGTTTGGCGTTGGTCAATTGCAATATGATGAATATAAAACCGAAATGGCCGTTGCCGCTAAAGAAAAAGCAGCATTTCTAGCCAAGTCAGCCGATAAGGTGGATGAAAACACGGTAAAACTTACGACCGATGCGGGAGTACTTACTGCCGGGAAATCTATTTTCCAGGAAAGGTGCGCGGCCTGCCATGGCAATAACGCACAAGGCATGGTTGGACCGAACCTGACCGACGACTACTGGCTGCACGGCAATAGGATCAATGACATTTTCAAGACTATTAAATATGGCGTGCAAAGCAAAGGCATGCCAACCTGGGAAAGCCAGCTGACGCCAAAGCAGATATCGGATGTGGCCAATTTTATCAAATCATTACATGGCAGTAACCCGGCTAATCCGAAAGAACCGCAGGGCACTAAAATGGCAGATGATAATAGCTCTTCTCCTGTAAAAGAAGTAAAAGCCAAAACGGCCATGGTAGTTAAATAACATTTAAAAAATATGTCATTTCGAACGAACATGGGTAGGGAACAGCAGGGTATGAGGAGAAAACTTATAAATCATGCAAAGACATGTCAGGCGTATAAGTTCTCTCCTCGTTACCCAAACCACAGTCGGGGAGAACTCGTCGAGATGACATTATTTTATAATAATTTTTTTAAGAAAAAAAAGGAATGTCGAATACAGAATTAGCGGAGCAGCCACAAACCACGGAAAAGGGAAAGCGCAGGTGGATGTATCCTATCATCAGGAAAGGGAAGTTCTATAATTACCGTAACTGGTTGAGCTATGTTTATCTTATTCTGTTTTTTTCAGGGCCGTTTTTGCGGATAAACGGCGAACCTTTGTTGCTGATTAATGTGATGGAGAGGCGATTTGTCCTGCTGGGCCAGGTATTCTGGCCGCAGGACTTTTTCCTCTTCATGCTGGGTATGCTGGTCTTTATAGTCTGTATTGTATTCTTTACTATGGCGTTTGGCCGCATATTTTGCGGTTGGATCTGTCCTCAGACCATATTTATGGAAATGGTCTTCCGCAAAATAGAGATATGGATAGAGGGTGACGCCAAATATCGCCGCAAGCTGGATGAAGGTCCGCTGACAAGGGAAAAGATTATTAAGAAAACTGCTAAGCACAGCATTTTCGTGATTCTGTCTTTCATGATCGCTAATACATTTCTTGCTTATATTATCGGCAGTGAGAATTTGATAAAAATTGCTACCGAGCCCGTAAGTCAACATATTGTGGGATTTATCAGCATCTGGGTATTTACAACTATGTTTTACTTAGTTTACAGCCGGGTGCGGGAGCTGGTTTGTACTGTGATCTGTCCCTATGGCCGCTTACAAGGTGTCCTTACTGATAAACATACTTTGATGGTCGCCTACAATTACAAACGCGGCGAGCCTCGTGGAAAACTATCAAGAAAAGATCCGGCACCTAAAGGCGATTGCGTAGACTGTGGCTTATGTGTAGATGTTTGCCCTACCGGTATTGATATACGCAAAGGCGCGCAACTTGAATGTGTTAACTGCACTATGTGTATAGACGCCTGTAACCAGGTGATGGAGAAAATACACCGCGATCTGAACCTGATCGGCTTCTATTCTGAAGAGATGATTGAAGAAAACAAGAAGCCATCGTTTACCGGTCGGATGAAAGCCTATAGTGTCATTATTGTAGTATTATTTGGTGTATTAGCTTATTTTATTTACCAGCGCCAGGATGTGGATGTAACCGTAATGCGCTCTGCCGGGATGCTATACCAGGAGCAGCCGGGAAATTATATCAGCAATATTTACAATGCCGACATCATCAATAAAACCGACAAAGCACAGAATATTAAATTGGTAGCTGATGATCCGCAGGTAAAAATTAAATACATACAAGCGCCAGGAACATTAAATAAAGAAAGCGCTACAAAGACAGTTTTTTTCCTGATGTTGCCTGCAACAAGCATCCGTGCTGTCAAAACAGATATCAAATTAAAAGTAGTTAAGGACGGTAAAGTACTTAACACTATCAGTACAACTTTTATTGGGCCATATGATGAAGATTAAATTAAACTGGGGTAGCGGCATTGCTATCGGGATGTCCGCATTCGTCGCTTTCATAGTTATTTTAGGGGTACAAATGTTCCGGGATTCTCCCGGCGACTATGACCATCAGTACTATGAAAAAGGGCTGGCATATGATTCGGTCTATGCCAAAGAAAAGCAGGTGATCACTGATAAAGTAACACCGCATTTCAAACTTGAAAACAAGAGCATGCTGATACAATTTGCCATGGCCTCTGCCGGGCACATCCGTTTTGAGAGGCCTTCTGATCCGAATCAAGATAAGTTGCTTACGTTTCAGTCAAGTGGTTCTGATCAGGCTGTTATTCCGCTCGAAAAATTTGGTGCAGGCCAGTGGCAGATAACGCTCGACTGGGAAAGCAACGGTAAAAAATATCTGTATCAACGCGAAATGTTTTTGCCATGAATGTTAACGAGATTGCATTTTTTGTAGGATTATTTGGCAGTTTGCATTGCATCGGTATGTGCGGACCATTAGCCTTTGCCATCCCTGTTTCACAAAAAGGCTGGCTCTCCCTATTAACGGATAAATTTATTTACAACCTGGGCCGGGTGCTTTCTTACGCCACACTTGGATTTATAATTGGCTTTATCGGCAGGCAGCTTTGGATATCTGGTTTGCAGCAGGGAATCAGCCTGGCCAGTGGTCTTTTGATAGTTCTGGCAGGTTTTTCGCGGATGTTCAAGATCAGGCTGTTCAATGGCAAAGCATCTTCTAAATTTCTTACGCCAATAAGTAAAGCCATCAACTACGCTATACAACACCGTGCAGGCAATTTTGCTGTTGGCGTACTTAATGGCTTTTTACCCTGTGGATTTGTCTACCTCGCATTAGTTGGAGCAATTAACACAGCATCTCCCTTATCGGCAGTTGAGTACATGTTTTGGTTTGGGGCAGGTACATTCCCACTGATGCTGGCTGCAACTGTCAGCTCGGGCTTTATGAACGCTACTTTTCGCAGGCGCGTAAATAAAGCATTACCCTATCTTATGGTTTGCCTGGGCTTTTGGTTCATCCTTCGAGGGATGGATCTGAATATTCCTTACCTGAGTCCATCGGTCAAAACGGCTACCGGCATTTGCAAATAATATTTGTGATCAAGATCACCTTTTAGGCTGACCATAATCAAGGTTTAACCGCATTCAAACCGGGAAATTTGTATCAGAATAAAATAACTCATTATGGCAACTTTAAAAACACATGCACCGGCCACATGGGCCACAGCTGCACATACCAGCAATACTCATGTTAGTTTATGGAATAAATTCATTGCTTTTGCAGATAGCCAACACGAAAGAAAAATCCTGTGGTATTTCCTGGCCCTTGTGGTTCAAGGTATATTCTTTTTACCGCTTCCGGCATTTTTAATGTATTACTATAATGCCCCTATTATAGTGCTGCTGATCACCTTAACCTGCTTCTTCACCACGATCATTGCTTGTATGGGGGGTGCCGGTATCAGAAGCATTTTATTTTTATCAGCTGCCAGCGTATTCATCCAGGTATTAATGACCATTGCTGTGTTGATTTGACAAATCGTATCTGGATAATTGGAAAGCGGCCTGTGCCGCTTTTTTTATACAACTCTCTTAAACAATAAATTATGTCACACACTTTTCATATACCCGTTTTAGGACTTGCTTATTCTATAGATACACCATTAAAAGTGGCCCGGTATGGTATCTCATCAGTAGTTTCTATTGTGGACGATGAATTAATAGAACGGATGCGCGAATATCATTGCGCACAAAATGATTTGGAATACATCCCGATTAAAAAATCTGAGCACGACAGCAGGGCCAGACGTATTACAGCCTATCTGAACCTCTTAAATAGTTTGGTTGACAATCAGTTTTTAAGACTTAAAGAAGAACAATTTGAAACGGGAAGTGACATTGAACGTTATTTTAATTTATTACCTGAACAATCAGTGCTTAAACAAGGCTTCGATTTGCTGGAGGAATGTGACGCAAATAGCGAGCGGAGATTATTTGAACATGTTCTGAAAAGCAGGTTGATAAAGGGAACAATCGATGTCAATATTATGGCTAAAGTAGATAAGCTGAATTACAACAAGGATGGTAAATATAGCGGAGATGAGAATACTGATGCGCTTGCCGCACTAAGGGGGTTTGCCGAAAGCGACCTGGAATCATCTGTGGTTATTTCAGCCGGCATGAACCCCAAATTATTTAGCTATCTGGAGTCGTTTAATGATTTTTACCCTGATGCAAATGGAAAGTTTCGTAAGAAGGTCATCCTTAAAGTGAGTAATTATCGTTCTGCGATCATACAAGCCAAAGTATTGGCAAAGAAAGGTCTCTGGGTTTCCGAGTTCCGTATTGAATCCGGCCTGAATTGTGGAGGCCACGCATTTGCCACTGATGGCTTGTTATTAGGTCCGATACTTGAAGAATTTAAGATAAACCGCTCGGCTATGGCAACGGAATTATATGAAATATATCGTGCTGCTTTGAACGCGAAGGGGCGGAGTATACCAGAAATTCCTCAGCAAAAAATTAGTGTACAAGGTGGTATCGGAACCGCCGATGAAGATAATTTTCTTCGAAGATATTATCATCTGGATAGTACAGGCTGGGGCAGTCCGTTTTTATTAGTACCCGAAGCGACTAACGTAGACGCAGATACCTTGCATCAATTAACAAACGCCTGTGAAGAAGATTTTTATTTAAGCAACGTTTCGCCGCTTGGTGTGCTGTTTAATAATTTTAAAGGGGGTAGTATTGAAAAACAACGGCTGCATCGCATAGCTCAGAACCGCCCGGGCAGCCCATGTACCAAAAAATACCTTGTCAGTAATACTGAATTCACTGAACAGCCTATTTGCACCGCATCCAGGGAATATCAGCGCTTAAAGATAAAACAACTAGATAGCTATCAACTAACCGATGAGGAGTATCAAAAAGAATTTAACAAGATTACCGAAAAAGTTTGTTTATGTGAAGGACTGACTGCCTCCGTATATATTAAAAACGATATGCTGAGGCCGAAGGAAAAAACCGGGGTTTCAATCTGCCCCGGGCCTAACCTGGCTTATTTTTCGGGAATATATTCCCTCAATGAACTAGTAGGTCATATTTATGGAAAGAATGATCTCCTGAAAAAATCTGACCGAAGCAACATTTTTATTAATGAGCTTAATCTATACATTGATTATTTAGCCAAAGAAATCTCGAATTATAAGTTAGCCATTAATGAAAAGAAGGCTAAGTATATTGAAAGTTTTAAACAGCAATTAAGGCAGGGCATTGATTATTACAGGCTATTAATTCCTAAAATGAAAAGCTTCAGTAAAGAGTATCGTGATAAGATGCTTCATGACTTGTCAATTTCTGAGATAAGGTTTAGTATATTAGTTTGACAGACCAAAACAATGCTCAGACATATCGGTCATAAGCGCACTAATAAACACAATGTACGGCTGGCTTGTATGTTGTCGCTTACTGCCGGATTTGTAAATGGCGCCGGATTCTTATCATTCATGGTATTTACTACCAACGTCACAGGGCATGTTGCCACATTTGCAGAAAAATTAGCTGCCGGCGATTTGCATACTGCATTCGTTATAGGTATGTGGATGCTGTTATTTCTGGCAGGTGCGTTTACTTCCAGTATTATTATCAATATGATCGGGCCAAATCAGCGCTTTGCCTATGTTATACCTATCATTGTCGAGATACTTATTTTACTCATGGTGGCAAATAATATTGATTGGTGGTTACCTGTGCCTGTGCAAAATTTGCGGTTTAAAGCAGGCAGCCTGCTCTTTGCTATGGGGCTGCAAAATGCCATGGTATCAATGATCTCCGGGTCGGTGGTCCGTACCACACATCTCACCGGAATGTTTACCGATCTGGGCATTGAACTTGCAGGGAAAATTTATGATATAAAAGCGGCCAAAAGCGCCACGCTGAACAGCCGCATATTATTAAGGCTGATTATCATTGTCTCTTTTTTTTCAGGCTGTATTATTTCTGCTCTTTTATATAAAGCACTAAAATTGCAGGTTTTTTATATACCTGCGATGCTGCTTTTGGCAGGAATGTTTTACGATATTTTCAGGATAAAAACGGTGCGATATTACCGGAAAATCAAATCAAAATATGGCGCTACTTTATCCGGCCATACTGAATAACTGTGTAGAAGGCTGATCGGCCCACAGGCGGGCATCCAGCGCCATGCATATATTCCGAAGAAAGCGTTTGCCTGTTGGCGTTACGATCAGGTAGTATGAACCCAGTTCAACCAGGTCGTCACCAACTAAATCGCGCATGCGCTCTAATCCCTCCATCAGGCCATTACAAGGTTCAATGTGATGATTCCATTCTGTTTCGCCTTTACACATGATGTTTAATATATGTCTTCGGATAATTATGTCTTCGGCAGATAAGAAATGCCCTTTTATTACAGGCAGTTCACCATCATTTACTATTGCAATGTACTCTTCGACCGTCTTCACATTCTGCGCATAAGCATCCCATGTATCACTTATAGACGAAACACCAAGTCCAACCAATAAACGTGTATATTGATGAGTATATCCCATAAAATTACGGTGAAGCTTTTTATTCTGTTCGGCTATGTAAAGAGTATCTTCCGGCAGCGAAAAATGATCCATTCCTATATCATAATAACCGAGTGCGGTCAGCATGTTATGCCCCAGGTCGTATAAGGCACGTTTCTCTTCTGCTGAAGGTAAGTGTTTTTCAGTAAATTTTCTTTGTCCTGGTTTTATCCAGGGCACATGAGCGTAGCTGTAAAATGCGATGCGGTCAGGCATCAGCAAACCAACTTTTTCTATTGTGTCGGTTAAACTCTCTAAAGTTTGTAATGGCAGGCCATAAATAAGATCGTAATTTACCGAAGTGTAACCTATCTGACGTGCCCATTCAGTCACTTCCTTTACCTGTTCAAAAGTTTGTATCCGGTTGATGATGAACTGCACTTTGGGGTCAAAATCCTGTATACCGAGGCTTAATCTACGGAAGCCCAGGTCATATAAAACCTTCAGGTGCTCATAAGTTGTGTTGGCCGGATGCCCTTCAAAACCAAAATCGGCTTCAGGGTGGACTTCGGCGTTCAGTAAAATGCTTTTGATCAGATATTTCAGATTTGCGGGACTAAAGAATGTTGGTGTACCACCCCCTAAGTGAATTTCGCGTATCACAGGGCGATCGGTAAACAGGTTGCAATACATAGCCCATTCAATCAGCAACGCATCAATATAAGGTTCTTCAACCGCATGATTTTTGGTAATACGCGTATTACATCCGCAATAAGTACAAAGGCTTTCACAAAACGGGAGGTGAATATACAAGCTTATGCCATCCTTTTGATTGCTGATCTCAAAGGCTGATTTTACATGCTCAGCCCACAATTGCTTATCAAAAGTATTTTTGCTCCAGTACGGAACAGTGGGGTAACTGGTATAACGCGGCGCTGCCACATTATATTTATCGATCAGGTATTTCGAAAGCATTATGGTAAGTGATTAAAATTATCCTGAACTATCGGGGTCGGTACCGTTTTTGAGCGGCAATTATTATTGCAAGCGCAAGCATCCCCCACGCATCTCTCTTCCTGCCACAAGTCGAGGTTTTTAATAGTTTGATTAGCTATCTCCTGCAAGGCTTCTCTTGTTAGAAATGCCTGGTGAGGGGTAATGAGCACATTAGGGTAAGCGATCAGCTTTTTCAACAGCGTGTCCTTATCCTTGTCATGCTCATGATCCTCAAAGAACAAGCCTTTCTCAAACTCATATACATCTAAACCCAAATAGCCTACCTTGCCACTCTCAATGGCATTCAATACTTCTTTTGTGTCAATCAGTCCACCACGTGACGTGTTGAGCACCATTACGTTTGGTTTCATGAGCCTAATGGCATTTTTATTAATGAGATGTTTGGTATGTTCGGTTAACGGTACATGAAGCGATATAATATCCGATTGCCTCAGTAAGTCATCAAACTCAGCCATTTCTATATCGATCACATTTTGGGGCAGTTGAATATCATGCCCTATTACTTTACATCCCAGGCCTTTAAAGATATTTGCAACAGCTAAGCCAACCTCACCCAAGCCAATTATACCAACAGTCTTGCCACTGAAATTGAACCCGACAAGCTCATTTAGCCTGAAGTCGAAATCGTGCGCACGTTCATTCGCTTTAATAAGATGCCTGCCCAATGCCAGCGCCAGCGCCACTGTATGTTCAGCGATAGCTTGCGGCGAATAGGAAGGAACATTGGCCAGTTTGATGCCCTTTTTTTCCGATGCTTTTTTATTGATATGATCTGTGCCTTTTGATCTCGTTGCAATAAATTTCACTCCAAGGTCGGCCAGTTTGTTTATCACCTTTTCTGAGACATCATCATTGGTAAACACCAATACTGCATCCTTGCCTTTGGCATATGCTGCCGTTTCTATACTCAATGCATTTGATATCAGTGTAATATCATGCTTTTTTTGATTAGCCCTGATCAGGAATTCCTTCTCAAACGGATTTATACTATAGGCTACAACCTTCATTATCAACAGAATTTATAAGAACAAAAATACCCTCGCCGCTTCTCACAGCCTATGAGGGTAGTCATCAGGAAAAGTGATTGTTGTCAGTTTTTCATCTTCGCCAGTCGGTTCAGATCGAGTATTTGGATGTGGCTACCTTTTTTCTCTATCAGTTTTTCGTCTTTGAAATCGCTCAATGTGCGGCTCACTGTTTCGGTGGCCATACCAGCCATTGAGGCCAGTTCATCGCGTGAAATTTTAAATTGTGAAGGATCAGGCAACTGTTTGCTTAGCCGTACCAACACCTGGGCTAATCTTTTGCGTACAGAATTATAGGCAAGCTCCAATAGTTGATCCTCTTTCTCTTTGATGTTATTTGCCAGTATCTTGATAAATTGCATCGAAATATCTGAGTACTTATTTACGAGGCTGATGATGGCTTCTTTTGGTAAAAGACAAATCGCGGTATCTTCCACTGCTTCGGCAGTTTCGGTAAAGGTTTCATCCAGCAACAGCGCATTAACGCCAATGTAGTCATCAGCCTTATGCAAACCCATCATTAGCTCACGGCCATCTTCAGCCAGCTTAAAAGTTCTGATAGCGCCATCTATAATCAGGTACAAGCCTTGCGGATGATCACCTTCATAATACAACACTTGTTTCTTTTTTATCTGCCTGATCTTACGCCCTGCAATAATGCTTTTCAACTCAGCTGCACCTTGCCCGTTTGCATTCGATAGTTTTTCTATACTTTGCAGCGCCTTACTGTAATATTCTTCCTGGCGGCGCTTTTTTTCTAAGCGACTTTCAATAGCATTCAGGAGTTCAATATCATCAAAGGGCTTGGTCAGGTAATCGTCAGCTCCCATCTCCATTCCTTTTCTAAAATCTACCCGCTCCGCTTTAGCTGTGAGGAAGATGAACGGAATCGACGCCGTTTCAACATTCTTGCTTAGCATGTATAATACGCCATACCCATCCAGCTCAGGCATCATGATATCGCATAAGATGAGCTCGGGTTTATGCTGATAGGCCAGATCGACCCCCTGCTTGCCATTTTCGGCTTGATGAACTGTATAACCGGCTAATTCCAATATCTCGGTTGTACTTTCGCGGATGTCGTTATTGTCTTCAATGATCAGGATCGTTTTCATGATGGTTTGGAAATGAAAGTGTGAATGAAGTACCTTTATTTACTTCGCTTTTAAAGCTGATTTTACCGTTCATGAGGTTGGTATACCGTGTTACGATATTCAGCCCTAAGCCGGTGCCGGGTATGTTGCCGGTATTGTGTGCCCTGAAAAATGCCTCAAACAAATGTTTATGATCGCTTTCCGGTATACCTATGCCGTTATCTCTTATGCTAATGACCAGCTGTTTTTTACTGATCTCTGTATTAAATTCAATAAAAGTATTTTCACCAGAATATTTTATGGCATTGCCAATCAGGTTAAGTATGCAATTTTTTAGCAAGGCCGAATCGAGCAGTACATTGCTATCCGCGCCTGTGTGCTGATACACGATCATCTGGTTTTGTTTAGCCACCAGCTGCATTTCCTCAGTTATTTCTTCAGCAAATTTTACGATGTCAAATTTTGTATAAACAGGCTCCACCTTATCTGCCTCGAGCTTTTCCAACGACAGAAAATCATTTAATATAGATGTAAGGTTACTTACTGCAGCCTTTATCTTAGCGATGTGCTTGGCAATATTCGGGTTATCCTGTTGTGCGGAATACTTTTCGATGAGGACAGCTGAAAGTTGTATCGCGCTTAACGGAGTCCTGAACTCATGTGATGCCATCGACACAAAGCGGCTTTTTAACTGGCTCAGCTCTTTTTCTTTTTCAAGCGAAATGCTGACCTCTTCCTTCGCCTGACGTAATGCTTTTACCGTTTCCTGTAGTGAGAGTGTCCTTTCTTCGACCAGTTCTTCCAGCTTGGCTGCATAGTCCCTTAGCTTTTCTTCGGCATCCTTTTCGCGCGACAAGTCGTGAATAAAGCCGGTATAAATCTTCCGTTCAAGGTATTGTACTTCGCTTACCGCCAGCCGAAAAGGAAATATCGTTCCATCTTTTTTTAGCCCCTGAACCTCGCGTCCGATGCCAATAATGTGAGGATCATTCGTACGCTGATAGCGGGCGATGTAGCCATCATGATTTTCACGATAAGGCGACGGCATAAGTACATTGACATTTTTGCCAATAACCTCGGCAGGCGTATACTGGAAAAGCTCACAGGCCGCGGGGTTTATACTTTCTACCCTGCCACGTTCATCAATTGTAAGTATTCCATCGATGGCAGTTTCAATTATTGCTTTTAATAATGCGGCGCTTTCCATATAAAATGATATTGATCACAAATATCAAATATGGCATAAATTAAGAAAATGCTTGTTGTTAAATAAAAAAGTGATAAAGGTCACTTTTTTATTTAGTCCTGTTTCCTAAAAAAGTTTGTCTTTTAATTAATTCTTGATCCTCCCGTCCACCATTTCTATTACCCTGTCTGCATTTTTTGCAAAATCAAGATCGTGGGTTACTGTGAGTATTGTGATACCCTTTTGATGTGACAGCTCTTTAAATATGTCAAATACCAAACCTGTATTTATGCTATCTAAATTTCCTGTAGGCTCATCAGCCATAATAATGGTCGGATTGTTAATCAATGCCCGTGCAATGGCCACTCTTTGTTGTTGCCCACCGGAAAGCCGTGACGACAACTTTTGGGCAAACTTATCCATTTGCAACTGGCGTAATTTATCAATTGCTTGTTCTTCAATTTCTTTATGGCTCAGTTTGCCAAGCTTTAATGCTGGCAACATGACGTTTTCAAGTACGGTAAATTCAGGTAATAAAAAGTGAAATTGAAAAACGAAGCCTATATTTTCATTACGAAAACGAGCAAGATTATTCTGGCTTTCACCCGTTAGCACCCGATCGTTAATAAAGATTTTCCCATGGTAATCTGTGTCAAGCGTGCTCAACAAGTAAAGCAGTGTGGATTTGCCGCAGCCCGACTTTCCTATAACAGGAACGAATTCGCCTTTATTTACGGAGAACGAGATGTCAAACAGGACCTGAAAGTCTTCTGGTTCATGAAAGAATTTATTCAGATTTTCAACTCTTAGCGCTGTACTCATTTTTAACCTCGCAATATAACTACAGGATCTATCCTGGATGCTTTGATGGATGGCATAAGTCCCGCAATGAAAGGCGTGATGACCCCAAAGACGAGACCAAACAAATAATGCGCCGGGTTAAATATTACCGGGAAATATTTGAGTGAAATAAAATCATTATGAGGAAAGGGCACACGCGATAAGGCATATGAAAGTAAAAAACCCAATATCTCTCCCATCAAGGCTCCAAAAAAACCAATAAACAACGATTGACTTAAAAAAATTCTCACAATATCCTGGCCGGAAAAACCCTGCGCTTTTAATATAGCGATGTCTTTCATTTTATTTTGAATGGTCATATTCATTATATTATAAATTCCGAACCCAGCAACAGTAAGTAAGGTAATGCTGACCACATAGGTAAGCACATCGCGTACAATGTTGGACGCCATGACCGAGGAGTTTGCCGTCTGCCAGTCGTCTGATTTGTAATTGTATTTTTTATACAGTTCACCCGCTTTAGAGGGCGCAAGTTTATTGTTGGTCAATTTAACATTGATGTCCGTTATATAGCTTCTGTCTTTCCCCATTAGCTGCTGAACGTTCGCCAGGTTAATATAGCTCCGGGTATCGTCGATGGTGCCTATGCCGATAGCAAATATTCCCACCACCCTAAAGCTCATAGAGGTGCCGGCAGGAGTAGTTAAAGTGACCATATCACCCACGCCGAGATTCAGCTTATTGGCAAGACCCCTGCCCATGATGATCCCTTTGTCTGTATTTAATAAATCTTCGGGCTGTCCCACAATCATTTTACTCCTTAAATCGAAAATCTTTGATTCGTCGATGATATTTACGCCATTGATGTAGCCATTAATTTGCACCGGGCCGTAGTTGTAAAACACCTGGGTGCTAAGGAAAGGCGACACACGCGTTATTTCCGGGTCATTTCGGAGGTCATTAATAATACCGCTTGCATTTTTAATGTTCAGATTGACTTGCTTGGGTTTAGGGTGACGGACTGACACCAGCAGTTTTTTGTCCTTGAAATAATCCCCGGCTATAGAAACGGTATAGTCGGTTTTTATATCATTGTAAATATGTATATCGGGAGTGGATGATAGCATGGTATCTTCCATAAACTGGTTAACCCCTATCATAAAGCTGATCATCAGGATAAACATTGCTATGCCGAACGTAACGCCCAGCATGGCCACAAGCGTTTGTTTCTTGTTGGCCATTAGGTGGCGTTTTGCTATGAGCGTATCTACCATCATATTATTTGTCCGATGAAGATTCAACTACCTCAGAATGTTCGTCAAGGCCGCTCAATATCTCCGCTTCATCCAGTGTGTGGATGCCAACCTTTACCGGCACAGCCTTTACCTTGTTGCCATCTTTTATTTTTACACTATCTCCATTCAAAATCGACTTCACGGGAATAACCAATGCCTGTTGTTTCTTTTGAATTACAATGTTCGCTTCAACAGAAGTATGGATATAAGGCTGCTTATCCTGGCCCGTAAAAACCGCGTCTACCCTAAAGGTCTGATCTGCCTCGTTCATCGCCGGGTAAATTCTGACTACTTTGGCATTATAAATTTTGTCACCGGTGGCGTCGGTCTTAAGTAATACCTGTTGGCGGGGTTGCACCAAATTGATATCCTGCTGGTCAACAGATAATCTTATTATCCGATCTGCAGATTTCCCAATTAAGATTATCGCTTCATTCGCCCTTACGGCTTCACCTTTTTCTTTCATCATCTGGTAGATCATGCCATTACTTTCCGAGCGGATCATATAATTGCTCAAATCATTACGGGCACTGGCTACACCGCTTTGTGCATTCTTTAATGAAACGTTGAGGTCATTAACCGTTGAATAGTACTTTTCCTGTGCGGATTTTTTTTCATTAAGTGATATGCGATATTGCGTTTCAGCATTATCAAGAGCGCTTTTTGTGCCGACATTTTCGTTCCACAAATTCTTAAGCCGGAAATATTGCAGGGAATCATTACTGTATTTCATGTTAGCATTTTGCATGGCTAATTTCAGATCGTTCAATATTGCCGATCCCTGGGACACGTTTTCCCTGGCCTTTTCATACGTAATGTTTGCAGCATCTAACCTCGCCGCGGGCGCAGTATTGTTAATTACATACAATAACTGGCCTTTCTTAACAACATCGCCTTCTTTGACTAACTTTTTTACAACAGTACCCGGGCTCAAAGCATAAACCGTATATTCGCTATCAGCCATTACTTTCCCTGATGCATAAACTGTTTCAACGATATCCTTACGGACAGGGCGAATAGTATGAGTGTTGCTGCAGCTAAGTAAAAATGCGGATGATATCAGGTAACAAATAACTCGGGCTGTTCTCATTGTGATCAGGGTGTACTGGTATAAATTTATGCAAATTTCTCGAGTGCTGCGATTTCAATTAAACTGGGTTTTGTACAAAATTATAGTGAAGCTAATGCTGACCGACTGATTTAAATCATGAGATAAAATGACATATATCATCCCTACCTTACATATAGCATAGCAATTTCTCAAATCAGCCTGTTGCCTATCTTCAATTTTTTTCAGTATGAAATTAAAAAGACCTAACGATACCAACCTTGATCCTAAATCCTGCTTCATTCTGGTCGCCGTTGAGGTGTTGAACTACCGGCAACGAAAAACTAACGGGGATTCCCCATTTTTTGTAGAACATGTTTGCACCAAGATTGACAAAACCGAGGTAGTAGCCTGAGTTGTCGTCCGGAATACCATCCTCGACTATTTTATCAAGCAATTCGCCGTAATAACCGGCAAATACATTAAGGCCGAAATTGTTTTTGGCAGCAAGCTTTGGGTCTTTAGTGCAGAAAGCAGTTTGTCCACCGGCCAGGCGATAGGATAAGCTTAGATTTTGGACGAAAACGCTACTATAATAATTACCCTCGAATCCTTTTGTTGTATATTTATAAAACAGGTTACCCTGGAGTGAAAACTTTCCCCAGCGATAAGCAGCCAATACGCCGCCTGCCGGGTCATAAGAACCCGAGCCAACAACGACCGTGGTGTTGTCGAAATTGGAACTTTTTTGTACCCCGGTAGGTAGTTCTACACCGGCTTGAAATGCTACGCGGGTATTTCCGTGACTAAGCACCTCAAAAGTGCCTAGTAGCATTGCGTCACCTAATCCCCGGTCATTACCATAGTTGGTATGCAAAAAAGCATAAGGTAGCAGAGCTGAAAGTGTGATCCTGTCGCTCAGTCCATAACGTACGCCCAGCGAAGCAATCAGCATATTTTTCAATGGTGCTTCCTCATCGCCCAGCGGCGCGATGCTGTTTCCGCTTTTTATTGTGCGGAAGTCAGCGTAAGTTTCTAATACAAATTGTTTTTGAGGCAGCGTAAAGATGCCATTATTAAAGTCGCCACTTGCTGAAGCGGCTCCGGCGCAGCACGCGCATTGGCTGTAGGCGATATGTGAGAACAGTATGATAAGGCCCATAGTCAGGACCGTAAGTTTTATATTCATGGTTTTTTTTTATAAAATGAACAGATTATCTGCACTACTTATGGTAATGCGTTTTTGAAGTCAGACAGGTAAAAAAGGAAGGCTTACGATGCTTTTGGCGGTTGGAATATCCGGCCGCAGAAGCTGTCCCGATATCGATCATCAACCATTTGAGAAAGCTTTGATCCGATTACTATGACGGCATTGCAGGTTGCATTGTATTTGACAGGCTCTTCATAGAAGAAGCTTCCGATATCCGATAAATTATCTTTAACAGTCTTGTTGCGCTCGTTCTCCTCTGCTTGCCGAAGTTTCTTCATCAGGTAGCACTTGCCATTGCAGTGTAGCCAGGGCCGGCCCCTGTTTTCACAAAAAGATGCAGCAATATATTTCTGATTAACCCGAAATGCTGCACAAATAATATACCTGGAACAGGTGGAACCTATCAGCGCAATTAAAAGCATATGAGCAATCATTCGGTTAAACATAATCCTGGTTATTAACAGCGACAAAATTATTGGCACCCGGAAAGCCTTGCCATGAGTGCCGTCACTTATCAATATGACTTAGATCATATTATATGATAACAAAAAAAGATATACATGTCATTAATTGTGACCTCAATCATATTTTGCTATGACAGCAGTCATACCACAGTCATTTAATTAAGGACAACTTTGTCTGCAATAAAACATGAAAGGTTTTAGAGGTTAAGTCGCTTGTGAGCATAAAAGCTCTAAACTGCCTATCCAAGAGCCTAAAAAAATTAAAAATTAAAAATCGTAACGATGAAAAAAAATGACTTTTTAGCAGCACTGGCTATCACTATTGTATCCAGTCTTTTTATTTACGGTTGCGGAGGCGGGCATTCCCAGGCATCCTCAACCGACACGGCAAAATCCGTAAGTACTTCGGCGCCTGCTAATGACGATGCAAAAGGGACGGGAAAATTCACCGATGTAAAATTAACCCATCCGCTTGACCAATCAATGGTAAAACAGGGGAGTGCTATTTATGATGTAAAATGCAACGCCTGTCACAAACTTACTTCGGATAAATTGGTTGGCCCGGGTTGGAAAGGCGTAACCGATCGTCGGAAGCCTGAATGGATCATGAATTTTGTGACCAATACCGATGCGATGCTGGAAAAAGACACCGCAGCCAAGTCAATGGTTGAAACGTGTATGGTTCGCATGCCTAACCAACACCTTTCTGATGACGATGCGCGCCATGTATTGGAATTCATGCGGAATAACGACGGCAAAAATTAATTTTTCTCTTTATCTCAATTCAATAATTATCATGAACAAGTTTTTAATAACGCTTAGCTCGCTTGCAGTAATTGCAACTGTCCAAAGCTGTAAAATGAAAAATGCGGATTCGGTCGTTTCCGGGGACGCAGCTGCTAAAGTATATGTGGCGCCGGGTAAATACGATGAATTTTACAACTTCGTATCCGGAGGATTTAGTGGCAACGTAACTGTATATGGTTTGCCATCAGGACGCCTTCTTAAAACCATTCCCGTATTTTCAGTATATCCTGAGAACGGGTACGGCTATAGCGAAGAAACAAAACCTATGCTGAACACCAGCAATGGACCTGTAGCATGGGATGACCAGCACCACCTTGAATTATCACAAACTGATGGCAAACAGGACGGCAGGTGGATATTTGCCAATGCCAATAATACACCAAGGATCGCAAGGATAGACCTGACCACCTTCAGGACAGCAGAAATCATTCAGATCCCTAACAGTGCCGGTAACCACTCGTCACCATTTGCCACTGAAAATACAGAATATGTGGTGGCAGGCACCCGTTTTTCGGTACCGCTTGGTGATGCCGATGTGCCGATCAGTTCTTTCAAAAAGAATTTTAGAAGTACTGCTTCCTTCATTAAAGTCGATAAGGCTACCGGGAATATGAACATCGCTTTCCAGATCGTTCTGCCAGGTATGAACCTGGACCTTAGCCACGCAGGGAAAGGACCTTCACACGATTGGTTCTTCTTCTCCTGCTATAATACTGAACAGGCTTATACCATGCTTGAAGTAAATGCTTCGCAAAAAGACAAAGACTTTATTGTCGCAGTAAACTGGAAAAAAGCGGAAGAATACGCTAATTCAGGAAAGGGCCACAAAATGCCTGCCTCTTATGCGCACAATACTTACGACGAAACCACCCATACCGCAAAGTCAGTGATTGAAAAAGATGTATTGGTGCTAGATCCCAAAGATTGTCCTGACATGGTTTACATGATCCCTTGTCCAAAATCGCCGCATGGTGCCGATGTTGACCCAACGGGTGAATATATTGTAGGTAGCGGTAAACTGGCTGCATTGATACCTGTTTTTTCATTTGAAAAGATCACCAAAGCGATTCAGGACAAACAATTTGAAGGTAGTTTTTATGGCATACCTGTTATTAAATATGAAGCTGCTTTACACGGCGAGGTTAAAAAACCAGGCCTTGGCCCTCTGCATACTGAATTTGACGGACGGGGTAATGCTTATACATCTATGTTCCTGTCTTCTGAAGTGGTAAAATGGAGGCTAAGCGACCTGCAGGTACTTGACCGCGCACCAACCTATTATTCAGTTGGTCACCTGATGATCCCTGGTGGCGATACTAAAAATCCGACAGGGAAATACCTGGTTGCCTATAATAAAATTACCAAAGACAGGTACCTGCCTACCGGTCCCGAATTATGCCAGTCTGCACAGTTGTACGATATATCCGGTGATAAAATGCAGTTATTGCTCGACTTTCCGACTACAGGTGAGCCACATTACGGACAGGCTTGCCCTGCTGCACTGATCAAAGACAAGCAGGTTAAATTCTATGATATCGCTAAAAATAAAAATGATTTCGTAACAATGGGTGAAAAGAAGGCTAACGTAATCCGCAAAGGAAATCGTGTTGATGTTTATATGACCGCGATCAGATCACACCTTGTTCCGGATAATATTGAAGGTGTGTATGTAGGGGATGATGTTTATTTCCACGTAACCAACCTGGAACAGGACTGGGATATCCCACACGGTTTTGCTGTTAAAAACTCCAGTTCTGTCGATCTGCTGATCATGCCGGGCGAAACCCAGACCGTGAAGTTTACTGCGCAAAAACAAGGCATCTATCCATTCTATTGCACAGACTTCTGCTCTGCTCTTCACCAGGAAATGTCAGGCTACATGAGAGTGTCTCCAAAAGGAAGTAATGTTCCTTTGAAATTCGGCACCAATGTAATTGCACCTGACCCAACAGCAGTTGCAGCTACAAAATAATTAAAATCAATTCGGCAGTGCTGCCAATGCGGCACTGTCTTTAAGCTGATTCAATATGAAAAAGTTAACCATACCCGGCAAAGCAAGTATCATTTTAGTGATACTCTTCCTGGCTACATTATGGATATTGCCGATGTGGAGAATCGATCTGCGTGCCCCTCAATACCCGGGCGGCCTGTCTATGAAAATCTGGATCAATGATGTAAAAGGTGATGTGGATATTATTAACGGATTAAACCATTATATCGGGATGAGCACCATCCATAAAAAGGACTTTCCGGAGTTTATATTCCTGCCGACAACGATGATCGTATTTATGCTATTGGGGGTAGTTGTACTATTAATAAACAAGAAAATCGGTTATTATATCTGGACTTTGCTATTTGCTTTTATCGGCACTTTTTCCTTTTATGATTTTTATAAATGGGAATATAACTATGGACACAACCTTAACCCTGCGGCCCCTATAAAGGTACCAGGCATGTCTTACCAGCCGCCGTTATTCGGCTATAAGAAGCTATTGAATTTCGAGGTTCTTTCACAGCCGGATGTTGCTGGATGGTTTTACATCGGCGCAGGGGTGCTTCTAGTAGCAATAACCATTTATGAAATCAAAAAAAGCTTTGCAAAATGAAAAAGACCATACTCCTTTTCCTCGTACTGGGAATTACAGCATGCAAACGACAATTTGAACCTATCAATTATGGCCATGAAGCATGTGCATATTGTAAAATGACCATTATGGACAAGCATTTTGCCGCAGAGATCCTGACAAGCAAAGGTAGAGCCATAAAGTTCGATGACCTGGGATGCTTGTTGAGCTACATAAAGGACGAGCACTTTACAGATGATGACGCCAGCATTTTTGTAGCAGACTACCATAACCCTGACGGAGAGTTTTTGGATGCACACAAAGCTGTGTACATAAAAAGCGATCAGTTGAAGTCACCAATGAGTGGTAATTATGCGTCTTCGGCCACAACAGCAGCGGCGAATAAACTGAATGCTGCATTTAACAGCCCCCTGTTAAACTGGGATAATCTAAAATAGACCATGAAACGCACTTTTGGCCAGATAGCTTTCTTATTTGCCGCATTGCTGATAGCAAGCCAGTGCCGGGCTTCGATAATTAAGGTGAAGCCTGCTCCAAACGCTATTCATAATGCCATCGCAAAAGCTCACACCGGGGACACGGTTGTCATTATGAAGGGCACTTATAAAGAGCACGAAATCACGGTACGAAAGAGGTTGGTGCTAACCGGCGATTCATTCCCAGTCATCGATGGAGAGAATAAATACCAGCTATTTTTGATCCAATGTGACTCGGTCATTATAAAGGGGCTTCAGATCCAAAACGTTGGCAAAGCCAGCATGACAGATATGGCCGGCATAAAAGTCATCAACGCCAAAGATGTAATTGTCGATCATAACAAATTGATCAATAACACTTTTGGGGTTTATCTTCAAAATGCGGCTTTTTGTAGCGTTTCCAATAACATCATCCATAGTGATTTTAAGGATGAGATTAACGGAGGTAATGGAATTCACGCCTGGCGGTCGGATCATTTATCCATCAGCGGGAACATTATTTCAGGTCAAAGGGATGGTATCTATTTCGAGTTTGTAACTGAGTCGAAGATCATCTCGAACCGCTCGTTCGGGAACGCCAGGTATGGACTCCATTTTATGTTCTCACATAACGATACTTATACTAAAAATACATTTAATGATAACGGCGCCGGGGTTGCGGTTATGTACTCGCACGGGGTGAACATGTACGACAATGAATTTATTCATAACTGGGGCGATGCTTCATACGGCTTGTTGTTAAAAGAAATCACTGACAGCAGGATCACTCGTAACCGTTTTATAAAGAATACTATCGGGTTACATATGGAAGGCACAACCCGGGTAGATGTAAGGCAAAATCTGTTTCAGGATAACGGGTGGGCGGCAAGGGTGCAGGCAAGCTGCAGCGGAAGTAATTTTATACAAAATAATTTTATCGGCAACTCATTCGATGTAGCTACAAACGGAACCATGATGCTGAATAATTTCGACAGCAATTACTGGGATAAGTATGATGGCTACGACCTGAATAAGAACAACATCGGAGATGTACCTTATTACCCTGTCAGTGTTTATTCTGTAGTAACTGAAAAGATACCATCAGCGATGATCCTTTATCATAGCCTATTGACGGATATAATGGACCAGGTTGAAAAAGTGCTGCCGACCATTATTCCCGATAAACTAAGAGACGATCATCCATTGATGAAAAAAATTAAATTATGATCTCAATAACTCACCTCACCAAGTCATTTGGAAAGTTCAAAGCGTTGGACGATGTGACCCTGAACTTCGAAAGGGGAACCACCATTTCCCTCCTCGGGCCAAACGGTTCGGGTAAAACAACCTTGATCAAGTCTATCCTTGGGCTTGTCATACCTGAAAAAGGGTCGATAATAATTGACGGCGATGAGATCCGGTCGAATGTCTCCTACCGGTCACGGATTGGTTATATGCCACAAATTGGCAGATATCCTGAAAATATGACTATAAAACAGGTGATTGATATGATTAAGGAAATGCGAAAAGACTGCACTGTGTATGACGATGAGTTGATTAATGGTTTCGGAATAACCGCAATTCAGCATAAAACTATGCGCAGCCTTTCCGGAGGTACCCGCCAAAAAGTTAGCGCTTGCCTTGCATTTCTTTTTTCGCCTGATATCTACATTTTGGATGAGCCTACAGCGGGACTAGACCCATTGTCCAGTGAATTGCTCAAAGAAAAAATACGCAAAGAACGGGCTAAAGGGAAATTGTTCCTGATCACTTCGCATGTTTTAAGCGACCTGGATGATATCACCAGCCATATCGTCTACTTACAGGACGGAAAAGTTATGTTTTATAATGAGGTGGATGAATTGAAGCGCTCAACAGGTGAAAATAAATTAAATAAGGTGATTGCAACCATTATGCAGGAAGATTTATTAATTGATGCTACATACTGATATGAAAACAATTATCAAATACATATTACTGGATCTTTTTAAGAATAAAACGATCCTGGTGTACACTTTTATATTAGCAGTTTTAGCAGTTAGTGTACTGAGCATGAGTGGAAATTCGTCTAAGGGATTGCTGAGCTTACTTAATATTACGTTATTATTTGTTCCCATTATCAGCATTCTTTTTGCCACGATCTACTTTTTTAACTCAATGGAGTTTATTGAGTTGCTACTGGCTCAACCAGTCAGACGCAAAACCATGATCCTGGCTGAGTACTGCGGGGTAGCCTCTGCCCTGTGTATCCCCTATTTGCTGGGTGTCGGTTTGCCATCAGTTTTGCTGAATTATAGCATGGCATCTGTAACATTAATCTTTAGCGGCATATTCCTCACGCTTATCTTCACAGCGATAGCGCTTCTTATTTTTGTATTATTTAAAGACAAAACCAAGGGAATAGGAGCAGCAATCATAACTGCCCTCTTTTTCACCCTTTTGTTTGATGGGTTATTACTCTCTTTTATCTATTCATTTAGCGAATATCCTATTGATAAACCATTAATTGGCCTGATCTCATTTAACCCGGTCGATCTCGGCAGAATACTGGTATTGTTACAGCTTGATGTCGCTGTTATGATGGGTTATTCCGGAGCTTTGTTTAAAGAATTCATGGGGTCGGTCATTGGGAGTGTCTATACAGTTGGTTGCATGTCCATTTGGATTCTTATTCCCCTGGCCGCGTCGGTGGGGAAATTCAGAAGAAAGGACTTGTAATTGCCGTCATTTATAAAAAGGTAAAATCCTTGATTAAATGCCTTCATAAATAACCCCGGAGGTTGGTGTTTCTTTTAATTCAATCTTCTTCAGCATAGGCAAGTTTGGCTTGACCTTGTTCCAAATCCATATCGCCAGCAGCTCGGCCGTCGGATTCTCTAATCCGGGAATATCATTTAACAGATGATGGTCAAGCATGTCGATCACAGGACGCATTATTTTTTTGATATCTCCAAAATCCACAACCCATCCTTCATGTTCGTGAACAGCACCTTCAGCATAAAGTGTCAGGCGATAAGTGTGCCCATGCATCTCCCGGCACTTGTGACTATAGGGTACATTTGGAAGGAAATGGGCCGAGTCAAAAGAAAACTGTTTGTAAATAATCATAAATGTATAAAAAATTAAATGTTCGGCATTACCAGCCCAATTCCTGCCTGCCTGCTTCGCTGATATGATCAGCCGACCATTGAGGTTCAAACGTTAGATTGATGCGAATTTCAAATCCGGGGCAGGCTTCTTTAGCCATTAACTCGACACCGCCTTTAATATAATCGCCCGCCGGACATGCGGGAGTAGACAGCGTCATGGTGATCTCGGTTAGTTTTTTCTCCTTATCAATTTCAATTTCGTAGATCAGACCGAGGTCAACAATATTCAATTCCAGTTCCGGGTCTCTTACAAGTGACAACAATTGCAGTAACCGGGCCTTTTCCTCGTAGCAGGGGTCAGTAATTTTTATATCTTTCATTTTTAAGCTGAAAAACAACGTGAACGGAGTGAGCGCAATAAATTACCGAAGCTACAATCATCATGACGCAACCTGGATACATCAGATATGGCGAGTGAATTAAAATGCCGCTTAAAAAAAACAGGAACCCCGGAAGATATAAACCAAGCTGTAGCATGACCAGGTGCTCATTATACAAATCCTTTGGCTGCAGTTCCTGTAACCTGTCGGGTTTTGTCAAATGCATCCACACAATAAACGGCAGCGTTTTAAAGGTTTGTCCCATGATGAGTGTAGTGATGAAACCACCGAAGAATGAATACCCGTAAGCTGTGATCATAGAAACCGGCGCACCGCGCGAGTGTAAAAGGTAAGCCATCATAATAATGCCCGGAATCGATATTGAACTGATAGCAATGAAGGTAGTCTTCATCCCCGAATCCATTTTTTTCCGGATTGCGCTTTTATAACATTGCCATATATAAAATAAGTAGCATAGTATGCCGCCGGCAATCAGCGATATGAACCATATATAACCACTATTTGTCCGCAATATCATTCCCTCTATCAAAAACAAAATAAGCCCAGCATTAATCAAGTAATAAGCAATCGTCAAAAAGATATTTACTTCCTTCCTGCTAAGCAGGAACATCGGAACCAGTCGAGCGCTGACGCCGATGATGAGCAATAAAAACCAACCAGCCATCCCGATGCTTGCATGAACTTTAAGATAATGCAGGTGATCAACAGGCAAAAAACCGAACCGGAAATTGAACAGCAGGGTTATACCAATCAGCGCCGTCACTATAAGCCACAAATGGGCCGTCATGATAAAATCAATGATGATATTTTTGACCGAAGACCGTTTTACCGTTACAAAAATGTTTATTGAGTGGAGCACGAGCGCTGTTAAGATCAAAAATGCACCAACAAAAATTGGCCATGTTAATTCAAAATTCCAAAAAGAATGGACAAGCACACAGGTCCCTGCTACCAAAAGCAAAAAAACAGCCACGGGTAATCTTTCACTGTAGAGTTTTTTGTCGGCAATTACAGGCATCAGTTGGTTGCTGGCCCCCAGGATGACCATTGTACCCCAGCCAAACACAGTAAGGTGCGTAATGGCCAGCAGATGCGGTTGAAAAAAATGACCATCAAAATCCTTTACTGTGAACAAAACCATCAGGCTGATAATAACCAGGCAAGCGGCCGCAGTTAGATAATAAGGCAGTACAGTTTTCTTTGCCGGTATGTGTCGCTCAGCTATTTCCATTTACTGGTGAATTATCTTTGTGGGATTGGTAGATCAATATCACGACCTCTGATGCCATTTGCCTGAATACATAATTAAAATTCCTTTCCTTGAGTTCTGGCAACAGGTAAACCGGAATTCTTTTATGCCGCACATACAAGGCCTCTCCTTTTTGCAAATGCTCCAACGCTTCTAAAATTGTAATCATTGGCCGGGGCATTTCCATCTCCCGCACATCAACCTCTGTAAATGTTAAATTATAATGCTGAAGGATGCTGTCGAATAACTCCACGTCGTCGGTGGTAGCTGATTGCGGTTCATTCAATATTTCAGCGCCATCTACCCTGGTTATATAAGTACATACCAATTCCGGCTGTTTTCTGGAAACAGTTATAGCATATCCCTTTGCCCTTAATAGCCGGATAAGCGGCGCAGGTTCGAATAAGTTAACCACCAGCATGGTTTGGCCGGCCTTAACCCCGGACAGTTTTTTCAAAATAGTATTTAATGGGTCTGCGCCTGCTGCCAATTGGGGACGGGCATCGTGAGAGATTGCTATATCGATTGCTTCATCAGCAGCCGGTATGCCAACTGAGGCTTCGCCCGCTGACGCCCCAATTCCAACCTCAAACCCGATCTGAGCTAAATTATCCAGTATTTTATTCACCGGGCAATCGCCAATTATCGCTGCTTCGGCAATTGTCACTCTTGGCGCCAGTAATTTCCGAAGGATCGGGTTTTTCAATTTATTAAAATGCGGACTAAGTAATATCAATGTATCGATGGCCAGTGGATTGTTCTTAATAACAGCCCCTATCCTTGTTGATGGCGTGATAATCATATCTTTAAATTGAAAATAAGGCTGATTTTTATTCAGCCTTATTAGGTTATGCGTATACCTCTTTTTCCAGTGCAATTGCCTTTGGAAAAAGAATATTATTTTCGAGATGGATATGCATGTGGAGATCACTTTCGAAATCCTCCAGCATTTTATAAAGAAGTGCATAGCTGTTGCACGCTTTTTCAGGCAATGTATAATTGTGCGTTAATTCTCTGATGTGCCTTGCCAGGTCGCCTACAATGTCATGGTCGTTCTCCATCGCTGCAATAGGCTCTTTCACGGTTTGAAATATTTGTTGATCCTTATTCTTTCCCAAAGCCGAATTTTCCAGCTCTTTGATGTAAGGAAAAAGAACGACCTCTTCCTTTTGAAGATGGATAGCTAATTCACTGGCCATCTCGTCAACAAGATTTCTGATCGTTTTTAGTTCAGCGTGCTGCTGGCCGTGTCTGTCTGCCACTTTCTCGCTTAAATCCCGTAAAATGCGCATGTTTTGTCGTACGTAGGCATGATGGACATTGACAATATAGTCGGCGAGGAAAGAAAGCGACCAGGAATTAAAATCGTGTTGCGGCATCCCTGAACTCGACTGCTCTGTCTTATTGAGCTCTTCTTTTACCTGTAAAATGTCGAGGCCGTTTTCGCGGCAGGCATCTTTAAGAGTTTTCTTTCCGCCGCAGCAAAAGTCCAGTCCCAGTTTCTTAAAAACTTCAGCCTTTCGCAGGTCACCCTTCACGATTTCGCCCAGGGTTTCTTCCTTTATATCAGGGTCATTTTTGCGGATTTCCACTTCCCAAACCAATGGTCCATTTTCCAGGTAATTCCAGGTAAAACAATTTCCTCTTTCACCAAGCAACTGGTAATACAACGGCTTAGGATCATGGTCATTATGGATCACAAATCCTTCGCCGCCTGAAAGCAGGTCAAAATGTTCGAAAATGGTGGGATGTTTTAACCTGGGCTCTATTTTAGTTACATCTAATACAGTTATACTATTCATGACTATTTAATTTGTTGTTTCTAATACTTTCTCAGGAGTTAGTTGTGCAAGAGTTGTTTCATTCAGACTGGCGGAGCCTATAGTTGAGCAAAACAACATTGCCGCGCTGCAGAATAATAAGATTGCCGCAACCCATAAAAGCCAGGGGTAAACAGGGCTGCTTAACATGACCATGGCTGAAAGGCCTTGAGTCATAAGAACCACCTCATTTGCTATTACCGCAACGGTAAAAAAAATAATGGATTTTTTTGACAAGCTTTCTCTTTGGGCAAAAAAACGGATGTGTGACAGATGCGCTAAAAGGTAGAGGCTAACAAACCCAAGCATAACAAGATGAAGGTAACCGATAATAATTGGCCGGTCGCCGAACACTTCGTTGCCAACAGGCGGAATTACAATACCGATCTGCACCGCAGTTTTTATGCAAAATGCTACCATTGCCAGTGCTCCGATAGCTTTTAGAAAAGGTTCTAGCGCTCTGAATTTATCGTTTAGGGAAATGATCAGCCTTATAAAATGATACAGCACTACGGCCAATAGAACACACCCGCTTACGGCAATTCCTCTTATATAGCCATTAGGGAAATGCCACAAATAAGAGAGAAATAGAGTGGGCAGCACAGCTGGCGACAAAAAGAAGGAGAAGCGATCAACTTTCTTTTGCACGGAATTGACTAGTGTGCTATAAAATTGATTGAAGAATATGGCAAATACAGCTAAAGTAAAAAACCCGTTATATTGAAAATGGAGGTAAGTATATATTGAATCCTTATATAGCAAGAGGTTTACATGATGTGTCGCCATCATATAGGCAAGTGTGAATGGGCCAACTGAGGATAGGTCTGCAAAGATCAATGCAGCAATGCTGAGCACTCTGACAGCCTTGCCGGGTTTAGCATGAAGGAGGTCTTTAATGAAAATCCAGCTAAAGCCATAAGTGAATAAAATAAACAGGGTCGAAAATACGATAGCGTAAAGTCCGTAGCCCTGGAAAGGAAAACTAAATAACATTCCCACAGCAGACAAAAATATTCCTGAAAGAAGGATTGTATATTTTCCCTTACTGCTTAATCTTTCCGGCAAAATTTCATATGTCATCAAGGTAAACAGACATAGTGTTATCCATCCCCCGAATGCAAAATGCGAGTGGGCATGAAGCAAATTCTTAAAATCTACCCATGGCAATGAAAACAGTATCTTGGAACGGAGGGCTGTTCCCAGCAGCGCCACAATGGCAAGGTTTGCCAGTGATATCTTTAACCACCTGTTTTTTTCCTTAACTAACATTATTCTATAATATATAAAGACCTTTAAATCCTTAATTAGGCTAAATTTTTATGCGGATCTTAAAAATCCCCTTCCTCTTTTTAATTTGCTTGCCATAGCGCCGATGGTCGATTTCTCCATCATTGTTTTAATTCCCGATCTGATAGTCTTGTATTGTTGATGAAGCGGACACGGTTCTGTTTCGGAACAGGCGTCAAGGCCAAGAACACAGCCTGCAAATAATGAATCTCCATCCACCGCACTGATGATCTCAATCAGCTTGACCTTATGCTGCTCCCTATTCAAATAGTAGCCACCATTGACGCCTTTTTGCGAACTGACAATATGATGGCGCGTAAGAATCTGCATGATCTTAGCAGTAAAATGCTGAGGCGCCAATATGTGTTCACATATTTCAGAAATACCAACTTTTTTGTCCAGGCTGCTTTCTGCTGATATATAGATTGCTGCTCTTATCGCATATTCACTGGACTTTGAAAACATAAATCACCGTATTAGTCAATTCCATTGATCCCTTTTCATGAAAATATGATGCAAGGTAACCCTGTTACGATTGCTATCCGATGACGAGAATCATCACGATAAATGATTTATATCAGTTTTATTTCAGCCCTGGAGTATTTATAGGAATAACAATTTTAGACCAGCCGGGCAGCGGGTCGGCGAATGCATTGCACTATAGAAAGCTCAATAATAGAAGGCCAATTAAAGAAGACCTTATTCGCTTCGGTCCTTGTCCCGGTATCCTCACTCCTCTTCATCCTTCAATTCCGGGTATTTAAACTGAGTGTCTTTTAGTATGGCGCAGATCATCCAAATAAAGATAAACGGCCATAAAATACCCATTAATGCGACCCATAACTGTGGCAGGCTAAGGTTTATCAAAATGGCATATACAATCAGATAAATTGTGGTTAGGATAACAGAACCTTTCGCGGCGTTCATGACTTTTTTATTTAGCCATAACAACCGTTAAATATCAGATTATGTTTTATTTAACTGCGTTTTATATCCTAAAGTCCTACTACCTTAACAAACTCGCTTATTGCATGTATTTGATGACAACCCTGTTGGTTTTGGCTCCGCATATTTTCAGCGGTCTTATTAATGATTTGCCTGATCTGTTGCTCTGCCGAGATGTATGGGCACCTTGTTTTGGGATTGGACAACTCTTTTGCATGTGCTTCAGCAATGTTGTAAAGAACCTTTTTAAGGGATTTTAAAACTGGCGCGTGCTGCCTCATTTGTAACCATTCGGAAAAGGCCAGGGCATGACACGAAATTATTTTTTGTGCTTCCGGTATCTCTGCTTCCCTATTTTTGACGACGTTATCTTTCATTCGCGAAATCTGATCCACATTGATCAATTGTACGCCCTCAAGTTCCCGCAGCTCTGGCTCTACGTTGTAAGGAATGGAAAGATCAATGACCAGTTTTTGTTGTCCGCTGTTAAAATACGATTTCAAAACGGTGGGTTTTTCTGCCCCGGTTGCAACCAGGATAATGTCTGACCGGGAGATTTCTTTTGCCAGGTCTATCAATGGCGCGTAGTTGAGGTTTAGTTCCCTTGCCAGCGATTCAGCTTTTTCTTCAGTCCGGTTAATTAGAGTGATATTACTATTGCCAAGGTAATCAACCAGGTTTTTGCAGGTGTTTTTACCGATCTTACCTGTTCCAAATAAAAGGATTCTTTTATTGCCGTAGTCTTTGACATTTTGCCTGATATATTGAACCGCAGAAAACGATACCGACACTGAACCGCTGCTTAATTTTGTTTCATTTTTGATTTCCTTGGAAGCCTGTAAAACGCCGTTTACCAGCCGCTCCAAGAACCCATTTATTCCGTTATTTTCTTTAGAAAACTTTACAGCCTGCTTAAGCTGCCCAACTATTTCATAATCACCCAGTATTTGTGAATCAAGCCCCGCACCCACATGGAACAAATGCATAACAGCTTCCATTCCGCTTTTAATATAAGCTAACTCTCTGAAGATCTTCTCATCGCCGCGGGTTTGGTCGCAAAGAAGTTTAACCAGTTGATCTTCATTTTGTGCAATCCCGTAAATTTCAGTTCGATTGCAGGTAGATATAATAAATAGCCCGTCGACCAAAGCACCGCCAGCCTGTTCTAATATGCTTTTATATTGTTTCTGGCTTATTGCAAATAAGCCCCTTGCCTCAGCATCAGCTTTTTTATAACTGATACCTGCAACAAAGAATCTGCTTAAATCTGCCTGGTTATTTTGTATCACGTGTCTTAATCTTAGTTGTTTTGCAGGTATTCTTTACCTCTTCTATTTTTATCTGCCGTAAAATTCCGCATTGTTTCCCTACCGGCTCCTGACCCCTATCAAAGCAAAAAGTGATTATTATCACATTTTCAACCGTTCAAAATCTGGTTTTCGTGACTCTGATCACTCCAATCGATGATTGCTGTCATTGAGTATCCCGTGGTCTATCTCCAATTTTGTTTCGATTAGTTTAAACCCGCAGCAGGCTTATGGATAATCATAGACAGAAGACTTGAAGTGACAGCTTGAACACATAAAAGAATACAAAATGTACAAAAAAGGAATATTGTTAGTGAATTTGGGAACACCTGACAGTTCATCTACTGCCGACGTAAGGAAATACCTGAAGGAATTTCTGATGGATGAAAGGGTTATTGACATCCACCCCTTGCTTCGCAGTTTATTGGTCAAGGGGATCATCGTCCCTTTTAGGGGGCCAAAATCGGCTAAATTGTATAAGAAGATATGGAGCGAAGAATCCGGCTCACCCTTACTGCAATACAGCTATATTCAACAACGCCTTTTGCAGCAAAAACTTGGAGTTGATTACCAGGTAGAGCTGGGTATGCGTTATCAAAAGCCATCTATTGAGAAGGCTTTAAATCGATTTAAAGCTAACGGAGTTGAACACATTACGATTATTCCTTTATTTCCTCAATATGCATCTGCAACAACCGGTTCCGTGTACCAGGAGGTCATGCGACTATTAAGCACCTGGCCTGTCATGCCGGGCCTTTCCTTCATCAACTCGTTCCACGACAATGCACTGATGATTGATGCTTTTGCTGAAAATGGGAAGGATTTCGAACCTCACCGATACGACCATGTGTTGTTCAGTTTTCACGGTGTCCCAAAACGACATTTAAGGAAAGCCGGATGCAATGACCTGCACGTGCATAGACAAAGCGATTGCTGCAAAGCCCTGACCGGTCAAAATAAATTTTGTTATGCTGCGCAATGTTATGATACTGCACGGCTGATCGCATCAAAACTCAACCTCCCTACTTCAAAATACTCTGTTTCATTTCAGTCTAGGCTTGGAAATGATCCCTGGCTTGAACCGTATACAACCAGGGTGTTAACCGAATTAGCCAAAGCCGGTAAAAAGCGGGTATTGGTTTTTTGTCCGGCCTTTGTTGCAGACTGCCTTGAAACGATCTATGAGATCAAAGAGGAAGGTTTAGAACTATTTGTAAATGCCGGTGGAAAAGAACTCGACCTGGTACCCAGCCTGAATGACTCCCCTATATGGATTGAAGCGCTTGCTGAACTGGCTACTCGAAATTCTTCGCAAGCCGAATCCGGCGACTTTGTGAAGACTAGAACGTAAACCCTTAGGAAAGCACAGATTGCGACCAATTAACACTGAATAATAAATAATAAAGAAATATCAATAACGTGAAAAAAGGATCCATTCTAGGCATTTTAATTATTTCGATAACTATCGCGGTGATCATAAGCACCTATTCCAATTCCAGCACCTACGGGTCATTTGACGAAGCCAGCTCCGTTAAAACCGAATTACAGATCATAGGCCGGCTTGACAAAAACAAACCTTTGGTTTACGACCCGGCGAAGGATGCCAATTTGTTTTCCTTTTTCGTTCTTGATAAAAATGGAAGGGAATGCCAGGTCAGTTATACAGGTGTAAAGCCCCAGGATTTTGAACGTTCGGAACAGATCGTCTTAACCGGTCAGATGACCGGCAATATTTTTCATGCATCACGGATACTTATGAAATGTCCTTCAAAATACACCAATAAGAGTATAGAATTTACTGCAAGGAAGTAAAAAATAAGATTTGATCAGGTGAACACTAAACGGCCGGGAGCTGACAATCAGAATAAAACGAAAAAGCGATGGAAAGGAGGAGTAAATTGGTACTCCAGCTTAAATCCATATGTCAGACAAATATTTCTTGCTATTGTCAAGCCAAGTCCGGTACCTTCCGATGATGGGCTTTTCTCGAAACGTTCAAAAATCCGCCGCGTGTCCAGCAGTTGTTCATTCCCTGTATTTTCAATCGATAGCATGCTTTCATCGAGAAAGATTGCAGTTTCTCCACCTGTGTAATTGTGCCTGATAGCGTTAGAAAGTAAATTACTGATTAAAATATCAATAAGGTACTTGCTTGCTTTTATCGTTTTTGGCAATAAGTTGAGATTGATTTTGATATTTTTCTCCAGCATCACATCCTCAAATTGGGCGACCTTTTGCTTAATACATTTGCTCAAATCTAATTCGCTAACGTCGTGAATCAGGCCGTTGTCTATTTTCACCAATAGAAGTAATGATTGATTTAAGTGTGAAAGTCTGCGGCTAGCAGAGTAAATATCATTCAGTTGCTCCAGTTGGGCACTATTAAGTGTTTCATCCTGTATCAGGTTATCGAGCTTGGAATTAATCAGAGCAACCGGAGTCATCATTTCATGAGATGCGTTCTCTGTAAAAAATTTCAGGCTTTGGTACTCATCTTTTGCTCTTTCCTCCATATGAACAATAGCCTCATTCAGTTCTACAAACTCCTTAATTTTTGTTGGATTCACTGTGATCGGCTTTGGCTCTCCCGTCAAAGAAAAATCCTTGAGATGCCTCAATAACTGGTAAAATGGTTGCCAAATTCTTTCAAACACAATTCTATTAACTATCAGTAGTGTCATGAAAAGCAAAATGATTAGTGCTAAGGTGATAGTGGAAACCAATTTTAGCACACTTTGCGTTGTTTCTGTAGACGCAGTAATAATCATCCTGTAATTTGTGCCATGGAACCGAACCGTACCTATAATTGCGCGACAGGGGATAGTTTTTTCACCTGAATTCGTCGAAACAATTGTATCTGTAGAACGGGTGGCTTCAGAAGATTGTCCGATGCCTTGAAATTTTGCCTCGTAAGTATCAAATTCAAATGGTTTCGGAAAACGTTGATGCTGATCAATAAAACCAACTTTCTCTGCAAATTCTTCAGTAAGGTCCCGATCGAGCTGCTGATCTGAGAGGTAGGAAATCGTTTTAAAATAGATGATTCCGCCAATCACAAATATGATGAGAGACACAGATAAACTAACCAAAGTGTACTTTGAAAGAAGCTTCATCAATTAAATTTATAACCTATGCCGTAAACAGAAGAAAAATAATCCTTACCTGTCGCCTCCAATAGCTTCTTCCTAAGGTTTTTGATATGGGTATATAAAAAGTCGAAACTCTCGCCCCATACAGACTCATCACGCCATAGGTGGTCGACCAAAGCATTATGACTAACTACTTTATTTTTATTAGCTATAAAATAAAGGAGCATTTCAAATTCCTTTCTTGTTAACGAAAGCGACCTACCGTCGATTCTGACGTCCATCATATCGAGATCTACAGTAATCTGGTCGTAATTAAGTAGGTTTTCTCCTTTAAAATTTCTGCGACGGTAAATGGCCATAATGCGGGCCTTCAATTCAGCAAGGTGAAATGGCTTGACAAGATAATCGTCAGCGCCGAGATTGAGTGCAGTCAAACGGTCGTCAAGCGCATTGCGTGCTGAAATTATAATTATGCCTGCATCTTTACGCATTGATTTTAAAAGTCCAATATTTGAAGTCCTGTACCGTCAGGTAAACCAATGTCAAGAATTATGACGTCGTATTCGTATAATGATATTTTATCAGTAGCCGTTTTTACGTCCCTGGCTATTTCACAAATATTTCCTTCTTCGGTTAAGTAGGTTTTGATACTACTGACCAAAACTTCCTCATCTTCTATAATCAAAAGTTTCAAAACGCTTGTATAAAGATTTGAAGTTAGGCTATAATTTTGAAGCCATTCTGAATTTTTCAGATACAACTCGATTAACTATGTAGTGTTGGCACCCCAAAAGACTTAATTATGACGATCCGTTAACGATATGGAAATGCTTGAGGTATTAATATGCCGTCCATCCACCATCCGCGGTAACAACTGCTCCGTTTACAAAGGCGGCGCCGTCCGATGCGAGAAATAAAGCCAATTCAGCTATATCGTCGGGATTAGCTGGCAGTGGCGTATTGTTCGCGCCTGCCATCATTCTTTCGAAACCAAAAGGATGCGGTTCCATACCATGGGTGATGTTCGTATTTACTCCTCCTGGTGCAATAGCGTTGCAGCGAATGCCTTTTTGCGCATAATCGTAGCCAATGTTTTTTGTAAGGCCAATTAAGGCGTGCTTGGATGCAGTATAGGCGCAACCGGCCCGTCCTCCAAATAGCCCTCCGATTGATGCAACATTGATAATTATACCTTTTTTCTTTTTGAGGAATATTTTAACAGCCCGGCGGCATGTATAAAATGGTCCATTGAGGTTCACTCCTATTACACGGTCCCACAATTCACTGGTGACATCTTCAACCGGAGTGAAGTTGTCCATAATACCGGCATTGTTCACAAGGATATCAAGTGTTTTAAAATTATGGATGGTAAAATCGACTAGCTGATCGATGTCGCTTTCCCGGGAAACATCGGCAGCAAAACACAACGCAGTGCCACCATTTGCTTCAATACTTTTCGCTACCGCCTCAATGTTTATTTGATGCATATCAGCCAGGACAACTTTTGCGCCATTAGCGGCAAACAATGTCGCTATGGCTTTTCCTATACCTGATCCAGCGCCTGTAACCAGCGCTACTTTATTAGTCAATATTTTCATTTTTCCAGGTGTAACTATTACTAATCGGTTAAACTATTTTTTCAGTGTTTGTATAATGAAGTACGCTTTTTATCAGAGGGTTAACATGCTCCCTTTTTACCGCATCATAACCTCGCGTCATCATATACCTTATTTGGCGATCTTTTTGCCTTAGGGCAGCTGCTTTTATCATAAATCTATGAAACCATGATAACTTTGACATATCCACACGGCCTGGCAGAAAATGCACCTCGCAATGCCTGGCCAGATCACCATGTATATTTTGCCTGATGATATTATCCTGCGCACGCTTATCTTCGGCTGAGCCACACACTACAAAAAGTTTGATGCTTTTTGTAAGTAATAGACTTTCATTCTTCAACAGCCAATGTTTTAACAAAAGGTTACCAAAATAAACCGGGCTGCCAATGATCAACATGTCATATTCTTCGAGACTATCCCCAATTTGTTTATCAATGTCCAATACAGGCAAATAGAGCGCTTCAGCTATCCATTTGGCATATTGCTCTGTTGAACCGTATTTCCCCTTATAAATTACAATTCCTTTCATAATACTTGCTCTCCTACATTACCAGGTTTTTAAGTCCGGCCAGCTCACTTTGTATTTCTGTTTCACGTTGCCCCTTCAAAACCTGGTTGATATTGTTTATACCGTTAATCAATGCATCCGGATTAAAAGCGATACTGTCAATTCCGGCTTCTACAAGCATCCGTGTAAATTCTTTCGAATCGCTCGGCGCCTGACCACAGAGTCCAACCTTACGGTGCAGTTTCCTGGCCTTTTCGATCATCATTACTATCAATCTTTTGCTTGCTTCATTTTGTTCGTCAAAAAGATCTGCTATCAGAGATGAGTCACGATCTATCCCTAATGTCAATTGGGTAAGATCATTTGAACCGATAGAAAACCCATCAAATATTTTGGCAAATTCTTCGGCCAAAATCACATTGCTCGGTATTTCGGCCATGACAAAAACCTCAAGACCATTTTTGCCGCGTTTCAAGCCAAATTTTTCCATTCGAGCTATCACTTTTTTGCCTTCGTCAACCGTCCGGCAGAATGGGATCATCAGTTTCACATTCGTCAGGCCCATCTCGTTACGGACAAATTTCATTGCTTCGCATTCCAGCCTGAAGCCTTCACGATAGCGATCACTGTAATATCTTGACGCTCCACGAAATCCGATCATAGGATTCTGTTCCTCCGGTTCGAAGCTTTTTCCTCCGATCAGGCCAGCATATTCATTAGTTTTAAAATCGCTCATGCGGACAATAACTTCCTTCGGATAAAATGCAGCCGCTATAGTAGCTACACCCTGCGATAACTTCTCGATGAAATAAGTTTCTTTAATTGGGTAATTCCTGGTTAGGCCGGTAATTTCCAGCCGTTCAGACTCATCCGTTAACTTATCAAAATTCACCAATGCCAGCGGGTGTACCTTAACATAATTACTGATGATAAACTCCATACGCATCAAGCCAACACCGCAGTTTGGGTAACGCGACAATTCAAAAGCCTGATCAGGTTCGCCGATAATTAATTGCGGCTTTACAAGCTCGGGTAATTCGATGCTGCTTACATCACTAACTGTTTCTTCCCATAAACACCTTCCTCTGTAAATAATACCCCTCTTCCCTTCAGCGCAGCTTAAGGTGATTAATTCGCCATCTTTGATGGTTTCAGTGGCATCTTCTGTACCTACAATGGCTACCGCACCCAGTTCGCGGGCTATGATGGCCGCATGGCTGGTTCTGCCGCCTTTATTGGTCACTATCCCAGCCACCTTCTTCATTATTAGGTCCCAGTCGGGGCTGGTAATATCAGTTACCAAAATATCACCCGGTTGCAGTTTTCCGGCTTCAGCAGGTGATGACAATATGCGTGCACAACCGCTTGCGATCTTGTTGCCTACAGCCTCACCAGTAGTAATAGTTTCTCCCTTTTCTTTGATCTTGTAGGATGTTATTTCAATTGATCTTTCACGGCTATGAACGGTTTCAGGTCGTGCCTGGATGATGTATAGTTGATGATTGATCCCGTCTTTCGCCCATTCAAAATCCATTGGCTTTTGATAATGATCTTCGATAATGAGCGCCCATTCAGCAAGTTTCTCAACTTCTTTGTCATTGAGCACAAAGCGTTCGCGCATTTCCCATGGTGTATCTTTATTAACTGTGGTGTTTACATCATCATCTTCATCGGCGTAAACCATCATTTTGGTCTTTGTTCCAAGGTTTCGTTGCAGTATAGCTTTCTTTCCTTTTTTTAATGAAGGTTTGAAAATCAAAAACTCGTCCGGGGTGACTGCACCTTGTACAATATTTTCGCCAAGCCCCCAAACACCTGCGAGGTGCACTACATCCCTGAAACCCGACTCCGGTTCGAGTGTAAAACCTACGCCTGAGCAACCCAAATCAGCACGAACCATTTCTTGTACACCCACTGAGAGGAACACTTTATTATGATCGAAACCCTTATCCTCGCGGTACTTTATAGCGCGATCGGTATATAACGAAGCGAAGCATTTTTTTACGGCATAAAGCAAAGCGGTGTGCCCCTGCACGTTCAAATATGATTCATGCTGCCCTGCAAAACTTGCATCGGGCAAATCTTCGGCAGTAGCGCTGCTGCGTACGGCAACTTGCTGACTACTATCATCAAAGAGATAATCATAAGCATCTGTAATACCAAAACTTAAGGGTGGAGGCATATGTGCATCCATAATGAGTTTGCGTGCCTGAGCGCCGGTCTTACCGAGATTTGAAAAATCTTTCCTGTCTAGTTTATCCATCAACTCAGAGAGCTGATCTGTAAGGGTATTTTCATCGATAAAATACCTGTAAGCCGATGCGGTTATTGCAAAGCCGTTGGGTACAAGCAAACCCTTTGCAGTTAAATGACTGTACATTTCACCGAGGGAAGCATTTTTACCTCCAACCTCCGCGATGTCGTTTATACCTGTTTCACTAAATTTCCTGATAAATGCTTCCATAATGATTTCGAATAATCTGTTGTTCAAAGCTACTCCGGCTTCTAAGCAATGGCGATGACCTCGGTCAGCCCCGGATGTGACTGATATCACAATTTACTATGTCACAAATCATTAGAGATTCTTCTTATGTAGGCTAATCTTGTATTATGAAACAGATCAATATAAAACACATTGCAAGCCTGCACACTACTACGCTGAATTCGCTTACGTTTTATGAGCAGGAAATTGATATTCTAAAAAAGAGGCTTGAAGAAATAGCATCAAAAAATACAGGGCATGAAGTTTCTGAGGGCATTGAGCATTTCCAAAATCAATTTATTATCCATAGTGAAAAGATCGACGAGCTAAAGCATGCATTTCATTCCAACCTTCAAGCACTCGAAGTACAAATATTAGAAACAACAGCTTATGCAGATGAGGGCTCGCTGGACGACAACGAACATCTGTATGATCAATACCTAATGGAAGAAACATTATTAAATGAACTGCGACACGAATTTCTCCGTTTTGCAGCCAAATGGATGTAACTATTAAATGATATTCTTATGAGCCAGTATCCCGGTATATTAGAAAAAAGCGACCACGGCGTTTACATCGAATCGTTTGGTGCAGCTGAAACGGTAACAGGGTCTAAGCATCTCTTAGCCATGCCCAATTATAACCTACTGATCGATTGCGGATTGTTCCAGGGAATAAAGTACCTGCGTGAAAAGAACTGGGAGCAATTACCAGTCAAGCCATCTTCTATAGATGCACTTATCCTTACACACGCCCATCTCGATCATTGCGGGTATATTCCGTTGCTTGTTAAAAATGGGTTCAGAGGTCATATTTATATGAGCAAGCCTACACGCGATCTTACAGAGTTGATTCTTCGCGACAGTGCAAAACTCCAGGAGGAAGATGCATGGAAAGCCAATAAACATCATTATACAAAACACAAGCCGGCAAAACCGCTATATGATACCGCTGACGTAGAGGCAGCATTACCTTATTTCAGAACGATTGAGTTAAACTTAGCAATTGAGTTAAATGAGAATTTGTCGTTCAAATTTTACATAGCGGGTCATATACAGGGTGCCTGTTCGGTTGAAGTAAAATGTTATCAAAAAACTATTCTGTTTTCAGGTGATATAGGCCGTTATCAATCAGAGCTATTACCGGCTCCCGAGCACCCGGAAAAGGCTGATTTTGTGATTATGGAATCGACCTACGGCGACAGGTTGCATGAAAAGGGAGACGCGGGCGGGGAACTGGCGATGATCATCAATGATACACTTCTAAATGGCGGCAATGTATTAATCCCGTGCTTTGCTGTTGGCCGTGCCCAGGAAATAATACACCTGATATATAAATTAAAACAGCAAAAATCTATCCCGCCAATGGTGCCGGTTTACCTTGACAGCCCGATGGCCTCATCAGCCGACAAGGCACTTTTAAGATATCCGGACTGGCTTAATGTATCCAAAGAGGAATGTGCTCGTATGTTCAGTAGTATTACCATTAACCAAGACGCTCATGGCACGCAGGAGATCATAAAACAAAAAGGCGGAAAAATAATTCTGGCAGCCAGCGGCATGCTCACCGGCGGACGTGTCTTGGAGTACCTGAAGCATTACCTGCACGATTCACGAAATACTGTTCTTATCATCGGTTTCCAGGCAGCAGGAACAAGGGGCCGCGCATTGCTAAACGGCGCTCAGGAATTAAAAATACACGGCCAATATTATGAAGTAAAAGCTGCGGTGAAAGAAATAGGCGAACTATCTGCTCATGCAGACCAGGCAGAGTTATTAACCTGGTTAAAGAAGTTTGACGTAACTCCAAAACGGATCTGTCTTGTTCACGGCGAACCTATTGCACAAGACGCATTACGTTTGAAAATTAAGGATGAATTGGGTTGCACAGCTAAAATATTAAGAGAAGATCAAAAAGAATTTCTCTTCTCAATAACCGGGGAAAATGTTGAATCCACAACCAATGGCGGCGATAATTACTATAACATTTAACCCGGCACTTGACAAAAGCGTAACCGTGCCGGAACTAATCAGCGAAAAAAAACTGAAATGCTCACAGCCTGTTTATGAACCTGGCGGAGGCGGTATTAACGTAGCGCGTGCCATAAAAAAACTGGGGGGCGACCCAACCGCCATTTTTTTAGCCGGAGGCTTTGCAGGCGACAAGATAAGCGAATTGCTTGCAGATGATGGCATCAGGGATAAACGTATCAATATCGCAGGCAACAGCCGTGAAAACCTGATAGTAGCTGATCTTGCAACCAGCAGGCAATACCTGTTTGATATGCCCGGTCCTGCAATTAAGCCGCGCGAATGGCGTGCATGCCTGAACGCATTAGTTTGGGCTGACCTGGTCCAATTTATTGTAGTTAGCGGCAGCATTCCACCTGGCCTTCCCGATGATATATTTAAACGCCTTGCATTTGTTGCTGAAAAGAAGAAGGCCAGATTGATCGTAGATACCTCCGGACAAGCATTACGACAGGCCGCAGAATCCGGTGTATATATGATAAAGCCCAATCTGAAAGAACTCGCATCCCTTGTCGGAGCAGACTCCCTTACACCGGATACTGCAATTGACGCTGCCAAAAAACTAATCGACCATGGTAAGTGCCAGGCTATTGTGGTATCAATGGGCGCGAGGGGGGCATTGCTTGTGACTGAACAGTCAATGGTTGATGTATCTCAGCCTTCGGTCAACGTTAAAAGTACGGTCGGCGCCGGCGACAGCCTGGTGGCGGGCATTGTTTACAGTTTGTCTCAAAATTACAGTTTGGAGGATGCAGTAAGATTTGGCGTTGCCTGTGGAAGCGCTGCCACAATGAACCCGGGCACCGAGTTATGCAGCAAAGCGGATGCCGAACGCATATATGCTGCCATACGCCAGGCTGCTGCTGCAGAAACTATGAATTTATCATAATTCAAAGGAAAACCCGTGTTACATACCATTGCCGCTTTTTACTTTAGAAAGGGAACGTTTGAGTATATTGTATTTACCCTTCAATACAAGCTATGAGCTGCTTTTCATCAAAAGGTTTAAGCAGGTAACAGGTCGCACCCATTTGAAAAGCTTTATCAATCTCATTTTTTTGGGATTGTGCTGTAGAAAATACAAAGCGTATATTCTTGGTTTCTTCGTTACTCATGACATCTTGAAAAACGGAATATCCGTCTATACCTGGCATTATAATGTCACATATAACGACTTCCGGCTTAAGAGATCTTATCATTTGCAACCCTTCATCGCCATTAGCTGCTGTAAAAACCCAATAGCCTTCCAATTCAAGCAATTCGGCAGTGTTTTCTCTTATATCAACATTATCTTCTATGATCAGGATAGTCTTCGAAGCGGCACTCATGTCTGTGGGGGATCGGCTTAAATACACCCTAAGTTCGAAATTAATTGTTACTTAACCAACAACTTTTCTTTTAATATAATAAAGTAATCACCTGAAGTAAAGTATTTTAAAATGTGCTTAAAATCAAATAGTTGACTGACGCCAATCATTCGTCGGGTAAGTATGCATTGCCATATTTGTTATATAAATAATATCAGCGTCATGAAAAATGTGCTTGTCCTTACCGATTTTTCCGAAAACTCCTATACCGCAGCCGAAGCAGGGCTTCTCCTTGCAGGAAAACTGCATACCGACCTGCTTCTGTTTCATACTTATATAAATTATCAAACGATCACCTCTTATGGTGGAGGCGGCTGGATTGTGGATGAGTATACAGAAAGGAAGCATCAGGACCTTATTGGTCTGCAAACAATGACCGAGGGCCTTGAATTATTAAGCAGCCGGTTGGATGCTGAAGACCATAAACCCGTTATCTACAGCGAGTCAAATGACTCCGATCTGGGCCTGGATGTTGCTGATTTAATTCACCGGAAAAATGTTGAAATGGTGGTAATGGGTTCGCGCTCAAACCCGCCGGAGGATATCGGCTTCGGTGCAGACACCAACGCGGTAATTGATTATTCCACGCGGCCGGTATTGATCACACCTGCCGGGACCGATCTCAGGAAAATCCATAAAATATTATTTGCCACCGATTTTGAAGAAGGCGATGTGGAAGCCGTGCATTACATGGCCCGTTTAGCTGAGCTATTTCATTGGAAGCTGGAGATAGTCCATGTCTGTGACACCGGGCACAATCACTGCAACAATAAAGAGGCCGATTTTAAAAATCAATTGGAAAAAATGGATATAACCGGGCTTACTTATCAGGAAATCAATGGAAGAAATGTGATAAAACGTATCCATCGTTTTCTAAGCAGCGAATCCGGAACAATACTGGCAATGGTGCACGTACACAATTCCTTTTTGGTGCGCTTATTCCAGCACAGCCTTGTACGCAAAGCATTGGTGAACCAGGAAACACCCCTGCTCATATTCCCTTCAAAAATGCATAAATAAAAAAGATACGTCATGAAAACAATTCTTATACTGACCGATTTCTCTGAGAATGCTGCTCATGCAGCCGTTACGGGGGTAAACCTTGCAAAAAATTTGCATGCGAATATTTTATTGTTCCATTCGAACACTTCACAAGCACCCAGCCCGTTATACGCCGGGGACTTTACAGTGGTTGATGAGGTCAATTTTCTAGAAAAGGAGAATTTAGAAAAATTAAGAAACTTGGCTAATGCTCTTGAACCATATGTCGAAAGTGAAAATAATGTCTGGAAATCATTCCTTCACTACGATGAAACCATTGGACCACTTGCCTACCAAGTGAGAAATATCCTGGCTACAAAGGATATTGAAATTATTGTAATGGGTGCAAGAGAAGGCAGCCGCCTAGATCACTTCTTCACCGGCAGCGAAACGTTCTCAGTAATCGATCATGCAGATAAGCCGGTACTTGTTATACCACACAATATTTATTTAGATAACTTTAAAAGAATAGTATTTGCGACAAACTTTGCCGAAGACGATGTTAAAGCCCTTCGTTACCTGGCCGGACTAGGTTCGATTTTTAATTACCATATAGAAGTGGTGCATATCAATTCATTTGGCGACGACGACATTACCAAAGAGCTCAGAAAGCTCGAGTTTATGAAACACATTCAAAGGCTTCGCTATCCACATTTAAATATCCAGGAATTACATGGCAAGGATGTGGTGAACCGCCTTAACAGGCTTTGTCAGGAAACTGAAACGGATTTACTCGCATTCACACATTACCGCGATTCTTTTTTCACCAGGCTTTTACATCAGAGCATATCGCGTGAAGCGTTAGAACATCAAAAAGTACCAATGCTGATATTCCCTTCTAAATTTACACTTTAAAGCAAATTGGGAAGGATTAAAAGCTCCGGTTTACTTCCCCAAATCTTTCTGACTTATTTTATTTATGTTTTGTGCCAGGTCTTGGATTAGGGAATTAATTCTTTTGGTTAAAATTTGATTCCCCGCTTTCTCATGTCTTCAGCCAGTTTACCGGCTATTGGCCGGCATGAACAGTTTTTCTGATGTTCTAGATGCCACTCTACTCTCTGCTCAAAACTTGGATTTTTTGGCATAGGGTGTGCCAGATGCCATTCTTTATTGATCTTCATAATCTTATAATTTAGCTATAGCCCAAACAATGAAACCAATTGTTGTAATCAGAAGTATGACGACGTTTGCAATTGTCCCCATTTTTGCATCGTTCCAATCGTTTACTATGAGATACTGTGAAATCACTAATGCTAGAATCGAAAATATCCACCACGACTGACGCCCTGTGGAAAACAGGATAGCTGCAGAAATAAAAAGCAGGCAGGCGATCAACCATAGTAAGCCATTCGACTTGCGTATGGGTTGCACCAATTGAGACAAATCTGCTATTCGAAAGGCTTTGATAAAGCCCATTGAATGAATGGCGCCGTGCAATACCATAAAGACGGCGAACGCTATTTTTATAATCATTGCTTTGAAAATTAATTGTGAATCTATTTGCAATAAAACACAAAAAAAGCCTGACATAAAATGATGATTATCAAGCAAGAACGTGATTATTGTCAATTCACATAACAAGTACGGCAGCGCCTTTTATCTGTCCTTTCCGAAGCTTTTCAACTGCATCGTTAGCCTGGTTTAATGGGAAAAACTCAGTTTGTGTATGGACAGTAACGTTCTGTAGCAAATCAAAGAAATTCAGACCATCCTCACGGGTTAAATTGGCAACAGAGCGGACAGATCTTTCCTCCCAGAGTAAGTCGTAAGAAAAGGCAGGTATCTCGCTCATATGTATGCCTCCGCATATTACCGTGCCTCCTTTATCGAGGTCTTGCAAAGCTTTGGGAATCAGTTCGCCTGCAGGGGCAAATATAATTGAAGCGTCAAGTTTTTCACCAGGTACATCAGAACTTCCGCCAACCCAGTGCGCGCCCAGGCCGCGCGCAAATTGTTGCGATTTGAAATCGCCGTCCCGTGTAAAAGCAAATACTTTTTTGTTTTGTGCCTTGGCTATTTGTATCAAAATATGTGCAGCAGCGCCGAAACCATACATACCTATATTCGTGGCCGAGGGATCGATCATTCTGTACGACCTGAAACCGATGAGGCCAGCGCAAAGTAAAGGTGCAGAAGCAGAATTGTTATATTGTTCGGATAGTTTGAAGCAATATTTGGCGTAAGCGACGGTATATTCTGCATAACCACCATCTATTGTATAGCCCGTAAATTTTGCATTCTCGCATAAATTTTCTTTACCCTTCCGGCAATATTTACAGATGCCACAGGTATAACCCAACCAGGGAACACCAACTAATTGGCCCGTTTTAATATCATTTACGTTACTACCTGTTTTGGTAACAATACCTATGATCTCATGTCCGGGTACCAGGGGTAACTTTGGCTGGGTGAGTTCACCATCGAGCACGTGCAGGTCTGTCCGGCAGATTCCACAAGCTATGATCTTTATTTGCACCTGGTCCTCATCGGGCTCCGGAACAGGTAATTCCCTTAATACAAGTGGACTTCCTTTGCTTTCAAAAACCATTGCCTTCATAAGCGTTCCGAACTTTTAAGTTTATTCAGATACCATGTACTCTGCCGTGTTATATAATGCTTGTTCCAGTTTTTGGTCCAGGTTGTATATATCCTTATATTTCACCACCATGCCATTCTGTACCTCACATGTAATGTAAGTTATTTTTAATGCAATAGGTTTCGTCAGCATAAAATTAGTTATCGCGTAGTCATTTATTGATTTTCGAAGCGAATCAATTTTATCGGCATGGTCATCTGCTCTTAGTAGCAGGAATGCAAGCTGCTCACCTTTCTCAACTTTAATATTGCCCTTACTCAAGGCCCGTTCAGCGGGTTTGAAAATACCGGTTTCAGGACGTCCGCAGATAGAGATACCTTTAGCGTTTTTAAACCAGAAGTATATTACTCCCCTGGGGTTTATGCCCGGAGGTGTGCTCCTATCGCTCGACATTTTTAATTTAGATGCTGTTGTAAAATCGGTTAAGGCGGTATTTAGCTGAGGTGTTGGAGTTGAAGGATTACCTACAATTGCCCTAAACTCATAGCTTTTATCCGATTGATTAACCGTTAATTTGAATGAAGGTATATTCATCTGCAAATAGGGTTCATTGTTTACGGCCATCCATCTCATACGTTCAAGGTTGATGGCCATTTTCTGAACTGCTGTGTCAGGTAATGCATCACAATCCTGCTGAAACTGGGTTAGTTCGCGCATTTGCTCTTCCAGTTCGGCGTATGCTTTAATTTGAGGCTGAACAGCTGTTATCGAACTCATAAAATGTTGTTTCCTGAGTGCGGCCCCAAGTATCTTGCCGGCATTAAAGCTAGTGTCGTTTCCAGCATCAATTTTTGCGGGGGTGAGATATGGGTTTAGTTTACCGTAATGCAAGTGATTGATGAAAGTAATCAATGCATCAGTGATCATCAGTTCGCACCTGGCCTTTTCATTATTGTTTACCTGCTCCGGGTGCTCAAGGATGATGCGCAAGCGCGCGTAGTCAATTTCTTTGGGATGATAATCGGCGTGGCAAAGACCAAACTGAAGCACACAGTTAATCAGCAATACTCCTTCCCAAGTACGTTTTGGATCATCTCCTGGTTTTATCCATACTGGTTGGAAATTATGATACCTGTAAAAGCGAAATACACTATGCGGGAAATGAAAAATTCCCTGATTCTTAAAGTCACCTAACTGCGTCTTAATTTCGGCAGAAACGGAAGTATCCTTCCGTATTTTGGCTGTCAAACCGTAGGAGTCGGCTGCTGTAATCAGCAATAAAATGATCAATCCACTTTTGATTACCAGTCGCGCTGGATATCTATTCAAAATACTCTTCATAGCTCATCAATTAATAGTCTTCATTTTTTGATTTAATAAGCTCCCGATCAAGACGTAATCGGGAAAATCAAGTTAAAGACAGTCCCCTTTTTTGCATTTTTTTCTACCGTCACCTTACCGCCCATTAACTCAGCATACCGTTTCACCAGGTTCAAACCTAGGCCGGTACCTGTGATGTGAGACGCATTGCTCGCCCTGAAAAATGGCTCAAATAACTTGTCTTTCTCTTCATCCGGGATACCTATCCCATAATCCTTTACCCATATTTTGCACCAATCCTGGTCTATTTCGGAACCTACTTCGATATGATCGGCAACATCAGAGTATTTAATGGCGTTTGATATCAGGTTTACCAGGCAATGCTCCAATAATTTTTTGTCCAGTGATATGTGAGACGATGATCCTGTATGCGTATACTTAATATCCTGCCAATCCCTGGTTTGATGTTTCATCTGACTTACCACATCTTCAGTTAAACCTTTCAGGTCAAAAGCCGCTATAACCGGTTGTATTTTTTGTTTGTCAATCTTCTCCGCCGAAAGAAAATCGTTAAGTATTGCGTACATATATGCTGCAGCTGTCTTAATCCCGGTTACCTCATTCAATATGTTTTGTTTGCTCATTGTATCATATTGGCAGCCTATTAAATCGGCTGCAAGCATGATTGTATTCAGAGGAATATCAAACTTGTGGACGGCAGTTTCAAGCGACTTGTTTTTCTCTTTGGATGCTGCATGTTTACGATAATGCGAATAATGATTTATTGGATTTCTGCGCTGATGTTTCGCGCCGGTTCCTAATAAATTGACAGATAAAACTTGTCCAAATTCTTTTTTCCTTCTCATGATGTTATTCATATTTAAACACGTTCAAATAGCCACTTAATGGGCTTTACTTTTTGCTTTGGTTTCAGGTTATATTGCCTGATGCTTTTTTCTATGATCATCGCTTTCGCTTCTTCTATATCGTCGGTAACCAGGAACAGGTGATCATCATTCTTACCTATTGTTGTTTCACTTTTCATTAGTTCGATATGTGCCAATAATTCTTTGTGGTATTCTTTTCCGAAAATGATAACAGGAAAGTGATCGATCTTATGAGTTTGTATAAGCGTCAGTGCCTCAAAATATTCATCCATAGTACCATAGCCGCCGGGCATCACGACAAATGCGAAGGAGTATTTTACCAACAGGATTTTACGGAGGAAAAAATGCTTTACAAACACCCATTTATCCAGGTAAGGATTAGGCTTCTGCTCAACAGGCAATTGAATATTACAGCCTACTGATTTTCCGCCCACTTCCTTTGCGCCGCGGTTGGCAGCTTCCATTAAGCCCGGGCCTCCGCCGGTAAGGATGGTAAAACCTAACCTGGCAAATTCTCCTGCTACCTTTCGTGTCAGTTCATAATAAGGATGGCCCTCTTTGAATCTCGCCGAGCCAAATATTGTTATACAAGGCCCCAGAAAATGCAGTGCCCGGAACCCCCGGATAAATTCGAACATGGTTTCAACGGTAAATTTGAGCTCCTTCCACCGCGAGTGCGGCCCGTCAAGAAATATGATTTCGGATTTGTCCATTTTTACGACGACTGCTTTTTAACTCCTGGTCTTGTTAAGCAAAATTCGTCTGAGTAAACTGGATTATACATGACAAGAATCAAATCCACTTGTGATTTGAGTCACAATGTTTTAGATTATTCAACCGACTTTTGATTTTCTGAACAAATTAAAAGACTTAAGAAAATGTTATCACCGGCTGCAGAAACCGAGCTTTCTGCGAATAATTTCGGTATTAAAGGATTAACTGCAGAACAGGTGTTACAAGCGCGTGAACAGTACGGCAGCAATATCCTGGTTTATCACAAAGAAAATGCTATTTGGAAGGCTATTAAGGGATTATTTAGTGAGCCTATGGTGCTTTTGTTATTGATCGCTTCAGTCATTTACTTTGCAAATGGAGCAACGGGTGATGGAATATTTATGGTCGCTTCTATTATTTTGATATCGGCCATATCCTTATATCAGGACAGAAAAAGCAGGAACGCATTAAAGAAGCTTGAAAAATTTAACCAGCCGCAGTGCAAGGTAATCCGCGACGGAATAACGAGCCTGCTTAATATTGAGGACCTGGTGATTGGCGACTGTTTTATTGCCGAAGAGGGAGTTATGATACCCGGCGATGGTGAAATAATCCGTTCCAATGATTTTTTCGTGAATGAATCGGCGCTAACCGGTGAGTCTCTGCCTGTTTATAAAGGCCAGGATAACACGAGCGACAATATTTATCGGGGAACTGTTGTAGTCAGTGGTTTGGCTATTGCCGAAGTTACTGCAATTGGTAACAACACTCGCTGGGGGCAGATTGGGAAGAGTCTAGAAAATGTCAGCGATGAAAAAACCCCGCTTGAACTTCAGATAAGTCAATTTGTAAGGTTTATGGTCATTGTGGGCTCTTTGGTATTTGTTGCAGTATGGACACTAAACTTTTTGCGCTCACATCAACTCTTAGATAGCTTACTCAAATCCCTTACGCTGGCTATGAGTATACTACCGGAAGAAATACCGGTCGCATTTACCACTTTTATGGCGCTGGGAACTTTTAGGCTGATGAAAATCGGCGCGATCGTTAAACAAATGAAAACCGTAGAGTCTCTGGGTAGCGCCACTGTAATATGTGTTGATAAAACAGGTACCATTACCGAAAATGAAATGGACATTGCCGGACTTTGGGCCTGGTTCTCGCCCCGAGTAACAAAACTTTCTGATGAGCTAGATTCCGATGAAAAAGGGTTAATAGAAACAGCCATGTGGGCCAGTGAACCCATTCCTTTTGACCCTATGGAGATTGCATTACACCAGGCTTATCAATCGATATATTCATACGATGAACGGCATAATTACCGGATGGTTCATGAATACCCGCTTGGAGGCAACCCGCCAATGATGACCCATGTATTTGAAAATAAAAATTCAAGCCGTATCATAGCAGCAAAGGGCGCCCCGGAAGCAATAATTAAGCTCTGCGGTTTAAGCAAAAACGAAAAGAATGAGATAAGCAAGGTTGTTAAAGAGATGACGGCAAAAGGTTACAGAGTGCTGGGGGTTGCTAAATCACTATTTACGGGCTACGATTTCCCTTTGATGCAGCAAAATCTCCCTTTTAAATTTAAAGGGCTTGTTGCATTTTATGATCCACCAAAAAAGAATATAAAATCGGCGCTAAAGGCTTTCTACGATGCAGGTATTGATGTCAGGATCATTACAGGGGATAATGCGCTTACCGCGATGGCTATTGCTAAAGAGATACAATTCAGAGGATATGAAGATGCCATTACCGGTGAAGCCTTGATGAACTTACCAGAAAAAGAGCGAGATCTGAAAATCATGTCAGGTAAATTATTTGCAAGAATGTACCCCGAAGCAAAGCTAGCGGTCATAAATACACTTAAGTCGAATAACCAGGTTGTGGCTATGACAGGCGACGGGATTAATGACGCTCCTGCTCTAAAAGCTGCTCATATTGGCATTGCTATGGGGAAAAAAGGAACAGAAATAGCCAGGGCCGCCGCGTCACTCATATTACTGGATGATGATCTTTCAAAAATGGTGGATGCTGTTGCCATTGGCAGAAAAATTTATGCCAATCTTAAAAAAGCCATTCAGTATATTATTTCAATACATATACCAATCATTCTCACGGTTTTTATGCCATTGGTACTGGGTTGGGTGTATCCCAATATCTTCAGTCCGGTGCATGTAATTTTTCTTGAATTAATTATGGGCCCTACCTGCTCTATTGTTTATGAGAATGAGTCAATGGAAAAAAACACAATGCTCCGACCCCCACGTCCATACACCACAACCTTTTTTAATTGGAAAGAGCTTGCTACAAGCGTTATTCAAGGACTATTTATCACCCTGGGCACATTAACGGTTTATCAGCTTTCTGTAGCTAAAGGTTATACCGAAATAACCACCCGATCGATGGTCTTTCTGACACTTATTACAGCCAACATCTTTCTCACGCTGGTTAATCGCTCATTTCATTATTCAGTTATTACCACGCTAAAAAGTCGTAATTATATGGTGCCGGTTATTATTCTTATAACAATCGTGATCACCACAGGGTTATTTTTAATAAAAAGCTTGGCGACATTTTTCGGACTTGGTACATTGAATCCGCTTCAACTGTTCATCAGTGCCGGTGTCGGCTTCACATCAGTTATATGGTATGAGGTAGTTAAATGGAATAAACGCCGCTAGTTATAGGAGTGGCACATCGATGTTTCAATTCATTTGACCATTGAGCCAATGAAAATATCAAAGCTCATTATAGAGCACTTTTACCAGCTCGGCCCTAATTACACCCGCTCTATGTCTTTTGCTATCGCCGCCAAACAAAAGACCACCGAATTGTAGTTTGTCTGAATTAGGTTTATTGCCAAAGTTGTTTTGGGTGATAAAGTATATGGGCGCACCTGAATCTCCCGGACCCAGGTCATCACTCGTATAACTAATTTCATACACCAGCGGTGAACACGAATAATCATTCCAATCAGGTAAACGGGCTATTGCTTTCGTTGGCTTCAATCCTTTGAACTGCTGTAATGAGATAGTTTGATCATCAGCAACGAACCCGTAGACCAAAATCGTTTCGGGGGTTTTAGAAATAGGAGTAAAACTTAGTATAAGTGATTCCAGACTATTGGTGACACAATTAGAAGGCACATCTATCGGAATAAAATAGATATCATGGCTGTAAGGATCGGCTTTTGTGTATTTGAGCGAGCTGATATCTATGGCTAACGATGTATCCCGCCGTGTATTTTTTAAACCGACTATAACAAAAAGAATATCCGGGTAGCTCCCCTTTTTATCGAAAGATGCAAAAAACCAACCGTTTACAACATGGCTGGCAGTAACCAGGTAGGTGTGGCCCTTCTTTTTTACAAAAAAGCCGGTGGCCTGAACGCTGTTCCCAGACTGGGCGTACCCATATATCAAGTAACTATATTTCGGCAACTGAGATGTGTCGACCATGGTCTCTTGCCCATAAGCAATTGAGAAATTAAGCAAAGTGATAAATGCTATGTATACAAACCTGCCTGACATTTTTATTTCACTAAACTATCTATTTGCAGCCCATTTGCTGACGATTGTTTCAGGCTGATTTTCTTTGTACTGAAATTCTATCTTTTGATTTTTTAAGATAGTCGGCAACACAATTCAGGATAGCTCCAGGCATATGTTCCGGCAACAGTATACGATCATAGTTTTCGGAATCGATGACCTTCAGCGGCAACGCATTGGATTCACAGGAAGAAGGCTCTTGTACAAATACGATGCCTCCTTCTTTTTTTATACTTGCGGCTCCTTCTACCCCATTGCTGCCACCTCCTGATAAAATAACCCCTATTGATCTTTCCTTGAAATCAGCAGCAAGAGAATCCATAAAAATGTCAATAGCACAATTTCGGAGGTCCTTCCTCTCTTTCAAATGCAGCACACCATTCTTTATTGTCATGTAATATCCTGGAGGTAATATAAACACTTTATTATTTTCAACCGGCATATTATCTGTCCCGTCGACCACATCAAGCTTGGAGTGATGTTGCAAAATCTCTTTCAGCATACTTTGAGCATCTGCGGATATGTGCCGGAGTATAACGTAGCTTACTCTGTCATTAATGGTCCGGTCAAAAAACTTCAGCAAAGGCGCCAGGTAACCGCTCGAGCCGCCGATAGCCACAATAAATTCGGGTTTTGATGTATTCATGGCATCATCTGTTATGTTTTCAAAATAACAGGTATTGCAGCGGCTACAATATGATGATTATCAGAAGGAACTTTGACAGTTGTCACAAATTAGCTGGGGAAAACGAGAAGCGGGATAGTTATATGTTTTGGCATGATGTGCGAAATATACCTGCCCATAATTTCTTCAAAATGAAAATGATGATTAACCAGAACCAGCAGGTCTGTATTCATTCCATGTATCAGGATGTCAGTCGCTCTCAAAAGGTCTTTTTCTTTTATATGATCAAATAATAATCGGTTATATGAAATGTTAATTCTGATTACTTCATCAAAAAATTCGCGCGCATAATTCTTATCCATATCCGGTATGCCTTTTTCAGAAACATGGGCAACCATTAGATCAGCTTCATCCGGATCGCCGAGTGCAGCCAGGAATTTCAAGACCTGGAATTTGCAGTAGCGCAGATCTGCCATATACACGATTCGTTCAAAGTTGATATGCAGCCAATTGTCGGGCACCAGCAAAAGCGGACAGGCAATCCTGTTAAGCACCGAATGAATATTGAATTCCTGGATGATTTCCCCATCGTCGCTTGCCTTAATTCCTTTGATAAGCAACTTGATATCTTGCTGAATGACAAGCTGAGCCACCCTTTGGGCATCGAAACCTGACAGATCAATATGATCAACTTTGGGCCGAAACTCCGACAAATTTGGTTTGCCAATTACTGAATCTTCTAATTTTAGCGAACCCTGATCGGCCTGAGTGTGTTGCTCGCCTGCCCGAACCAATTGTTTATCTAGTGTAATCACCTTATTCAGTTCGCCAACCAGTAAGTCCGCATTCATTTTTTGCGCAATATGCAAACCTACCCTGGCTGCGTTTTCAGCTGCATCGGAGTTATCGCTGAGGAATAAGATTTTTCGCATCACAGGCGCATTAAAAAGACTTTAAATTTCGTTAACGACTGGACGTCAACCAATGATTTTGGTCATTTTAAATCGTGATTGAAATCATCAATTTGACCTTCGTATCATTTTCATTTAATACCATAATCCGGAGATAGATAATAAAGTTGATAACAATCAATACTCACTGTGCTAAAGATCATTTAAAAAAGCTTGATTATGAGGCACTTTGACTTGTAATAAGCAATGCTGAATTAACCATAGGAGGTTATTAGGCTGATTTAATCATTAAATTATAAGGCCATGAAAAAAACTAAATTGTTCTTACTTCTGGGTATCTGCCTGGCAGGCATGTCAACCAGTTCGTTTGCCCAAATTAATTTACCTGAGGTTGTTATCAGGGCGGTAAAATATAAATATCTGGATGCCGTGGACTACAAGGGCGCACCACAACCGGTAAAGGTATTACAGGCAACAGCAGCGACATTTAATGTCAAAACATCGGAATATTATGATGATGCTTACGACGGATATTACATCACCTTTTATATCCCTAACGGAAGAATTTTGGCTGCATATGATGCAACCGGTAAATTACTAAGGACCGCAGAAAGTGCAGCTCCCCAAGGCTGTTATAACAGCAGTCGCTACGCGGTTTCCGCAATGGGCTATCGCCAAAGATGTTTATAAAGTACAATTTTATGATTCGAGAGGAGATGCAAAAAAAAGATATAAGCTTCTTCTGGAAAACGGAGATCAGCGAATCAAGATCAATATCAACGAAAATGGAGAGTTTCAGGATTAAGCCTATCGACAAGACATCACATTTATAGCCCAAAAGCAAATAAAAAGCCACCATTCCTGGTGGTTTTTTATTTCAAGAGCGATTTAAAGCAGTTGCATTTGCTATTTTGATAACTATCAAACGCAATCGTGACGGGCATCATATTTATTTTCAAGCATTTATGGTTGTTTTGAACCGTTATTCAGGGCCGTGTCTAAAGCTATCCATTCACTTTTTGATTGTGCGTTGGGCTTAATGAAAATACAGAATAACACTTGTTTGGAGAAAAATTGAATCAAGATCATGAGCACTAAAAAATTTTTAGCCATTTGTGACGGATTGAAGTATTCGACCGCCACAACCACATACGCAATTGAACTCGCCAAGATGGCTAATGCCTACGTGGCAGGCACCTTCCTGGATGATTTCACCTATCATAGTCATTCACTTAAAAGTCGCAGCTATTCAAAATTGCTTGCAGAAAGAAAAGAACTGGTGGCACACGATACGTTAAGCAGACAAGAATCGGTGGAACAGTTTAAAAAAAGCTGCAATGAAGCCGGTGTTGAGCATATTGTCCATCACGATAAGAGCATTGCTTTAAGGGAAGCAATACACGAGAGTGCATACGCAGATATGCTAATATTAAGTAAAAACGAAACCTTCACTCAATATGAACAACACGCTCCCAGTACTTTCGTCAAAGAGATTCTGGCAGGATCGGAATGTCCGGTTATGGTTGTTCCCACAGAATTTAAACCTATCAATAAAATTATCATGCTTTATGATGGCGAATCGCCATCGGTATATGCGATTAAACAATTCAGTTACCTGTTTCCAAATATGAGGCAACTACCGGTTGAAGTGATCACAATAAAATCATATGAATCTGATCGCCATGTGCCCGAAGGTAAACTGATAAAGGAACTTATGAACCGTCACTTCACGGAAGTGGTATATACAATAGTCCAGGGCGATCCGGAAAGGGCGATTATTGAACAACTAAAATACAGGCAGCACGACGAATTGATTGTTTTGGGTGCGTATGAACGAGGCGATATTTCCCGCTGGTTGAAACCAAGCATGGCCGACTTACTGTTGACAGAGTTAAAGGCACCATTATTTATTGCTCATCGCTAATGGTCGAAAAGCAACGATTGTCGTGGAAAGTAACACGAATAAAATGAAAGATTATAAAGGCATAACCAAACGCGACCCTCAGCTTATTATAGTTCTCGGCCTGCCGGCAAGCGGAAAAACAACCTTTGCAAAGGAATTGGCATCTGCCATCGAGGCACGCGCTATTAATAGTGATAACATCAGGGATGAAGTTTTGCTGCGGGGCAATTACACTGAAAAGGCTAAAGAAAAGGTCTACACAGCAATGCTAAAATTGGCCGTCTCCAGGATAGAGAGTGGAGAGTCAGTCATCCTTGACGGAACTTACTATAAGGAAAAGCTTCGCCGGAAAATTGTAAATAAGGCACAGGAGTTGCATTTGATCCCGCACTTTATCCAAGTGAAAGCGGACGAAGAAGTAATCCGCGAACGTATGAGCCCAGCTAGAAAAGAAAGTGATGCTGACTATGATGTTTATTTAAATATAAAGTCACAATTTGAACCTTTGTGCAGTTACCATCTTATTATTCGGATTGCCAGACGCCTGAAGAAATGCTGACCAAAGCCTTGCTGTTCATCGGAATTTATAATGAAGTAATAGGAAATTAAATTTAGAATAAAGCGGCGTAAACAAGAGAGTAAGCTTATTGATAATCTTCCTTCAACCAGTATTATTTAGGCTGGCCTTTTTTGTCTGCTCTCATCGCTAGTATCCAATAAATACCCTTTACGTTTGTTCTATAATCAGGTAAAACCAACACGAGAATCACCTCCTCCAGTAGGTCAATACTTGTTAACACCAGCATAAGGTAGAATAACCAATAAACCGGATACGGCATAAAAAAGAAAGTGATAAGAAAAGCTGCCTGTGAAACTGCTGCAACTTTTGCTGTGTAGGTATGAAAACTCGTCGGTCTTTGATATTTAACAAGAGCAACCACATTTTGTACCAGGTATAATACAAGTAAAACCGCTACCGGTATGATCTCATATAAAAAGAAAAGTGAATGTAGAATACACATACCAATGATGGCAGCCAAAATGGTGCAATCGTCGGCCAGTGAGTCGACGTGCGCGCCAAATGTGCTGGTAATCTTATATCTTCTTGCAAAAAAACCATCTACAGCATCAGTTAAAAAGCTTACAAGCAAGAGCCATTTAAACAATTGGAATCGATCAAAAACTGCCAAAACAATCAAAAACGGGGCTGCACAAAGCCTGTAAAGGGTTAAACTGTTAATAATGTAGAAACTTGTGCTTCGTCTGATCATACTATTCAACGATATCAAAAAACTCTTAATTGTTTAATTTATTAGATGCCTATTTGTCTTTCCGACAAGCAGCATTCCTTATAACAAGCTAAAGATCAAAATACTACAAGCTTATTTAAGTGATATTGGTCACTTCAAAGGCTGATTGTCGTCAGCGACAATTTTATCCATTAGTAACTTACGTGCTGACCGAGAGCACTATACACAAGCACCAAAAAATAAGAAAACGTCATTTTATTTAATGATCGCGGTCATTTGTTTTGAAGCTTCTCTTCGACAAATTTGATCTAAGTTAAAGTAAAACAAATAGTTAATTCCTTTACAAATACTCATTATTCAGGTTATGAAAAATATATTACTGCTGACCGACTTCACAGAAAACACCAAAGCGGCAGCCCAAACGGCACTGATCCTTAGCCAGAAAACGCACATGGATCTCATATTGATGAATACTTATGTATTTTACCCTACGGCAGAAAATTATGTTGGAGGCCCATGGTCCCCGGAAGTATTTAAAGAGGTCGAAGAAGAAAACCAGGAACAGATCTACCAGCTAAAAGTGCAGCTTGAAGATTACAGCCACACTACTCTCGATGCAGGCGACAGGCGCCCGGTGATCCGCACTACGGTCGAAATTATTGGACTGGGACTAGGAATAGGTGACGTGATGGAAAAAAACAACATCGATCTGATAGTAATGGGCGCTCACCAGGACGAGTTTCTTGCGACGAATCATGTCAATGAAGTTATACGTCGCGCAAAAGTTCCGGTAATGATAATTCCGTCGGGAACTCATCTTAAAAAAATAACAGAAGTTGTATATGCTACCAACTACTGTGCAGAGGACATTAATGCAATCAACTATACATCAAAAATGGCCAAAGCATGTGGCTTTGATTTAAAGGTGGTGCATGTAATGGAAGCTGGTAAACCAAAGGTTAATGAACAAGATAAGAGTGCATTTGAAGATCAATTGAAAAAAATACACACAGGCACTATTTCTTACCAAGTGGTGAACGGCAAAGACATGGAAACGAGGTTAACGCGATTGATGAAAACTGAACACGTGGGCTTACTTGCTTTGCTTCATCATCACCACTCATTTTTTGGCCGGCTTGTTACTCACAGTGATACCAGGCAATTGCTAAAGAACAATAAAATACCAATGCTAATTTTTCCGTCAGAAGAATGATGGGCTTTGGCATGTCACATGGACACAAAACCACGCATTCTTTAACGTATAAAGAAAAGCATCTGAAACCTCGGATGCCTTTCTTTTTAATGCATTTATTTCGTGACCAATTTCTTCCTATGCATGGCCTTTTCTACCAGGGCAAACATTTCTTTCTTAACCTCCCTGTAGTCGTTGATGAATTTAAGTAGCAGCACTTCGATGGTGGCCTGCTTTTCAGCTAATTTTTCGGCGTCTTCAGGAATAATACTTTCTGCCGCAAGCTCTACTTCCTTCATATGAGTCATTACTTGCTGTCGCAGATGATTCTCTTCCCTTTCCAGTTCGAACAGCTTTTTGGTTGACCTCTTGAGCTCGTTAACATATTCAGAGCTTAATAACTGAACAAAATAATCACCCAGCAGGCGATGCAAAAAAGCTGTTTCGATCCTGAAAAATTCCAGATCCGAGTCCCAATGCCTGCACAAAACATACATTTGCTGTGAACGTGCGGATAAACTTAATGCGGTTTCCATAACATTTTTTTAAGTAACAATCCCACCGTTTTGACCCGGTGGGATTGTGTGGGTAATTGACTAAGCAACTTTGATTTCCTTTTTTGCGGCAACTGGTTTTGCCGTTTTTTTCAGCTCGATGGTAAGCACACCATTGTCATAACGGGCATTGATCTTATCATCTTCCACATCCTCGGGTAGGCTAAAAGTGCGGGTGAATGAAGAACATGAAAATTCCTGGCGCAGGTAATCTTCCTTTTCTTCTTTCTTTTCGCTGCTGGTTTCAGCACTGATAGAGATCAGGCCTTTTTCGGTACTGATCTTAAAATCATCTTTTTTGTAACCAGGGGCCGCAACCTCCAGTTCGTAATGATTTTTCTTGTCGCGAACATTTACCGAAGGAATGGTTTCGGCGTTGAAAAATGGCGTATTAAAAAATTTGTCGCCGTTCCAGAAATCTTCCATCATTGACCTTAATGATGGAAATCCATTTGATTTTTTTACTAAAGTTGACATGATTGTTAATTATTAACTATTATACCATAAAATCGAAATAACCTGATTGTCATTACATTATAAACTTCGTCCCGATTGAAGACTATATCACCTGTACCGTAAAGCCTCAAGCACAAGCACTTTATTAATAAGAAATCACTATTTTATCTTCTACCAGGGCAACTCCCGGCGTCGACCAGGCGGCGTGGGCTATTGTTTTACGCTCATTCCATGACCTTGCACTTCCCTTGAGAATGACATGGTCACCAATGGTTTCGACCCTGATGTTATCGGCTTCCAGATCGGCTTTGCGTTCGAGAGCTTTCTTAATGTTTTCTTTGATGTTGTCTGATTGCACACGTGGTTTCACGGTAATTTCATTGCTGACACTCCTAACGCCTTTCAACTCGCGGATTGCATTTATGACAGCTTCCTTTTGAAAATTCCAATCGACTTCGCCGCTCAGGTGAACAAAGCCATTTGTTACCTTGATCTTGATCTGTTCATCGGGAATAACGGTGTTCCAACGCAAAGTACTTACAACGCTGGCGGCGACCTCGGTATCCGTAAGTTTATCGCCTTCGCCTAATTGAACAACAAGCTCTTCGGCCACAGCTTTCACCCCTTTAACACGCAAGGTTGCATTTTCAGCAGCAAATTTTTTTGCGTAGTTTGATACGGTCCCTGTTAAAGTAACGACTCCATTTTTTACCGCAACGCCTATTTCAGTTGCATTAAGCATCGGCTCCCCTTTGAGTTCAGCCATTACATCTTCTTGAATTTCTGAATCGGTTTTCATAATACTGAATTTTAATTAACTCGTTTTATCTTCAAATTTTAGATGATTATTTCATAAATCCATTGACGTTGGTCACTTAATCAATTGATATTAAACACAATCCATTTACAAACTGCTTTATTATGCTTTATTTACAGGAAAGTGATCTACATCATTTTAGCTGATGACTGGGGTCATGGAGGCTGTGCTACTATCCGAATATTTTTGTATTAATTCAATCAAAAAGAATATGTTAGGACAACTCAATGAAAAACAGATCGAAGGTCTGTTGAGGGAGCAGGTGATCGGCAGGCTCGCTTGTCATTACAACGGTGAAAGTTATATAGTTCCGTTAAACTATGTGTATAAGGATGGGATGATATACGCTCACTCCGGCCCTGGTAAAAAAATAGATATGATGCGCAATAGCCCCCGGGTATGCTTTGAGGTGGAAGATATAGAAAGTATTTTCCAATGGCGCTGTGTTATTGTTTGGGGCGCATTCGAAGAAATATCTGACGAAGATGAAAAACAGCAGGTCCGTCAGCTCTTAACTCACCGGCTTATGCCACTGGTTTCTCATCCGCAGCACCACGCATCACATGGAATTGCAGCAAATGAACTTGATATTGATACACGGATCGATCCGATAGTATACAAGATCCGTGTCGAAAAATCTACGGGCCGATTTGAAAGGGCGAATTAATACTTATTTAAATCAGATAGATAAAATGGAAGACAAGGTAAAAAAAATGCAGAGTCCCGGGTCAGTAATATATGGCATGGGATTTTTAGGTGCGCTTGTTTATTTTATCGTACATGCCATAAGTTTTTGGGCGGGCGCTTTGGGAATCATTAAAGCTATATTCTGGCCCGCATTTGTTATTTACAAGGTACTGGAACTGCTGAAACTTTAGAAGAAATTGTTTGCATTTTGGCAAGCAGATAAAAACGGACTTACATCATTCCATATCATGACCACCGTCATTTATTATCTGCCACATTCCGGTCAACTTTGCATCCAAAACATACATTATGAAAGCACTTGTTTATCACGGGCCGGGCAAAAAAACATGGGAAGAAAAACCCCAGCCGGCAATCATAAAACCCACTGATGCAATAGTCAAGATTTTGAAAACCACAATCTGCGGCACAGATTTGCATATTCTGAAAGGCGATGTGCCTGAAGTGACTGATGGCCGCATTATTGGACATGAAGGTGTTGGGGTTGTTGAAGAAGTCGGGACGGCTGTCAGTAATTTCAAAAAAGGCGACCACGTTCTTATCTCCTGTATCACATCTTGCGGCAAATGCGGCTATTGCAAAAAAGGGATGTACTCCCACTGCGAAGATGGCGGCTGGATATTAGGGCACCTGATTGACGGTACCCAGGCTGAGTATGTGAGGATACCGCATGCAGACAATAGTCTTTATCCTATTCCGGCAGGAGCCGATGAAGAAGCACTGGTAATGTTAAGCGATATTTTGCCAACCGGTTTTGAATGCGGCATTTTAAACGGACAAGTGAAACCAGGAGATATTATTGCTATTGTTGGCGCAGGGCCAATCGGGTTGGCTTCGTTGCTAACAGGTTTATTCTACTCCCCGGCGGAGATCATCATGATCGACCGTGATGAAAACCGGCTGGAAGTGTCCAAAAAATTTGGCGCTACTCAAACTATTAATTTCGAAAAAGAAGATCCCATTACCAAAATCAAAAGCCTGACAGATGGTAAAGGAGTTGACGTGGCCATCGAGGCAGTTGGCGTACCCCAATCCTTTGAACTCTGTGAGTCGATAATCGCTCCGGGTGGTCATATAGCCAATATCGGCGTACACGGAAAAAGCGTTAATCTTCATCTTGAATCGTTATGGGCTCAAAATATTACCATAACAACACGTCTTGTAGATACAGTATCTACCCCAATGCTTTTAAAAACAGTTAATGGAAAAAAATTGCAGCCGGAAAAGTTGATCACTCACCGATTCAAATTAGGCCAGATATTAGATGCTTACGATACTTTTGAGCATGCTGCAGATAAAAAAGCTTTAAAAGTCATCATTTCTCAGGGTTAAGCAAATATTTTATGGCAAGATCAGTATATGTGCTTAGCACTGAAGCCGACAGTGGAAAATTTGTGGTTTCCCTGGGGTTGATGAATATGTTTAAGAAAAGCTTTAGAACTGCTTATTTAAAGCCTGTGATCACTTGTATAAAACCAGGCGAAGAAGACCCGGATATCCGAACGATTAACAACTTCTTTTTGCCTGGCACTGATGCCGGAAATTACTTTGCTATTAGTGGTGACTACTGCTCGGTAGAGGCCATGGATCGTGGTGAGCTTATCGATACCATTATCAGTAAATACAAATCCCTGGAAAAAGATCATGATTGGATTATTGTGCAGGGGACGGATTATGTTAACACTGCGGGCCCTTTTGAAGTTGGACTCAATTTAGAAATAGCGGAAAACATCGGTGCTCCAGTATTATTGGTTATCAAAGGTGATAATAAGAGCGAAGCCGAGATAACAGCAGAGGCTGATGAAATATGTTTTCAACTGGTTAGCAGAAGTATTCCCCTGGCCGGAATTATCGTTAATAAGGTCACACCCGCTCTGACAAAAAATTTATTTGGCTTACTCCAAAATAAATTCAGCGATAAATTATTACTTAGCGTAATCCCTGGCGTTAAAGAATTGAGCAGTCCTGCAATGGCTGAGATTTGCAATGTTGTAAACGGATTTCTCCTGTCAGGCAAGGAGCGTTTATTAAATCCGGTTTCGCAGATAATCGTCGGAACAGCTTCAGTAAAAACATTGTTCAGGCAGGTGGATGGCTCAGCGCTTATTATTACATCCGCCGACAGAATTGACCTTATCAAGGCCTCAATAGTTTCAAATCAATCCGGCAATAAATGCGTTGCCGGTTTGATAATAGCTGGCAGCATCAAACCAAATGCCCAGCTTTTAAAACTTGTGGAAAAAACGGATTTGCCGGTAATTTTTTCACAGGATACTGTATTCGAGGTGATATTATCAATTGGACGTGTCAGGTCACACATTTCTTTTGAAAACACATATAAAATACGCCAGGCTATAAAAACATTTGATAAATGGGTGGCAAAATCAGCTCTGGAAAAGCATCTCAAACAAAAATACCCTAACACCATTACCCCGCATATGTTTCAATTTCAATTGGTTGAACTGATAGGGAGATCTAAAGCGCGTATAGTTTTACCGGAGGGCGAAGACCCCAGAATATTGAAAGCTGCAGCCCGTATAATTTCTCTAAAACTTTGTGAAATTATTTTAATGGGGCAGCCAAATAAAATTGAGTCGCTCATACAACAGCATCAGATTAACTTAGATTTGAATCAAGTAGAGATTGTCGATCCAATTAATGATCCGGAATTCGAAGTTTATTCAGAGAGGCTTTATGGGTTGCGCAAAAATAGCGGAATATCACGTGATACCGCTGCCACATTGATGTCGGACGCTTCCTATTTCGGGACCATGATGGTGTATTCCGAACGCGCAAATGCTATGGTCTCAGGCGCTGTTCATACAACCAGGCAAACTATCAAGCCCGCTTTGGAATTTATTAAAACAAAAGAAGGGAAACAACTTATCTCTTCCATATTTTTCATGTGTCTGCCCCGCCGGGTTGTTATATTCGGCGACTGTGCAGTCAACCCAAATCCTACGGCTGAACAATTAGCAGAAATTGCTATTTCTTCTGCAGAAACTGCCCGACTTTTCAATATTGAACCGCGAATAGCAATGATATCCTACTCGTCAGGGCAATCAGGAGTCGGAGAGGATGTCGAGAAAGTACGACGCGCCACCGATATAGCAAAAAGCAAGCGACCCGATCTTGCTATTGAAGGCCCTATTCAATATGACGCCGCAGTGAACCCATTGACAGCCAAAGCCAAGCTACCGGATTCAAAGGTGGCGGGCAATGCTACTGTATTGATATTCCCTGATTTAAATACCGGCAACTCAATTTATAAAGCTGTTCAACAAGAAACCGGTGCTATGGCTATAGGCCCTATCATGCAGAACCTTAAAAAACCGGTAAATGATCTGAGCCGCGGGGCGACTGTAGATGATATTTTTAATACTATCCTGGTAACACTGGTACAATGTGGACAAAAGGAGAAAGAACAGCCCAACCTAACTAAAGGTGTCGTCGGAATTGACGAATCCTTTGTTGGAATTCATCGTCAACCTTTGGTCAGGCAGTAGTGAATATCTTTTCTTTATGCTTTCGGATGAAGGTCCAAAAGGGTAATTATCTTTGCATCTACTGCTGAAACTAATGCAACCCGGGCAAAGCAGTTATTCGATAAATTCAATAAACAGCACATCGAGAACGCACCGGTCAGGATTTTCATAATGCCAGCGGATGAAGAAAACATCAACTGGTTATAAAGAAGTTTTCGACCAAACGGAAATTATGTGAAGTGATTAGAATCACTTTTTATATCGGTGCTAAAAATAATATTGTTATCGGCCTGCTGTAAAGCATGGTCAGCGGAAAGGCACCATGGAGGTACTTTCAAGTTGGTTAGAGTCCCTTTACGCGAGGTAAAGGGACATCTTCTTTGTCGATCTGACAAACTATCATAATTAATTAACAATGCTCTCAAGTATTAGGCAACGGTCAGTCGTCGCAAATCTTCTAAAAAGGGGTTCGAAAAGCTTCCCCTACGGCTACTACAAGGGAGTACTCTATCAGGAGTGTTCCCTTTTTTTATATCATAAATGTTTGGCATATATGCTATTAGCACTGAGTCACATGCTGGTTCGATATTCTTCAGTAAAAGTCCTATTTTTTATCTCTGAGTTCAAAAATAGAGTTATAGCATAATCTTTTCATTTTTTGGGGTTCGATTTCCCCTTGGGGTTACTGGTTTTGCAATCATGCATACTAAAGTTCCGAGAAGTATCACATTGTCTTGTCATCAATACCTATTGCACCATTATTTTCTGATTCAAATTTGTATTTTCAAATATTTAAAATACCTTTAGTATCGAACCCATTTTACCTTTTTAATTGAAAAAGCTATTCGCCACATTAATGGTTGCCGCAATTCTGTTCAATGCAGGTGGATATGACTTGTTTTTTCAATACATGATGTACCGGTCGGATGTAAAGGTTTTCGACAAGATCAACAACAATCATTACAGACGTTCGGACTTGGTAGAGGTTAAAATACCCGTCAACATGCCTACGCAACAAGACTGGGACGGTTATCAGGCAATCAGCGGCCAGGTTGAGGTTAAAGGAATTCGATATGACTACGCTGAAATCAAAATCACACACAACATGCTATACCTCCGTGTGGTACCTAACACGGATCTAACTAAATTGGTTAAAGCAAAAGTACTTTACGGGAAACTGGTTAACGACTTGCCGACTTCTAACACCAAGCACTCTAATAACCCTTTAACTAAAAAGAGTTTAAGCGAAAGCGAATACCTTACATTTGCCTATACTGGTTCGCCGGGAATGATGATTAAAAAGCTCAATTACAGCTTTAAATCCGCCGATGTCCTGAAACCCACACTCGAAGTTAGCGGTCAGCCACCCGAAGCTTAATCCCTTTCCTGATTCATTTTTACATTTTTTGTTTTGACAGTTACTACTGCTCGATGTTCGTGCACATCTAAATATGCAATATCTGTGAGAACAAAAATGCAATACCCTGATTTAGGAACTCTCTAATTATTGTGCCCTTTTATGGTTGCGACGCTATTGGCTTCAATAGATCATAACAAGGCCGATTGCAATGCCGGATGATTGACAGGCTCTGTCTATCATCTCTTCATCAATTAAAAATTTTAAAGATGCCACATATTAAGGTAAATCCTGATTTACCGGGAATAAGGTCATTAATGGCCTTTAGTCCGGAAACTGCCGAACCCATGGGGGTTTTGGCAAACCTGCTTTTAAGAACAAACGAAGGCCTTACCATGGCCGAAAGGGAATTGATTGCAACTTATGTATCCCATTTAAATGATTGCTTTTATTGCCAGCATTCGCATGGTGCCATAGTTACTTGTTATTTAAATGACAATAACGAACTGGTAGATGAGGTGATAAAGAACCTTGATGATGCCCCTATATCAGATAAAATGAGAGCCTTGCTGCGCATTGCGGGCAGCGCCCAAAAAGGAGGCAAACTGGTAACAACTGAGCAAGTAGAAACAGCAAAGCAATGCGGAGCAACCGATAAGGATATCCATGATACGGTACTGATCACAGCTGCCTTTTGCATGTTCAACCGCTATGTGGATGGCCTGGCTTCCAATACGCCGTCTGATTTGTCTACTTATCCCCTGAGAGCAAGACAAATTGCCGAGAATGGTTACGGCAACCACATTTTCGCAAATAAGCAACCTGTTGCTGACAAGCAAGAAATATGAACTAAAATTTAAACTATTCATTCAACCCAAATCACAATGAGAAAGAAATTACTCTACTTATTAATATGGTCGCTCATGGCCGTATTCCCATTTACTCTATTTGCGCAAAACCGAACCGTGAGCGGTACAGTAACGGCTGCTAATAATACGCCGATACCCGGCGCTACGATTACAGTAAAAAGTACAACCCAGGCAACCACTACCGATGCCAATGGGAAGTTCACCATCCGGGTACCGGATAATGCTGTGCTGATTGTAAGCATCATCGGCTATAAAACACAAAACGTCAATACAGCCGGTAACACTACGTTTAATATCAAACTTGAAGAAGACGTATCGCGCCTGGATGAGGTAGTGGTAACGGGTTTGGCAACTTCAGTAAAAAGAAAGAACCTTGCCAATGCCGTCGAAGCGATCGGTGCAAAAGAATTAAACGGTGTTGCGCCTGCACAAACATTTGATGCAGCGTTGGAAGGAAAGATCACCGGCGCAAACATCAATGCCAACTCCGGTGCCCCGGGCGGTGGTATCTCTATAAAGTTACGCGGGGTGACTTCTGTTTACGGAAATACCCAGCCGCTGTATGTTGTAGATGGTGTCTACCTTGATAACTCGGCAACATCCGGAGGGTTAAATGCGGTGACACTGGCAGGCAGCACTGGCCCTACATCTACCCAGGATAACCCTTCGAGCCGTATAGCAGACCTAAGACCAGAAGATATTGAGAACATCGAAATATTAAAAGGTGCATCTGCCGCAGCTATTTATGGTTCAAAAGCAGCAGGTGGAGTGGTTATAATAACTACCAAAAAAGGGAAACAGGGCAAAACCAATGTAACGTTGGCGGAGGATATAGGATTTTCGAGCCCTATCAAACTATTAGGTGTCCGTCAATTTACTGCACAAACCGCAGCCACCTTGCCGGGCGATTCAGCTAGTCTGGTAAATGCATTTAACACAGCTCAATCCAAAGGACAGATATACGATTATGAGAAAGAAGTTTACGATCATAAACCATTAACCACTAACACCCATGTGAGTATGAGTGGCGGTACTGAAAAAACAGGTTTCTATTTTTCAGCCGGCCATGAGAACGACGGTGGTATAGTAAACAACACCGGTTATGAAAATACCAGTGTCCGCCTCAACCTAGACCATAAACTTACTGATGATATCAAATTTGGGGTAACTACCAATTATATCAATTCATCAGCCGATAGAGGGATTTTTGGTAATGACAACTCGGGAACAAGTATCGGCATAGCTCTTTCATCAACGCCTGGCTTTGTACAGTTGCACCCGGACGCCAGCGGAAACTATCCTAATAACCCGTTCGCTGCATCAAACCCTTTGCAAACCATCGCCCTTATGACCAATAATGAATCAGTGAACCGGTACATTATGGGCGGCAACCTGGAGATCAATCTGCAAAAGAGCGATAAAAGCAATACCAAATTCATCGGTCGCGGTGGTTTCGATTTTTATAACCTGGAGACAAACGTGATTATGCCAAGCGTATTACAGTTTGAAGCCATAAACAAAGGGCAATCGATACAAGGCTTTACCAAAAACCTGAACACCAACTATATTTTCTCTTTGGTAAATACCTGGTCGCCATCCAGTAAATTATTGTTAAACACATCGGCGGGCATTACCCAGGAAACCGGTAATTACAATAACTTGCTTAATGTCGCCAGCCAGGTGATCTCTGGTCAGTCAAATGTTGACCAGGCAGGAGCATTAAGCGCAACGCAACTCCGCACCAAATATCTGAATAGCGGAATCTTTATACAGGAAGAAGCCACCATAGTTAACTCTATCACCTTGACCGGCGGCTTGCGTTTTGACCGCTCAAGCAATAACGGCGATATTTCCAAATACTACTTATATCCAAAAGGCGGTATCTCCTGGAACTTGACCGACATGGGTTTGATCAAACAGGGATTGTTTGAAAGCATTAAACTGAGAGCAGCTTACGGACAGGCAAATAACGTACCTGCTTATGGCAGTAAATTCACTGCGTTTGGTATATCGAACATTTCCGGTTATCCAGGCCTGCTTGTAAACACCGTTGCGGGTTCATCAGACATTAAACCTGAAAGACAAAATGAATTTGAAACAGGTATTGACTTCAGCTTATTGAAAGGTCGTTTAGGTTTTGAATTGACTTATTACGCTAAGGATATCAATGACTTCCTGCTATTGACTACTCCCCCGCCTTCATCAGGTTTTGCACAACAATGGATCAACGCGGGTAACCTCACCAACCATGGTATAGAGTTAGGAATGAACGCAAGGCCGGTTGAGGCAAAAAATATTGTTTGGAATACCTCGGTTAATTTCTGGCTCAACCGTTCGAACGTTACTAAACTAATCGTTCCACCGGTACAGCTGGGATCAGTAGGCGGTGTTTTACTGGGAGAATACCAGATAGAGCAAGGCAAATCCGCCTCGCAGATCATAGGCCTTAACGGACAGGGCGTAGGTGTTTTAGGTAATGCTGAACCTCGCTTCCAGATGAGCACTTATAACGAGATTACCTTCTTTAAAGACTGGAGCCTTCGCTTTCTGGTACATTGGAAATACGGAGGCCAGAACGTGGACGTGACTTATCTTGAAAACGTATTTGGCAGCACAAGTGCCGACTATGATAAAAAGACTCCATCAGGTCTGCCTTTAGGCGTTACCGAGTTAATGAAAGTAGGTTCCGACGCGCACCAAACAGTTGAGAACTCTTCTTACCTGCGTTTTAGGGAAATAGGATTGTATTATACTATCCGCAAAATGCCGATGTCTTATATCAAATCGGTCAATGTGGGCGTATCTCTGCACAACTATATCACTGTAACCAAATACCGTGGTTACGATCCTGAAGTTTCCAATTTTGGTACCGGCTTTTCACAAGGTATAGATATCGATCCATATCCATCAAGCAAGCAAGCCGCCCTGCACGTTTCACTTAATTTCTAATCCTTAAAACGATGATCATGCAACGAAATATTAAAATCTACATAACATTATTCTCTGTCTCGCTTCTTCTTTTGGGTTCATGCAAAAAAGATTATGGCGACCTGAATGGAGAAACCATTGAAGACCTGACCAAGAACGCTTCACAGGCGCAATTAAATAATCTGGTAAGCGGCACCGAGTCGGGCATGAGAACCTCACTCAGTTTTTACCTGGATGACGTAAGTATTATTGGCCGTGAAACCTATCGATTCTCTAACTCAGAGCCGCGATACGTTCTCGACCTTCTGGGTGCTAACGGCGCTACATTACAAGGTGCCAACTTCTATATTACTTTCCCATGGGCCGCCAGGTACAGTGTAGTAAAGAATTGCAATATCCTGCAGCAGGCTGCTACTAATTCCACACTGATAAACAGTGCACAAAAATCAGGCTATATCGGTTTTGCACGCACCATAAAGGCTTATCAGCTTTTGATGAACCTTAACCTGACTTACAACAACGGCATCCGTGTAAATGTAGTCGACCCAACTCACCTGGGACCGTTTGTTGATTATAAAGGTGGCCTTGCTGCCATTACCGCTCTGCTCGATTCTGCTAAAACTGACCTTAGCAATGCGACCATATCTTTCCAGTTAGCCGGCTTTACCGGGTTGGATGATGCAGCCGGATTAACCAAATTCAACCGGGCGCTTGCTGCAAGGGTGAGTTTATATCAATCAAACTGGCAAACGGCATTGGATGACGTGAATGCGTCCTTCCTTAACCTGACCGGCAACTTTAACACCGGAGTCTACCATATTTTTGGAACAGGCTCAGGTGACCAGTTGAACCCGGTGTTTATCCCTCAAAATCAGAATGGCGAAATACGGGTGGCACATCCATCTTTTGCAGCCGATATACTAGCCGGGGATGACCGCATCAACAAAACATCCCTTCGTACCTCAGTTGCATCGCTTAGCGGGCTTAGCAGCGATCGCGATGTATGGTTGTATACGACCAGCACAGCGCCAATTGGCATCATACGAAACGAAGAATTGATACTGATCTACGCCGAAGCCAACATCCAGCTTAACCACTTTACCGAAGCTGTAAATGCGCTTAACACTATAAGAAATGGCCACGGGTTGGGGAATTATAGCGGTGCAGTAAACCAGGCTGCCTTGATCACGGAATTACTGTATGAGAGAAGGTATTCATTGTTCTTTGAGGGCCATCGCTGGATCGACCTACGGAGATATAACTTGTTAAATACCCTGCCTATCGACAGAACAGGCGACCAGGTATGGTCAGAGTTCCCATTGCCGGTAACCGAACAATAAAATCATTATGAAACCAATCCTAAAAACCCTATTACTTATTTCTGCGTCCATGGCCTCCCTACAGGCCATGGGCCAGAAATTTACTGCCAGTTTCACACCTGAAGCATCTGGTGAAAACTTTTCGGGTAAGGTTATTTTATACCTATCGAAAGAGTCGAAGAGCCCAAAAGATGATATGGTGGGCGTTCATAGCTTTCCATGCTTTTCCGTTGACGTTAAGAATGTGAAGCCGGGACAAAAGGTGGTATTTGACGATGCTGCCCTATTCTATCCCACTGTCCTTTCCGATATTGAGAGAGGTACTTACTATGCACAGGTAGTTTGGGATAAAAATGAAGGGGGCCGCTCAATTGGCGAAAGTCCGGGCAATTTATATAATAATCCGATTGTAGTAAACATTACCAAAGACAGGGCGAAATCTTTTGACATCGTTTGTGGTGAAGTAATCAAAGGACAATCTTTTACCGAAACAGAATTTATAAAAGAGTTGAAAGCGCCATCCAAATTGCTGACAGCTTTTTACAAACGACCTACTTCGGTAAATGCTGCTGTGCTATTGCCAAAAGAGTATTACAGTCAACCTAACCGCAAATTCCCTGTGCTGTACTGGATATCAGGTTATGGGGGGGATTATCATGGCTATTCTGGCAAGAACGCCCCGAGCGAACCGCTTGATACAACTGCCTGCATCCGCGTTTTCCTTGACGGAAATTGCTCTGGTGGGCATTGCGTATATGCCAACAGCGATAATAACGGCCCCTGGGGCGATGCTTTAACACAAGAGCTTATACCGCTTGTAGAAAAAACTTATCGTACCAATTCAGCGCGGTTGCTAACCGGCCACAGTAGTGGTGGCTGGACGGTTCTATGGCTGCAAACACATTATCCTAAAATTTTTGCGGCGTGCTGGTCAAGCTCGCCTGACCCGGTTGACTTCAGGAGCTTTCAGCAGGTAGATCTCTACAGCGATAAAAACATTTACTACGGCAAAGACAGCACGTTGCGCGCAGCGGGCACCATTGCCGGTCGTTTCCCGTGGATCACCATGAAAAACATGTGCTCGATGGAACACGTGATCTATCGTGGTGAGCAGATGCATTCGTTCAATTTTGTATTCAGTACCAGGAACCCGGATGGCACACCACGCAGTCTTTGGAACGATGAGACGGGTGATATCGATCCGGTAACATTTGATCACTGGAAAAATTACGATATCTCGCTTTACCTGAGAAGTAACTGGCAACAATTAAAACCTGATTTGCAGGGGAAGATCCGTGTAACCGTAGGTAGCCTGGATAACTTTCTGCTGAACTATTCTGTGCAATTACTGGAAGGCGAAATGAAAAAGCTGGATGCCGGGTTTGTATTTGGATATTTTTCTGCGGATCATTTTACGATACATACACCTGAATACAGGCTGGCCGGATACCGCTTCCTGGAGCAAAAATATAACGAGTTGGGAATAAAGAATTAATATCATAAAGCATATACCATGAAGATACCTACCGAACCAATAGGCAGCATCCCAAGGCCGGATGAATTGATCGACGCGCTTGCCGGAAAGCCTAACAGCGCACCCTTTGACGCGCTTTATGAACGTGCTATTGATGATACCTTAACGGAATTTGTAAAAACAGGTTCGCCGGTTATCACAGATGGTGAGCAGACCAAATCGAGCTTTGCTACTTACCCGCTTGAAGGATTAACCGATCTGGCTTCAAACGGGGTTACCATCAATTTTGACGATGGGCATACGCGGCAATTGCCTATATTAACCAGTGGTCCTTTCAAGTATGGGACCTACGCGGTGAAATATCTGAACGCAACAAAAAAGAAAACCGATATGCCGGTCAAGCAAGCTGTAATTTCAGCTTCTGCATTAAGTTTGATCTATCCTCAGGACGGTATACCAGGCTATAGTCAAACTGAATTTCTTAATGATCTGCTTAATGAATGTGAGAAAGATATCCGCCAATGCCTGAAGCATGGTGCTTACAAAGTGCAAATGGATTTTACCGAAGGCAGGCTATCATTAAAGCTCGATCCGACTGGAGGCGTTTTGAAACATTTCATTGGCCTGAACAACCAGGTTTTTGACCGCTTCAGTAAAGAAGAACAGCAAAAGTTGGGTGTGCATGTATGCCCGGGCGGTGATCATGATTCGACCCATAGCGCTGATATTGATTATGCAGATTTCCTGCCGGAACTTTTTAACTTGCATGTGGGCAGTTTCTACCTGCAATTGGCCAGCGAGCCGGACAGGGTTAAAGTGCTGAAAATTATCAGGCAGCATCTTAAACCTGGTCAAACTGTATTTATCGGTGTGATCGATGTGCTTAACCCGATAGTAGAGACCAAAGAAACTGTGCGTGACAGGATACTGGAAGCGGCAAAATATATCCCGTTACAACAACTGGGCACAACCGACGACTGCGGATTCTCACCATTCTGCGATGATGTATCCACCAAACGCGAGACCGCCTTTGCCAAAATAAAGGCCCGTGTAGAAGGAACCCGGCTAGCTGAACAAGAACTATTTAATTAACCAATACAACACAACTGCAACCATTACAACTACTTCAACTAACACTATGCCACATATTGAATTAGAGTCTCATTTACCCGGAATTACTGGTTTACTGGAATACCGGAAAGATACCGGTCAGCCTATACGCGACCTAACCCAGATACTAATGCGTGGGCCTTCCACTTTATCTGAAGGCGAGCGCGAGTTGATAGCCACTATTGTATCCCATGGTAATCAATGCCGGTTTTGTACTACGGCCCACACCGCCGCTGCCGATCTGCTGTTGGGAGATAAAATCACCACCCAAATAATGAAAGATGATATCGAGTCGACGCCGGTAAGTGAAAAAATGAAGGCCTTGCTTACCATAGCCGCGGCAGTTGGCAAAAACGGGAAACTGGTTACCCCGGAAATGGTAACGAGAGCAAAAGCCGAAGGCGGAACAGATGCAGAAATACATGATACGGTGCTGATCGCAGCATTATTTAGTCTTTACAACCGCTATGTGGATGGAATGGCTACCAGTATGCCCGATAACGAAGCCTACTTTGATACGCTGGCAGACAGGATCGTGCATCATGGTTATCAGCGTTTGCCGCAGGGATATGATCATTTAAAAAAGTAAGAATTATGGAAACGACACGGGTTAGTGATACCATTATTAAAAGAACAACATCGGCCCAATTGGCTATGCTGTTCATCGTTTGTTTTGCCGGGAATATGTTTGCAGGTGTGGTGTCCACATTAATGTCTGTTTATTTACCGGTAGTAGTTAAAGAATTGCGCGGCAGTCAAACCGACAGTCAATTCAACGATATGAGTGCCTACATTAACTCCATTTTCATATTTGGCTGGGCCGCAGGAGGATTCCTTTGGGGCTTTATCGGGGACAAGGCAGGACGAAAAATTTCGCTTTTACTATCAATCGCCTGCTTTGGCATTTTTACATTGCTCATTAGCCAGGCTACCCAATGGTGGCAGATCGTTGCCTGCCGCTTTTTGAGCGGGGTAGGTACGGGAGGCTTACTGGTCATTTCATTTACATTGATCTCCGAAGTTTGGCCTGAAAAAACAAGAGCAGTTTATACCGGTATCTTATCGATCTCTATTCCTGTGGGCATTTTCTCTGCCGGAGCGATCAATTACATGGTCAATTCATGGCGACAGGGCTTTATGGTAGGCATCATTCCGATAGCAGTAGCAATCATTGGTTTTTGGGTGATCAGCGAATCCGGTTTATGGCTGAAAGACCACGAAGAGCATAGTCACGATAGTAACCAAAACGTTGGCTTGTTTCATAGCTCGAATCTTAAAACCTTACTTATAGGCTCCATTATATTTGGTACTATGCTCATCGGTCTTTGGGCCATTTTTTTGTGGCTGCCTACCTGGATACAAAGCTTGCTTACCACTGATGCCAATAAAGAACGCGGCATCAGCATGATGTTTATGGGCATGGGCGGCCTGACAGGCGGCTTCATTTCCGGCTGGGTGGTAAATCTGCTTGGCCTTCGGAAATCGTTGATCCTGTCGTTTGTGGTATGCTCGGTGGTGTCATTCGTTTTGTTCAAAACAAATACCACTTTTTCAAGCGTAGTTTATATCGAAATTGCGGTACTGGCGTTATTCTTTGGAATAAGCCAGGGAGTACTTTCACTTTATATCCCATTACTTTTCCCTACGTCTATCCGTGCTTCGGCAACAGGATTTTGTTTCAACATCGGCCGGATATTTACAGGGATAGCTGTATTGGGTGTGGGTATATTGGTTACCACATTAGGCGGCTACGGCAACTCGCTCTTTATATTTTCACTAGTATTTGTGATCGGTTTGATTGCCATGCTGGTGATCAAAGACATACAAGTTGGCACTCAATCTTTAAAGGAATAAATATGGCACATATCGAATTAAATAATGATCTACCGGGCATCAGGGGCCTGATGGCTTACCGTCCTGAAACTGAAGCACCTTTGAATTTCCTTGCTGAAACTTTGCTGCGTGATGATAACAATACGTTGAGTCGGGGGCAACGGGAACTGATAGCCACCTATGTATCCTATCTGAACGACTGCTTCTTTTGCCAGAATGTTCATGGAGCTATAGCAGGTCACTACCTGGAATGTAATATCGACCAGATAGATCGTATCAAACAGGATGTCAAAACTGCAGAACTGGACGGCAAAATGAAGGCATTGCTCAGCATTGCGGCAAGCGTTCAGAAAGGCGGCAAAAACGTAACTATAGAACAAGTAGAGGAAGCACGCAAAAATGGTGCATCAGACGTTGAGATACATGATACGGTTCTGATCGCCGCAGCCTTCTGCATGTTTAACCGTTATGTAGACGGCCTTGCTACCTGGGCGCCAGAGGATCGCCAGTTTTATGTAAATCGTGCACCTCAACGCGCTTTGGAAGGATATCAATCCAGCGTTTATAAATAAAATTAGAAATATGCCACACATTGATTTACCAGCAGAATATCCCGGTATCCGGAACTTATTCGTATATCGCCCGGAAACGGCTGCACCATTGTGCAGCCTTGCGCAAGTGTTATTGCACGACCCGCACCCTACGCTCAGCGCGGGCGACCGCGAACTGATCGCCTCTTATGTATCAAACCTAAATACCTGCAAGTTTTGCACCAGTTCTCACAGCGCTATTGCCAAACATCAGCTTGGCAGCGACCTTACATTGGTTAAGCAAGTGCTTGCTGATCCTGAAACGGCGCCAATCAGTGACAAACTCAAAGGATTGTTAAAAATTGCCGCTAAAGTACAATCGGGCGGAAAGAACGTACTTCCAGAAGATGTTGAAGCTGCCCGAAAAGAAGGTGCAACCGATATGGAGATACACGATACAGTGCTTATTGCAGCTGCGTTTTGTATGTTCAATCGTTATGTTGATGGTTTGGCTACCTGGCAACCCGATAACGAAACGTTTTATGATAAAATGGGCGAACAACGTGCAAAAGAAGGTTATAAACCTACATCCATTAATTTTACACTTACCGAAGAATTACAAAAATCTTAACCATGGCTCATATTAAATTATTAAATGAAGAACTACCAGGAATAGTAGGCCTATTAAACTATCGGCCTGAAACTGCCAAGCCATTACTTTTATTGGCGGAAACTTTACTTCGTGGCCCATCGTCGTTAACCAGCGGGGAGCGTGAGATCATAGCTGCATCGGTATCTTACCGTAATGACTGCCATTTCTGCCATACTTCGCATGCGGCAGCAGCAGCAGCACACCTTGGCAGCGGACTTGGTTTGATAGATGAAATTAAAGCGGGGCTTCCCAATACATCCGTTTCTGACAAATTGAGAGCTTTATTAGACATCGCCCACCAGGTACAAAAAGGAGGGAAGCATGTTACCGAAGCACATATCTCTGCAGCACGCGAGCAAGGGGCTACCGACCAGGAAATACACGATACAGTTTTAATTGCTGCCGCATTCTGCATGTATAACCGATATGTAGATGGATTAGGTACATGGGCACCGCAATCCAATGAAGCCTATAAAGAAATGGGCGAACGAATGGCTTACGTAGGCTATGGGAAAAATACTTAAGAGATGGCTTGAAAAAATATTATGTTAAGTTAATTGAAAGTATTCGATCCCATTCCGCTAGTGTGATAGGTTAAATTACAAATATTTACAATAAGCATCAGACTGCCAAACGTCGTAAATCTTCTAAAAAGGGGTTCGAAAAGCTTCCCCTACGGGCTACTTATAAATAACTTACTGGCTTACAGTAAGTTATTTTTGTTTTTATCCTACCCGGAAGAATCAAGCCAAAAATCAATTAGCCTGAGTCAGCCAGTCTTTTAACCAGATAATTAATAATACTTTTACATTAAAAATAAAGCCGCCAAACCCTGGGCGTACCACCTCGCCATGTAGTTTCGAACCAGGAGAATAGCAACGAGATTGGGGATTTCTAAAAGGACTGTTGAAAACCAAATTACAACACTGAATATGGGAAAACATTGGGGTGGCAGTTTAAGGACGGGCGCGATTTTTCGATCAAATTTCTCACCGATTCTTCGGGTGTTGTGTTGAACGAGGCGGCTGTAAAATATATGGGCTGAAAGACCCGGTTGGTAAAACAATGAGTTTTCCGAATAGAACATTTCACATCATCGGCGTAATTAAAGATATGGTGATGGGTTCGCCCTACGAGCCTGCCAAGCAAACCATTTTTTATATCGGAGCCGAGCAATTTGACGCGGTCATCATCAAAATAAATCCGAATGTAAGTACACATGATGCTATACAGAAAATCGAAACTATTTATAAAACTTATGCCCCTTCGTCCCATTCTCCTATCAATTTGTTGACGAAGAATATGCAAAAAAATTTATAAATGAAGAACGTATCGGAAAGTTGGCCAGCTCATTTGCAGGGCTCGCCATTTTTATAAGCAGTCTTGGCTTATTCGGTATGGCAACGTTTATGGCAGAGCAGCGAATTAAAGAGATTGGCGTGCGGAAAGTGTTAGGCGCTTCTGTTTTTGGTTTATGGAGATTGATGTCAATGGATTTTGTTGTATTGGTGATGATTGCTTTAGTTATTGCCGTACCCATTGCCTGGTTTTCGATGGAAAGTTGGTTGCATCAATTCACCTATCATGCCCATCTATCCTGGTGGGTATTTGTCGAAACAGCAGCCGATGCAGTCATTATAACTTTGCTCACAGTAAGCTACCAAAGCATAAAAGCCGGATTGGCCAACCCTGTCAAGAGCCTTCGCTCCGAATGAGCTATCGCTCTCCAAGAGAGTTTGACAAGCCAGTAGGGCCCTGAATCGGTAATACTATTTAACAGATATTAATTCCGATTATTTTATTCTTCTTAATCTGCCGTTATCATCATAAATAACTACGCTTGTCATATCATCATCCAACTTTATAAATCTTGATGATTGCGACAAAAACGATGAACCATAGTAAAATTCCTGCTTCTCTGTTTTTCCGTTTCTGTATTTAATCAAAACGTAAGCATCTGTTGGTTTGATCGGTATTGCTTTTATCAGTGCGTTCAGCTTGAACACTTTCAGCGAATCTTTATTTTGACTGGCTGCTAAAAGCAGATCGCCACTTTTGCCGCGCATTTGAACCAGGGCTTTTCCATTTCCGGGAATGTAAATACCGCTTTGTAAAATGCTGAGCGGCTTAAAGTTTCCGTTGCCATTACCTTTTAACATCAAGCCGTTAAGTGCATCGTATCTGCCAATGGAAACATCCGTACCATAATCATTCCCGTTGATCACTACATCCAGGTTGCCGTCGCCGTCAAAATCACCGGTCTGCATACCGTTCAGGACAGACACCTGCGCTTCTATCGGCAGCGGGATAAGGGTGAACTTGCCATTGCCGTCATTACGCAGATAGCATGATTTAAGCATATTAGCTTTTAACCGCAACGCCCCCTGTCTTTGTTCAGATGATAAGACCTCGTTCATGGTCGCCGTCGCATATGATTTATAGTTGGTGAATTTCTTTTTCAGGCTGATCATTTGCTTCAGGATATCCTCTCGCCCCTGCAATGGGAATTCTTTTTTCTCTCCATTCCGATCTGGCAAATACAAGGATGGAATAGCAGAAAATCCGCTGTTGTCAAAGTTCTTGGCAGTGATGTAAACCGGATACTGATCTGTGGGTTGGAATATGGTGTTTTGACCTGTATTGCCAACAATATAGTCCATCCGGCCGATGTGCCTGAAATCTCCTGCCACAACTGAGTTCCACCAGCCAAATTTGTCAGCCACACCTGAATTATTGGTCACATTAACATATTTGCCATGCTGATTTTTCAGGAAGGTAACGGGCATCCATTCGCCTGCCAGGATCAGGTCGGGCCAGCCGTCGTTGTCAAAATCGGTAAACAGGGCATCGCACACCATACCGATGTTTTTTAATGCAGGAGCAACTTCGGCCGTTACATCGGTAAATTTCACTTTGCCGTCTTTGCTGTCGTTTCTTAATATGATGCTCGATACCGGTTTTGGATAGCTCCATGGTTCAACACGACCCGATATAAATAAATCCAATTTGCCGTCTTTATTAAAATCACATGCCCGTACGCATAACTTGCTTGTGAAATTGGTTGGGATGGCATCGTTGGCAATGGTGAAGTTTCCCCTGCCGTCATTCAGGTACAGTCGATCCTGGTAGGAATTTGTATTAGGTGCCGACGCATAGCCTCCGCTTGCTATATACAAGTCGGGTTTGCCATCGCCGTTGGCATCAAAAAGCAGCAGACCGGCATCTTTGGTAATCCTGGTTTGATCGTTTACTACCATCAAATCCCGCTGCCTGAATTTACCGTTTGGCAATTGAAAAAATATCTGCGCCGGGTGCATCGAATTGCCGCCGACAATGAGATCGTCCATCCCATCGCCGTCCACGTCACCAGCAGCTAAAGCAGGGCTATACTCCGATAACTTATGCGGCAACAACTTCTGAATATTGAAATCGACAAAGTCTTTAGTATTGTCCTTAAAACGAATGCCCAGCGAATCGGTCACTTCCTTAAACAAGGCCTTCGCGTCGATCTCCGGATGAGAATAACTGTAATTATCCCTGGCATCAGCAATATTGACTTTGATCTTCTGATCGGCCTTTACGTTAGCCAGCTTTTGTTTTTTACCATTCTGCCAATGGATGATCACTGAGTCAACCATAGTGATCTTCCCAAGCCCGAAATGAGCCATCGCCTCATCCGACGATAAATACCCCCGGTATGGAGCATTTTCATATACCTGGTGTTTGCCGTGATCGTAATAAATATCAGCCATTGCTCCCAGGCCATTTACATTCTGTTTATTGCCATTAAAGCTGATCTGCAGAAAATGTGCTTTATCAATATTCTTCTTATCGTCCCGGCTTGTGTTGCGGTAAACCAGCGCCTCGTCATTGATATTGTTGATGATCATGTCCATCGCCCCGTCGTTATCCAGATCGGCATAAACCGCACCGTTAGAGAAGCTTGGAATATTTACACCCCAATCCTTGCTGACGTCCTTAAAGGTCAGATTGCCATTATTCTCAAAAGCATAATTGTGGATTTTGATCTGTGGGATCTGATCCAGTATTTTCTTTTTTGCAGTCAACGCATAAGCATCGCGCCTGTAAGTGATGAAATCGCGGTCGGATATGTCTTTGGGGAAACCATTGGTTACTACAATATCCCTATAGCCGTCATTATTAAAATCGACTACCAGCGGCGTCCAACTCCAGTCGGTTTGTGAAATACCACTTAAAAAGCCCACTTCGCTAAATGCCGGACTACCGATCCGTCCCTGCTGACCTAAACGCGGACCCTGGTTGATCTGCAAGGTATTACGCACATACTGGTATTGCGTACCGAATGCATCGAAATACTGAAACATCTGGTAACTGTTGGGGCCGAGGATCATCTTTTTCCGGTAATTATCTTCCGGGTTCATGTCCAGTTCTACCACATCCGCTAAACCATCGTTATTTATGTCGACGACATCCTGCCCCATAGCGTTGTATGAGGTATGCTTAAAATACTCTTTGGTTCGATTGGTAAAAGTGCCATCGTGGTTGTTGATATAGAGAATATTTTCGGACACAAAATCGTCAGAAACATAAATATCCTTCCAGCCATCATTATTGATATCTACCGTTGTAGCACCATGACCGAAGCCATCAAAACTTATCCCGGCCTTATCTGATACATCATGAAATACGGCATGATGCAATTTCTCGTCCCAATCGTTCCGGAACAGCCTGCCCCTGCTATGTTCCACCATTCCGTTGCGAGGGCCAAACAAGTTTGGATTGTAACCCGAAGAAGCACTGTTGACCGTCAGGTACATATCCAGGTCGCCATCGTTGTCATAATCAAAAAAGCTGGCCATAGTAGATAGTCCGGTCAGATCAAGGCCATACTCTTTAGCCATCTCTTTAAAATGCGGGACACCATCTTTATCCACTCCTTGATTTACATACAACAAATTCCGGCGTCGTGTCGAATCGCGATAGATGGTATTACAAACGTAAATATCAATCAGCCCGTCATTATTGATATCGATAACTGATATCCCGCGTCCCCAACGCCCCATGCCGCTTACTCCTGCTTTTTCGGTAACGTCCTCAAACTTGAAGTCGCCTTTATTCAGGTAGAGTTTGTTAGAAACCATGTTGCCTGTGAAATATAAATCCTGCAAGCCGTCATTATTAAAGTCACCTACGCCCACTCCGCCGCCGTTGTAAACATTGGTCACATCCAGGGGGTTGATGGAATCATTTTCAACGATCTGGTTATTGAAATGAATGCCCGAATGCGACGAAGATATCTGCTCAAAAAGCGTGTGCTTTTTGCAGGAAAACAAAACAGTCGAAATCAAAACAAACAGGGCTAAGTAAAATTTATTCATCGGGACTAACAGCTAAAAATTACGCATTATTTATCAATATCATTTATTAATAAAGGCCAGTATCTTCTTCACCTCCTGCGGATAAACCGCTATATGGTGCGTATGAACAAAAAATTGAACAGGCTGTGTCTTGTCAGAAACCTCCACAGAGATCACCTTGGTTTGCTGTGCAGGCATATGGCAGTTGATGCAATTAGCTTTTAGTACATTGCCGGTAAGCTTCTCCGACATTTTGCAGTAATTATGTTTCTGTGCAGTATGGCAAGCCAGGCATTTTTGAGTGTAAACAGCATCGTTACCACGGGTATTTTGATGAACATCATGGCATGTGGCACAATCCATTTTGCTGTAGATAAAGCATTTGCTGCTTTGCAATAATTGCAGTTGATTGCCATGAACATCTATATGGGTAGTATCTGCCAGGCGTGACAGGGCAGGCATCTTGAATTTAGCAAGCGTGTCACCAGGTAAAAATCCAAATGTCGAGCGAAGTGAAACGCCGGGTTTGCCTGAATGGCATTGAGCACACATGTCCAGCCGCTGTGTTCTGCCTAAAGATTTGTAAGTAGTATATCGGCCCGTTTTAACTTCCGGATTATTGGTTTGGAAATCGATGTGCCGGGCTCCCGGTCCATGGCAGCGTTCACAATCAATGCTATAAACCAGTGTATTCTTATCAAATTGTTCGCTGTTGGCCAATTGCTGCTGCTGATCTTTTTGATCAGCAATGTAAGAGGCATGGCATTCCATACATTGGCTGCCGATGGCCCTTGATCGAGAGAAATCTAAAAAACTATGCCCATATCCGGGGCTGGTAGACCATCTGTGCTGGCTGCTAAAGTAAGAAAGCGGCAATTGGTGAAGCTCGTTCCCCTGCCAATACAAATAAGTCTCACCTTTAACACCTCCAAAAACAATATCAAACCGATGCCTTTGTTTAGCCTTGCCATTTAAGTAATACGTTTGGAACAACCCGCTGTCCCGTTTTTCCATAACGATCTTTTCAGTTTCGTTAATTCTAAACTCGTTGGAACTATCGGCAAAACTGCCGTGTACAGTTTGCTCAGTTGCCGGTACCGATGCAATGTAGTGGGCCGTATGCAGGTAAGAATTGTAGACACCGCGGTGGCATTTGGCACATGCTTTAGAGCCTGCGTAGGCGTTGCCGCGCGGATCAGCTGAAGCTTTTGTACCCCGAAATTGCAGATATACAATGACGAGCACAACTATCCCAATACCTGCTACTATCAGTACTTTTTTCATAACAGGCTATTATTTTGCCACATTCGCAGATACATTCCCAACCCTGATCCTATCATAGTCATTAAAGCCAAAAAGGCTTTCCCCATTTGAGGAAAGCCTGATCAATAAACTGATCAACTAACTATTCTTTATTATTCCGTTTTTACTCATTATATGCTTAATAGCCAGGGTTCTGAGTTAAGTTTGGATTCAAACCTATCGCGGCTTGCGGGATAGGTAATATATCATGCCCGGCTGGCAGCGAAGTGCGCCATACACCATGCAGCTTACCATCGGCAGTGGGGCCATATGGATATGGTTCAGGTAACAGCGAATTATCCGTATTGTAATTGGTATGGATAAATGCAGCAGCAATACCCGGACCAGCGCGGCGCAGATCGTACATCAGTGAATACTCACCTGTAAGCTCGTGCCTGTATTCGCTTAATACCATTTGCAGCGGATCGGTAATCGGCTGGGTTGCTTTACCATCATAAGTAAGCCCGTCCTGGACAAGTGGTTTTCCGGAACCATCAACAGGCGATGATCCGCCCCATGCCCTATCTCTAACTGTTTTCAGGTCAGCCATTGCACCAGTTATATCGCCGGTATGAACTTTACATTCTGCCCTGTCTAACAAAACCTCAGCATAACGCATCAATATCTGGTTTTGTGAACCGAAGATGGCAGATGAACCGTTAGCACCTGTCAAATTCGGATCGCGCCATTTTTTTGCGCAGTAATATCCTGAACGTGTTCCGTCATCACCATACCATGGGTGGCTAAGTGCTCCGCAGGTATTAATAATATTGCCGTCATCGCCGATATAAACTGGGTTTCCGGCCGCAAAGCCTGATTGCACCACGGCATAGCCTTTTATACCACCCCATTTTGCGATAATGCCGGGACTAACAATCTGATCGCCGGGACCAATAATAGTGGCCAGTTTACGGGTGTCGCCGGCCTGGTATGAATACCAAAGACCAGGGTTTGCATAATCGTAGCCGAAGCCGCTGATTTCCCAGGGCCAGCTGAAATCATCTATCCAGGCAACTTCGCCACCATTTTGCCAGCCGCCATCCCAGCTTTGTGATCCCTGTATATCGAACTGGATTTCGAATAACGATTCATCGCTGTTCTGGTGATCGAATTCACCTACATCGATAAAGTTTGGCAACAAATGATAGTTATTGGTCAGCTCAGGATTGTTAAAAGCAGCCAAAGCAGCTGTGTAGTTTTTCAGCCACATTTGTGCTGAGCCTTCGTAGGCATAAGCAGCGCCCGTGGTGGCACGACCTATTTCGGTTGAAGGAAGCGCTGTTTTTGACACTAATAATTTTTCGGCCTGCTGCATATCTGATACTACCTGCTGAAATACCTGGTCTTGTGTACTTCTTGGAGTCAAACCGTTCGTTATGGCTTTCAATTCCAACGGTACGCCACCAAAAGTACCGGCTAGATAGTAATAGGACATTCCGCGCAGAAAGTATGCTTCACCGGTTAAACGATCACCTAAAGCTGGCGTAACCACACCATTGGCTTTTGCAGTAGCGATTATGCCCAAAGACTGATTTGCCCTTCCAATAGCTATGTAAGCGTTGTTCCAGAATGTGGAAAGCGCCCCGAAATTGGAGTTGATAGTATATGAGTTCCAGGCAATATCTGCGCCGTCATTATACCAGTCATGAGTAAGGAAGTTGGCATAGTACCAGATAGATTTCTTCAGCAGGTCGCTGTTTTGATAGCTATCATAAATGCTGTTTACCAATGCTACCACATCCTGCGATTTTTGGAAACTGGCGTCGGCGGTAGAATTCTGCGTATTGGTTTGGGACAAAAAGTTTTTCTGACAGCCTATCGGTATTAGCAACGCGGCAAACAAGGCTATAAGGGTAATATTTTTCTTATTCATTTTCATATCTTTAATGTTTATCATCCTCATAATTAAAACGTTACATTAAAACCAACTGTGTAATATCTTGATGAAGGATAAGTACCGTTATCTATACCGGTTTGGGTTGCATAACCGCCCTGGGCACCAATTTCAGGATCGAGGCCTTTGTAGCTTGTAATGGTGAACAGGTTCTGAGTGGAAACATATATCCTGATCTTGCTAACCGATAGTTTTCTCACCACATCTGCAGGCAAGGTATATCCAACTGTAAAGCTTTTTAATTTCAGGAAGCTGCCATTCTCGATCCACGCACTTGAAGGGTAAGCATTACCAATTGAGTTATCATTGTAATAGATCCTTGTATAAGTGTTGGATGGGTTTGAAGGTGTCCAGGCGTTTGCATAATACTGCTGGCTGAGGTTCTCAACTCCTACGAAACCACGGTTCTGGAATGTTTCCAGGTTGCTTTCTTCGTAGTTCAGGATCTTGTTACCATAAACACCGTAGAAGTAAGCGTTAAAATCCCATGATTTGTAAGTAGCATCAAGAGTAAAACCACCAAAGAATTTAGGTTGAGGACTGCCTAAGCTGGTTTGGTCTGCTGCATTAACTACTCCGTCGCCGTTGGTATCCGCATAGTAACGGTCGCCCGGTGCAGTAGCCGCTTGCTGATAGAATTGTGTTACCCCACCTGTTTTTGCCGCTGCGTTAGCGTTCAAGGCCGCTATCTGAGCTTGCGACTGGAAAATACCCAGGGATTTATATCCATAAAACTCGCCCACCGGCTGACCTATATATGTGTTGGTGAATGTTGTCCAACCGTTACCGCTAAGAGCGATCTGGCCATTTTGTCCGGGAGTAATAATTGGGTTGGTAATGGAAATGGCACCTGGAAGCAGGGAAACGAGTTTGTTTTGAATAAATGAAAGTGTCAAACCTGCGCCAAAACGGAAATCCTTGTTAGCCGAATGACTGTAGTTCACCGCGAACTCCCAGCCTTTGTTGGTCATCGTACCTAAGTTCTTACTTTCTGTAGAAAAACCGGTTTGGGCAGGAACAGCGATATCCACTAAGAAGTCTTTTGACTTTCTGCTGAACCAGTCAACAGTAACGGTCAAATCGCCATGCAGGAAGGCAGCGTCCATACCAATGTCTGTCTGGTAATCAGTTTCCCATCTCAGGTCAGGGTTTGCAGGCTGAGTGGCCGCAATACCTGATTGGTATATTCCATTGCTGCCACCGGTTTTACCGAAAGGATAACCCAGATTTCCGCTGGTGCTTGGCAACGATCCGGTTGAATACAGCGCCTCGTACTGGAATGCCGGTATAGAGCCCTGGTTACCTACCTCACCATAACCGCCCCTGAATTTCAGATCGGTAAGCCAATCGACATCTTTCAGGAAGAACTCATCTTTTGCTTTCCACATCGCTGAACCTGATGGGAACACACCATATTTTTTTCCAACGTCGAATTTAGAGGAACCGTCACGCCTGATAGTACCGGTAATATAGTACCTGCTGTCATAGTTGTAACCTAACCTGGCAAATTGCGACGCTAAAGCTGTTATAGTTTGAGCTGTGGTATTCAGTTTCAATGTACCGGTTTCTACCTGCGACAAGTCCTTAATATCGGTATTCGGGGGAACACCACTACCGCTGAACGGGTTATAAGTGTTTTTCTGTTCAGAAACACCGCCTACGAAATTGATGGTGTGCTTGCCGAATGTTTTGTCATAGGATATGGTATTTTCCCACAACCAATCGAATGAAGTATTTAAATATTGGCTATACTGCGCATTTTGAGTAGCGCCTGCCTGGCTTCCATATTGGTTAACCAACCGGTCATCTTCCGGCTGATAAAAATATCCGTTAGAGCCTGTATATGTTATACCTGCGTTGGTCTTGATCTTTAACCCATCAATGATTGTAGCCTCTAATGATGAATTGGTTAACAGGAAATGGTTCAGGTTTGAATAACGATTATTTTCAATAGCAAAAACGGGGTTGCTGTATTTAGCAACGTAAGTATATATCGGGTTAAAAAAGCCATAGTTGCCTTTACCGTCACTTATCTGGCTGGTTACGTTGCTGCCACCATCCAGTGTTGGCGGCAACTGGGCCAATTGGGCTAAAGAGCTGGTTGCATTAGCATTAGTACCAAGTGGGTTATTTGAATCCTGGTAAGTATATTTAGCGCTTGTTGAAGACTTCAACCATGGCAATGGCTGGTAATCGAGGTTAAGGCCAAGGGTTATCCTTTTAAAGTATGAACCCAGAACAATACCTTTCTGATCATAATAGCCAACCGATGTTGATGATTGTACTTTATCATTACCACCCCTGATGCCCACGTTATAGCTCTGAGTTAAGCCTGAACGGTAAACTGCGTTTTGCCAGTCGGCTTCAGTAAGTGACGATGGATTGTTCCAGTTAGATAATACGGTAAATTGTTTAGCCGGGTCATCAGCGGCTTGCTGTAAAGCCAGTGTAGCAAATTGCTGAGCGTTCAGTACTTTGTATTCTTTTGGTTTGGATTGAAAAGCGCTATAGCCGTCAACTGAAACCTGGGTGCCATCTTTTTTCCCTTTTTTGGTAGTGATGATTACTACACCGTTGGCAGCACGGATACCGTAGATTGCCGTTGCGGAAGCATCTTTCAATACGTCAATGGAGGCAATGTCATTGGGGTTGATATTGTTGATGCCGCCACTTTCAACCGGGTATCCGTCAATAACATATAATGGCCCGTTACCATTTTGTGCCAAACTACCAGTACCCCTGATCAACACCGATACGTTACCACCAGGAGAGGCGTCATTATTAGTAACCTGCACCCCTGCGGCGCGTCCTTGCAGGGCTTGATCTAATGTGGTAACCGGCGATTTGGCAATGGTGGCTGCAGACACTGAGCTGATCGCCCCGGTCAGGTCTTTTCTTTTGGCAGTACCGTAACCGATAACCACCAACTCAGTCAGGGTCTTATTCTCTTCAGTGAGTTTTATATCGACTTTGGTACGGTTAGCCACCGACACCTCCTGGGTGGTATAGCCCACAAAAGCAAAAACAAGTTTGTTCGTTGGGCCGGCTTTAATGGAATAATTTCCGTTTACATCGGTGGAGGTGGTTGCCCCCGGGCTATTCAGGACTTTAACTGTGACACCCGGCAGCGGCGATCCGCTTGTACCATCGGTTACCGTGCCTGTCACCGTTCCGTTTTGTGCATAACCGGAAAGGCTCATCAACAAGAGAGATAAGCTTACCCCGATCACAACCACAAAATTTTTAATTTGTAGCTTTCTAATCATAAAGTTTGCGATTCGTTAAAAAGGTTAATATTGGTTTTGAACTGGTATGAGACATCGCTTTCCCGGATACCAGAAATACCACGTGCATCATATCGAAATAAAATTATGGGAGTAGCGAAACGAATTGTAACACAAATGTTAATGTTTATGATACAAATGTTAAAGCATCAAAATATCATTGATAATCAATCATATACGAACTATATAGTGTAAAATGATGACGAATCCGCATTGCACAACTGCAATAAAGCTGCGATAGCGATACGGCATCTCCAGGAAGAGAAAATTTGTAAATGGCAGCACTTATCCTACGATAGTAGATTTGACAACTTTTAAAAAGTTGTCAAATCTTTAGATGGAAATTTAGGCTTATTCAAACTCGTTAACTACCTGCAATGGCTCGCGTTTACGGAGCTCATTAAGATACTCTGAGGGCAGTGTTCCGTACTCTTCTTTAAACACTTTTGAGAAATAGGTTGGGTTATTAAAGCCTACTTCATAAGCTATGCTGGCAATGCTGAGCTTGCTTTTCTCCAACAGTTGCACAGCACGCTTCAGCCGGATGGTACGGATACATTCAACAGGTGTTTTGCCTGTCAGGGTTAATAAACGTTTATAAAGCGATACCCTGCTAAGTGACATCTGTCTACTAAGTTCTTCTACAGAGAAATTCGGATTGGTAATATTCTTTTCGATGCAGGCCAGCGCATTCTTCAGGAATTTTTGATCTTCGGATATAATATCCATATCCTGGGCCTGGATTTCCACTTGTTTCTGATAGGTCTTTTTTAGTGTTTGCTGCATCTGCAACAAGCCATTGATTTTTGACAGTAAAATCTCAAAGTTGAATGGCTTAGTGATATAGTCATTGGCGCCACATTCTGTACCGGCCAGCAGATCAGCTTCTTCGCTTAATGCTGTTAGTAATATGATCGGCGTATGGGCTGTCCGCTCATCATGCCTGATCTTGGTGCAGAGGTCGAGTCCGTTCATTTCAGGCATGGCGATATCGCTTACTACCAGATCGGGGTGCATCGCGAGGGTTTTTTGCCAACCGTCCTTACCGTTAACAGCCTCAATGATATGGAAGCTTTGTTTCAGGTTGTCTTTTAGATAGAACCTCAAGTCATCATTATCTTCTATTAGCAGGATAATAGGTTTTTTGCCCGAATCGAGGATATGTTCATTGGATTTTGATGTACTGGCTGAATGTTTAATCGCAGGCGCGGTCGAACTAACCTTTTCATGATCGGCACATACCGGAATGCGTATGGTAAAGCAGCTACCATCTCCCGGCTCGCTCTCTACATAGATTTCGCCATTATGCATTCGCACAAATTCGCGACTGATGGACAGGCCTATACCGCTGCCCTGGTTAAGCAGGCTTTCCGGCAAATTGTCCTGGAAAAAGCGCTCGAATATCTTTTCCTGTTTTTCTTTTGGAATACCGATACCGGTATCCATTACCTTAATTTCAAGCAGTTGCTCAGACTCGTTATCTTGATTATCGGTCAAACTCAGGAAAACACTGATATGTCCGCCGGACGAGGTGAACTTGAAGGCATTTGACAGGACATTGAATAGCACACGTTCGATCTTATCCCGATCAAAATTAGTGGTCAGGTGCTCTACCTCACTATCAAATATATAGTTGATATTGTTCTGATCAGCCATATCAGCGAACGAGAAGCAAACTTCTTTTACAAAGTGAGCTATATCTCCTTTTTGCAGGTTCAGCTTTAACTCTTTAAATTCCATCTTACGGAAATCGAGCAGCTGGTTTACCAAATTCAGCAACCGGCGACCGTTTCTTTTGATCATCAAAAGCTGTTGCTGATGTTCCGGCTTGTCATTATGCTTGATCAGCGTGTCTATCGGAGATATGATTAAAGATAATGGCGTCCTGAACTCATGGCTAACGTTAGTGAAGAATTTTATCTTCATTAAATCCAATTCATGCATGCGGCGGGCTTCTTCGCGTTCTTTGGCCAATTTTCTTTCTGCCTCAAGCTCATGTTGCTTTTGTTCAAATTCCCTGCGGATTTTAAGGATACCTCTATGACGGATGTACAATAATACCCCCACAAACGCTGCCATATATAACAGATAAGCCCAGGTAGTCTTCCAAAAAGGAGGCAATATTTTGATATTCAGCGTAGCATAACTTTCGTGACCGGGGTCGTTCGGGTTGCTTGCTTTTACTTTCAACACGTAATCGCCCGCATCAAGGTTGGTGTAAGTAGCTTTACGCGAGCCTTTTGGGGCGAGCAACCATTGTTTGTCAAAGTTTTCCAGTTTATATTGATAGATGATCTTATCCGGGTTAAAATAATCGCAGGCAGCAAACTCCACACTAAAAACATTCTCGTTATGTTTAAGCACCAACGATTGTGTTTCGGTAATCGATTTGGTCAATACAACCCGTCCTTCAATCGTATCACCTACTTTGGCACTTCTATTAAATAACTGGAAGTCGGTAAATATGAGCTTCGGCTTCAGCGAGAAGGCATGAATGTTTTCCGGATTAAACCAATTGAAACCATGGGCACCGCCGAATATCATTTCACCATTCCTGGTTTTATAAGCGGCGTTGGCATTGTATTCCCTACCCTGCAAACCATCAAACTCATCATATTTATGTATCTGGTAGCTATTTGGGTTGTTCGGATTATCGAGTTTTATGCTGACCAAACCATTAGCCGTACTGATCCACATGATTCCGCTTTTATCCTCCAGCACATTCAGCACACTATTTGTCGGCAGGCCTTTTCTTTCATCAACATTGGTAAACGTGTTGGTTTTAGTATTCAGGATGCTCAAACCATCCTTGGTACTGATCCAGAAAAAGCCGCGGCTATCCTGTGTGATGCTATTTACATCATTATCGATCAGGCTATTGGCGTTTTTAGGATTATTATAATAATGCTTTACTGCGCCAGTTGCTTTTTCGATAATGTCGATGCCTTTATCCCTGCCAATCCAGATATTTTTTTGCTTATCCTCATAAATCACAGCGGTATATTCAGATGTCATTGCATAGTGCGGGTGAATAAAGCTGTCTGTCTTCGGATCATAAATATTCATCACACCAGCAAAAGTACCTACCCATAATTTTTGCGATGAATCTTCAAAAATGCTGTAAACCCGGTCATCCGAAATACTTCCGGATACCTGGTCGTTATGCCGGTAGTGAATAAAAGTATTGCCGACCAGGCGTTCTAATCCGCCAAAATAAGTTCCTATCCACAGTCTGTTTTCATGATCGACGAATAAGCTAACGATCACATCATTTGATAAGCTTTTTGGATTTGCGGGATCATGTTTAAAGCGGGTATATTTTTTGGATGCTTTATCATAAAAAATCAACCCGCCGCCATTAGTGCCGATCCAAAGATTTCCTTTCGCATCTTCCACAAAGCAATCGACATCTTCATAAGGCAAGCTGGCATTATTTGAAAGATAATGCTTGATCAGCGGGAACTGGATAATCCCTTTATGAAAATAGCTTACTCCCTGCTTGTAAGTTCCAGCCCAGATAATGCCGGTGTTATCTTTATACAGCTCAACACAATCGCCGCTTAATGATTTGCCGTCATCTTCTTTATTAAGCAGGTAAGTTATTTTATGAGTTTGAGCGTCGACCAGGTTAATACCACCATGATCGGTACCGATCCAGATATTGTTATCGTTGCCTTGTACTATGCTGTTGATCACATTGGTATTAAGACTTATCTGCGGCGTATCTTTGCCATAATGTGTCAAAGTTTTGCTTTCAGTATTATAGGTATAAACACCCTCGAATGTGCCTGCAGCGTATATCCACAGGTTTTGATCGTTACCTAATATTGCCGAATAAACTTCCGGACGGTTTTTGGACAATCTGTTTAAAGCAAAATCTCTCGAAAGCAGGCGGTTGGTCCTGATATCGAGTTCATCAATTACGCCGTCGCTATAAACAAACCAAATTTTGTTATTTCCGCCATCAACAACATCTGTCACGTTATCGGAATGCGGTATTGCCGGAGAATTTGCCAGTATGCTGTAAGAGTGTGTTGTTTTGGTGTGGACATTATAAAGGTATACGCCTTTATTGTTTGTCAGGAACCAAAAGTTGCCGCTGTTATCCTTTCTTATAGCAGTCAGCTGATCAGTGGGAACTTTGTAACGGGATAGCTCATGCAATACATCATTGGCAAATGATTCGGTATTGGAATTGTAGACACTTATGCCGCTGTGGGTGTATAGCCACATGCTTCTGTCCGGCCCTTCTTCAATACGCATCACATTATTATCGATCAAAGAATTGGGATCACCTGGCTCATGTTTGAATACCTTGAATTTATAGCCGTCGTACCTGTTCAGGCCTGATGTAGTACCGAACCACATAAAACCATTAGCATCTTTAAAAATGCAGCTAACGCGATTATTGGAAAGACCGTTTGAAATATCGAGGTGCGAAAATTGGTAAATATTTTTTTGGGCGTACAAGTACTGATGCACGGTAAAAAACACTAGAAGAGCTATAATAATCCTGAAACGCATAATCTATAATTGGCCCGGCAGTATCCTGGAGCGAATACTAATGTACTAATATATCAATAATTGTATATTAAACAATTAATTAGACGGAAATAAAATTAATCCCCTTTTAAAACAGCTCCGTCATGAGCCAAATGTTGGTGGAAAAATAATTAAAAGGATTTTTGCGCCGCAGGTGCAAAACCCGATATACATGCTCATTAGCAGTGGTGGAAACATATTGCACCTACGGCACAAAAAATCGGCTGTTGCCATTTTTTCTACCAACATATTGCCCCGATGGGGCAAACAATCAATAATGACGGGTTAACCCAGTTGCTCGTTTATTAAAGATTTAACGTGTGATCAATGATGTCTGCACAATAGTCGGCTTTACACCAAAAGTAGGCCCGCCCCAATCAGCCTCATCGCCATTCAAAATACGCAGCGATTACATTTCGATAAGCTCATCCATTTCCAATGATCACGGTCCGGGTCTTTGTAAGGACATTTAAAATTCGCAATGGGATTTTGGAGGATCATTCCTTCGTTGACCGCTTTGGTGATCACCTGTTTAAATGTCTTTACATATTTCATGGAAGCGTTCTCATCAATATCTTCCATGAGGAGGTAATGGTAAAACCCGGCGGCAAATGCATATTTAATTTCTTCGAGGATAATGTCGGTCGCTTTAAATTTCTTTTTTAGGCAGGCTTGGGTTTTCGCTGCAGGCGTTCATAGCGCATCAAAGTTCCTGGAGATACTTTGCCTTTAGCCACCCTTTCGGCGAACTCATCATTGTGGACCTTAAACGCTTGCATCAGCGTAGGTTTGGGTTCGGGCTTAAACAGGAACTCGTCTTTTATCATTTTGGTAACGTCTTCATGCTCATCGCAAAGGTTATTGTAGCACTTTTCCAGCTCCTTTGTGCTGTTAAGATATGGGTATTAGGTTTTTCAAGTATTGCATTCGCAGAGTGAAACGATGTGAAAATAACCGGATCGTTATTTTTTCGACTCTTCTTAAATATTTTACATATTCAATGGCATTACCAAATTTTAGTTTGGTATTATCTGATTTGGTTATATAGCAGTCTCAATCTAAATAAATTAATTTAGCCATTATGTGCAGTTGTTTAAGTCAAATTTAACGTTAAATTTTAAACCGTTAAAACACCCATTCTGCTGGTGCCTTCGCTTTTTAACTACTTATTCTTACCTTAGCAAATAGCCTTGTTACAGTGAAGCCGATTAAGAACCTGGAAACCGCTCATGTCAATGAATTGAAAAGCGACTTGAAAGCAGGCTCTTCCATTTTATATTTCGCGGGAGCAGGACTTGAACCAAGTTGAGTGAAAACATGTCCTCTGGCATTTTTTTAAACTGCCATTAACATATACCTTTTCTTTTGGTACTATTCTTTAAGGCGCTTGAAGAAAAGAAAAATACGGCCGCCATTAGAGCGCCAGACCTATGCCAAGTTGTGCCTCGTATAGAATACAAATTAATATTTAAACGATATGTTATGTTAACTAATTCGCGACATAAGTAATTGAACGAAAATCTTTAATCTACTGATTATAAATTTTTTGCATCGATTTAAGAAGCAGCTAAGAGCTTTAAATCCGATAAAAAGGGGTTCGAAAAGCTTCCCCTAGGCGCTACTGAATTATAAAATTCACCCTTGTAAGCGAGGAACTTACGAGGGTTTTTTGTTTTTACTGTCAATAAAAGTACTACGCCAGAACGGATAGTAAAGTTTTTTATAAAAAAATCGCTTAAGCACATTCCTGTTAATATTTGTCTCTTTTTATTTCTCTCATTCTTTCGTCTGTCTAAGCAATTTTACGCACACTATGATTATCTGCCGATGGTAAAAAATCAATTAATTTTTGATTTGCCCTTCAATTAAAACAGGTAATAACTTGATAAGTAAGCGATAAAGCAAGTCTCGGTTTTATTAAAAATTTTCCTTGAAATTAATTTGAAATTGCCGAAAAATTAATAAATTTATTTCTATATGAAACCTTATCACTTTGCCCCTAAAGCTTTCTTATGGCTATTTATGTTAGGCCTGTTTTACTCTTGCGATGCCATCATTGAACCATCTATTTCAAACAAAACCGTTCAAGCCGAAGCACCAGCAGAGCACTATCAAAGCGCCAGTTATACCGTAGGTTTCTGGTGGGACGAAGTGGATCATGCCCTAAGCTACCACTTACAAGTTGTCGCTCCGAGCTTTAGCTCTCCTGGCAGCCTTGTATTAGATACAGTGATAAAAAAAAATACATTCTCCTTTAATTTCGTACCGGGAAATTACCAGTGGCGTGTGCTTGCGCAAAACGGCAGTTCACAAACCGCCTACACTTCGCCCAGGGACTTTTCCATAGCCTCTACTTCAATCAAGCAGCAATCGGTCTTATTGATCTCACCTGTGAACAACCTGCTGACAAATCAAGGCACCCAGCTTTTTCAATGGGAAAGTTTATATGGTGCAACGAAATACCAGGTGGAAATTGACACGAATAACTTTGCAGACGAAAATTCGGTGCTTTACAACCAAACAATTCCCGGCCAAAACGTAAGCTTTACTTTTCCGAGGAGCCAGGTTTATCAATGGAGGGTAAGGGCAGAAAATGATACGGCACAGGCACAGTGGTCGGCGATTAGCCTGGTGACTTATGACAATACGCCGCCCGTGCAGGTGACATTGTCCTCACCCACCGATGGCGCTAGTGTATCCTTGCCGGTGTTGTTACAATGGGGCAGCGTTACTTCGGCAACAAAATATAAATTATATCTATACCAGGGCGACGGCGTCACCTTATACAGTAAGGACTTCCCGATGCTACTCACCGCAACAAGCTATAACTTCAACTCAGGCAAGTCAGGTGACAAAATTTATTGGGTTGTAACGGCTTTAGATGCAGCAGGGAATGAAAGCCAGGCCGGCGCTCTCAGAAGTTTTGTTTTACAGTAACACCGCATGAAGAATAAAAAACTTACCTATTTTTTGATCGCTGCGGTAGCTGCTTTATGGGGGCTGATCTTCTATCGTGTTTTTGACGCTGCGGCTGCCGGCGATCTTCCGGCAATTCCGGCAGCTGTACAAGCGGTCAAACCATTGTACAAGCCCTATCGCCCTGAAAATGATACGATGAAACTATTGCTGAATTACCCTGACCCGTTTGGTTTAAAGGAGCAAAAGGATACTGTCGCTAAAATCAGAACACTTATTGCTGCGCCAGTCAAACTCCCACTTAAATCCGCAATAAATTGGCCTTTTATCAACTATTCTGGTTATGTCCGTAACCCTGTATCAAAAAAACTGATCGCTTTGGTAAGCATAAACGGGCAAAACCTCACCATGATAGAAGGTGAAACAAAAAACGATGTTAAGCTGCTAAGAAATCTACGGGACTCAATAAAGATAAGTTACCAGGGAAGAACCAAATTTATTTCTATGAAAACCTCATTACTATGAAGACGTGCTGCCTGATATTTTTATGTTTTATTAGTTATAATGTGTATTGCCAGCAAATACCCGCGTATGATATAAACAGGGTTAGAATTACACAGCCCGACAAAACGATTGTTGCGGAGATCGAGCCTGGATTCACTGTAATGTCAGCGAAGCCGCTTTTAAATTATTACTGGTATAGTGCAAATGATATTCATTGCACACAGGGTGGGTACAGCGGAAAATTGCTCAATGGCACCTATATCGAATATTACCCGGACAAGAATCTCAAGGAACAAGGAAGTTTTAAAAAGGGGCTTAAATCAGGCGTTTGGAAAAAATGGAACAACGATGGTACACTTGCTTCTGTCACTACCTGGAAACGCGGATTGCAGCGGGATGATCACCGAATCCCGATCTGGAAAAGAATTCACCTGTTTAAAAAGAAACGCAATAGGGCCGATACCTCTACTCCTTCCAAAAAATGATCCAATGTTAAAAGCTTCGGCCTTATATCTGGTCATCTTGATCGCTTTAATCATCGCATTGCTGTGTTCATCGCTTCTCGTAGCTGCAGGCTTCTACCGCGCCGAAAGCATTAGAAAAGCCCGGTATGATCAGTTGGAGACCAACCTGGAGTCGGGCATAAACTTGATGCTTTCAGGCCACGATTCGAGCTATTTGCAGAAAACCATGTTCGCTCTTTTCGGTGAACAGGCTGATTCCATTACTCTTCAGAAAATTCATTGGGGGATTTATGATATCGGCATCAGCAAAGCCTTTATACAGGGGGATACCCTTACTCGTGTGTTTAGTATGGGGCGCAGCATTGACTCTGGTAGCCGGGCGGCTATATACCTGGCCGACCAGGACCGACCGCTTTCCCTTTCAGGGGCGACCTCTATCGCCGGTGATGCTTTTTTACCTAAGGCAGGCGTAAAAAAGGCATTTGTTGATGGCCATGGCTACCAGGGTGATGACCGCCTGGTAACAGGCAAAATCAAGAATAGCCAAAAGACATTGCCTGCTCTTGATCAGGCCCGGATAAAGCTGCTTCAAAACTATCTTTCAACGGCTGGTAAAAATACTGCCGTGGACAGCGCTTTCGAAAAAGCAGATACACTCCGTCAGTCTTTTTTGAAGGCCACAAGGGTTATTAATTTAGGCAGACGAATACATGAACTACGTAACCAACTGGTAAGCGGCAATATTATACTTTATTCAGATACTACCTTAACGGTCGACGCATCAGTAAGCCTCGATGGGATTTTGGTCTTTGCCAAAGCAATCGTCGTAAAGAGTGGTTTTCAGGGCCGATGTCAACTATTTGCCAGTGATTCGATCCATGTGCAAGCGGGTTGCCGGTTTCAATATCCGTCCTGCCTGGCAGTCTTTAATCCGAATAGCTCTAAGATCAGTCCTTATGTGCGGATTACAATCGATAAAAATACCGCATTCTCAGGAACCATCGTTACGTATCGTCAAAGTGAAGAAGAGATTATGCCCGTACTTGCCCTGGATAGTAATGTTACCGTATCAGGGCAAATATATTCGCAGGGGATGCTTCAATATAAGGATGGCCTGCATGTCAACGGCGGCGTTTTCACCAAACTGTTTACATACCAAAGCGGCTACAACTTAATGGAAAACATGCTGATCAACTCAACAATAAGCTCAAAGGCGTTGTCGCCTTATTATTTAAGTGGTGAACTGTTCCAGATGTCCAATAGAAAAAAAGTATTGCAATGGCTGGAATAAAATTACATTTAAGAAGCAAGGTAGCCGGATCAACCATTGCCGAGGTGATGGTCGCTATGGTTATCCTGGTAACCATCTTTGGTATTGCTATGATGATCTACGCAAGGGTCACCGGTCTATCGCCATCGGCGCAGAATATACAGGCCAGGGCAATATTAAAAGAGCACTTGCTTATGGCCGAACACATATCTTATTCTACCGATAGTTTGATTGATACTGCAGGCTTGCATATCGAGATTGCAACTAAACCTTACGATCGCGATACTTCTTTGCAGGTTATCCGGTTAACTGCCTATGACCAAAACCGGCAAATAGTGGCTGAATTACAAAAACTGGAGCTTAAATGATCATAAACAGAGTAAAAGGATTTACCATTATGGAGGTCATTGTCGCCATGTTAATCGGTGCATTACTTGTTGGGTTAACCTATGAGTCTTACCAGATAATCAGTAAGTTTTACAGGACATTCCATGCAAAAAACGAGGAAATGGCCTCACTTGAAAGACTGGATGGTTTGTTATCAAAGGATTTCGCTACCTCATTGTTAATCAAAAAAAGCGACGCGCAGGAAGTAGTCTTCCAGCGGTGGCAAGACAGTGTGCGTTACCAATTTTCTACGGATTATGTCCTCCGTGTTTCTACCATTACTGATACGTTCAGGTTTAAAAGCACCATTCCCGTTACGACGTTTGAAGATATGCCTGTTGATATCAGTCCGGCTTCTGCTGAAGCCGGGCGCATAGACGCATTATCATTCGATGTGACGGTTGAAAATAAACTAATCCCAATGCGTTATCACAAAACATATAGTTCCGTCAACCTTATTAACCGAATTCCCGATGCCAACCATTGACCTTAGCAGGTATGAAAAAAAGAAGGCTGATAAGCCGCAAAAAAACGGGCAAGTTAACCTGACCGCTTTACTTCATAAAGATATCCGCTTTGGCGGTAAAGAATTGAGCGACAAAAAGAAGGAAGCTTTTTACCTGGAACTAAGTTCGCTGTTAGAGGCCGGCATTAACCTGAAAGGCAGCCTGGAACTGATTACATCGGATCAGCAGAAAACAGCTGATCAAATTCTTTTCAAGGGCATCCAGGATGCAGTTATAAAAGGTGATGCTCTATCGCACGCTTTGCAAAATAGCGAAAGATTTTCCCTATACGAAGTATACAGCCTGCAGATCGGAGAAGAAACGGGTAAGCTGAACGAAGTATTGCAGGACCTGGCCCGTTTTTATCAAAACAAGATCAGGCAGCGGCGAAAAATTATTTCGGCGCTTACCTATCCCTGTGTGGTGTTATCTACCTCAATGGGTGCTGTGATGTTTATGCTAAAATTCGTAGTACCCATGTTTGGCGATGTATTTAAACGATTTGGCGGACATCTGCCATGGATCACTGAAAAGATCATAGCGGCATCACAAGTAATGGAAGATAATTTCTGGCGTGCACTAATTGTTATCCTTTTAGTGACCGGGATCATCTTCCGAAACAGAAAAACAGATGGTTATCGCAGGTTATCGTCGCGACTGGTATTGAAAATACCGATGGTGGGCAACCTTGTACAGAAGATCTACCTGGCGCGATTCTGTAATTCGATGCGTTTGTTGATCAATGCAAAGCTGCCGCTACTGCGTGCTATCGCCCTGAGCCGGCAGATGATCGGCTACTACCCTGTTGAAAGCACTTTGCAACAGGTGGAAGATGACATCTTAAAAGGGAAGCCACTACATCAAAGCCTGAAGCAATTTAGCATCTATCCATCCAAGTTGATACAACTCATCAAAGTTGGCGAAGAAACCAACCAACTGGATTATTTCTTCGCCCGGATATCCGAGCAATACATCGACGAAGTAGAATATAAAACAGCGACCCTTAGCAGTATGCTGGAGCCACTGATTATTATCTTTTTAGGCTTGGTTGTTGGGGTTATTCTTATTGCGATGTATTTGCCGCTGTTTCAGATGAGTAATAGCTTTCAGTAGCGAACCATAAATTGATTAAAGTGCCTGAATTAAGAAACATTAATTTCTCATAAAAAAATTTAAAACAAATAAAAACCCTACTATAGCAGGGTTTTTATTTGTTTATGAAAAGTTCAGAATCTATATCCACTCTGAATAACCTAGTGTTTGTTGCTCAGGCTATCCTTGCAAATAGAATGAAACGGGAATATTGTATCCTTGCCTGAAGCTTTGAAAATTACTTTGTAATAAATAGTACTCTTTTTCTTAATAACTGAGTCTCCGACGTTTATCAGATCAAACATATCGTAAAACTCTGGTGAAAAAATCATCGATCCTTGCTGATAACCATTTATTCCTGAAAAAACAACGGTCTGATAATTGTGATTCTTCGCATCTACGTACTTCTGTAGGACTCGTCCGTTTATGCTCTGGTTGTATACTTCCTGATGCTTTCCACACCCCTCGTATTTGTTATGCATATAGGGGATGAGATATCTATAAAGTATATAAAACACTATTAAAGCAATGATGATTCTTACTATTCGTTTGGTCATTTTTTAAATTCTAAATCTTATACTAACATACTTTTATTTTTTATTATTTAGAAAGATATGTACGGGTAACTGACCAAGTCGCCCCTGCTTTGAACTTCGGAAGTAATAATGAAGCCGGGTTTACGGCTTCAGGGGCATCTCCGCCGAGAACTCCTCCAGTTTCGGTGAATTTTTCTCCCAAGGTAAAAGGGTTGAAGTGAGCAGGGTCACTTGGATTGGTATCGCCACCGTAAGATCCCCCGAATGCTTCAATATTACCAGCAAAAGAGCTGCCGGTCCCTTCATAATCTCTGACTCTAAAATCTTCCCCTTTGTTGCTTTTGATTATCCTGTGATTTATACCGGCACCTACAGAAAGCCCCAGGTTTCCTGATATCGAGAAAAACCATTTACCTTTTCCTGTCCAGTCTGTCACATGACCTACTTCCAGGCTCATTCCTGCCACAAAAGTCAGATCTACGTTAATGGAGTTTACAACACCATCTGCATTCCCTGAAATATTATGAATATCCATTAATGTCGTTACTCCATTTGGACCGCCTACCCAACTATATACCCATTTACTACCGTCTGCACCACGTGAATTAGTAGAGAAGGCGTAAACATCTCCAACATCGTGGTATTCCTGGTTGTCGATTGTTTTGGTAGCCTCATTGCCTGATAACCAAATTACAGCTCCTGTATCATCATTTTTATACCAATCATATTCTTCGCCACCTGTAGGATCGGTTCCGGTGACGGGATTATTTCCCATTCCTTCATAAGGTGAGGCGAATTGCCCAGCAGGGTCAGTCATAAGCCACCTACCAATTTTGCTATCATACATTCGCAGCTGAAAATTATTCCAACCGGTAATGGCATCCTTTTCCGCATAAGCACCCTGATAATCATATCGATACAGATCAGACCCCCCACTTTGAACTATGCTGCCGTATGGGTAATAGTCATTGTATTTTACGATGTCCGCCTGCCCATTGCTATTTTTAGCACCATTCATGACAACTCGTACGCTCCCTATATTGTCCCTCAGTTCATACTGATAATTACTGCTACTATAAAAATAAGTCCCTAAACGGTTACTGCCATACACAGGCGTCTCACTAATCGATGTACCGTTATAAATCGCCATTACATTGCCAGAAGCATCATAAACATAATAAGTGGTTCCGTTAGCATTGACAGTTTTCACCCTATTACCAAGTTCGTCATAGCTAAATGTTTCCAATGGCGTACTCATAAGCTGATCGCTGTAGATACCTGTGACTTTGTCCATTACGTTGTATTGTAAATAGTAAGGACTTGCCGCTCCTGTGAGTGTTTCGCTTTTTAACTGGCCTATCTCGTTATATGTATAATTAGCATAATCCGCATTTTTAGTGGCATCGTGTACGTTGGTTAATTGGTTTGTTCCAACACCATATGTATAACCATCACTGAAATCGTCAGGATTAGTACCTGTGCGCTTCAGGCTAGTGATGTTACCGTTTGGATCGTACTTAATGTTACTTTCGTTGAAAGTATTATTCGCTGTAAAGCCTGCACCTGTAAAGGATGGCGTTCCCCAAATAGCGCCGGTCAACTGATATTTAGAGTTATAGCTATAAGTATACATTACCGGGTTCTGAATTCCCGGGTTACCTGTCAATACTGAAGAGGGCTTATTACTCTGCCAGCTAATCCCGTTCACGTTGCCATTATAATAAGTTTGCTGACCAGTTAATACGCTGTTAATATTACTATTGATACGGCTGTAGTCCCCGGAAAAGTATTCCAACTGCATACCGAAGGCATCGTTGGCAAAACCATTAGTTGAACCATCCTGACCAGGGTCGTTCGAGGTTACACCGGTAGCTGTATTGATACTCTTAAGCCAACCCTGCGCTGTATACACATAATCGATCCCTTGTAGGTGATCTCCCAGTTCTACCCGCTTTAGCGGTCCGTGCAAATAGTAATAATAATTCGCTTGTTGTTTTTTTGTAACATCATCCCGGCTGGTCTCTACACTGGCGAGTCTGCCGCCTGCATCGTAGGCATAGTAATGGATAAATCGCTCAGCTGGCGTATCTTTCTGGTAATCTACCTTAATTACATTTCCCTTTTCATCATATGTATAATTTATAGTTTTGTACCCCAGCCCATTAATGTATTTGACCGTCCAGATTATTCTACCGTGATCATCATAATTATACCATGTGGTGCTGTTAGCGTTGCTCGTATAACTAATCGCACCTTTCAGAAAGCCAGCATCCTGTATATAGCCGTTCAAACTGGAAATGTAAGCCGGGTTTGGATCGGGTAAATCGTAATAAGTATTAACTTGTGATTGTTTAGTTGCACCGGTAATGTTTGCCGTCGCGTCCGTAGCATCCAATAAAGATGTGTTCGAGTACAATCCGGTAAAAACGGCTGATGTGCCATTCGGAATTACATACTCCCCTGACTCTACCGGTCTGCCAACATTATCATAGTTCGTGTAGGAAATTTTCTCTACAAATGAAAGGTCTTCCTGCCCACCGGTGGCAACTGTATTACGCTGAACCGCGTTTTGTGAAAAACGCAGGGTACCATCTGTAGTATATATGTAGTTTGAAGTTCCACCATCCGGTGTTGATACAGATGTTAAGTGCCCTTGCAGGTCATAGCTATATAAGGTCACAAAAGGTAACTGACTGGCCGATGTGTAGCCGCTATAGCCATTTGCCAACAGTTTCTGCACGCCATTCGGTGTAATACTGCCGACCAATTCGCCTAGTTGATTATAAAAAGCATAAGCAATATCCGAATAAGTGTTAATGTAAGAAACCGTCACTGTATTGGCAGCCAGTCCTGCATTCGCCGTCGGCGCTGTTGCCACTACTTTGTAATATCCCGGCTGCAGCGTATGGTTTGCCTGGTAAGCGCTGGTGATGTCCTGCTCTGCGGTCATATCCCACAGTGTATAGGAGCCCCCTGTTATCGTGACAGCCGACTGGCTTGTCAGACAGAAATACTGATTAGCTGCAGCCGACTCACTGATAGTCACAGGGGCATCCGTGATTTTAGCTGCCGGTGTTGTCGGATCGGCATAGCTGTAGCTGAATGGGGAAACCGATGTGATAAGGTAAGTCCCGGCAATACCGTTACTGTTAATATTATAATTGTAATTATTGCCCGATCCGGTATATTGTGGCGTAGCCGAGCCGTTATAATAAATGTTTACCACCTGGTTGGAATTGATCGTGAAGGACGAATATTGGTTCGTCGTTACCGACACTTCAAAGTCCGGTGGGTTGGTCGTTGAGGTAACGGTATTGGTTACCGATAACCAAGCTGATGCGCTGCCATCGGCCCGAGCCGTCATTAATGTATTCTTTCCCGACAAGTCAGTAATAGTAATTGCTGAGGTGCCGTTCTGGTCGGTTGATATGGTTTGCAGTGCCTGCCCGGCCATACCGGAAGGACTGCTGCCAACCACTGCCGAAGGGAAAAACTGGTTACGTATTGCCAGGTAATTGTTCAATTCGTTTTGTACCTGGAATGTGTTGCTCCTTGTTTCGTGCCCCGTCCCCATTTTGAGCTGACTGCCAACTCCTGCTGATCGTTTTGCTGCGGCCGTACCATCGTGATAAAAATCGCCGCGGCTATAAGGATACCCGGTGGCCGCCACATAAGGTTCTGATGTGTTATTGTCGCTATAATACCAGCCAAGCGTTCCCTGCGTTGCATTGTCGACTGCATCAGGGTTGTTCAGCTTAGCGTAAGGCGCTGATGTATTGGTGGGATCACCATCGAAGTTCAAATAACTGTAAGGAAGATTATTAGCCGTCACAAAATCTGTTCTATAGGCAAAGGCTGAGTTATTTGTAGGAGCAGGCAATGTCGACACCACCGGCCTTGACTGCAGGTCATAGATCGTTTGCGTTGCCAGTATATCCCCTGTTGTCTCATTCTTCGTTTGCGTCTGCGTAGCCTTGGCATTATTATCGAAAAAGCTCTTGGTCGCCCCTGTTTCAACACCATTCTCATCATAGGTCCTTACGTAAACCCAGTTCCTGTTATAGTCACCGGCCGGGTTGTTAGGCAAGCCGGCAGATGCTTTTATATTGAAGGTACTTGTTGAATATCCGTATGCGTTATAAGCCGTTACCGAAAATTGGGTGTTGGCTGTCTGTGCTGTGGGTGTGCCACTGATAATGCCTGTGGCCGGATCGAAGGTTAGTCCTGCAGGCAGTGTGCCTGTCAGCGAATAGCCCGTCAAATTGATCTTCCGCACCCGGTTACCGCCAAGCTCCGTGATGTAACCCGTTCCCGTTCCGTCAAGGTACAGGTAGTCCGGCTCGTTCAGCCCGGCTGCCGTTCCTATCCCGTCCGCATCCCCCGGTACCTGTGCCGCACTCCCTACCACCAGGCTTACCGTCTGGTCCGGCATGATCCGGCGGATATTGTTATTAAACATGTCCGCCACGTAGATCACTCCTCCCGGAGCCATGGCTAAACCCGTCGGGTTGTTGAATACCGCTGCTGTTCCTACTCCGTCTGCAAAGCCCGGCTGGTTGCCGTTGACCAGGCTGCCTGCAAACGTGCTCACCGCGCCTGCTGGCGTGATCATCCGGATCGCGTTGTTCTGAAAGTCTGCCACGTAGATATTTCCCGTAACAGGGTCTACCTTCACATCACTCGGGATATCGAACTGTACTGCCGACCCCGAGCCGTTGTTATATCCCACCGTGCTCCCTGCTACCGTGCTGACAACTCCGGCAGGGCTGATCCTTAGCACCTGGCCCAGGTCCTGCGCCGCTACCAAAAGGTTTCCGGACCCGTCAAAGCACAACCCGCCAGGACCGAAGGTCGACAAGCTGCTGTAAAACGTCGTCACTATTCCCGATGGAGTGATCTTCCGGATCGCATTGTTGTTATAATCCGATACGTACAGGTTATTGTTTGCATCGATCGCTATTCCGTCAGGATAGTTAAACTGTGCCTGCGTGCCTGTGTCATCTGTATATCCCGCATAGCCCTGAATGTTCCCTGCAAAGGTCGTCACATCGCCACCAGCGGTGATCTTGCGGATCACATTATTATTACCGTCTGCTATGAACAGGTTACCGGTCGACGGGTCCCGAACCAACTGCTGGGGCCAGTTGAACTGTGCCGACGTGGTTGATGCATCTGAATAACCTGCTACCCCTGTTGGGCTCCCCACAAAAGATGTCACCTGACCGTAAGGTGCATTAGGCACCGTCCCTCCGCTGTTTACCGGGCTGATCGTTGCCGCTGTGCCTACCGTCAGGTTGTTTGATGAAGCATAACTTATATTCGGTGCCGTTTGGCTGACCGGTGCAAAGTTTACTGTAGCTGTTGAATATCCGGAGGAATTGTAAGCCGTTACCGTAACCGTGCTTGACGCGATCGTACCTGTAGGTGTGCCGCTGATAATGCCTGTGGCCGGATCGAAGGTCAGTCCTGCAGGCAGTGTGCCTGTCAGCGAATAGCCCGTCAAATTGATCTTCCGCACCCGGTTACCGCCAAGCTCCGTGATGTAACCTGTTCCCGTTCCGTCA
>NZ_DATCRU010000025.1:0-24087 GCF_036568825.1 Mucilaginibacter sp. | reverse complement strand
CCGCCAATCCCTCTATAAAGAACCGGTTGATAGGAAAGATCTTCAGACCGGCTTCAACAGGGATAAATGATGCAATGTCTCCTTCATAATACACCCCATAATCGGCTCCGTAATAATCGTCATAACCAACATCGTATCCGCCACCCGACACATAAAATGTATACCCGGCTGAAAACAACACACTTACCGGCGAATGTTTGAGGGGTACTTCGAGCGAAAGTGAAATTCCCCCTGCTTCAGGAAAGTAGTCTGAAACCACCCCTGTAGAAAGTCCGGAACTGACGCCAATGCCCAATTTTACTGACCGGGAATTATTATACAGAGGGTTATATTGTGCACTTGCCTCGTAAACCACCCCTAGCAAGATTGCGATCAAAAAGAAAACTTTTTTAATATTCATGTTCATATAGATGCAGGTATAAAAGTAAGTAACAACACACCTAAAATAACGGTTTTGCTAATCATAGGATTTGCTCACGGTTAAATTGTTACATAACGATAACAATAGCGGGCTACTGTTGTCAACAAAAAAGGTGCCTAGCTTTCACTAAACACCTTTTTCTAAAATTCTAATATCTAAATCCGAAATCGTAAATCCGATATTCGAAATTTAATTTATTCCGCTACTACTTCAAACGGAACTTTAACTTTCACCTCTTTGTGCAGGTTCAGGTTGGCAGTGTATTCGCCAAGCATTTTTGGTTCTGCGTCAAAAGTAATACGGCGGCGGTCAACTTCAAAGCCTTCTTTTTTCAAAGCGTCGGCAATCTGGATAGTGTTGATCGCACCAAATATTTTACCGCTTTCGCCAGCTTTTGCACCGATGGTCAGTTTTACACCTTCCAGTTTAGCTGCAATAGCGTCAGCATCTTTACGGATCTTTTCTTGTTTGAATTGTGCCTGTTTCAGGTTTTCAGCTAAAACCTTGCGGGCAGATTCAGTAGCCAAAGTAGCAAATCCCTGCGGGATAAGATAGTTACGGCCATAACCTGGTTTTACCTTTACGATTTCGTCTTTCTCACCGAGGTTTTTTACGTCTTGTTTTAAAATAACTTCCATTGTTTAAACCTCCTGATTATTTTAAAGAATCTGTTACATAAGGTAATAAACCGATGTGGCGTGCACGCTTAACGGCCTGAGCCACTTTACGCTGAAACTTTAATGAAGTACCGGTAAGGCGACGTGGTAATACTTTACCCTGGTCGTTTACGAACTTTAATAAGAAGTTTGCGTCTTTGTAATCGATGTATTTGATACCGTTTTTCTTAAAGCGGCAGTATTTTTTACGTGTATCGTCCACCTTGGGAGCAGTAACGTATTGGATTTGTTCGTTAGCCATTATTTTGCTGCCTCCTCTGCTTTAACGGTTTTCTTTTGATTGAAAGCGCCACTGCGTTTTTTCTCGTTGTAAGCAATAGCGTGTTTGTCCAGCGCAATAGTAAGGAAACGCAATACGCGCTCATCACGTTTGAACTCAATCTCCAATTTATTAATTAATTCACCCGGAGCCTTGTATTCAGTTAAGTGATAGTACCCTGTGTTTTTCTTCTGAATAGGGTACGCTAGTTTCTTCAAACCCCAATTATCCTCCTGGACAATTTCGGCTCCGTTATCTTTCAAGAATTTGCTGTATTTGGCAATAGCCTCTTTAGCAGTTTCTTCAGATAACAACGGGGTAAGAATGATTACGGTTTCGTACTGTTGCATTATCTTGCTTTGTTTTAATGTTTTACCCGTGTAGAACGGGGCTGCAAATGTAGGTATAGTTTTCGTTTTTTCAAAGAATTTTGAGATATTTTGCGAGGTGCAGGGCGCGTGGCGGTTGGTGAGAGTGAAGAAGCATTTGAACTATGATTCGCCTGGTTAAAAGATTACCATGATACTAGTGTTTACTGCAAACTAAAAACGGGTGTCACACTGAGGCACTCGAAGTGTGGTGCGAGGGGGTGTACTTCATATTGTCTGAACCTGAATTTTCAGAATTAACGAATTGATAGGATTGAGGACTGCTAACTGCCATTGCCAACTGCTACTTAAAAATATGGGCACCCGGGCGGGCTTTTCGCTCATACTGCACAGGCATTAGCCACGGGCCGGTATCCGCTGCAATCCCTGGTGCGGCTGAGCGGTCAGATTAATATTCCGGATAATAACAATGTGAAAATTTTTATCAAAAATCCATCTATGTTTTTTGACAAAACTTATATAACATTGTATATCAAATAAACGCAAACGCTAAATTTAAAAAATACGATCATGCTAATCACTGATCTTGAAATGGATGAGGAATTAATGATTAACTCCTCATGGGAACCTGAAGACGATAGCTGGGAAGATGAAGATGATGAAGACTTTGAGGATGAGGACTTTGACGACAGGCTCCAGGACATGGATGACCTGCATGAGATCCAGGTAGATGACGACCTGGGCGAGCCCTCTGTTGATGACGACGATCATTTTCCTGAAGAGGAAGAAGAGGATGATGAATAGTCACTTCCCGAATATTCTCAACATTCCTGTTCCCGGGTCTTTAACTTAAGGCATATTCTTGCTACCTTAGTGGCTGTGGAGAATTTTATTGTATCGGCACGTAAGTACCGTCCGGCTACCTTTGAAAGTGTTGTAGGTCAGCAGCATATAACTAATACGCTAAAAAACGCGATCAGGAATAACCAGCTTGCACAGGCATTTTTATTCTGTGGTCCGCGTGGTGTGGGTAAAACCACCTGTGCCCGTATTCTTGCCAAAACCATCAACTGCGAGAATCTGCAGCCTAATGGTGAAGCCTGTGGTGTTTGTGCGTCTTGTACTTCATTCCAGAACGGAAATTCCTTCAATATCCACGAGTTGGATGCTGCATCCAATAACTCTGTCGATGATATCCGCAGCCTGATCGACCAGGTGCGCATACCGCCACAAGCCGGCAGATATAAAATATACATCATCGATGAGGTGCACATGCTATCACAAGCTGCATTCAATGCCTTTTTGAAAACATTGGAAGAGCCGCCTCATTATGCCATATTTATATTGGCCACTACCGAGAAGCACAAAATACTACCAACCATATTATCACGCTGCCAGATATTTGATTTTAACAGGATCCGCGTAGAGGATATGGCTAATCACCTGGCTTCAATCGCTAACAAAGAAAGTATCAAATACGAAACAGATGGCCTGCACATCATCGCCCAAAAGGCTGATGGTGGTTTGCGAGATGCCTTATCGATGTTCGATCAGATCGTTAGTTTTTCTGATGGTAACGTTACTTACCGCACGGTAATAGATAACCTGAACATCCTTGATTACGATTATTACTTTAATATCATAGATGGCCTGTTAAAGGAAGATACCGCTAATACCTTATTATTATTTGATGAAATTTTATCCAAAGGTTTTGACGGTGCCCATTTTATATCAGGCTTATCAGAACACTTTCGTAACCTGTTAGTAAGCAAGGATGCAGCAACTTTAAAGCTGCTTGAGGTAAGCGAAGGTATAAAAGCGAAATATCTGCAGCAATCGCAAGCGTCGTCAGTATCGTTCCTGTTATCAGCAATGAATATCGCCAACCAATGCGATCTGAGTTATAAGTTGAGCAAGAATCAGCGACTGCAGGTTGAACTTGCCTTACTCAAAATGTGTCATTTACCCTCGGCATTCAATATGCTCACCGCGCCTGCCGGAGAAATGACTGCTACAGACGGGCAGGTAAAAAAAAAACCTGATACCCCAACAGTAAGTCAGCCCGCAGCGCCAAAAGTTGAGAATAATGCGCCGCCAGTAAGCGTTCAGCCTGTTGCTGAGAATAAACCACAACCAGTTGCCCCGGTTAAAGAACCAGTAAAAAATGGGAGTGAGCCTATTGCTGCTGAAAAGCCTAAGGTCTTTATTCCCAACCAGAATTCAGCTTCTACGTCCATAAAGATCCCCTCATTAAAGGATCTGGGTAAGGCAACAGCTGCTGAAATGGCAGAGGAAGATGACCCCTATATTAAAGGCGATGCAACCGAGGATTTCACGATGGATGCCTTCCTGAAGCATTGGAGTGATTACGCAGCCAAACTAAAAGCCGATGGCAACATGACTTTGGTGACTATCTTCACTTCTAATGCCCCGACTATGCTAAAGCCTTATGAGTTTGAGGTAATTTTAGCCAACAAAACCCAGGAAAATCAGTTCAGGGAAGATAAACACAACCTGCTTAACTTTTTGCGAGTAGGTTTAAGAAACTTTAATATCGAGGTCACTACAAGAATCGACGAGATCAAGGCAGCCAAACGCCCATACACTACGACAGAAAAGTATCAGCATATGGCCAATAAAAACCCGCAGTTAGCAGAGTTAAGACGCCGATTTAATCTTGATCTGGATTAATAAATTAAAAATTTAAAATTCCGAAATCCGCCTTCCGAATTCCGACATCAGAAATCATCTTCTCCTGTCATTCTTTGGATAGCCTTCTTCATCAAGGTCAGTCCGATCGTCTTCAGGGGTGCGCGAAAGAACATCATCTATGGGATCGACATCTACTATTTTGCCGTCGTTATCTACATGCATGCCTAACTGATCGACATCATCTTCTAACGATTCGTTAGGAATGTATTCATCTGCGGTATCATAAGGATTTGCTTCGTCATAGGTTGAGTCCATGTCGGCGCCATTCTTAGCTGATGTATGGTAAGGATCGGGATGATCATAATCAGGATCGTCGCTTTCTACATCATATTCAAAGCTGTCGTCCTCTTCGTTGAAGTTCAGGTTTTCTACGTCCGATTCTTCGCCTAATTGATCTTTTAATGTCCTATCCCTGTCATCCTGGTCGTCAAATTCAGGGGAAAATGCTCTCTTCGCCATAATTTATCGTTTCTTAATTAACAATAAAGTTCGGCTAAGGATTTGAAAAAATGATATAAATCTGCGATTAAAAATTGATTGGTTTACGGTAAGATGTTATCTCCCCAAGGGAGAATTTTACGCCGATTGTGAACTGAGTGTAAGCATCGTTCAGACGCCCGGCCTTAAAACCATCCAGCTCGTCGCCAAACACCATATTATATTGATAACCTATATCCAGTTTGATATCAGGACGAGAATATTTGTTAAAAAACTTAAACTCGTAACCAATGCGGAATGGAATAAATATTTCGCTTGATTTATCCAGGCCTGGTGTATAATAACCCGGAAATTGAATCGAATACCTGTTTATGCTGGATATATTATCATAAATAATACCCACTCCTGCGCCGACGTACAAATTCTTCATAGCATTTGCCACGCCGTTCTGCGAATAATCGATCAGCTCACCCGCTTGTAGCTGCAACCGAAGCGCATAATATTGATAATCAGCAGAAAATTGTCTTCCCAGCGGATCATTGACAGCGTCGCCACCGGCAAGCTTGCCAAATTGTGCCTCAAAAATATAATTGATAAATGGGCCCTGGTTGTAATTAAAATTAAAGTTGACGCCCTTAGTGCTTTTTGGAGTTACCACATCGCCGAAAAACTGATTGAATCCAAGAGAAACACCGACATCATATCTTCCATAATCATAACCAATCTGGGCTTTTGAAATAAGGGAGGTTAAACATGTAAGGAGAGTTAGGAGTGCAGTTCTTACAATAAATTTTGTCATAATCAGAGGGTGGCCCTATTCTGGCTGGCAAATATTCCTTTAATATGTCACAATTTTATAAAAATAACTTGAATGTTTCATTAATTAACGCTGAAAATGAAATATTTGTTCACCAGGCTTAATAATAATTTCAACAAAGTATTTAACAAATAGGAATACCATTTTTTTATATTTGAGCCCTTTAAAAACAGAAAATAAAAACCAGGTTATGTCAAAAATTAAAGTAGCAAATCCCGTTGTAGAGCTTGACGGTGATGAAATGACCCGTATTATATGGAAATTTATCAAAGATAAACTGATCATCCCTTACCTTGATCTGGATATAAAATACTACGATTTAGGTATTGAATACCGTGATCAGACAGACGACCAGGTAACTATTGATGCAGCAAATGCAATTAAACAATACGGTGTAGGTATCAAATGTGCCACCATCACTCCTGACGAAGCCCGTGTAGAAGAGTTTGGTCTGAAACACATGTGGAAATCGCCAAACGGAACTATCCGTAATATATTGGACGGTACGGTTTTCCGTGAACCGATCGTTATGTCGAACGTTCCGCGTTTGGTTCCAAACTGGACCGCACCTATTTGCATCGGCCGTCACGCATTTGGCGACCAGTATCGCGCTACTGACTTTTTGACCAAAGGCAAAGGTAAACTGACCATCACTTTCACACCAGAAGATGGCGGCGAAGTACAATCATATGATGTATTCAACTTTAAAGGTGATGGCGTTGCTTTGGCAATGTACAATACTGATGAATCGATCAAAGGATTTGCCCGTGCCTGCTTTAACCAGGCTTTATTAAAAAAATGGCCTTTATATCTGTCTACCAAAAATACCATCCTTAAAAAATATGATGGTCGTTTTAAAGATATCTTCCAGGAAATTTATGAGAATGAATTTAAACTGGAGTTTGAAGCAAATCAGCTGACTTATGAGCACAGGCTGATTGATGACATGGTTGCTTCTGCCCTTAAATGGCATGGCAACTTTGTTTGGGCTTGTAAAAACTATGATGGCGACGTACAATCAGACACCGTAGCGCAAGGTTTCGGTTCATTAGGTTTGATGACTTCTACTTTGGTTACTCCTGATGGCAAAACTATGGAAGCAGAAGCAGCACACGGTACAGTTACTCGTCACTACCGCGATCACCAGGCTGGTAAACCAACTTCAACCAACCCGATTGCATCAATCTTCGCATGGACAAGAGGTTTGGAATTCCGCGGTATGCTGGATGACAACAAAGAGCTGATCAAATTCTGCAAAACGCTGGAAGAAGTTTGTATCGAAACTGTTGAAAGCGGCAAAATGACCAAGGACCTTGCCATCACCATCAAACCAAAGGTAGAGCACGGAAAAGATTACCTGTACACCGAAGAGTTTTTGGAAGCAATTGACGAGAACCTGAAGAAAAGGTTAGGTAAATAATAACTAACACGTTGAGGCGCGATGCATCGCGTCTTTCTACAGAACATACTTAAAGTCCGTATAGTAACTATGCGGACTTTTTTGTTATTTAGAAACCTAAACCCTAAGCTTATGCCTGTATTTCATTATTCTAATGGAAAGTTAAAAAAGCTCAATATTATAACGCTAAGCAAAGAGCGTGTCTTGCAAAAAATGATTGAAGACAATTTGCTGGAAGTGTTGGATATGGACTTTTTATATTCCGAATATCCGACAACAGATCGTGGACGAATTGATACTCTTGCAATCGATGCCGATGGGGCACCGGTAATTATTGAATACAAGAGAAATAGAAATGATAATGTCATTAATCAAGCCTTGTCCTATCTCAAATGGTTAAAGTCTCAAAAAGTGGAGTTCTTTGAGATGATGGTCATGAAAAAGCTTGGCCCGGATAAAGCAAAAAGAATATCCTGGGATAATCCGAGAATAATATGTATTGCTGAAAGTTATAGCAAATTTGATATAGATACTTTAGAGGTTATTCCCCTAAAGCTTGAATTGTACAAGTATCACTACTATGAAAATGAAATCTTCACACTTGAAAAATTAAATAGTGATGATGAAAAACCGGTTCAAATAGATCAACCCGCTATAACAACTGAAGTCAAGACTGAACGCAAACAAACAGAGCTTAACTTGGAGCATCATCTAAGCAAAGGGCAACCTTTTGTAAAAGAGCTTTTCTTCACACTCCAAAGCAGGATATTTGAATTGGATGAAAACATACAGGAGAAAATCAATAATTATTATGTCGCTTTTAGGGTTTCTAAAATGTTTGCCGAAGTACATATTCAAAAAAGCAAAATATTGATATATCTAAGACCTATAGTCTATAATGATCCGGAAGAAAGGATTTTTAAAATTCCGGATAGTTATAATTGGGTACTAGATAGGAGAGTGTATTTAAATAATGAGAGTGATATTGATTATGTAATGAACTTAATTGAACAGTCCTACAAAGATGTCTTGTAATTTTTAGCTATTTTTGAGGTATGAAATTCACAGCAATTATTGAACAAGGCGAAGATGGATGGTTTGTGGGGCAGGTCGAAGAATTGCCCGCTGCTATTTCGCAAGGCAAAACTATTGAAGAGTTGAAGGACAACTTGCTCGATGCTATAAAATTGTTGTTAGATACGAATAAAGAAATTACTGAAAAAGAATACTCAGGAAAAGCAATTATTAGAGAAGAACTCGAATTAATATAATGAAGCGTTCTGCTTTAATAAAACATCTCGAAAAGAATGGCTGCCGACTTTTGCGTGAAGGTGCGAATCACGCCATTTACTTTAATCCGGCAAATCAAAAACAAACTGCAGTAGGCCGGCACCAGGAATTGGATAATTTGCTTTGCAAAAAAATCTGTAAACAACTCGAAATCCCTTTTGTATAATATTCAATCTACTATACCATGTCAACATTATATCCCTTAAAATTCAAAACTATATATAAAGACAAGATCTGGGGCGGTCAGAAGATCAAAACCTATCTGCATAAAGATTTCGGTAGCCTGCCAAACTGTGGTGAAACCTGGGAAATATCAGGTGTTAAATCGGATGTGTCAGTTGTGGCAAATGGCGAATTAGAAGGACAATCACTGGCTGATCTTTTGGAAAAATACCAGGATCAACTGGTAGGAAAAAAGGTTTACGACCATTTTGGCAATATCTTCCCGTTGCTGGTAAAATTTATCGATGCCAATGACGATCTGTCGATACAAGTTCACCCGAACGATGAACTGGCAAAAAAACGCCACAATTCATTTGGCAAAACCGAAATGTGGTATGTGATCGAAGCTGACCTGGGATCAACTTTGATATCCGGCTTTAACCAGCAGGTGAATCAGCAGATTTACGTAGATAAACTAACAAGCGGCCACATCATGGATATCCTGAATCGCGAGGATGTTTCTGCGGGAGATGTTTTCTTTTTACCTGCCGGCAGGGTACATACCATCGGTAAAGGATTGCTGATTGCTGAAATACAGCAAACCTCAGACATTACCTACCGTATTTATGATTTTGACCGCGTAGACGACAAGGGCCACAAACGCGAGCTGCATACCGAAGAAGCATTGGCTGCCATCGACTACAATTTCTACCCGGATTATAAAACCAAATATCAGCCCGAAAAGAATGAGACAGTACGACTGGTAAAATGCCCGTATTTTACTACCAACGTTTTGGATTTTACAGAAAATACTTCAAAAGACTATTCAAACCTGGATTCCTTCGTTATTCATGTTTGTGTTGAAGGCGAGTATACTATTGAAGCTGATGGCAAAGAATATCCTGTAAAAATGGGAGAGTGTATCCTGCTTCCAAAAACAATAGATTCCGTCGAATTAAAAACTACGAAAGGCTTTAAGATTCTGGAAAGTTATATTGAGTGATAGTGATCGGTGACTGGTTAATCAGTGATTAGTGCTTAGCATTCGAAAAATCCTGATTAACTGATCACTGGTTAACTGGTCACTAAACCAACTTAATAGTAAACTTAGTTCCATCATTCACTTTGCTTTCAACGCTGATTGAGCCACCAAGTGCTTCTATCTGGTTGCGGGTAATGAACAGGCCAATGCCCTTAGCTTCAGGGTGGTTATGGAAGGTTTTGTACATGCCGAATACGCTATCGCCATAGCGCTCCATGTCGATACCCAAGCCATTATCCTCAAAATACAGGTAAACATGGTTGCCGTCTTTTGCTGTACTGCATTTAATGATTGGCGTGCGTGCGGGGTCACGGTATTTTAGGGCATTGGTTAGCAAGTTCTGCAAAATACTTTCAAGGTAAGCCGGTATATAATTTACTTCAGGGGCTTTGCTGAAATCATATTCGATTTTTGCATGAGTAGACTCAATATTACTTTCAAGCGCCGACATGACGGTTTTGAATGTCGTTTCAAAATCTAAGCGCTTGCGCTCTTTACCTATCTCGGTTTGAATCTTAACGATCTCGCTCAGGTGATCGATAGTAGTTTTTAAACTTTCACTGATCGATTTGATATGGGCGAAGATCTCTTTCTTATCATCAGCAACATCGGTCTGATCATGCAGGTTTACCATGAATTGCAAGTTGCCTGTATGCGAACGCAGGTTGTGTGATACGATATAAGCAAAATTTTGAAGACGTTTGTTCTGATCGCTTAGCAGGTTAACCGCGTTCTGAACATCCATCTCCTTCTTTTTGATGTAGTCGATGTTCTGGAATATACAGCGGGCGGTGATACACTGGCCGTACTCGTCAATCACTGCGATGCCTCGCGCGCGTAACCAAATCTGGTTGTTGCGTGCGGTGCGGAATAAAAGCTCAAGATCAAAAGGCTGTGAATACTGAATAATATTATCGATCGCAGCACTAATGGCCTCACGGTATTGCGGTTCGAAGAAGCTGATCGTTTCCTCAATAGTCAGCTTAACCTTATCCTGCAGCTCAAATATATCATAAGCCTCACGCGACAAGGTGATCGTCCTGCTTTTAACATCGATCTCCCAGCCGCCAACTTTGGCTACCTTGATCGTCTCTTTGAAAAGAAAATCGTTGCGGTTGGCCTGTAGCTCTAATAATTTAAATTCGTGAACATCAACAATGGAGCCGGTAATTTTTGGCTCATTTTTATCGCCCCATTTTTTTACGGTGCTCTCAAACCAGCGATAGCCCTTTCGTTTGGTTAAAAGGCGTATCAGTACAGTTTCGGCGGGGTCGCTAAGATGTCTGTTTAATGATCTCTGGAATACGGGTTTATCTTCGTAATAAAGAAGATTTTCAAAGAAGTAGTCGTACGTGTTAGGTATATCGCCCGGGTCATATCCTAAAATAGAATAGAAACCGGAAGACCATTTCACGTCTTTCGTGATGATGTTATATTCCCAAATACCTGTGTTTATTGCGTTAATAAGGTCGGTAACATGGAAATCGCCATCATAAGAAAATTTGTCTCCTTCTGTAACGCTCATATTTTCAGATAGTTCACAATAATTTTATGATGGTTAAAGTATAGTTCAGTCATTAGTTTAAATTAATCAGATGACGGGTATTTATCATCATAACAGTCAATGATAACAAATTAAATACCAATCATTTGAAGTAAAAAACAAGGATTAAATGTATCTCTTATTTACTTCATTTACAATTGGTTATTTTACGTTAAAAAAGGGCATAAAGTTCCGCTGCCGAATATAATTTTGCATTTTTCCCCGTGTTGAGCATCTTAAAATGGGAAATAAATTGCCCATATATAACTGATGTTCAAATTAGTATCTCAATAGCTAAAAAAGTGGAATTTTATGAAAAAAATGCCCCTGGAATAACTGATTTAATCAGTGAAGCTTTTCTTTTGCAGCTTCTTATGTGTCTCGACGGTTTGCATCAAAGCCGCAGAGCCATACCAGGGATGCAACTCCATTACCAATGAACCTGCCTGTATAGCCGGATCGGTTTCAGTTAGTTTTTTGGCTTCTTCAATGGTACTTACGTTGAAAATGAAAATGCCTTTTATGGGCTGATCATCCATAAATGGTCCTGCAACGATAAGTTTACCTTCATCAGCCAGACGGCCAATGTTTTTTAAATGGGCCATCTGCAGTTTCATACGTGCAGCAGAGTCGGTTAAACGATGGGGGCCTTCCTTTAGAAATGCCATTACATATTGTTTCATCCCATAATCGTCAGCCCCAAGTTTCTGGGCCAATTGGGCATCGTATTGAGGGTTTTTTGATTGCGCGAAGCAGTTGATGCTTCCGATCAATAATAGCGCGATAAGCAGGTTGCGTTTCATAATTAAATTGATTAGTACAATAAAAGTACTAATCCCCAAACTTCTTTTCAAATTCTGCCAATGCATCTTTGGCTATCCATTTTGCAGCTTTGCTTTTTTGTTGAGCTATTCGTAAAGCACATTCTTTGGCAGCCTTTCCAAGGTTTCTATTTCTCTTACCGATCTGCCTCAATGCCCAGTTAACAGCCTTTTTTACAAAGTTTCGATCATCCCAGGCTTCTCTTTCTATTATTGGGAAAAATGGCATAAAAGCCTCATCATTTGCTTTTTTATCATGCACAGCAAATTCAGCCATCAGCACAAAACCTGCGCGTTTGATGTATTCCTTTTCAGATCGGCTGTATTCTAATGCTTTTTCAATGGCAAATGATGTGCGGTCAAATAAATTCCCGCATACCTGATCGCATACATCCCATGAGTAAAAATCGGCTGCCCAACTGTCCATTTGTTTGGCTGTTACCAGTTTTGGGTCATCAACAAGCGAAGCTAATATCTTGCATTCGTGTATATTAGTATTCCAAAGCTCAAGTGCCAACTGATGATCTTTTTTAATGCCCCTGGCCAGTTTGCGAATATTTGGGAGCGACACGCCTAAAGCCTTCGAATTATCTATAGCGAAGCGTTTCATCCCTTCATGGTGTTTCGGGTTAGAATTCTCTTTTAAAGTTGATATGATTTCGGTGATATTCACGAAAGAAAATTAAACAAAAAAGCCGGGATGCCCCGGCCAAACTAAACTAATACTAATTCCGACTTCAAATTTCCGAATTCCGAAATCACAGATTTCCTCTCAATTCCTGCTCACGCTCTATCGCTTCAAAAAGCGCTTTAAAGTTACCGGCACCAAATGAACGTGCACCTTTACGCTGAATAATCTCGAAAAACACTGTTGGCCTATCCTCCAATGGTTTGGTGAAGATTTGCAACAGGTAACCCTGGTCATCACGGTCAACCAGAATGCCTAATTCCTTTAGCGGTTCCAAGTCTTCATCAATATGACCTACACGCTGTATCAGATCATCATAATAGGTATTGGGCACATGCAAAAACTCTACACCGCGCCTCTTTAATCCGCTAACGGTTTCAACAATATGATCTGTAGCTAATGCCAGGTGCTGTACACCTTCGCCTTCGTAAAATTCCAGGTACTCTTCTATCTGCGATTTCTTTTTGCCCTCTGCCGGTTCGTTTATCGGGAACTTTACATAGCCGTTGCCATTGCTCATCACTTTACTCATCAGGGCTGAATATTCGGTCGAGATCATTTTATCATCAAAGGTCAGGATGTTTTTAAAACCCATAACGTCCTCATAAAAATTCACCCATTCGTTCATTTTGTGCCAACCCACGTTGCCTACGCAATGGTCGACATACATCAGTCCAGCGGGCTCAGGATTGTAATCGGTATGCCATTCCTGGTAACCCGGCAAAAATATGCCGTTGTAATTCTTGCGCTCTACAAACAAGTGCACGGTCTCGCCATAAAGCTTAATACCGCTTGTGCGTACTTCGCCATGCTCATCCTTTAAAGTCTGTGGTTGCTGATAAGGCTGCGCGCCTCGTTTGGTTGTTTGTTCAAATGCATCGTAAGCATCATTAACCCACAAGGCTAGTACTTTAACACCGTCGCCATGTTTTTTCAGGTGATCCGCTATTGGGTGATCGGAGTGTAGAGGAGTGGTCAATACCAATCGTATCTTATCCTGCTTTAATACATAAGATGCTCTGTCGCGGACACCAGTTTCTGGTCCTGCGTAAGCCAGGCTCTGAAAGCCAAAAGCTGTTTTGTAAAAATGAGCGGCCTGCTTGGCGTTGCCTACATAAAATTCAACATAATCGGTACCGTTCAACGGTAAAAAATCAGTTGATTGTTGTTTCTTATCTATGGTTAGTGTTTGCATTTTGGTTGTATTGGTTGTATTGGTTGTATTGGTTGTAAGTGTTGTAGAAGTTGTATTGGTTGTAAAGGTTGTAGAAGTTGTATTAATTGTTAAAGCTTTTACCACTTCAACCATTACAACTACTTCAACTTTTTCAACTTCCTTCCGCCCAACTCTTGTAATAATTCTGATCTTCTATTTTAATTGCGTCTTCTGTTAGCATTAATGGTCTGAATGGATCGATCATCACTGCCAGTTCATCTGTTGATTCTTTACCTATCGAGCGTTCCACTGCGCCAGGTGCAGGGCCATGAGGTATGCCTCCGGGATGTAAAGTAATTTGTCCTTTAACTACGCTTTTGCGGCTCATGAAATCACCGTCGACGTAGTATAAAACTTCGTCACTATCCACATTGCTATGATTGTAAGGAGCAGGAATAGACAATGGATGATAATCGAATTTGCGTGGTACAAATGAGCAGATCACAAAATTGTGACCCTCAAAAGTTTGATGTACCGGCGGCGGTTGATGCAGCCTGCCTGTTATCGGTTCGAAGTTGTGGATTGAAAAAGCATAAGGATAATGATAACCGTCCCATCCAATAAAATCGAAGGGGTGCGTACCGTAGATGTAAGGATAGATTAAGCCCTGCTTTTTTATCAGGATCTTAAAGTCGCCTTTTTCGTCATGGGTTTCGATATGCTCAGGCAATTTCAGATCGCGCTCACAATAGGGAGCGTGTTCCATTAACTGTCCGTATTGATTTAAGTAGCGCTTAGGCGACCGTATCGGGCTAAAGCTTTCTACGATAAACAGGCGGTTATCTTCGCTATTAAATTCTAATTGGTAAATGGTACCGCGAGGAACGATCAGGTAATCACCATATTCAAATGGGATGTTCCCATAGCCGGTTTTCAATGTGCCTGAACCAACATGTACAAAAATCACCTCATCAGCCTGGCTATTCTTATAAAAATAGTCCATCATGGATTTACGTGGGGCTGCTAATGAAATATGCAGATCGCTATTGACCAAAACCGGTTTGCGGCTTTTTAAGTAATCATACTCCGGTTCAATTTTAAACCCGATGAGGCTGGTATGTTTCAGGTGTTTTTCGCGGGCAATTTTCGGCTCAACCGAATAGGGCTCACCTAAAGTTTTTACGATAGTCGGTGGATACACATGGTACACGAGCGAGTAAAGGCTTGAAAAACCTTCGGTTGATACCAGCTCTTCGGCATATAAAGTGCCATCGGGCTTGCGGAATTGCGTGTGCCGCTTTGGCGGGATCTTCCCTAATTTATGATATACGGGCATAGTCTGTAATTTGGTTGTAAAGTTGAAATGTTGTAAGATTGAAAGGTTTTATAATCAATCACTTACCCATTTCACAATAAAACGAATATGAAGCTATAATAGTTTTAGGGAGAGCTATAAGGTGGTCAACTTTACAACGTTTCAACCTTACAACTTTTCAACGTTGTTTAGTATTGTGCCAGCACAATTTTAGCAAGCATGGCATCCCTGAAAGAAGAAGCATCGCTCATCGAAGTGAGCCCCAGGGAAAACAGGAAATGTTTTTGTATGCGCAGCATGATAATACAAAGTTAGAACAGATAAATTTAATGTGCAAGAGGTTAGTTGTAATGGTTATAAATGTTGTAGTGGTTGAAAAGGTTAATCACTTCAACCACTATAACATTTTCAACTTCTACAACTTCTCCTCAACTAAAATCAATAGCTTTGACACACCAATTAACTCTGCCATGAAATTAGTATCCTATAAAACCGAAGACCGTGAGCACCTGGGTATCTATGTTAACGGCCACATATATAACCTCAACTCGTGCCATAAACTGCTGCCCGATAACATGAATGATTTTTTATGGGGTGGTGATGAATTGATGGACCGGGCAAGGAAAGTGAACGATGATATTGCCTCAGGAAGACTGGAAGCTAAAGAAGAATTATTCTTTGAGTTATTAGCTCCGGTGCCTCATCCTACGTCATGCCGTGATGGATACGCTTTCCGTCAGCATGTGGAGGCAGCCAGACGAAACCGCAGGGTGCCTATGATACCCGAGTTTGATCAGTATCCTATTTTTTACTTTACTAATCACAATGCTATACAGGGAATAGGCGAGATAGAATGCATGCCTGATCATTTCAATAAACTTGATTTTGAGCTGGAAGTGGCTGTCGCACTTAACAAAAAAGGCAGGAATATCAGAGCCTCTGAAGCTGACAGTTACATAGCCGGTTATATGATCATGAATGATATGAGCGCGCGAACCTTACAAATGGAGGAGATGTTGTTAAATCTCGGCCCGGCAAAAGGGAAGGATTTTTCGACGGTGATTGGTCCGTGGTTGGTTACGCCTGATGAATTGGAGCAATATAAAGTGCCTGCAAAACCTGGCCATACAGGTAATAATTATAAGCTGAACATGAAATGCCATGTGAACGGTAAAGAAGTATCCAACGGAAATATGGCCGATATGGATTGGACATTTGCCGAGATCATCGAGCGTTGCGCGTATGGTTGTGATGTATTGCCGGGCGATGTAATAGGTTCTGGTACCGTTGGTACCGGTTGTTTCCTTGAATTAAATGGCACAGGCTTGCTTAACGACCCTAATTACCAAACCCAATGGCTGCAACCCGGCGATTTAGTAGAAATGGAAGTAACCGGCCTGGGCGTCCTGAGTAATGTGATAAAAAAAGCGGATAGCAATTTCTCGATACTGGATCTGAAGAAAAAACAATATGCTTAGTTCAATGGGTAGAGATTTCAGTGTTGCTGAAAGGGTTTATTGTTTTATGTAATAGACCGCCTCGGTGTCCCGTATTACGTTTCCTGAGCCGTCCGTTGTCGAATCATCATAGAACAACTCCAATCTGCCGTCGGCAAGCATTTTGACAGTCCCTTGATCGCTGAATGCAGGAAAGGTTATAGCGCCTCCCGGCGAGCTTTCTGTATGAGAAGGGTAATTTGTGGTTAGTTTATTGTTGGAAAGTGTATAGGTGAAATTAACGCTTCCTGAATCGCCAGAAGAAATACCTGTGCCATCACCATTAAACTGTAGATAATAATTGGGGTCAATAGTTGTTGATGAAAGTTGATTTACTATGCGACTTAAAACTCCGTTCTTATATTCCAGAACGGTATCCTGCATATAATACCATTTGCCAGAGATTTTAGTTTGCTGATTTGTGTTATTGTTGTTTGATGGATTGTCTTTTTTACAGGAATACAAAAGGGCAATTACTGAAACGAAAACCAGGAGATATTTTTTCATTTGTGAAAGGTTTAGTACATATATTGACGTAAAAATAAAAAAGAATTTATAATGATTATAAAGTCGCTATAAATTCTTCTTTGTGAAAGTACCGGTATAGGATACTTTAAACTGATGGCTCCTGCTGGCTAAGGCAATGAAAACTACCCAGTCCCCAGATAATATCTGTTGAATCTATGCCGATGACCTTACGATCAGGAAAACACTGCGTCAGAATATCCAGTGCCCTGTCATCATTTTTGGAACGATAGGTTGGCACCACCACAGCAGCATTGCTAATATAAAAATTGGCATAAGATGCAGGCAAACGCTGACCGTCATAATAAACCGGATCGGGCATTGGCAACTCCACGATATTCAGTTGCTTGCCATTCAGCAGGCGCATAGTTTTAAGCGTTTGGAGGTTTTCCAGCAGGATGTGGTAGTTTTCGTCGTTCTTGTTTTCTTCAACTACTGTTACTACAGTATCTTCATTGGTGAACCGGGTAATATCGTCGATATGACCGTCAGTATCGTCACCTATAATGCCATCACCCAACCATAATACCTGTTCTACACCATAATAGTTTTGCAGGTACGATTCTATTTGTTGTTGATTAAGCTGCGGATTGCGGTTCTCATTCAGTAAACAAGCAGTAGTTGTTAATACTGTGCCCTTACCATTAAAATCTACCGAGCCGCCTTCCATCACAATTCCCGGATGATAAACCTGCAAATTAAAGTGCTTCGCAATCTTAGTTGGGATCACATCATCTAGATCATACGGCGGGTATTTATTCCCCCAGGCATTATAGCCCCAGTCGATAATTACTTTTTGCTTAGTATCGCTATTGATCAGGAATGCGGGTCCGTGATCACGGCACCAGGCATCATTGGTCGGGAATTCGAAGAACTCAATCCGTTTCAAATCAACACCAACAGTCATCAATTGCTCTTTGGCAAAAGCAGCCATCTGCTCATCCACCACATTAATGCGGACTAACTCGCCTTCAGATACTGCTTTTATAAATTCAGCATAGGGACGATAAATGGTCGCGATCTTGCCCGGCCACGAAGCTTCTTTATGAGGCCAACTAAGCCACGTAGCAGTATGCGGTGCCCATTCGGCAGGGAAGTGAAATCCCTGCGAAGCAGGTGAGTTAGAAAAATCAATCTTCATCGATAAGGCGTTTTGTGATGGGCTGATAAGAATCAATTCTTCTGTCTCTCAAAAACGGCCAGTGCGTGCGGTAATGATCAGTTTTAGTCAGATCAAGCTCTTGAACCACTACTTCTTCTTCTGTATGTGAAGTCTGATAGATCACACTGCCGAACGGGTTGGCAAAGAATGATCCACCCCAGAATTTTAATTCTTCTTCCTGGCCCACGCGGTTCACACTTACCACATGAACACCATTGGCTACAGCATGCGAACGCTGGATGGTTTGCCATGCGTTGTATTGTTCCGTATTGGTAGTATCGTCCTGACTGGTGGCCCAACCTATAGCGGTAGGGTAGAATAATATCTCGGCACCCATCAGTGAAGTGATTCGTGCTGCTTCAGGATACCATTGATCCCAGCAGATCAGCACGCCAATGGTGGCATATTTGGTTTTAAATACTTTATAGCCCAGGTCGCCTGGAGTAAAGTAGAATTTTTCATAAAAACCCGGATCATCCGGAATATGCATTTTGCGGTATTTGCCAAGATAAGTGCCATCGGCATCCAATACAGCGGTGGTATTATGGTAAAGACCCTGGGTGCGTTTCTCAAACAACGAGGCAACGATCACCACATTCAACTCTTTGGCTACTTTGGACAGCTCATCGGTTGACGGACCTGGAATAGCTTCAGCCAGCTTGAAATTATCGTAATTCTCTACATCGCAGAAATAAAGCGAAGTAAACAATTCCTGCAAACAAACGATCTGCGCACCTTTAGCCGCAGCTTCGCGCACTTTAACAATTGCCTTTTGCAAATTTTGCTGTTTATCAGCCGTGCACGACATCTGCACCAAACCAACCTTTACTTTAGCCATAGCCTTAAAATTTTGCGCAAATTTAAAATTTTAATGTTAACTGAAATGTCAATTTATAAGGCTGTCTGAACCGGAATTAATCGAATTTTTTGAATGAACAGAATTTTGGAACTGGACATATTCTGAAAATTCTTGAATTCTGCGAATTCTGGTTCAGACGAATAATCTGTGAAATCAAAATATTACTTTTGCAGCCGATGACAACATTTGAAGAAGCAGTAGAGGACAACCCCAATCCCCGAACCTGGAAACATAAAGTTTGGAACGTAACCAAGTTACTTTTAAAACTCGCGGTTACGTCGGTGTTGTTATGGTATGTGTTCAGCAAGCAGCCCATAGGCGAAATTAAGGATCGCCTTTTACACGCCAATTATTGGTGGATGCTGGCAGCCATACTCATGTATGCCTGTTCTATGGTGGCTTCAGCATGGCGTTTGCTTAGCTTTTTCAAATCAATTGATCTGCGTTTGGACCCTAGATTCAATCTAAGGCTATACTCGCTTGGAATATTTTATAACCTGCTTTTACCGGGTGGTATAGGCGGCGACGGTTATAAAATCTACCTGTTACATAAACGGTATAATTTGCCTGCAAAGCGAGTATTCTGGGCCATTGCATTTGACCGATTGAGCGGGCTTTGGGCCATTGGTTTGATCGTAGTAGCGCTTACCATATTCATTCCGCAAATACAGGAGCAGATACACATCGCCATACCAATGGCGATATTCCTTGTGGGATCAGCTATTTATTATGCGGTAGTGAAAATATTCTTTAAGGATTTTACCCGGCACTTTTTTAAAGGACATGCCAAAGCTGTTATCGTGCAATCTTTCCAGATATTGGCAATACTTTGTTTTCTGATGGGACAGGATTTTCACGGGAAATTTGCACCATACCTGTTATCTTTCTTGATTTCAGCTTTAGCCGCAGTAGTACCGATTACCTTCGGTGGGGCGGGAGCAAGAGAGGCAATCTTCGCTCGTCTTTCACCAATATTCAATATGAATACGGGTTTGGCAGTGTTTCTCAGTGTGTCGTTCTATTTGGTATCATTGATTGTAGCATTGTCAGGACTTTATTATGTAATTCGCCCAAGCAGACTGGAAGAAGGATTGCCTGCTGTTGCTACGAAAGAAGAGGGCAGTCAATAGTCAAACCAATTCAACTATTACAACTTCTACAACTACTCCAACAATTTCAACCAATACAACCATTTAACTAACTTTACGTTCTCTTAATAAACCTACTGAACGTAATGAGCGATTTTAATGATTTTAACAATCCGCAGGTTGCTGCGTTGCCGCGCCATTTAAAGCAATTTATCGTACCGCAGCACTACGACCACTATACCCCGATTGATCATGCGGTGTGGCGTTATGTGATGCGCCAGAATTATAGTTATCTGAAAGATGTCGCTTATTATCCTTACATACCAGGCCTTTTAAAAGCTGGTTTGACTATCGAGAAAATACCCAATCTGCAGGAAATGAATGATGCCCTGGGTAAGATCGGCTGGGGAGCTGTTACTGTTGATGGCTTTATTCCGCCCGCTGCATTTATGGAATACCAGGCTTACCGGGTTTTGGTTATAGCTGCGGATATCCGTCAACTAAAACATATTGAATATACCCCCGCACCAGACATTATACATGAGTCGGCAGGGCATGCGCCAATCATTGCTGATAAAGATTACCACGAATACCTAAGTTACTTTGGATCGATTGGAGCTAAGGCTATGTTTTCTGCACAGGATTTCCAATTGTATGAAGCTATCAGGTCTCTGTCAATTTTGAAGGAGATGCCTGATGCTGATCCTGTGGATATAAAAAAAGCGGAAGAGCTGGTTGCTTACCGTCAGGAGAATATGGGCAAACCTTCGGAGATGGCACTGCTAAGCCGCTTGCATTGGTGGACGGTAGAGTATGGCCTGATCGGCACGTTAAAAGACCCGAAAATATATGGAGCCGGTTTACTTTCATCGATAGGTGAAAGTGTTACCTGCATGAAAAAGGATATAAAGAAACTGCCTTATACCATCGATGCAGTGAATTATCCTTACGATATTACCAAACCTCAGCCACAACTATTTGTAACACCGACTTTCCAAAACCTGATTGATGTACTTGAGGAGTTTGCCAATACAATGTCATTCCGTGTTGGGGGTAACTACGGTTTACAGAAGGCGGTGGAAAGTAAAAATACCTGTACGGTTGTATATAGCTCAGGCTTGCAGGTATCCGGAACGGTTACTGATTTCAGGAAGCTGGATGAAGATCAGCCATCTTTCATAAAAACGTCTGGGGCGACTATATTATCTCACAATAATCAGCAACTGAAGGGCCACGGGAAAGATTATCATAAAGATGGGTTTAGTTCGCCGGTTGGCCGATTACAAGGCATTGATACACCATTGGAAGATATGGCTCCGGATGCATTAAAACTACTAGGGATTGAACTAAGCAAACACACGCGTCTGAACTTTGCCAGTGGAATTACAGTGGATGGTACTGTGAAAAATATTCTAACTGTTGAAGACAAGAACCTGATCATCACTTTTGCCGATTGTACTGTAAAAGACAAAAGCGGTGAAACATTATTCGATCCATCATGGGGAGTGTATGACATGGCGGTGGGCGAAAAGATCACTTCTGTATTTTGCGGTGCGGCGGATAAAGATGCTTTTGAGGATATTGTTTATAAATCGAATACTAATACCCATCATGTTGAATATGACGCCCGGACACAGGAATTGCATCAGCTTTACCAGCAAGTTCGCAACCGCAGGCATAAGGGCGGCGATTTTGGATATTTAGGAAATGTGTGGATGCGCCTGCAAAAAAATCATCACGACGATTGGCTTTGCGCATTGGAAATATTAGAGATTCTGGAGCATGAAGACGTTGAACCACAGGTTGCAGCGGAAATAAGAAACTTCCTTGAAGATAAAGCCAAAAAAGAGCCGAAACTTAAAAAGCTGATCAATGATGGTCTTTACCTCATCAAGCATCCTGTAGAGCAGAAACTGGTGGTTTGATAAAATTAATATCTTCGCCTTATGAATATTGTCATCACAGGTGCCAGCAGCGGCGTAGGTTTTGAAGCGGTGCTTGAATTTATATTGACCAGTAAACATAAAGTAGTTGCTTTAGCACGATCTGAAGATAAGTTGGGGCGTTTGCTGGAAATAGCTAAGGGATTGAATCCTGAATGTGTTTTATATCCTATTGCTTTTGATATTGTGCACGATGATTATCACCATCTGCAGCAGTTTATCAATAGTCACCTGGATGGACAGGTAGATATTCTGATTAACAATGCCGGTGTTTTAATCAATAAGCCATTTACGGAATTGCTGGAACGTGACTTTGTTGAAATGCTGCAAAGCAATTTTATCGGACATGTTCGCATTACCCAGAGCCTATTGCCCTATATGCCAGCCGGCTCTCATATCCTGAACATCGGCAGCATGGGTGGTTTCCAGGGAAGTGCTAAATTCCCAGGCTTGTCAGCCTATTCAGCCAGCAAAGCAGCTTTGCACACACTCACCGAATGCCTTGCCCAGGAACTCACTGAGCAACAGATCAAAGTTAATTGCCTGGCATTAGGTTCAGCACAAACTGAAATGTTAGAGAAAGCTTTCCCCGGATATGAATCGCCGGTGATGGCTTTTGAAATGGGGAAATATATCGCTGATTTTGCGCTAACGGGTCATCGCTTTTTTAATGGGAAAGTATTGCCGGTAGCGATAACGACGCCTTGATTGAGATATTGGAACTATTTTTTGAAAAATAAAAATATGATTCCAAGCATGGCGCCCACCTGCCCAATCCAGAAAATAAACATCCACTTGAAGTTGTCAGCTTTGTGCTCACCCATCTCTTTGCGGATATCATAGCGGAGATTAGCAATTTCCTCCCTGGTATCTACAATCTCAGTTCTGAGACTTGCGATATCCTCTTTGGTGGCTAATGTCTTAATAGTTGCTTCCACTGATCGTTCAGTTTTATTATCAATGTATTTGAACATGGCCTCGGTTGTGTCGCTGCCTAATTTTTCGGATAACAGTTTATACAGCCTGGCGGTTTCTTTTGCTTCTAAGTACATAACAAATATAAGGTTTAGGATTTAATAATTTTAATATACAGGGTAGCCTTGCGCCACCCTGTATCTGTGATAAGGCAGGTAGAACAGGTTTAGGTAATTATGAAAGATTTAGGTATTTATTTCTTTAATCCGATCTTCAGGAATTCATTCACCACCACTTCGGTTACATAGCGTTTGTTGCCGTCTTTATCTACATAACTTCTGCTGGCCAGCTTGCCTTCAATGGCTATTTCATCGCCTTTTCTTAAAATTTGCTCGGCTAGTTTAGCCTGGGCTCCCCACAAAACAAGGTTGTGCCATTGGGTGTCGGTTACTTTTTCGCCTTTGTCGTTTTTGTAAGTCTCATTAGTGGCAATGGCAATTTTTGCCAGTTTGCGGTCATTGTCAAAGCTTTTTACTTCGGGGTCCATGCCCAGGTTCCCTACAAGGCGTACACTGTTTTTTAACGTATTCATCGTTTTAATTTTTAAAATATTCGTATCTGAGTCAACGATACAAAGGTGAGGAGGGGCGAAAAATTTATTCGGTTAATAATCGCTTATAGTCGACAACTTCCATTTGTAAGCGTTTGTAAACGAATAAATAGTTGCTTATATTTACCGCTATGACGGAAGAAAGATATTGCCTTGATTGCGGCGAAGTATTGCATGGCCGCGCCGATAAAAAGTTCTGTAACGACCAATGCCGCAACAATTATAATAACCAGCTGAACAGCAACAGCTCAAATTTGGTTCGCAACATAAACAATATATTGCGCCGTAACCGCAGGATTTTGGAAGAGTTAAATCCATCAGGCAAAACCAAAACTAGTCAGAAAAAGATGGCTGCTAAGGGCTATAATTTTGAATACCACACCCGGACTTATCAAACCCAAAATGGAAAAACATATCATT
>NZ_DATCRU010000024.1:0-30542 GCF_036568825.1 Mucilaginibacter sp. | reverse complement strand
GTTCCAGAATAAGTTAAAACATTTTTCGGAAGTTGTCTACCGGTTCCGCATACTTTGTTGTGGTTGTCTCTCAGAAAAGAAATGCTGCTCCGCCAGCCAATTCGGCTTCCCGGCTAACCAGATTTACAGCATCGCCGTTCACCCGGTTAACTTTCGCGCAGCAAAAGCCCGCTTGTTGCCTGCCAGCAATTGCTTTGGCCATTCAGACCGGTGTATGGGTATCAAATCTGAAGACCTTCCGCATATCTTTGACCGGTATTACCGCATTGAAACCAGCCATACACGCCATATCTCGTGATTTGGCATCGGCCTGTACCTTAGCGCGGAAATCGTCAAACGACATGGCGGCGATATCTGGGCGGAAAGCGAAAGTGGCAAAGGTTCAACCTTTTATTTTTCGCTGCCGGCTGCCCGGCGGAATAATTAAAGAAATAATATACTACGCGGCGACGTGTGGCGTTGTTATTAGTATATTCCATTTCCTCTTTTCCCTAATTCTATCTACCGGTTACGTTTACAGGTTTCTAATAAATTAAAGCTTATGGAAACGATTTTGATACAGGAAGCGGATGCGGCTACCCTGGAGGTGCTCACCATCGCTTTGCAAATGAAAGGTTACCGGGTGCGCAGCCTCACTGACCCTAACAAGAACGTGCTGGATATGATTCGGCGGCACCATCCCGGATTAGTACTGCTGGATTGCTGGCTCAGCCATCATTCGGGTAAGCAGATCAGCCACTGGATCAAGTCGCATTTTCCGCGTCTGCCGGTGATTGCCTTTAGCTGTGATAATAACATCGGCGTGGAGTATCGGAAGCTTGGTTTTGACGGCTACCTGAAAAAGCCCTTTGACCTGCAAACGCTGTACGGGGCCATACGTAAATACCTGCCCCGCCAGCGCAAGCATAAACTGATCACAGCTGTTTAACCGAATTTTTAGAAACCAGGATATGGATATCAGTTATTGGGGAACCGGCTTGTTCATCGCGGCCATGGTGATTTTAGTTAGCTGGCTGATCAGGAGAAACCGGAAGGATGAAAAGACCTTCGAGGGAGAGATCATTCAGTCAGAACTCGGGCCGGAAGACGACAAAGATCATGACGAAGGGTCGCCGGACAACGTGTAATGCCGGGACCATCATCGTCTCATTTTCTCAGCCGGATTTTCCCGGTAATACGGGTATAGATAGACTTTATTAAACAATCATTTAATTCACCGGATGGATGTTATACTTCCTGGTCATTTCAGCTTATCCCTGTATCTCAACAACCAGGAAATGACCGTTAAGGTCAGGCAAAGCGCTGCCATCCCATATTTGCCGGGTCCGTCCCCGGTCGAAACATGAGAAAAAACCGCGCCGAAAAATAAAATAACAACGCCTGCATAGGCCCATTCCTTAAGGCGCGCAAAGCCAGGCACAAGGAGGGCAACCGCTGCGAGGATCTTACCTGCACCCAGCAGGAATGCCAGGTAAGACGGATAACCAAGATGCTTCAAAATGCTGCCTGCGTAGCCCTTTTGCAGCAGGTTAAAATCCCAGAGTGCACCAAAAAGCAGTTCAAAGCTTAGCAGCCCGGTTATTATCCAAAACGCAATGATCCTTGTTTTGGAAGCCTTTACCTCTCCTGCAGTTGTTGAATTAGCCATGCGATCCCGGTTAAACCATGCGGCGATACTTTATTTCTTTTTATAAAAATACGATTAATTGTTTAGCCGGGAAACTTAAACAAATGCTGCCGGTATTTGATTTCAAAAAAACGAAAAATGACAAACCAGTCCTATTCCCAATTGTTGTAAATAGAGGCCAGACCGGTTTCGGTATTTCTGCCCGTTCTGTTTAACCCGCGCTTCGGTGGTAGCATCTTTATTATTATCGCCATGGTCATCACGACAGCTAAAAATATAAAAAAAGCGTCCGGCAAGCCGCCCGAAAAGCTGGCAACCGAAGGCCCTTTGTCTGAAAAGGACGAACAGGGGGAAGTCATCGCGCGCAGCCAGGACCTGGCCGGCATAGCCTTGCGTAAATGGCGGCGGTTAAAGGAAAAAATAAAGGATAAATTTAAAAAATAAGACGATGTGGTACTATCATTATTACTGGGGAATGAACTGGATATGGTGGATTGCCTGGTTTTTGTTGCTGGTCTGGATATTTGCGATCCCGGCCGGCATCCCGGGGCAGCGGTATCGCCGGGATACACCTTTGGATATTTTAAAGAAGCGTTTTGCCAGGGGCGAAATCGGCCAAAAAGAATACCTGGAGCAAAAAGCAATGCTGGAAAAAAAGTAAGTTTATGGAGATCAAGGTAAAAGACCCGGAAACGGGCGCATTGCAGCTGTTGCAGGCGAAGCCCGAACAACGGCACGGGGTGCATGGGTTTCGTGTCAGGTACCCCAATCATTCCGGTTTTTTTATCGGCAACCGGGGCGGGGCCTGGCGGGTGATGGATGATCACCATGTCGAACCGGAACTACTGGTCAATATCGGGCTGGCATTGGAGGGCTATTCCATCAGGGAGCAAACGGGGCGCTCACCAGAGGGTACATTCGATACCGATAACCAACCCAACCTGAACAGTGGTATGGGTGATGAAAGCATCATCGATCCGAATAAACCATGAAAAGTCCAGGATGAGGAATGTGCTTTTAACCGGCTGTATCATTGGCCTGCTCAGCGGCGGGTGGCTCCTGGTATTATACCTGGCCGGCTATCTCACTTTCCTGACCGACCTGGTTTCGTTGCTGGCATTTGCAAAACCCCTCCGGCAGGTTCCCCTCCTGGCGGCTGCAGCGCTGTGGATTCCCGCCGGTGGCTTATACTTCGGCCTGCGGAATTATAAGCGCATCCACGATGGAAAATTCACCTTCCGCGCCGCCTTAACAGCCGGTTTAAAAATAATAATGGTTGCAGGCGCGCTGGCCTTGTTATTTGCGCTGGTGTATTGGCGAACCGCGGTGCATGGCGCTGTGAATGAGTTTGCCGGACTGGCCGTAGCTGCTTTGCTGGCCGGTCTTGCTTTAGCGGTGACCATTGCGCTGGTGTTGAAAGACAAATAATGCCGTTCAATACATTAGCCAATGAAAACGGAAAAAATTCATTATGAGTTTGTCAATTCCCAGCCAGGGAACGAACTCAGCTATTTTCCCTGCCGGGAAATATGGATGCCGGGCGGCAGGCAAAACTCGAAAAAAAGCGCGACGAACTGGCTGTTGCCAATGGCTTATACCGGGCACTCATCTTCCGGCAGGGCCAGGATCATGAAATGCGATAATATAAAAACTGGAATCAGGGAACATGAAATTGGAAGGACGAACCAAACAAGGTGGAGATATAGAGAAAGGCATGGAGTGTGCGGTTGCGGATATAATCGAAACCTACCGTCAGGGTTTCCTGCAACTTGATCCTAAGCGTGTCATGTCGATCTGGGATCACGGGTATCATCCATTAGTCTATGTCGCGATGGAAAGACTGGAACCGATATATGGCTGGGCTGCCATTGAGCGTTACATAGCAGCTTTGCCGGAACATTTAGAAAAGGTGGAGGCGAAGAAACTTGATGATGTCAGGATCGCGCTGCTGAATGATACTGCCATGGTCTTTTTCCGGTTCCATTCTATCGTTAAACTTAAGGGCCATGAGGGACTATACCAACCGGCCGGCCGCGTCACGATGTTATTAAGGCGCACCTCGGATGGGTGGCGCGTGATCCATTTTCATGAGTCCGCGCTTGCCGCGCAGGCTGCCGACGCTGTTGCTGCAAGGGCGGCAGTGTAGTCACCCTTATTTTTTATACCTGGAATGTAATACTACCTGGCGAATTGAACCCTATATATAGCGTAATTTAACTTTTGCAACAAAGGTTTGAAATAGTCTTTGAGACAAAGTTTAAAAAAAAAAGCAACTTTGCCTTGGTTATCAAAGAACTTCATCTGTTATTTCACCCATCAAACCGAAGAAGATGAATTATGAAATCGTATTATCCCGGAACGGTTACAAACAGGTATTGCAGGTTATGAACTTTGACTCGGGCCTCCTTAAACTCCCGGGATATTTTTGCCTGGCGATCATTCGCTCCTCAGGCTCTTCACCGGGTTGGCCATGGCCGCTTTGATCGTTTGAAAACCAATGGTTGAAAACGCAACAATTAAAACGATGACGCCTGAGGCGATGAATGTCCACCAGCTGATGGTTATGCGGTAAGCAAAGTCCTCCAGCCATTTGTTCATCACATACCAGGCGACCGGGAATGCGATGAAAGCGGCGATTAAGATGAGTTTCAGGAAATCTGCCGAAAGCATGGTCGTAATACTGGAAACGCTGGCGCCCAGTACTTTTCTTATCCCTATTTCCTTCACTTTTTGCTGCACGGTAAATGCGGTCAAGCCAAACAAGCCGAGGCAGGCGATAATTAACGAAAGCACCGAGAAATACAGGAAGAATTTTGAAAACCGGGTTTCGGACTGGTACTGATCGTTGAGTTTCTTATCCATGAAACTGTATTCAGGCAGCGCACCGGGGAAAGCTTTCTGCCAGTTATCCGTAACCCATTTAACCGCTTTTTGCGGATCGTTCATATCGATGCGCACGGTTATCTGCGAAAAACGCTGGCCGGGGAAACGGGGCATGATAACCAGGGGCTCGACCTGCTGATGTAAGGAGTTGAAATGAAAATCTTTGACGACGCCCACTATTTTGCCGTCCTTGCCGCTGGCATTAAAAAGTTTATTGATAGCGTCTTCCGGATTTTTCCACCCGAAAGATTTTACCACTGCTTCATTGACGATATAGGAAAGGGAATCGGCAACGATGTTTTCGTAAAAATTTCTCCCGGCCACCAGTTTCATCCCATATACCTCGATGTAATGCTGATCGGCTTTTAAGCTATACATCACTGAATTGACCCGGTCGCCATTGCCCGAGACGGTGGTGATACCCCGGTTACCCAGGCCACCCGCCAGTATGGAGTTGGAGGTGGTTACCCCGCTTACCAGCGGCCGGGTCAGCAGGGCATTCTTAAATGCGCTGAAATTTTCCATCACATCCGTATTGCCATTGGTTTTCAGCGTAAGTAAAGCGTCTTTTTGGTAACCAAGATCTTTATGCTGTATGTACGACAACTGGTCACTTACAATCAATATCCCCGCAATGAGAATAATCGATATGGTGAATTGCAGTACAACCAGGGCCTTGCGCAACCCCGCACCACCGGAAGCAGCCGTCGATTTACCCTTCAGAACCTCCGCCGGCTTATAAGCGGTGATGAGAAAGGCCGGGTATAGGCCCGATAGCATGCCGAGCAGGAACGTCAGCACCAATAAAAAGACCAGCAAACCCGGCGCATCAAACAGGAGCAGTTTCTTCCCGCTTAATTGTGTAAAAGCCGGCTGCAGCAATGAGGTGAGCAATAGTGCAAGTAAAAATGAGACAAAAACAATCAGGAGCGACTCGCAGAGGTGCTGCATAATGAGCTGCCGTTTTTGTGCACCCAGAACTTTTTTTACCCCTGTTTCTTTTGCCCGCCGGGACGCACCCGCAGTGGCCAGGTTCATGTAATTGATACCGGCGATCAGCAAAATGACCAGGCCTATGGTGCCGAAGATGTAAATATTCTGCAGGGTGCCGGTGGGCGCTATTTCATACCGCAAATGGGAAGTAAGGTGGATGGAAGTAAGCGGCTGTAAGGAAAAATTCAAATGTGAATGGGCATCCTGCATCTCTTTTACTTCATGTCTTTTGGCAAACGCGGGCAGCTTGGCTTCGATTTTTTTCAGATCAGACTTATCCCTTAGCAGCAGATAGGTGTAATGCTCATTTTTATCCCATTCGGCAGCAGCTTGCGGGGCATAGGTTTCCAACGTTTTGAATGAAATGATAAAATTGAACGTAAAATGGGCATTAACCGGGGCATCGGGCATTACACCTGTAATTTTGTACAGCGCCCCGCGGCCGGAAGGATCAAACAAATAGATAAGCAATGTTTTCCCCACGGGATCTTTATCGCTAAAATATTTTTTGGCCATCGACCTGGTGAGGATAATCGTGTAAGGCGCGTTCAAAGCGGTTTTGGCATCACCCTGCGAAAGATGGTAATCAAAAACATCGAAGAAAGACGGATCAGTCAATAAAATTCCGTCCTCATCCGCCTGGTTATTGCCCAATTTTACGATGGCATTTTTTTCATCTAAACGGACGGTGTTTTCCACTTCGGGAAAGTCGTTTTTTAGCGCATTTGCCAGCGGCGCGCCGGTAACCGCCTGTTCAAACGACTCGGACGGCGTGGTGACTTTTGAGACCACGCGAACGATCCTGTCTGCCTTCGAATTGAATTTATCGTAACTCCATTCATCCTGTATCCATAAGGCGATAAAAATAAAACACGTAAGCCCGGTTGCCAGCCCGCCGATATTTAATAAGGTAAATCCTTTATGACTGGTAAGACTGCGGAAGGCTGTTTTAATGAGATTCCCGATCATGGCCGCTTTTTCTTATTTTTTCCAAAACAATGCCAAATTCGCAATTAATTCATTAACAACGAATTATGGCTTTAAAATAAATTCAAATGTTCGATATCGGGCAATTTTGGTTCGGAAACGTACAATGGTACGCCGGGGTGCTTTCCCTCCCGTTATTCTAACCCAGCCTGTTCCGTAATCGAAATACCTATACAAAGCACGATCACTTCTTTGATAATTAAAATCGGATAAACTTGCGCAACCTTACTCACTTCTCAAACTCTTTACCGGGTTGGCTAATCCGGCCTTTATGCTTTGATAACTTACCGTAAGCAAAGTGATGACCACTGCCCCGGCCGCAGTTCCGGCGAATATCCACCAGGAGAGCACGGTGCGGTAAGTGAAGTTTTTCAACCATTCGTGCATAGACAGCCAGGCAACCGGTGCTGCGATAACCGAAGCGATCAACACCAACACCACGAAATCCATGGACATCAACCGCCATAAATTGAAAACAGAAGCACCCAGCACTTTGCGCACGCCGATCTCCTTGACCCGCTGCTCAGCCATGAAAGCTGCCATGCCAAATAAGCCCAGGCAACTGATAAAAATGGCCAGCGCTGCGAATGAACTGGCCAGCTTGCCGATACGTTCTTCATTGGCGAATTTTTTGGCATATTCATCGTCAACAAACTGATACGAAAATGGAACGGACGGTGCGTAAGTTTTATAAATAGCCTCAATTTTTTTGAGCGCATCGTGCACGTTTATCGCCGGGTTGATTTTGAGAATAACGGCATCAAACTGTTCAGCGGCGAGGTAAAAGATGGTTTGTTTGGCAGGCTCGTACGGTGAGCTCATTACCATATCTTTGACCACGCCGATAATATGATAGTTGGCACCGTTAAAATTCACGGTTTTGCCAACCGGATTTTTCAGGTTCATATATTTTACGGCCGCTTCGTTCAGCACAACGCCCGAAGAATCCGTGAGAAATTTGGTCGAAAAGTCCCGGCCGTCCGTAAACTGCCAGCCTAATGTTTTGCCATATTGCGTACTTACCCGAATCATTGCAAAGTCGACCGCCAGCGACGGGTCCTTTCCGGTCCAGCTGACATCTGATTTGTTATTGTGTATCTCTGTCGTGGTGCTGGATGACTCGGTTACCTCAGTTACGGCACCAAACCTGATCAGGTCCTCCCGCAGGGCGCTAAAATGATCTTCCAGCAGGTGGTGGGCGGTACCCGTTTGGATCAGCCCGGCCCTGGTATAGCCTACCGGGCGGTTCTTTGCAAACTGTACCTGGTTAAAAACAACAATAGTACCCACGATCAGGATGACGGAAACGGTAAATTGGAGTACGACCAGCACTTTGCGCGGAATAGCGGCTGCAGGCCCTGCTTTGAATGTACCCTTCAGTACTTTAACCGGCTGGAAAGCGGACAGGTATAAGGCAGGGTAACTGCCGGCTATCAACCCGGTAAATAACGTAAAGCCGAGTGCCATTACCCAGAAAAGCGGCTGGTCCCATAAAATGTGCATTTGCTTATAAGCCACCTCATTAAAAAAAGGCAGAGCAAGCCACACCAGGATAAGCGAAAGTCCAAAAGCCAGGACCGCGATCAACAAGGATTCCAAAAAGAATTGCCCGATCAACTGCCCCCGTAAAGATCCGACCGCTTTGCGTATACCTACTTCTTTGGCCCGTTTTTCACTGCGTGCCGTACTTAAATTCATAAAGTTGATACAAGCAAGCAACAATACAAATATCCCGGTAATACCGAAAAGCCAAACGTACTCAATAGCTCCGCCTGTATTGACACCATTTCTAAATTGCGAGCACAAATGCCATTTGCTCATCGGCTGAAGAAATAGCTGTGGTTTTAATTTGACTTCTGCAGGATCGCCGCTTTTAAGCTTAATATCTTTTATTTTTTTTGAAAACGCCTCCATATCCACGTGATCGGCTACCTGCACATATACCGGGAAGGAATCTTCACCCCATACAACGGCTGCCCTTTTCAGCCATTCCTGGCTGGCGGTGAAGTACCCCCATGATACCAGAAAATCCATATCATGAATGGTCGTATTAGACGGCAGATCCTCGTAAACACCTGCGACCGCTAAACTGGCCTGGTCGTCAAACCTGATCATTTTTCCCATTGCATCGGTGTTGCCGAACAAGGCTTTGGCGACGGACTGTGAAATGATCAGGGACGACGGATCTTTTAGGGCATCACGTGAACCTTTGCACATTTTAAGCGAGAACATTTCGGGTATTTCCGTCGTGGCATAAGTACCCGGGAATTCCAGTTTTTTGTCGCCGACCGTTAACACGTGGTTTTGGGTCCAGAACGTAACACCTGTATGCTTCAGGTCGCTTCCATAAGTTTTTCGCAAGGCTTCTTCCACCGGCAGTGAGGTGGCTTTGCTGGTCGTTACCGCGCCATTGTAAGTTTTGTTCTGCATCACCTGGGCAATGCGGTTATAATGCTGATGGTATTTATCGAAGGATAACTCATCCCAGATCCATAAACCGATCAGCATAGCGACGGCCATACCCACAGCCAGGCCGCCGATATTAATGACAGCGGCGGGCTTATTTTTGACCAGGTTCCTGTATGCGATCTTTAAATAATTCCTGAACATATAATTGCGTTTTGATTTTTCCAGAGCCCAGGTTGGTGGACTTTCTGAACGCAATAGTACCGGCCGTATTCGCGGCAAACCCGCCAACTTATCAATTGGCGGCCCTTTTTTCAATCCGTTTTTGTATTCCGAAGGCGTTTTGCCCGTCAGTTCCTTGAAAACACGTTGGAAAGTTCTTTCTGAATTGAATCCGGATTCGTATGCGATCCCCAGCAGTGTGAGCCGGTCATAAGCGGCCTCACTCATTTTTCGTGCGACTTCCCTGACCCGGAATTCGTTAATAAAATCACTGAAGTTCTTTTCAAGCCCCACATTAATGATCCGGGACAGATCATGGGGGTGGATTGATAGTTTCACTGCCAATGAGGTCAACGTCAGTTCAGCATCCTCGTAGAGGCGGTTTGCCGCTACCACTTCATTCAGCCCTCGGCCTTTTTCTCTTGCATCCGACCTGTCAGTTGGCATAGACAGTTGGACATCAGTGTCCGATTTCAGGATCGCTTCGGCTGCCATTCCTATCAGTACAAAGACGATGGCAAAAAGAAAAATATAATTAAACAGCGATAACCCGCACGACAAGCCCAGTAGGAGCAAAGCCCTGTCCAGCCGCCGGAAAGCAAACCGCGGGCGGTCCATCAGTATCGGCCGGAGCCGCCTATAGAAGTTTTGTATCAACCGATGAGACAGGTACAAATAGATAATGACCAAAATTAAAGCCAGCCAGGCCGGCATCCAAAATCCCACGAACAGGGAGCAAAAATGCAGCATGTCCTTCCAGCGGAACCGCCGATCCGGAGATGTTAACTGCCGTATGTAAAAATATAATAGCGGCCCCAGCGCCGGTAGCAATAAAGGTGTAAGCCCACCTGTCTTCAAAACCGTTGCGACCAATGCCAGGCTCAAGAACAGGTTGGCTTTTTGATCCCGCTTTTTGGCAAATCCTAAAAGCAGCGCAAACACGATCCCGGTGAACAAACTCCCCAGTGAGGCCAGTTCAAATGGGGTGATATGGGGTAAAAAGGGTTGCAACTGCTGTTCGTGTGTTCTATATGACGTTGCCAATCGGTACTCGTTGCAATGGTGCAAAAAATATCAAAGTCGGGCGTTAATTAGCGGTAGTGTCATGCAGTACTTGCTTACCATGTTCATTATTCGGATTTAACTCAACCGATTTGCGATACATTTTCAAGGCTTCCGATTTATCACCAATTTTCAATAAGGCTTCGCCATAGCTGTCATAGGCATTCCAACTGGAGGGGTGGAGGGAAACATTCAATTTAAATACTTCAACCGCTTTCTTGAAATCCCTTGCCTGCAACAGTTGGTAGCCCCATGTATTGATGTCATCTTCGGAATGCCTGTAAGCCAGTTCCTGGCCCTTGGATTCATTGGCAGCCTGTAACGCATAATCAACAATCTGCTGCCTGATCTTATTCACCCGGACTTCATCCACCATCCCTGCATAGGCTTTGGCGATGGCCAGGATCACAAGGGGCGAGTTATCCGCAAAAATATAATGACCGCAACCCCGGGCGGTGATGCCCGTACGGTTGCCTGCTTCGGCAACAAATTCCCGGTGACACCGCTTCCAGTCGGCAATTTCTGCGGAGTCGGCAAAAGGAGGCTTATCAGAAACAAAATCTATGATGGGTATCGTGGCGGGAAAAGGCGACCGGCGCGCTACCTCAATATTACGACTAAAGTCAGCGCCCTGGAAATAAGAACCGGGGTGTGTATACCTGATCTTTTGATTTCCCTGATCAATGGAATGCTGTGTCGCGGTGAGTCGCGACGGCTGATAAAAACAGGCGGTCGTTGCGTCGATCATGACAGCAAATTTTACCAGGTCCGGGTGCCGGTAGGCAAAAACCTGTGCATAAATGCCACCCTGGGAGTGTGCAACACACATGATGCTGCCGGTAAAACCTAATTTTCTTAATGCGATTTCTAACCCGTCGATAGTATGATTGATCCCGTGATCAATGGTGTCCAGGCCGCTTTTCCCAAAACCGGGCCTGTCATAGGTAATTAAAGGCGCGTTGGTAATTTGCGAGAGCGGTGCTAGAATGTTTTTCCAGGCAGATGCGTCGTCACCGCCGCCTGCTTCAAAAGAATAGGGGTTCCCTTCCCTTCTTTTATCACAAAGTGCAGCGCATAACCGCCGACATCAATCAAAGTATCCTTCAATCGCGATTGAGCCATTGACAGGTTTGAGAAAAGCAGAAAAACGAGGCCAAAAGCGCAGGCATGTAATCTTTTCATGGTAACCCATCATCAAAAAAAATACCATGACCATAACATATTGTTTTTCAATTAATTGGCAAAAGGAATTATACAATAATGCACGGTAGTGATACACCTTTTGTCCGCTATCGTCCAGTCATCTCCGGACAGCTCAGGTATTCCGATTATTTTTTCTTAAGTAGGCCTCCACATCTTTTACCGATGGGCCCACTGCATTTACGACCGCCTTTAACCGGACTTTGGTCGTGTCAAATTTATCCGTCCAATAGGTTAACTGATCTGCGTCGCTGATGTCGATCCGCTCCTTATCCGGGCTGCTTTCGTTTTGAGGGTGGTCCATAACTAATCATTTCGAAACCTAAATTTAACAATAATGCCTGAAACCGATCGCGGAACATCAAATTTGTTTTTGCCTTTCCTACCACGATCCGTATGTGTTTACGCCTGATCGGCCAAATGGGGCATGGGATTGTATTAATCAAAGAAAGGTTAGAGGCAGGGCCGAAATCTGGCCCAGCACAATATAACCAAAACGAAATAAACTAACCATTAATTAAACCTTCTGGAGCCTATTCCGTATACCTCCATTTTATTATGATCATGTGTCCGCGCTGGCTATTACTTGTCTTGTTCCTGCTACCCTCAATGGTCTTTGCGCAAAACGCCGGCATACTGCTGAAGCGGCTGAATAATGCCAGGGGCAAGGAAAAGACCGACCTCTACCTGGAGCTTAGCCGCAGCTATGCTGAAAACCAGCCTGACTCGGCGGTACATTGGATCAATGCAGGCTTGCAAGAGGCTGAAAACAGGAACGACGAGGCGGCGCAGGGCGCTTTGCTGCTCGAACTCGGTAAAATCAATGCCATGCACCATCATCCCGACCTGGCCCGCAAATTCTGTAACGAAGCGCTGAATATTTTCCGCAACCTGCATGATACCGAAGGGATGGCCCGTGCCTATGATACTATCGGCTTTTTAGATACAGCTAATGAAGGACCGGTATCAGCCTGGGATGATCTTAACCAGGCGATGAAGTATTACCGAGACAGCCATGATAGCTCCGGTGTGCTGGAGACTTACGCGGGTCTCGGCCGCGTTTTCGAAGAAAAAGGAGAAACCGTGAAAGCGCTTAACTATTATTTGCGAGCCCTCGCCCTGTATGAGCGGCGCAGGCAGAAGAATGAAGATTACTTTGTTTTACTGGAAAATATCGGGAACCTGTACCTGAAAAAAGGCGACCATCAATCGGCCCTGCACTATTTGCAGGAGGGCGTTCGCGATAGCGGAAGTATTGGCCGGCGGGATACTGAAGTCGACCTGATCGACGAAGAAGGAAAGGTTTATCAAAAAGAGGGAATGCAAAATCGCGCATTAATGCTTTATAAAAAGGCACTGACTGAAGCCAAACGGTATAACCAGCCGGAGGAGCAGGCAAAAGCGTTGATCAACATTGCTGGAATTTTAAAGAAGCAGAATACCAGGGGCAGCCTTAAGGACTTGCAGAGCGCTTTGCTGATCGCCAAACAGCTGCATGAACCGAAACTTGAGGAAAGTATCTATGAAGCATTAGCGGACGTTTACAGGCAGGAAAACAATTACCGGGAAGCTATGGATGCGCTACAGGACCAGCACCACCTGCTCGACAGCTTATTGCGTGCCGATACGGTAAAGGATATTGCAGCGCTCGACAGCAGCTATGCCCTCGAACGTTCGCTGGAAAGGATCGGACATCTGCAGGCGACCGATAAGCTTGTAAAGAAGGAACTCAACATCGGGATCATCATTTTAGTTGCTATTGCTCTCATTCTATTGTTCATATGGCTCTATTTAAAAAAAATAAAACAATTAAACAGGCAGTTAGCGGCTTCCAACCGTGTAAAGGACACTTTATTCTCCGTGATCGGCCACGACTTGAAGGGTCCAGCCAGCAGCGCGGTCCAGCTTTTCGAACTGATGGAAACCGAACACTTTACGGAGCAGGAAATACGTAGTATGATATCGGACCTGCATAAGCAAATGGCTGCGTCACTTGAACTTTTACAGGCGCTTTTCGAATGGGGACGTGCTCAGCTACAGGGCGTTAGCGCCAAGGCTGTTGAACTGAATCCGGTCGATGCGGTAACCCGCTGTTTTGACCTGCTGTCATGGCAGGCTGCTCAGAAAGGTATTCGTTTAAATAGTTTAGTCAGCGATAATTTAAGGATACTGGTAGATGCGGACCATTTTGAGCTCATCATTAGAAACCTTATGGCTAACGCTATCAAATTCAGCCATGAAAACGGAGCAGTTGCTGTCAGCGCGGTACTGTCAGCGGATCATACAGAAGCAATTTTTGCTATTCAGGATAACGGCGTCGGTATTAACAAAAAACAACAGGAATTATTCCAGACCAGCATTATGAAAGTAAATTTCGGTACCCGCAGGGAGAAAGGCAGCGGCCTGGGCCTAATGCTGGTCAAGGACTTTGTCAAAGCAAATAAGGGCCGGATATGGTTAAACAGTAATGAAGGGGAAGGAGCAACTTTCTTTGTTGCCCTGCCGGTGGCCGCATAGCGTTCTGCTGTGGTTTCCGAAATCAGGCATCGCCCTTTAGGGGTCGTACCTTGAAAGTCTTTACAGCCAAGGAGTAAATCCTCAAACAGCATCGGCAACCGGGTTCCTTCCGGCTTCATTCAGAGACCATGCGAATCATCAAGTGACTTGCTATAGTTTAGTTTCCTTCCCACTGCGCACTGCGGAATAGAATTTCAGGTCCAGCTCTTTTTTCATTGGCCGGATAATGAGGAAACCGACCCTTCGGGTGAACACAATACAATTGGGCGTAACGCCGACTAGTACTTTTGGCCAATCAGCCACCTTCCGGAACAGGTAAAGATCCGCTCAGCTATCGCGACCGATTTTATCCTGTCGATCGAGATCGTGATCATTGCTTTAGGCACTGTATTGGATGCGCCTTTATTAATCCGGGTCACGACTGTCTCACTGACTGCATTGCTGGCGACTATCGGTGTCTACGGCATCGTTGCGCTCATCGTCCGCATGGATGACGCGGGTTACAGGCTGATGCGCGCTTCGGGCAATAAAGTTTTCCCGGTCCATATGGGCCGATTACTGGTTAAGGCGCTGCCTGTCGTCATCCGCTTTCTCGGTCTGGCGGGAACGCTGGCTTTGGTGCTCGTGTCTGGCGGTATCCTGATCCACCAGTTGGGATTCCTTAATGACCTTTTTCCGGTATTGCCGGCCTTCTTCAAAGAAATTGCGGCCTGTTTGCTGGGCGGACTGATCACAGTAGGACTGGTCAAACTTTTGCGGTCGATCCGTCACTTCATCAAAATATAAAGCGCAATAACCGCTAACAACTGGATAACTATTGTCGCAGAAAGTCTGATGACACCCCTTATGCGCAATGGCACAAAAAGATATGCTAGGATCGATGAAACATAAACGACGGATACAAAGCCTGTAATAACAACCGGATTTGGCCCTTCAGCGTCATGGAAAAATACGAACAGTATCCTGGAAAAAATGAAAGCTGTTACTGCCAGCAGGATCAGCGAAACCTTTCTCGAGTGGAAGTAAAAATCAACAGTGTGTGCAGCCATATCTAAATTTTTAATAATACGATCAATTCCAATAAGTGCCAGCCAGACCCAAAACCGAACCTAACCATAAAGATATAACAAAGATCAGCAGGCCGAAGCTAGTCAGTGACACCTTCGCCCAAACCGGTTGTTTTACCAACGTCCGGAAGAATTGAAAGGCCGCGCCGCCCAAGGCAGTTGCGACCGTAACCACCAATAGAGGCCGCAGCATCCAGTAAGGCCCCCACTCTGGTTTGCCGCCGTCGTTCTGCGACAGAAATAAGGCCATTACGGCCAAGCCGATACCCGCTCCTATCAATGCGGGTTTAAAAAACCGTTTTGGGGAAAGCGGGTGTAATGTCAACATGCTCATAATCATCATTTTTAATTATCTCACAAAGATACATAAAAGTACTTTGTATTTCAAAGTGCATTTTAAAAAAATTAGTCATTTCCCTCCTCTGCCGGAATAAATTAACGGTATATAACGTATATGAAGATAATCTATTCGACATATTGTGGGAATTACTAAATTTAGTCATGCATTTGTTATCAGCTGTTGTCCCAACATGTATTTTTTTGCTGGTCACACTTTTTGCAATATTCTTTACCCGCGTTAAGATTGACGCAAATTTTCTGTTACTTGCTTTCACAGCCATTGGCTACGCATTTCTTTTAAACCTGCCACGCAATTTTCAAGAACTTCAATTTGTTAATTCACGATGGAATTGGAGCGGAAAAATTTTTGCAACGCTATTTGCATTCGGATGTATTGCAGTCTTCAAAAATAGGTTGTCATCTGCAAAGGTAGGCCTTACCACAACTTTCCTACCTGCTTCCTTTAGACCATGTTTGGTCTTTACTGCAGGTTATCTTTTTGTCATTTGTGCAGGTTCATTCCTTTTTCAGGGAAAATTACCTCATTCAATGAGCACAGATGATATCCTTTGGAATACTACAGTATTACCTGATTTTTCAGAAGAACTCATGGAACGAGGAATACTGCTGTTGTTACTTGATCATATTTTTTCAAAAGAATGGCTTTTTTTCAATGCCAAGATTGGCCCAGGTATGCTCTTGGTCTGCCTTTTATTTGGGTTTGAGCATGGACTGATGGTAAATTATCAATTTAGATTCACTTTCGATGCCTTCAGCTTTTTCAGGACATTTTTTATTTCAGCACTGGCTTTTACATGGCTGAAAGAGAGGTCAGGCAACCTCATCTTTCCAACCATCGCTCATTTCGGGACAGAAATGATATTGACTATCATAATAACGATTTTCTTTTAGTGATTTACAAGATTTAACACATATTATTTTTAGAGGAACCCATCACGATAGGCTCTCGGGAAAGACAGCTAAACAGGCAATGAACGTTTATCACCCAGTTATAATATAGTCGTAAAAGGACACAGGGGACACTTGATGCGGGAAAGTAAGGAAGGTGAATGGTCGGAGTTCAGAGTGATGCTGACTTTGGGGGAATAAAATTATTGAAGTGTACAAGTATGAACGCAACCTCCTTGTATATCTCTTAGATTAATTATATCTTTGATAAGGGAATAAGAAACATTAATTAAATCTAATTAAATCGTGTCAAAATAACTGGTGCCCAAATTGGTGCCCTGCTTTGATAAAAGATGATAAAAACGTGCATTTAAAGCACCAAATGATATGAAACAGAATCCCAGCAGGATCACGAAAAGGAGATATTCAAATTTGAATGTCTCTTTTTTTGTTTACGGCTACATCATATGATAAACACTTAACCTATTGGCCTTAAGCAAAAAGTGATTCGATAATTTTTAAGACATGGGATTAATCAATTACTGGCAATGATCCTGTTATTAGCCAAAAATGTGGTTGTGAAGCTGATAGTAATTAAATCTTTTGCTTTTACAATTCCCCAAAGAACGCTCGGAGGGGCAATGCCATAATCAGTCATTTTTACTTCGTACGTACCGTCTATCATCATTTTCTTATCTTCACTAAAAGTAATTTTCATAGGCATTGTTACTTCCCGCGTAACGCCCGCAATGGTAAGGCGCCCGCTGGCCATTATTGAGTAGGGGCTTAATCCACAACAAATATTAGCGATTGGTTCGTCCAGAATAAATGTTATTTCCGGAAATTTATCTGCTTTCAAAGCTTTACGGGTGCTACTGTTCAGAATAGGGTATTCATCGCATTTTATGGAATTTACCTGCATTACTATTTTAAACACTTGCAGCGTGAAGCTTTTATCCAAATTCTTTCTCACCTCTCCGCTTCCAAAAATTTTTTCTATTCTTTCTTTCCAGGCATTAAAATTTGAGGTTCCCTTAATAGTGGCCAGGTAACTGCAAAGTGAATAGTTGCTTTGAGCGTTAACATAGCTTCCATTAACAAACAGAAAGGCCGTGAGCACCAAAATTTTAAGAAATTTCATTGTAAAACATGCATCAAATCTTTCACTCAATAAACACTTACAGCTAAGCTGTTAGCAACAATCAGGCACTAAAATGCTATGGACGCCTCCAGGGAAACCCCATGAAACTTTGCCCCATTCAGGATATTGTAGGGGGAATAGTTCAAATACTCCTGGTTAACATATTCGGCCTTTGCCATAATATTTTTAGTTAGGAACCACCCTATCGAACCCGCCTCGCGGTTAACCTTAATATTAGTCGTGCTGCCTTGCAGCAATGCGGTTACGGTATTGTAGCGAAAGCCGACCCAAAAATTTTGCTTGTCTTCAGGGAAACGGTATATCAGATCGGCGGCATACTGAGTTGCCTGGCGGTTAGTTGCTTCCGAAATGGCTCTCCCATGGGCCCTTTCAATCGTACCGAAGAATTCCAGGCCCTTGTATTTCAGAAACAAGTTGCCCATATAAGTGTGAACCTCTTCTGTAAACGCAGGGTTTAATCTCGCTGTCCATGGATAGTAGTCGTATTGGTCCGCCTGCACGTTTGCAAGTACTGTTGCCTGGGATATAGCCGCGCTTTCTAAAACATTAAAATAATGCGATCCTGTACGGTCCCCAAAAAAAAGGCTGTTGTTCTGCGAACTGTTTACTGTATAAACAGAGCCTGTAATTCTCAACCTGAAGTCCTTATTCAATTGCTTATCAAAACCGATCTTGCCAAGAAAGGCAGGATCATATTTATTTAACTTGTGTGTTGCCGAGTCGACAGCATTATATACTGTAGCTACCGTAGTTCCTTGTAAAACGGTTGTAGTACCTGCAGTAACGGTTTGATCCAGTTCCCCGTCGGTAACGCCCCCCATCAGGAAAAAGCCGGATGGGCTATGGTAATAAACTTCTGCGCCCAGTTCTGTCGCAAATTCGTCCATGATATAGTTTTCAATAAATGGGTTGAATATGGTATTGCCGCCGTCAGTCCTGCGAAAGTGCTGGTCGCCATAATCGATGTCATTCTGGCCGATATTAATAGTGACATATTTCATTATATTATCGATGATATCACTATGAAAAAATGGCAACTTATCAAATTGGATGTATCCTCCCTTTACCCAGGTGTTTTCATGATGTCTTGTGGCCAGGTACGATGTCAGGTTCATACGTACGCCGTCAGCTAACTGGATGTCAAAAACCAGGTTTGCCTGTGGCAACTGGAATGCATGCGTAATGGGTAGCAGTGTATTTATACTCGATGTAAATCCTTGAGGAGTTAACGGCAATGCAGTATTCTGTTGGTTTAATGCCTGGTAAGTCAGTTCAAAATTACCGCCAATCTTTACTTTTAATCCTTTAAAAGGAACCGAGTCTTTCTTGGTGGTCTCAAACACGTTTATGCCATGCTGGTTATTTGGCCTGTAAAACTGCATTCCATTCTCCTGGGCCATGGCAGTGAACCCGGCACAGAGAAATATAATCGTTAATGATCTACTAAGTAAAGTAAAAGTTTTTTTCATGTCTTGATTTAAAAGTGTGATTGAGGTGGATTTAGATTGTTATTAGTTAAGTGATGAAAAGCTTGTTTTAAAATTTATAGTGACGATATCCCTGGTCTTTAACATTCCCAAAAGCGCTGTCGGGGGGTCAATTCCATAGTCGGTCATTTTTATCTGCTGTACTCCGTCTATAATTATTTTTTTGTCTCCGTTACAAGTGATCTTCACCGGGATTATTATTGGCCTGGTTACCCCGGCGATGGTGAGGCGTCCTTTTGCAGATACCGGATAGGCATTCGCACCATACGGAATATTAGCGACAGGTTCAGTAAGCGTAAGGGTAATTTCAGGATATTTATCACCTTTTAATGCTTTGTAGGTTCTGGTGATCATCCCCGATTCGTCACTTTTGATTGAATTTACCTGTACTATTATGTTAAGCGTTTCGAGTGAAATGCTTTTATCGGAGGCTTGCTTTACATCTCCCTTGCCAGAAATTTTTTCAACCCTTTCACTCCAGTTATGAAGGTTCGATGTGCCATTAATGGTGACTGTTTGAGTTGAAAGGGAGTAGTTGTCTTGCGCCATCAGGTTATTTGTGGCGATAAATAAACCCAAAACAAGGGCAGTGATTTTGATGGGGGTCATGATCAGGATCAATGTTTAAATACCTTACCTAAGTTGCTAACAAACAGGATATTAGCGTTAGTAGTATTCGGTCAGGTTATTGTATATTTAAATCCATTGTCAGGACAAATTGTGCAGCAATGGGATTTTTTGGTCTTTTTTTTCCTGCCCGGTTGATTTGGCAAAAAAGTGATTAATTTAGGTAGGCCACTAAAATGGCGAGTTTTAGCCGATGCAACCCCTGCGATATCTATTTTTTACCCTGATTATTTTACTCACCTATTCCTTTGCCCTGGCCCAATTGGTTCCACCTGATAAAATAAAGGCGTTAACAACTGATGACGGGCTGCCGCAGGGTTTTATTACCGGTGTTGTGCAGGATGCAAAAGGGTTTATCTGGATAAGCACTCCGGACGGACTTGCCCGTTATGATGGCCGCACTTTTAAGAATTTTCGCCATGATGAGGCCGTACCTGCTTCGCTTGCCTCAAATATTATTGACAGGATTGTTCTAGATAATGAAAACCATATATGGCTTCAATATGATAATGGCCAGCGCGACCTTTTTGACCCGGTTACCGAAAAGACGCGGCACGTTTCGCAGGAAAAGGCGTTTGCCTGGTTGACTGAGGAACGTTCAGGTGCGTATGATGGTATATGTGAAGATAACCGCAATCGTATCTACATTCTGTCCGTCAATAACCAGGCCTCAAAAAGGAAGCTAAGATATTTTTCGTGGAAGGATGAAAAAGCGGTTGAATTGAAGCTACCGGGCGGCGAGTTTCCAATGGATATGGGGATCGACCAGGATAATAACCTTTGGGTAACCGGCAACCGGTCACTTTACGTCTCCGTTGATCATCAGCCGCTAAAAAGAATCTGCACATTGCCATCAGGGTTGGCTATACCGTCTCCTAACCAACCTTTTTGGGAATTTCGTTATATAAAAGCCATTGAAAAAGGGCGGCTTTTATGCTATAACGGGCGCGAGGCCTGGATATATAACATCCCGGGTGATAGCTGGCAGAAAATCCCCATCCCGGATGGCATAGCGGGCAATATTGTCTATTTTGAGCCCGGACAGGACGGGTTTTTATATTTTTTTTCGGGGAAAGCGGTGTACCGTATCGATAAGAACTACAACTTTTTACCCATTTGGATCAATGATACAAAAAACAATTTTATCAACGCCAGGATTGACCGGTCCAATATCATTTGGGTGGGTACAGACACTTTCGGAGTACGGCTTATTAATCTGAATAATTCGGGTTTTGGCTCCTACAAGTACAACTTCGGTACTTTTTTTGACATTATACTCCAGTCATGCAGGGCCCGGGTCGATAAAAACGATATGGAAACCTATATGGCCTACATGAGCCGTTGGGCCAGGGACACCAGCGGAGCCATTTGGCTGACACGATTACCTTATCACCATATTGATGGTCAAAAGCTAACGCGAACCGGCTTTGTAACAGTATCGGGCGGAAAACTCTCCATCCGCAACATAAAGCTACCGGGCGCACCAGATACTGCTCTTTATATATCGAATTTTGCCTTCGACAAGCACAATCGTTGCTGGGCAACATTAACGACCTGGTTTGGTCCTGATCAGTTGGCTAAGGTGGACATCAAAAATAACAGGTTCGCAGACAGTGTTTGCATTGCGCCAAAAGGCGAGCATGCTGCATATCTTCTTGCGGTTGATGATAAATTATGCGTGGTGTATCCGGATGCCCTCCAGTTTTACGACCCGCAAACAAAACAGTCGGTTCTTTATAAAGATCAACCCGGCGCTGCTGTTTTTCGCCGAACCACACTGCTTATGGCAGTCCGTGATCCATTTAAAAAAAACATCCTTTGGGTGTCCACACGTGGAACCGGGCTTATAAAGTTTGACATGGCTAAGGGAACGGCAACCCCGCTGACCGAAAAGGACGGCTTACCCAACAATACGGTTTACGCCATAGTGCCCGACAAACACGGTTATCTATGGTGCAGCAGTAATAAGGGTATTTTTAAATTCGATCCGGTTAATGGTAAGGTATTGCTTTCCTTTTTCAAAAAAGATGGTTTACAGGGCAACGAATTTAACCGTTATCAATTTCTTGCATTGCCCGACGGACACATTGCCTTTGGCGGGACAAACGGAGCGACCTTGTTCTGTCCCGATTCCATCAGGCTCGACAACTATAAAACTCCCGTCGCTGTCACCGGCATCCAGGTTAATGACAATGAGCTTTCAACTTATACTGACCGGCAGGATAGACCAGTTTCAGATATCGATACCTTATCTCTGCCCTTCGATTTGAATTTTCTGACTTTTCATTTTGCCGGACTGGAATACAATGACCCCGAAAAGCTTCAATACCGTTTCATGCTGACCGGCGTTGACAAAAAATGGAATAACTCCGGCACACAAAACCTGGCCAGCTACACCAACCTTGCACCCGGAAGCTACACCTTTAAGGTAAATGCCAGCAATACATCGGGCACATGGAGCGACAAGGTAAAAACGATCTATATTTATATTGCCCCCCCATGGTGGCGCACCTGGGCGGCTTATATTTGTTATCTTATTATCCTGATCCTGGTCATTCGCGCCGCACTGAGATTTATGAATAACCGTACCCGGTTAAAAACCCAGCTGAGTTTTGAGCAGGCCGAAACCAGGCGGATACAAGAGCTGGACCTGGCTAAAACCCGGTTTTACGCCAACATCAGCCATGAATTCAGAACGCCGCTTACCGTGATTTTAGGGATGGCCAGAAGCCTAGCGTCGGACCATGCAAAGGATTTAAAAACCGGCACAGAAATGATTATCAGAAACGGCCAAAGTTTATTAAATCTTGTCAACAGTATGCTGGACCTGTCGAAATTGCAAAGCGGCAAAATGGCACTCAACTACATCAAAGGAGATTTAATTACTTTTTTACGGTATATCGTCGAATCCTTTCACTCGCTGGCGCAAAATCAGCAAAAACAATTACATTTTTTGTCCGAACTGGAAAACTATTATACGGAATATGATGCGGAGAAAATGCGCCAGATAATTTCAAATTTATTATCCAATGCACTAAAGTTTACCCCGGCCGGGGGCAATATTTATATTTCGGTAAATTTCTGGGAATATACATCTGCAAATGAAAGTACCCGTTTTTTTATCATAAAAATAAAGGATACAGGAACAGGCATCCCCGAAGATAAATTGCCTTTTATTTTTGACCGTTTTTACCAGGTTGATTCCGGTAACAGCCGGACAACAGAAGGCACGGGTATCGGCCTTGCGCTTACAAAAGAATTGGTGAAATTGATGCAGGGTAAAATTTCAGTAAAAAGTCCGCCGCCTGGTGTAAAAAAAGGAACAGAATTTACCGTAGAACTGCCATTGGAAAGCCTGCAGGCGAGCTACGAAATGATTGAACAGCCCTGGTTGAATGAAAAAGAGAAAAATATCTCTTTAAGTGAAAATAACCTGCAACACAACTACACTGAAACATCAAAAATAAATAATGACAAACCCCTAATATTATTAGTGGAAGACAATGCAGATGTTGTGGCTTATACTGCATCTTGTTTACCCGGTTACCGGCTCGCAGTAGCAAGAGACGGAATAGAAGGAATTGAACTGGCAGCCGAACTTATACCCGATTTAATAATCTCAGACGTGATGATGCCACGCTTGGACGGTTTTGAATTATTAAATAAAATAAAATCGGGTGAATATACAAGCCATATTCCGGTCATCATGCTTACCGCAAAAGCCGACCATGAAAGCAAAATGGAAGGGATAACTAAAGGCGCCGATGCTTACCTGGAAAAGCCCTTTAACGCTGATGAATTACAGCTACGCGTAAACAAATTGCTTGAGCTTAGAAAAGTGCTGCAACTATTTTATTTGAAGAAAGCAGGGCTTTCCAATACGCAGCCCGCAGTAATTGGATCAGATATAAGTCCTGAAAGTATTGCCACAGAATCTGAAGATAAATTTATAATCAAACTCAGGAAGATCATAGAAACTCACCTTTCGGAGACCGATTTTAGTGTAGAGCAGCTATGTAGCGAAGTATTTATGAGCCACTCTAAGTTACACCGAAAACTTGATGCGCTCACCGGTTGTCCCCCCAATAAGTTTATCCGCATTATCAGGTTAAAAAAAGCAAAGGAATTATTACGGGACACCGAAGTCAGTATATCTTCCGTTGCCATTGATTGTGGTTTCAACGATCCGGGATATTTCGCGAGAGTTTTCAAACAGGAATTTGGTGTTACGCCAAATGAGTGGAGAACAGGAGTAAAAGAATGACGTGCCCGGCTGTATAAGCGGGAAGAAATTAAATTTCTTCATGCTTATTATTTATTTACCCCTCTCTAAGGTGCAACGACTTTTTTACATCGTTAACAGCCTTAAACTATATGCAATATAAAATTTAGTTAAACCTATTCCTCTCTATTTTCGTAAAAACAAATAAAACAATTGCTTATTATTTAACAAATAAGTTCTTTATCCTATTGGTTTATGTAACCAAGGGCTCAAAAAACCGCATCACCTGCATAAAACTATTAGCTCTCCCCCAATTTAAAAATGGGTGAAAACACGGTTTAATTAAAAGGCAATAAATGTTAAATTTGTTGCAATCCCCTGATTATTTAACTGCCAACGGCGAAGGCACTGCCGTAATGTGCCATACCTATAAACACTATCAAATTATTTCCGGGTTCCCCTACCCTGACCGAACAATATGGTACATAATTTAAGAACCCGGCTTTTGCTTGGCAAATTGTCTATCAGGCAACGCCTGCCTCTTCTTATCTGCGGTTTGCTGCTTTTTACGATCACCATTTATGGTTTTCTGAACTATTATAGCCTAAGGAAAGCGGCTCTTGCCATTGGGAAAGTGCGTATTAGTCTGCTGGCCAACCAGATTAGTGGTATGCTGGGACAGCAGGCCCAAGGTGTACGCAAAACAACCCGTGCTACCGCTGCTGAGAAAAGTATTATAGCATACCTCCGTACCCATAATGATCAATATCGTGCTGATGCACTTAACCTGATGGATAAATTACATCGTGACAGCACCTGGGTATCTGTGGAGCTGATTGATACGAACAGGCAGACAGTACTTCGCTCGAATAAATCTACAGTCCATGTTCCTGTCCCGTTGAGTGAGGTATTATTATCTACACCCGCAATGCCAGACTCCTGCCGGATTGGTCGGTTTTATGCCACGAGTGGTTCACTTTATTATCCGATAATAGCGGGTGTTTCCGATAATGGGAAACTTTGCGGTTATTTGGTCATCTGGCAATTGCTTCATGCCACGCCACAGGCCGTTGCCCAGTTATCTCAATTGATGGGAAGCGGTGCACGCCTTTATTTGGGTAATGCAGATGCAAGTATCTGGACTGATATGATAAAACCTGTATCAGGGCCACCTCTTCACATTGGGCACCAGGACGAACTTATTGAATATAATGACCAGGATAGCGGAACGCTGTATGCCAAAGCACAACCGGTTTTCCATACACCATGGCTGGCAGTTATCGTATTCCCCGAAAAAAATATTCTCGAAGGCACGCAAAGCCTTATTCCGTGGATATTGTTGTTTGGCGTAATATTAATGGTTATAGGCATACTTGCTGCACGTATTGTAAGCCGTGATATTACGAAACCCTTGAATGAGTTGACAGATGCAGCAAGAGCCATGCCGGGAGAACAACTGCAACCAATAATTATCGATGTACCCGGAAATGATGAATTGGGGCAACTGGCGGCAGCCTTTAACCGGATGACCAACCAGATCTACCTAATGTGGCAGGGACTGGAACAAAAAGTACAGGACCGTACCTGGCAACTGGAGCGTGCTAACAAGGAGCTCGATGCTTTCTCCTACTCCGTATCACACGACCTTAGAACTCCGCTTCGTGCAATTAACGGGTATGCTGTTATGTTGAAGGAAGATTATGGTCCGCAATTCGACGCAGAAGGAAACCGGATCATTAACAACATCGTCACCAATGCTACGCGGATGGGGCGGCTTATTGACGATCTGCTGGCCTTTTCCAAGTTAGGTAAAAAGGACCTGGCACTAACACATGTCGATATGCAGGGGCTGGCACACACCGTTGTAAATGAATTACTGCAAAACGAAGACGATAAAGATTACGATATTCAAATAACCGGCCTTCCTCCTGTAGAAGCTGATGCAGGTATGATCAGGCAGGTTCTGATGAACCTTGTAAGCAACGCTATCAAGTACTCATCAAAAAAGGAACATCCTGTGATCCGGATCGGGGGCGAAGATTATGATAATTATGCTGTTTATTTCGTAAAGGACAATGGCGCCGGCTTTGACATGGCTTATTCTGATAAGCTATTTGGCGTTTTTCAGCGCCTGCACTCGCAGGAAGAATTTGAGGGAACAGGCGTGGGTTTGGCACTTGTAAAACGGATCATCGACAAACATCATGGAACAGTGCGTGCCGAAGGCAAGGAAGGACAAGGAGCAACTTTCTATTTTCATTTACCTAAAAAAATATAATATGAACGACAACAAAGTGGAGATCTTATTGGTCGAGGATAATCCGCACGATGCAGAACTGACCATCCGGGCCTTAAAAAAATCTAATCTTGCCAATCGTCTGATCCATGTGTCTGATGGAGCCGAAGCCCTTGATTTTCTTTTTGCAAGAGGGATATATGCGGACCGGAATATCAGCAACAGGCCAAAGGTTATTTTGCTGGATATCAAAATGCCAAAAGTAGACGGGATTGAGGTTCTGCGCCAGCTTAAAGCAAATGAGGCCACACGCACAATTCCAGTTGTTATTATGACTTCATCCAAAGAAGAACAGGATATTATCACCAGCTATGATCTTGGCGTGAACAGCTACGTGGTTAAGCCTGTCGATTTTGAAGGATTTGCCAAAGCCGTTTCAGAACTTGGTTTTTACTGGCTTATTACAAATCAGGGTATTGATTAATATATGGATCACAGTTTAAAAATACTTCACCTGGAGGATATTGACAGCGATGCTGAACTGGTGGACCGCGCGTTAAAGAAGGCGGGCATTACTTTTGAAAAATGCCTGGTTGATACCCGGCAGGAGTACATAGAAGCACTTGAGGTTTTTCAACCAGATGTTATCCTGTCGGATCATTCATTACCTACGTTCAATTCGCTCGAAGCGCTGAACCTGTTAAAGGCAAGCGGTAGGAATATTCCTTTTATACTGATCACTTCTACTGTTTCTGAAGAATTCGCCGTTAGTGTAATGATGGAAGGCGCGAGCGACTATGTATTAAAAGACCGTTTGCAACGGTTGCCCAGTGCGGTTACCAATGCAGTTGAAAAATACCGGTCTAATGCCCAAACACAGCTTTACCTTAACCGGGTAGTGGCGAGTGAAGCGTTGTTTAGCAAAGCCGAATTGCTGGCCGGGTTCGGAACCTGGCGGCTTGACCTTAAAACCGGAAAGCTGGAATGGTCGCAGGGTTATTATCTTTTGCTGGGTTATGCCCCGGGAGAGGTTGAACCATCACAGGAGAATTTTTTCAAGAATATACATCCTGACGACATTCCGGAAGTGCAAAGCAATTTCACTAATGCAGTTGAACAAAAACAGCCTGCCGAAGTCGATTTTCGCATCATTGGTAAGGATGGCGATATCCGGTACCTGCATGCACAGATGGAATTAGAATTGGATAGCCAGGATGAGCCAGGCTATATCATAGGTTTTGGCCAGAACATTACCCGTTCTAAACTTGCCCAGCTTGAAGTAGAACAAAAAATAGAGGAATTGAAAGAAGCGCACGAACGGCAAACAGGCATACTTAATGCTCTTCCTGCAAATGTGGTCCTGCTTAACGAAAACTGTAAGATCGTAGCTGTTAACGAATCCTGGAGAAAACTAACCAATGCCAACAATCTTGGTATACCCCGGTATGGAATAGGCTATAATTATATGACTATCTCTGAAAAAGCTACAGGTGTAGATCCAGGTACCGGAAAGGAGATCACTCGTGGTGTAATGTCGGTAATTACAGGTGCTGCCAGAACCTTTACCATGGAATATTCCTGCAACATACAGCAGCAAAAAGTATGGTTCCAGCTCATAGCCGCTCCTTTGGCGGATAAGACGCAGAAAGGCGCTGTTATCCTGCATGTCGATATCACCTCACGGAAGTTGGATGAACAATCACGGCACCGGGCAGACGCCAATTTGAGAACCATTTTCGAGAACACGGATATCGCCTATGTGCTTTGCGACGCCGGGCATCATATAATATCGTTTAATAACCGCGCAAGTGAGCTTTGCCTGGAACAATCCGGCAAAAAATTGAAACCTGGCAGCTATGCTTTTAGCTATTTTCCCAAAAACAGGGTTCCGCGCATGCAGCAAGCGATCAAAAAAGCTAAAAATGACGAAATGGTGAGCTATGAAACCAGCTACGAACTGGCCGATGGCACCGAAAAGTGGTACGATGTACGGTGGGCAGGGGTCATGGGTGAAGATGAGGAAAACATGGGTTACCTGCTGGCTTTTAAGGACATCACCGAAAGAAAGCTATCAGACATGGAACGTGTACGGGTTACCAATGACCTGGTGCAGCGTAACAAAGACCTGGAGCAATTCACTTATATTGTCTCGCATAATCTCCGGGCGCCGGTAGCGAATATTATCGGGCTCTCCCATCTGCTGAATGTGCTCGACCTTGATGATACTGAATATGAAGAGATCAAACTGGCGCTGCATACAGCAATTACTACGCTCGACAGCACAATTATCGATTTAAACCATATCCTGGAAGTAAGCAGCAAAGCCAACGAACGCAGCGAACAAGTCTCATTTCGTGCTTTGATAGCTGATATCACGCTCAGTCTGAATCATTTAATTGAAAGCGAACACGCCATTGTTTCTTATCACTTCAGTGAAGTTGAAGAGATGGCCGGTATCAAGAGCTATTTGTACAGTATATTCTATAACCTGATCCTGAACGGTATTAAATATCGCAGGCCAGGTATAGATCCGGTTATTACTGTATCAGGTTACAAAACAGATGGAGGAGGCACCTGTATTAAATTCCAGGACAATGGAAAAGGTATTGAAGAAAAGAATCTTAAAAATCTGTTCGGCTTGTATAAACGGTTCGATACTCATGTTGAGGGTAAAGGGATGGGGCTTTTCATGGTGAAAATGCAGGTTGAATCAATGGGCGGTTCCATCAGTGCAGAAAGCGAGCCTGAAAAAGGTTCAACCTTTATCATAGAGTTTCCCGATCTGACAAGCAAATATTGATCAGTGATCAATTTCATAGTTGCAAAAAAATAAGGGGTAATAATTGATTATTATCCTAAACTGTTGCTTCCTTAGCGTTAAAAAATTCACGGATTTTGGTTACGTCCAATGGCTTGCAGATAAAATCTTTTACCTCCGGGTATTCGCGTGCACGATTGATGTCTTCGCTAAAAACGGTTGAAGACAAAATAAAAATAGCAGATTTGCCTTCAGGATCGATGTTTTGGTGAGTGTATTCGTCTAGAAACTCCCATCCGTTCATAACCGGCATATTGATATCAAGCAGAATAACATCGGGTAATTTTGAAGCATCATGTTTCATTTCCAATAACAGGTCAATAGCTTGTTTACCATGCAGGCAAGAGGTTACCTCTGCACCAGGCAAGGCTTTTTGGATAAGCCTGGTAGCAATGTAATTGTTGATCTCTTCGTCTTCAACAAGCAATATGCGGATCGGATCGTTCATGATATAACTTGCATACGAAAACCATTATGCAAAAGTTATGTACCATTCACGTTACAATAACACGCAACACGCTGAGATTGAGCAAGTGTACATATTGATGAGTTTGTATCAGCCTGCGGTTTCCTTATTATATCTTCCCCGGTACTCCAGCGGCGACATACCGGTAACTTTTCTGAATACTTCGCGGAAAGCTTTCTCATCCGAATAGCCTACATCATACATTACTTCATTAACGGTTTTACGACTGCTTTCGAAAGACCGCTTGGCCGATTCGATCTTTACCCTTTGCAAGTATTCAAGCGGCGTATTGCCGGTGGCTTTGATAAATCTGCGGTCGAAATGCCGCCTGCCAATAGCAAATTTAGATGACAGGTATTCAACCGATATCTTTTCGTGCAGGTTGTTTTCCATATAAGTTTGCGCTTCTCTAACCAAATCATCGCCATGTTGCTTTTGCCCTTTAAATATGATGAATGCAGATTGACTTTGCCTGTCCATTTCGATCTGAAAAACTTTAGAACAATAAATAGCTGTTTGCCTGTCGAAATATTTTTCAACCAGGTAGATCAATAGATTCAAAAATGAATAAGCACCCCCATTAGTGTAGATGCCATTCTCATCCGTGATCAGTTTATCGGTTTGCAAGTTTACTTTCGGGAACATCGTTCTTAAACTATCAGCAACTATCCAATGGGTTGAACAGATCTTGCCATCCAATAAACCAGTTGATGCCAGAAGGAACGCTCCCGAACATATACTTGCTATTTCGGCACCCTTTTTATATTGCTCCGCTATCCAGCTAACAATTGCCTGATTTCCCTTTACCGCGTTTTCATAATTATGGCTCAGCGAAGGAATAATAACGAGGTCAGTTTTGGCGATATCCGAAATATGGATATGCGGCTTTATAGTTACCAGCCCGTCAAAATATTCTACCTTTTCCGAAATACCGGCGACTTCTATTTTAAATGCTTCTCTTTTGCCTGCCTCTGTCCAGCAAAGGTTGGCCCTTGTCATTATTTTATATGCCCCTATTACGCTGCTTGCATTGTTTGGTCCATCAGGAGCAAGTATCGTGATGTGTTTCATCAGATTATTTTTTAATAAAGATAGGTATTTAGCCATGTCCAAATCAACCCGTTAGAAAGTCTATTTTGCACATGCTTAAACCGAAGATCAGGCTGTAACTTTGATTAATAAATCAATAAAGCCATGAATAATCAGGATTTCAGCGTTTCTTTTTTAGTTGACAAAACACCACAGCAAGCCTATGACGCCATCAATGATGTGCGCGGATTGTGGTCGGGAGAAATTGAAGGCAATACCGACA
>NZ_DATCRU010000023.1:0-50977 GCF_036568825.1 Mucilaginibacter sp. | reverse complement strand
GCAATGGTTATAATTTACCTGGATACCGCCGCCGCTCACATTATTCAATTGTACGAAGTTACCTGAAGGGAATGGACCGTTCATGTTCAGGAACTGGTTATTGTTTACCTTAACAGTTTTACACTGCATCGCGTTAACACCAGCCCTTACATTGGTAACAAAACAGCTATCGATAGTTACGTTAGTACAATTGTTAAGCTGGATGCCATCATTGGTCGTATTCATCACTTTACATTTAGTGATGTGTACGTTGCTGCAATTGTTCAGCTTGATACCTATTGAACCACCATTAGCCACGTTGATCGAGTCACCACTGATGGTAATATTGTTTTGATTATTTAGGCTGATTGGTGCTGAGGCCTTATACACAGTAGGGGTTGAAACACTTGTTGTTCCGGTTTTGCCCGTTGTGCCGGTTGTTCCTGTTTTTCCGGTAGCACCCGTGCTTCCTGTCGTACCGGTGGTACCGCCGCTGTTGTCGATTGATGATGATCCTTTTCCTATACCAGAAGAGTTAGTTAGTGTTCCGGATGGAATTGTTGTTTCGTCTTTTTGACAGGAGGATATCAATAATGCCGCGATCAGGGCAAAAGAATACAAAGTGAAAGCCATGCGGCTTTGTCCACGTCCAGGTTGTATCATAGTAGTTAAATTAATTATGCCTTTTTGAACGACGCTTTCAAAGTTTTAGTTCAATGAAAATCGTTCTTCGGAATTATTAACGCCGCAAAATATTTAAAATAACTGGCAGTCAAAGAATTATACTTTCCACATTTTTATGCACATTTTTTAATTACTATGCAAAAAATCGCACCTTGGATTATAAATTTTATTGATACTAAAGGAGCAATGATTTCTAATTTAATAATTGAAATCAGGGGTAAAAAAGAAAACGGCTAGCATTTTATCAGCATGCTAACCGCTTGGTGTTTAGGCGTATCCATAATTCACAACACAAGATAGCCACATTTATATATGTTCTGTTCGGGGCTGATTGTTATAGGTTTAGGGTAATTATAACTGAAGGTAATATACTTGCACTAATATTTGCCTGCAGAATATTTGTACTCCATCCTTGCGGCTGGGTAGCTGTACTTGGATCCCACCACTCATCCAACTCTGCGCCGGAGGTCTGATAGAATCGAATGCTGTTATAACTCATAGTCACATCACTGCTTGATGCACCTGAATAATTCCCGTAAGCAATTCCCACAACCGAATAAGTCGTAGGAGAACTATAAATGGTATTATGATCCATTTTGATATGACTACCGCCCTGCACCTGTGCACCTACTGAACCTGGGTTTACCAATATGTTGTAACGGGCAACCTGGTATGAACCGCCAACATCACCCAAAACTATACCTGCTGCACCGCCTGAATCATGCAGGACCTGGCCACCGCGAATATAGTTCCCGATTACCATTATTGAATCACCAGGTAAGCCATTTGACTGATAAACACTTAAACCATCCTGGGGGTGTTGGGCCACTCCTACCACATCCTCGCATTTATTATAATTAATCTGGCAACCACCACCACTTACATTGTTAAACTGTACAAAGTTTCCTGACGGGAATGGACCATTCATATTCAGGAACTGGTTATTGTTCACCTTTACTGCTGTGCTGTACATAGCATTAACACCTGCTCTAACATTGGTAATAAAACAGGTGTCAATAGTAATATTCGCGCAATTATTAAGCTGAATACCGTCATTAGTAGAGTTCATTACCTTACACTTGGTGATGTGAACATTCGTGCAATTAGTCAACTTAATACCTACTGTGCCGCCATTGCCCACATTAATAGAATCACCGCTGATAGTAATATTGCTTTGATTACTCAAACTGATAGGTGCCGATGCTTTATACACCAAATTGGTTATTGTGCTTGATGTACCGTTTGTCGTACCTGTTTTACCGGTGGTGCCGGTTTTTCCAGTGGTTCCGGTTGTGCCTGTAGCTCCAGTAGAGCCGGTTGTGCCTGTCGTACCAGTAGCTCCTGTGGTTCCCGTTGTTCCTGTCGTCCCGGTAGTACCACTCGTGCCGGACGAGGACTGATTATGAGTTCGGGGATGATAATGTTTAAAAATAAGGCTATTACTTTCATTGAAGTTTACGTCCGCAGAATGTTGGGGATCGGGTTCATCCTTTTTACAGGAAGTTGCAAATAGTGCAAAGAGAAATGCACATGAGAGCAAAGCAAAGGCAGCGCGGCCTTTGGCGAGTCCAGGTTGAATCATAGCAGTTAAATTAATTAGGGTTTTGAAGGCAATTTTATCAGGACTAAACCCGGTATAAATTGTCTCCAAAATTTTACATTGCTGAAATTATTCAAACAGCCTGATTATCAATTGATTAAATTTCAACACGTTTTCTACATAGTTTTAAACAATTTCCGTTAGGTTATGGAGAAAGTGTCGCCGAAGGAAATTTCTATAGTATAAAAAGCAAAAACCCGGTAGTATGTGATATACTAACCGGGCTCACGTTTTTGATTTAGATTAAGGATATTCTTAAAATCTTATAAGTTGAGTGTAATTATTGTTGTTGGTAATATGCTGGCATCAATACTTGCTTTAAGAATATTGGTAGTCCATCCCTGTGGCTGAGTTGCTGTACTTGGATCCCACCATGCATCCATTTCTGCTCCTGATGTCTGGAAGAATTTTACCTTGTTATAGCTAATCGTGACATCTGTACTGGCAGCACCCGAATAGTTACCATATGCTATACCTGTCATGGTAAATGGTGTTGCTGCACTATAGATAGTGTTATGATCCATCGTAATATGGCTACCACCCTGTACCTGTGCACCTACTGCACCTGGGTTAACCAGGATATTGTAACGGGCTACCTGGTATGAACCACCAACATCACCTAAAACTATACCTGCTGCACCACCTGAATCATGCTGTACCTGGCCACCTCTGATATAATTACCGATCACCATAATAGAGTCGCCTTGCAAACCATTTGACTGATAAACACTCAAACCATCCTGAGGGTGCTGGGCTACGCCTACTATATCTTCGCAATGATTATACTCGATCTGGCAGCCACCACCGTTCACATTATTAAACTGAACGAAGTTTCCTGATGGGAATGGCCCATTCATATTCAGGAACTGGTTGTTGTTCACCTTTACAGTTGTACTGAACATAGCATTAACACCGGCTCTTACGTTGGTAACAAAGCAACTGTCTATGGTAACATTAGTACAATTGTTAAGCTGAATACCATCATTGGTAGAATTCATCACCTTACATTTGGTGATATGCACATTAGTACAATTATTTAGTTTGATACCCACTGTACCGCTATTGCCAACGTTGATCGAATCACCGCTAATTGTGATATTGCTTTGATTGCTTAAACTTATAGGTGCCGACGCTTTATACACCAAATTGGTGTTTGTACTTGATGTACCTGTGGTTGTACCAGTTGTTCCTGTAGTACCGGTAGTTCCGGTTTTAGTACCTGTTGAACCGGTAGTGCCGGTTGTTCCTGTTGAACCTGTTGCTCCTGTGGTACCAGTTGTGCCGGTGCCACCAGTTCCAGTAGTAGTGCCAGTCTTACCAGTTTTACCGGTCTTACCGGTTACACCCGTTGTACCAGCGGTACCTATTGTTCCTGTTGCTCCTACAGTACCAGTTGATCCGGTTGAACCGTTTGTGCCAGATGGATTGCCCAATGATGTACCACCCTGGGGTTTACTCGTTGTATCAATATATCCGGTGTGATGATGACTTCCATAATTTATACTATTCGATGCCTCGGTTGTGCCGGTGACATCAGTTGAAGGAATTACTGAAGAATCCTTTTTACAGGATGAGAGCATCGTGGCAGTTAGTAATGCCAGGGAGCACATTACACCTGCGAGGGGGGCCAATTTTTTCATTTCCATAACAGCATTTTTTTAGGGTTTCTTCTACGCTCGTGTAAGAATTGAAGTTTCATAAAAATTAATTATGGAGAAAAAAAATTAATATATACTTTAATTGATTTTCAAAAACATATTGATTATCAACCTATTATGGGTTTTTAATTTTTTTCAGAAAACAGACGAAAATGGTATATTTTCTCTAAAATTTTTATCGAAAATCCGCTGTAGCAGGGTTATTTGGGAAAGAAAAACGTCAGATATTCAAGAAACGTAACAAGTTCTTTACAAATAACTAACCAATTAAAATTGAACTTATTAGGACGTAAGAACGGAGAAACCAGATATCTAAAAAAGGGGTTATCCCCCTTTCAGATGTGGCCAGGCAAAAAAAATCAGGCATTGAGGTGCCTGATTTCCGGGATATCATTATTTAACTAATATCATACATTCTCCAACACTTTGTGATAAAACTCCACATAATTACTTGCAGTTGTTGCAATGCTATACTTCCTTAAGAATGGCTTGCGTGCCTCTAATATCTCCTCCTTGCTTTCTGCGTGAGTAAGTGCTTTTTCTATGTTATGAATAAATGAATCCTTAGAATCAAGGCTTGAAATATAACAACAAGGCATATCGGTGCCAATTTCAATATGCGGAGGTATATCTGAGAGGACACAAGGTATACCAGAGAAGAAGGCTTCCAATACCGTTATTGGCAAACCCTCCCATAAAGATGCGTTAAAAAAGCAATCGCAATTATGCATCAATGAATAGACTTCTTCCTGGGTTTTAGTACCCAGGTAATGAATATTTGATATCTTACTAAAATTCTCCAGATCTTGTTCTGCCGTCTCCTGCTTTATACCGCATATTAAAAAATGTACATTCTTATTTTCGAAATGTTGCGCTACTTCACACACCATATCATAATTCTTCTGTTTTGACAGTCGTCCAACACACAAAACAAAGCGGTGCGCTACGCCATTGTTATTAAACTGCTTTAGTATCGGCAGCGCTCGGTCATCAATTTTTAAATTCGGTATGCCATTTTGAATGGCGGTACTTAAACAATCCCTTTTCGGATTCATATCCAATGCAGAATATGAGCAGTAGATACTTGGCGTATGTTCATTAAACCTATGGGTCATATTGCTCCACTCTTCAGGAGCATTATGCACAGTGATAACATGCCTGTCTTTCAAGCGGCTTAATGCAAATTTTAAACAAATACTTACAATTAAATGCGAGGTAGAAATATGCGTATTAATAATATCGGGGTTAACTGTAGAAAGCGTTTTTATAATCCCTCTTATTGTATTAACTATTGTAATATTTCTTCCGGGCCTTCTGTTTAGAAAATAAAGATCAACTGATTTTTCGCGTAAACCCTGAACCAACAGCTTTTGAAAATCTGAATTTATAAGCTCATCAATTACGATTATTGAAACATCGTGTCCAAGGTCTTTCTGTTCCATTGCCAGCGATGCCACAAAGGTCTGCGCACCCCCGGCATCAAAATTCATTATTATGTGATTTATTTTCATTTAAGTAGTTAATACGCTATATGAACATGGCTTTTTTGTTGCCTGTCTTCATACAGTTTGGTAGATTATTTTTTCGATGTGATTTCATTCACATCATTTTTAGTTTTTATTTGTTTTCCGCAACAGAATTATCCAGCACCTCTTGTAAAGCCTTTGCAAACACTTCTACGTTAGGTTTTAGCAACATTGTTCTATGATCTCCGGGAATTAAGAACTCCTTCACCCCCTTTAACGCATATTTTCTCCACCCAAGGTATACTTTGTCATCTGTATAGTGTAAACAATGCGTAGCTCTGAACAGGTATACAAACCCATCAAATGGCTCCATTTTCGATTTCCTGTAAGATTCGTAATAAGTTGCCCTGATATGTTTCATCAAATTGTAAAACTCTATATCTCCACTTTCCTTTGCCAGCTTTATCGCATCATAACGATATTGTTTATCTTCCAGATATATACTCCGTTGCTTCTGAATTGTTTTATTCGGATTGCGAATAAATGAAAATCCCAGGTTTATCCACTTCCTGATATGCCTGTCGAGCTTTTTAGGCAGCATAGTAAAGAAGTCATCTGTATAATCAGCAAAGGTGTCAATAATAGCTAATACGGTCACTTCTTTGTTTAATGCTTCAAATTGTTTCCTCATTTCTGTAGCGATAAAACCACCTAAAGAATAACCTGCGATAGCATAAGGGCCATTAGGATTATGCTCAATTATTTCAGAAACATATATTTTGGCTATTTCACTTATCGTTGTAACAGGCGGGAATTTTCCACCCAAACCAAGCGCCTGAATTCCGAATACCGGTTGTTCCTTATCCATATACATCGCCAGGTCGGCAAAGTTCATTACGTTTAAACCAACGCCATGGATAAAATACACCGGCATTTTATTACCGGAAGGTTTTATCGGAACCAAAGATTTGGATACCTTCTCTGTATCGTTCTCGTTCAGAAACGCATTTAATGACTCAATATTGCTGTATTTAAACAAAACTGAGATCGGTAATATCTTACCTGTATGCTTCTTGATCTGGTTGACGATCTGCACTGCTAACAGCGAGTGGCCGCCAAGGTCAAAAAAGTCATGTGTTACACCAATGTTTCCTACTCTTAATACATCTTCCCAAATCTTAACCAGCAGGCGTTCTGATTCTGTACGCGGCCCAACATATTGGTCTTTGATCTGTTCTTCCGCATTAAATTCCGGCAACGATTTTTTGTCGATCTTTCCGTTAGCCGTGAGCGGAATATTGTCAACTTCCATCCATAATGTCGGCACCATATAATCAGGCAGCTTGCTTTTCAGGAAAGCGATAACAAATGCACGATCATAATTTTCTTTACCAACCACATAACCTATCAGACGTTTTTTCTTGTCCTTGTCGGCTTTTGCTAATACTACTGCCTGGCTTACCTGTTCGCATTGACGCAGAACACTTTCAATTTCGCCCAATTCAATGCGATATCCCCTGATCTTAACCTGGTCGTCTTTACGACCGATGAATTCCATATTAAGGTCCGGAAGCATTCGTCCCAGGTCGCCTGTACGATACATTCGACCGCCTGCCTTATCGCTGAACGGATCTTTTACAAAGGCATAATCGGTTTTATCCTTATCGTTTGCATAGCCCCGCGCAACACCTACCCCGCCAATGTACAATTCGCCAACTACACCGATCGGTGCGGGCTGTAACTTCTCATTCAGAATGTAGAAGAAGTTATTATTCATCGGCCGGCCATACGGTATGCTTCCCCAGTTGGCACCAACTTTTTCAACAGGATAGAAGTTAGACCATACTGTGCCTTCTGTTGCACCACCAAGACTTATAACACGGGTTTTAGGGAAATAGACTTTGATACGATCAGGCAGGTTTACCGGTATCCAGTCGCCACTCATAAATACAACGCGAAGCGTTTTTTGCAGGAACGATCTGTCGTGAGCTTCGAGTTCGCGCACCAGGTAATCCATGGTAGTTGGTACCGTATCCCAGAAGGTGATCTTATAGCTCAGCATCATATCCTTCAGCCTCGGCACATCCAACAACTCATTCTGCTGAACAATAACCAATGATCCGCCCGCAGACAACATTCCGAAAATATCATAAACCGAAAGATCAAAGCACATTGACGTAATAAATAGTAAACGGTCATCAGGCCCGACGTTGAATTCGGTATTTACCCACAATACCAGGTTTACCGCCATGTGGTGCTCGATCATCACACCTTTAGGCCGACCGGTAGAGCCGGATGTATAAATGGTATAGGCCAGTTGTGTACTATCTATATCAAGGTTTGGATTTTCTTTACTGTAGGTACTCAGATCAATTTCTCTGAGTTTAACAAATAATTCGGCCGGAACAAGTTGAGCAAGCGGATACTCCCCGTCGGTAAGTACTTTCTTAACCGCTGAGTTTTGAAGGATATACTCCTGCCTGTCTATCGGATATTCCGGATCGATAGGCACATATGCACCACCGGCCTTAAGAATACCGAACATTCCCACAATCATATGGAAATTACGGGTTACCAATAAACCGATGTTGTCTGCTTTATTTACACCACTTTCGATCAGGTAATGAGCCAGCTGATTTGCACGCTCATTTAACTCCCTATACGTCATAGTCTGATCGTGCTGACGCAGTGCTACGGCATCTGGAGTTCTTAATACCTGTTCTTCAAAAATGCCGGCAAGGTTTTTTTCTTTCGGATAATATACCAGTGTATCGTTAAATACATCAAAAAGCTGGTGTTTGTCTTCCTTGGTTAGAATATCGATTGCAGCTATACTTTGCTTTGGATCCTGTGCAATTGCAGCTATCAGGTTCTCGAAATGACTTAACATCCGGTGCATTTGCTCATCACTGTAGATGTCCGTATTATATTCTAAAACCAGTTCTAGTCCATTCTTTGATTCAGAAAATATAAAGTTAACATCAAACTTGGCAACCCTGTACTCCCCTGCTTTATATTCACTTGTATGTAACCCATTCAATGTAAACTCGGCATCCTGCTCCATTGAGTTTTGCAGTACGACCATTACATCAAACAATGGATTGCGGTTGATATTTCGCGGTAATTTTAAGGAATCAACTAGTTCATCATAAGGATATATTTGATGCTCATACGCACTGAGAGTAACCTCTTTAACATGATCATATAAAGTCTCATAATTACCTAAACCATCAAAACGCGTCCTGATAGCCAGTGTATTGATATAGAAACCTATCTGGTTTTCCAGGTCAGGGTGTTCGCGGCCTGCTATCGGGCTTCCTATCACAATATCTTCCTGCCCGGTATAACGGTACATCAAAGCATTTACGCAGGAAAGTAAAGTCATAAACAGTGTACCACCCAGTGCTTTTCCTGTCCTGTTTAGCTTATCCAGAACATTGTCATCAATAGTAGTAGTGATGCTTGTGCCATTAAAGGTTTTTATCGCAGGCCGTTCTTTTTCAGCCGGCAACTCCAGGATAGGGATTTCGCCTTCAAATTGCTTTAACCAATACTCTCTGTGTGAAAGTATATCATCAGACTGCAGCTGTTTATTATGCCATGCTGCATAATCTTTATATTGAATACGTAACGGAGCTAATTGGGGTGAGCTTCCTCCTGAATAGGCATTATATAACGCACACCATTCTTTACGGAAAATATCCATTGACCAGCCATCACTTATAATATGATGGTGTACCATGATCAGAATGTGCTTATCTTCTTCTAACCGGACAAGATGACATCTCCATAACGGGCCTTCTATAAAATCAAAACCGCCAAAGCTTTCAAGTTCTATTATCTGATTTAATACGGTATGCTTATTTGCATTTTTACTTAAATCAGTTTCCTTGAGTTCAAAAACATACTTATCAGGACTGGCAATCTCCTGAAATACTGCGCCAGCTGCATTTTCTTTAAAATCAGTTCTTAATATCTCATGGCGCACCGCCATAGCCTTGAAAGCATCCTTTAGGGCCGTTTTATTTAAATTCCCTTCCAGTGAAATAATGTATGGAATATTATATGCACTTTGTGCGCCTTCAAAGTGATTTAGTATCCACAGGCGCTTCTGCGCTGAAGATAACTTATACTCTTCCGCCTCAGGAACATTATCGATAACCTCATATGTATTTAATTCCTTATTGGTTATCATAGAGGCCTGATGTTCAATGGTGCCCTTAGAAAACAACTCATTCAATGGTAATTTTACTCCCAATTCTTTATGTATTAATCCAAGCAGGCGAATAGCTTTTATACTATGGCCGCCCATATCAAAAAAATCATTTTTTAGTCCCAGGGCCTTTTCTGGCAGATTAAGTACTTTAGCCCATAGCCTCACCAAAGTTTTTTCGAGCTCTGTTGAAGGCGCTATGTGAGGAGGCTTAAATATACCACTACTTTCCGGAACTGGCAAAGCCTTCCTGTCTACTTTACCCGTATTTGTTACAGGAATCCGATCAAGATGAACGTAATATCCAGGCACCATATACAACGGCAGATGCTCCTTCAAATACTCCTTCAACTCAATAGCCTTTACATCGCCGGTTGTATACGCAATTAGTTCGCTTTCTGGTTCATTTATTTGTGCAGCAATTACAATTGCCTCTCTTACTTTAGGATGTTTTTGAAGAACTACCGATATCTCGTTAGGTTCAATTCTGTAACCACGTATTTTTACCTGGTCATCAGCACGCCCCAGGTATTCCAGGTTACCGTCTGCTCTCCACCTGCCAAAATCACCTGTGCGATATATCCTGCTTCCTTTTACAAAAGGATTCGGGATAAATTTCTCATTTGTCAAATCAGGTTCATTCTGATACCCTCGCGCCAAGCCTATTCCTCCGATACAAATTTCACCCGTTGCTCCAACCGGCAATAAGTTCTTTTGTTTGTCAAGAATATAAATTTGTGTATTATCAATGGGCTTGCCAATCGGTACCGAAGTTTTTAACGATTCACCGGTCAGATCAAAATAAGTTGAATCTATACAAGTTTCTGTAGGGCCATATAAATTCACCAGTGACCTGTTAAAGAATAGCTCTTTAAATCTTTCTACCTGGTTTACAGTTAATATCTCGCCACTAATAAATACCTGTCTGATATCTTTTAACTGATATAACTTAGATTTATCACTTTCCAGCGATTCTAAAAACACATTCAGCATCGAAGGCACAAAATGCATTACAGTGACTTTATGCTCATCAATGGCACTTATAATAGCATCAGGATTCTTTTCCTCACCATCTTTTAACAGGCAAACACTCGCGCCCTGTGTTGCCCACCATAGTAATTCCCAAACCGAAACATCAAATACAAAAGTTGTTTTTTGCAGAATGACGTCATTATCGGTTAAAGGATAACTCCGCTGCATCCATGACAATCTGTTTACCAGGCTATTATGCTGAATTAAACACCCTTTTGGCATACCGGTTGAACCCGATGTATAAATACAATAAGCCAAATGATGAGGCTCAAGACCGGCTGATTGATTTTCCAGGCTGTATTTACTTTCAACCTTATTAAATTTCTCTAACTCTTCACCATCAATCACCACCTTACAGCCGCTATCATTAATCAGGTAGTCGATACGCTCCTGCGGATAATCAGGTGAAATTGGCACATATGCCCCCCCAGCTTTCAGGATACCTAAAACAGCAATGATCATCCACTCGCTACGTTCCAGTTTAAGACCCACCAGATCATCAGGCTTAATCCTGTAAGTTTTTCTTAAATAATCAGCCAGCTGATTGCTTATAAAATTCAGCTCCTGATAGCTAAGCTCTGTACTTTCAAAAATAACGGCAGGGTTTCCCGGCGTTTTCCTTACCTGGTCTTCAAACAGGTCCACAATTGTCTTATCAGAAGGAAAACCGATAGTTGTATTATTAAAATCGCTTAATAACTGTTTCTTTTCATCGCTAGTCAGGAAATCTATGCCCGACAAACTCTGTTTGGGTTCACGAGCTACCGCAGTCATGATGTTTTCGAAATGCTTCAGCATTCGCTTCATCTGCTCTGCGCCGTATATATCCGTATTATACTCCAAAAATAGTTCCAGACCGGTTTTAGATTCAGAAAATATAAAGTTTACATCATTCTTTATTATCCGCGACTCGCCAGCATCATACTGACTGGTTTTTAACCCGGTCATCGTAAATTCCGCATCCTGCTCCAGCGAGGTTTGTAATGTTACCATTACATCAAAAAGCGGATTACGGTTTATATTTCTCGGAAGCTTTAATGAATCAACCAATTCATCGTATGGATATAATTGATGCTCATAAGCGCCGAAAGTGATTTCTTTTATTTGATTTAATAGATCTTCATAATTGTCTGAACCATTAAAGCGGGTCCTGAGAGCCAAAGTATTTATGTAATAACCAATCTGATCATCGAGGTCTGAATGATCGCGCCCTCCTATCAGGCTGCCTATTACAATATCTTCCTGGCCGGTATAACGATAAAACAAGACATTAACACAGGCCAGCAAACTCATAAATAAGGTACTGCCCGAAGATTTACCTGTTTTATTTAGTTTATCTAATACAGAGATATTGATTTTCAGATTAAGCCCGGCGCCGTTAAAGGTCTTGGATATAGGGCGTTCTTTATCTGCAGGCAAGTTTAAAACCGGCACTTCACCCTCGAATTGTTTTAGCCAATATACTTTATGAGATGCAATCTCATCCGAACCAAGCTGGTGATTATGCCATGCAGCATAATCTTTATATTGTATGCGTAACGGAGAAAGCTTTGGCGTTTTATTTTCAGCATAAGCGTTATAGAAAGTACTAAGTTCTCTGCGGAAATTGGTCATCGACCATTCATCGCTGATGATGTTGTGGTGAACAATTACCAGCACATGTGTATTAGCCTCAAGCTGAATAAGATGACAACGTAGCAGTGGGCCGGTACTTAAATTAAATCCTGAAGTAGTTTCCTTTTCGGTCAATCTGTTCAATACAGCTTGTTTATCAGCCGTTCTTCCAAGGTTGGTCTCTTTTAACTTAAATTGGAAGTTTTCAGGGTTGATGATCTGCTGCCTAGGGTTGCCTTCATCATCTTCTTTAAATACAGTTCTTAAAGCTTCATGGCGCGATATGATGGACTGGATTGATTTTTCTAAAGCTGCTTTATCTAATTTACCTTCAAGTTTTACAACATAAGAGATATTGTAAGCACTTTGTGAAGCATCCAGTTGCTGTAGTACCCACAACCTGCGCTGCGTTGGTGATAAAACATAATCAGGCTGTTCAGAAACTAATTCTTTCGCTTCATATGTGTTGATCTCTTTATTGGCAATTGATTTTGCCTGGAGCTCAATTGTATTTTCTGAAAAAAGTTCTTTTATAGGCAGTTTGACACCCAATTTTTTGTGGATCAGCCCTCTTAACCTTGTAGCTTTTATGCTATGGCCACCCAGATCAAAAAAATCACTTTTTATGCTGATGCTCTCTTCAGGCAGATTTAATACTTCCGCCCAAATTTTTACCAGGCTTGTTTCTATATCTGTAGATGGCGCTATATATAAAGAATCGCTTAAGCCGCTTCCCTTGGGCATTGGCAATACTTTTTTATTCACTTTACCATTGCTGGTCAATGGTATTGTATCCATGTGTACATAATAGCCGGGCACCATGTACGATGGTAACTGATCTTTTAAATAGTCTCTTAACTCTACACTTTCCGACTCGCCTGTTATATATGCGATCAATTCTTTGTCCTGTCCGCTGACAGCTTTAGCAACCACAACAGCAGCACTAACCTTCGGATGCTTTAGTAAACTAGCTGTTATTTCATCCAGCTCAATCCTGAAGCCGCGAATCTTTACCTGGTCATCTATGCGTCCAAGATATTCGATATTGCCATCAGGCAGCCATCTTCCCAGGTCCCCCGTCCGGTATACCCGTTTCCCTTTTTTAAACGGATCGGCTAGAAACCTTTCTTCGGTTAACTCAGGCCTATTTAAATATCCTCTGCTCACTCCATCACCACCAATATAGATTTCGCCCAAAGCGCCAAATGGCAATAAGCGCTGATGATCATCCAATATGTATATATCTGTGTTAGCTACAGGTCGACCGATCGGCACGAAAACATGATAGTTGTCCGACTGTTCAGCCTTATATTCTATCGAGGTAATAGTAGTTTCCGTAGGGCCATATTCATTAATGAACGTGAAGCAGCCTTTCCATTTTTCCACGAGTGATGGCGAGCAGCTTTCCCCCCCGGTTATCACCCGCTTCACATTACTCATATCATCGATTGATAGTTCAGCTAAAACTGCCGGTACTGTGTGAATATGACTTACTTTTTTGGCTATAATATAGCTTTCCAGTGCATGGAGGTCTGATACCGTAGCCTTATCGGGTGCAACCAATGCAGCGCCGGTTAAAAACGCTATCCAGAACTGTTCTGCAGAAGGGTCAAAAGTAATGGTGGTAAACTGAAGTACTCTTTCGTCAGCAGTTATCTTATAAACATCACGTTGAGACCAGATCAGATTTACCACATTTCTGTGTTCAACCAAAACCCCTTTAGGATTACCTGTAGATCCCGAAGTATAGATACAATAGACAAGGTTATCAGCTTTAGCGCCGCTTTTCAGATTCTCTTTGCTAAAATCGGCCTGTACTTTTTTAAATCGCTCTATTTCCTCTTTGTCTAACAATACATTGCAAGCGCTATCATTTATCATATAGTTGATGCGCTCAACTGGATAATCCGGATCAATAGGAACGTACGCCCCGCCTGCTTTCAGTATCCCGATAATGGCTATGACCAGCCACTCGCCCCGTTCCAGCTTAAGCCCAATGAGATCATCAGCCTTTACCTGGTAAGTTTTGCGAAGGTAGTCTCCGAATTGATTGCCAAGCGTATTTAACTCCCTATAGGTAATTTCAAGTTCATTAAAAATAACTGCAATATTATCAGGCGTTTTTTTAACCTGTTCTTCAAACAGATCGATCAGCGATTTATCCTTAGGATAATCAAATGCTGTATTATTAAGCTCGTTTAAAAGCTTATGCTCTTCTGTCTCAGTTAATATAGGTAACAAACCGATGCTTTTTTTAGGATGGGCAAGTATTGAGTTAAGCAGTAGTGTATAATGATCTATTATACGACAGATGGTATCCTCTTTATAAAGGTCTGAGTTGTATTCTATTCTGCCAGAAAGCGCGGCATCTCCCTCCTTAATAAAAAGAGTTAAATCCGACTCACGTGTAAGCTCTGATGGAATAGCAACGCCATTCTGCAAAATGAACATTACCTGGTACAGAGGATTAGAATTCAGGTCCGCCTCCTCGCTTATCAGTCCCGTCAATTTCTCATGAGGGACATTCTGATACCGGCGGGCTTCGTTCACCGTGCTGTTTACACTTTGTAACAATTGCTCAAAACTGCTGCTGCTGTTTATTTCTGTCCGTAAAGGAAGTATGTTTAAATGATCTGCTTGTTGATTGTCAGGGGTAATAACATTTCCTACGCAGATATCGTCCTGCGAACTATACCGATACAGCAATACCTTATAGGCAGACAGCAATGTAACAAACAGCGACACTTTTTGATCATCACTGAATTTGCTTAATTGCTTCTTTAACTTTTCGTCTACAATAAATTCGGAACTATGCTTGTTGTTCCCCTTTTTATCAGATCTGGCAGAGTCGGTAAACAGGTTTAACGGTTTGATCCATCTCAGCTTATCTTTCCAATAGTTTATTTCAGGTTCAAAAGGCGTGTTTTCCGATAAAGTAAGGTTCGACATAATAAGTAGATTTCGGTTAATCTCCTGTTAACGAGGAACTAAATTAATTAATTCCTGAAACATTTAGTTTGATAAGCTCTTTTTACGGGATTTTCAAACTTTGGTTTTTAACTTACAATTATTATACCACACAAATTCCCCCGTGTATAGTATTCGTTAAGCAAAAACCTGTGCAATAAATCAGGTTTATACAAAAATGAAAAACGTCTTAAGCTCAATACTTAAGACGTTTCATATAAAGTAGTAAACAGTTATAATGCTTTTTACAAATATATTTTGAATGTCAATTAAAAAGAAATTTATTTTCGTTCTAATTTATTAGCTGCCCCAGTATCTAAAAACCATTGTAAATCACCACTTTGAGGTTTGATCAACTGGGCAGGATATTCTTCAATATCTCTTTTATCTTCGATAATATGATGTACTGCAATCGCTTTACCTTCGCCATACACAAGAAAAGCTACGTGACGTGCCAGGTTGATCAAAGGCGCTGTCATCGTGATACGATATACCTTCTGATCCTCAAGGTAAACAGCTTTTACAGAAGCAGTTTTATCATGTAGAACAGGAGTATGCGGAAATAATGAGGCAGTATGCGAATTATCACCTAATCCCAATAAAACCAGGTCGAAACATGGCTCAGTACCTGCAAAGTACAAATTGATATCATGTGTATAAGCTTTTGCCGCTTCATCAGGGCTTAGCGAGGTATCAATCGGGAATATTTGCTTAAAACTCAACTCCAAAGGCTCCAGGATAGCTTTTTTGGCCATCAGGTAATTACTTTGCGGATCGGTATGCGGCACATAGCGCTCGTCCCCGAAAAAGAAATGAACCTTGCTCCATTCAATTTTATCCTTGTAGGATGGAGAAGCTAAAAGCTCATATAATTTTTTAGGGGAATTTCCGCCCGATAGCGCAATGGAAAATTGCCCATTTGAGGAAATTGATGCCGATGCGGTTTCCACAATATAATTTGCCAAACCATGAAGAACTTCGTCCTCGTTTTTAAAAACATTTATTTTCATCAAATAATTATTTTTTCCCTTGTACAGGTAGTGTAAACCAGTTAAATCCGTCGCGTGCAATTAGTGCCTCAGCAGATTCAGGTCCCCATGAGTCGGCTGAATAATTCGGGAAATTCAGGCTCTTTTTATTTTGCCATGTGCTCAATATTGGCATTACCAATTCCCATGCAGCCTCCACCTGGTCACCACGCATAAACAGGGTTTGATCGCCAAGCATAGTATCCAGTATCAGGGTTTCATAAGCTTCAGGCGCCTGTTGGCTATAAGTTCCTTTATAGTCAAATACCATGTCAACAGCATTCAGAACCATATCAATACCCGGGCGCTTAGCCTGTACCTGCAAACGAATGCTCATTTCAGGTTGTATGCTGATGATCAGCCTGTTTTGCTGCCAGCTTTCTGCCGCTTCCGTAGGGAAGATCAGGTGAGGAACGTCTTTAAACTGTATGGTGATAACCGATGAAGATTGGTGAAGGCGTTTACCTGTTCTCAGATAGAACGGTACCCCCTGCCAACGCCAGTTATCGATAAAGAATTTGATAGCTGCAAAAGTTTCCGTATTCGATTGAGGATCAACCTTAGGTTCATCACGGTATGCGGGAACTTCTTTGCCTTTCATCCAGCCGCTGCCATACTGTCCACGTACTGCTGAATTGCGAACATCCTCTGGTGTGAATTTACGCATGGCCCTCAACACGTCCACTTTACGGTCGCGCACTTCATCAGCATTAAAGCTTACAGGCGGCTCCATTGCAATGTGACAAAGCAATTGCAGCAGGTGGTTCTGAATCATATCACGCAGTGCACCAGAACCGTCATAATAATCGCCGCGTTCTTCTACACCTAATTGTTCAGAAACTGATATCTGGACGTGCTCAATAAAATTACGGTTCCAAAGCGGTTCCATAATCGAGTTCGCGAAACGGAAGGCCATGATATTTTGTACTGTTTCCTTACCTAAATAATGGTCGATACGATACACCTGGCATTCATCAAATATACCTGATAGTAGCTGGTTAAGTTCCTTAGCGGTTTCCAGGTCGTGGCCGAATGGTTTTTCTATTACGATCCTGGTCTTCTTTTTATCATCTGCAAGCTTAGCTTTAGCCAGATTCGATGCAATGATCGGGAACAGGTTTGGAGACACCGCCAGGTAATAGATCACATTAGGTTTTGCTTTCCAATCAGCAGCGTGTTTTTCTATGCGTTTGCCGAACTCTTTATAGGTTTCAGCATTTTTTACATCAGAAACCTGGTAGTGAACATTTTCAGAAAATGTGGCCCATTTGTCTTTATCCGGTACTCCGCTGCGCGAAAACTGGCTAAGATCCTTATACAGGTTCTCTCTGAATTGCTCGTCAGTATATTGTGTACGGCCTGTTCCAATTATTGAAAAGTTATTTGGCATCCAGCCGTCCAGAAACAGGTTATATAAAGCCGGACCTATTTTCCTTGACGTCAAGTCGCCGGTTCCGCCAAAAATGACAAATATAGTTGGGTCTGATTTTGTGTTTGCGCTCATGGTAGTTTTTCGATTGAATAAGGGTTTGTTAGTCACGGTTATTTTCAGCCCATTGAGTATGAAATACACCTTCTTTGCCGATCAGCTCATAAGTATGCGCTCCAAAATAGTCGCGCTGAGCCTGTATCAGGTTCGATGGCATACGTTTATTAATAAAATTGTCGAAATAGCTGATAGATGCAGTAAAGCATGGCGCAGCTATCCCGGCAGCGATTGTTGCAGGCAATACGGTACGGGCGCCTTTAACCGCTTGTGATACTATTGAATGAATGCTATCATCCAATAATAAGTGAGCCAATGCTGGATTCTTTTCGTACGCCTTGAAAATATCATTCAAAAATGCAGAACGAATGATACATCCTCCGCGCCAGATCTTAGCGATCTCGCCAAGTTTCAGATCATATTTATATTCTTCTGATGCTCTTGAAAGCAGGTGCATGCCCTGTGCATAAGAAACAATCATGCTGAAATAAAATGCCTGTTCCAGTGATTCGAGGAAAGAATCTGTATCAACATCTAAGGCTTTTTCACCATCACCATATAAAGCACCAGCTTGCACACGCAACTCTTTGTATTTAGAAAGATCGCGCATAGACACTGAGCTGTCAATTGTCGGGATCGGTGCCTGCAGATCCATAGCCACTTGTGAGGTCCACTTACCGGTACCTTTTGCTTTGGCTTCGTCTTTAATGTCGTCAATCAACAAATGATCTGTTCCCGGAGCGTTGTAATGGAAAATATCTTTGGTGATGTCCAGCAGGAATGACTGCAAACGACCTGCATTCCATTTAGCGAACACTTCGCCAATGTGTGCATTATCCATCTGCAGACCTTTTTTCATGATCTCATATGCCTCAGCAATTAATTGCATCAGACCATACTCGATACCATTATGCACCATTTTCACAAAGTGACCTGATGCACCCGGACCGATATAAGTTACGCATGGCGCTCCATCAACTTTTGCTGCAATGGCCTCGAAAATAGGCTTCATCACATTGTAAGCTTCTTTATCGCCGCCAGGCATCATGCTTGGGCCGCGACGTGCGCCTTCTTCACCACCTGAAACCCCCATGCCGAAGAAGTGTAAGCCTTTTGCTTCCAGTTCTTCTACACGGCGATTGGTATCAGTAAAGTGCGAGTTACCTCCGTCAATTAATATATCCCCCTGTTCAAGCAGCGGGGTCATTTCTTCTATTACAGCGTCAACTATCTTACCGGCAGGTACCAGCATCATGATAGCGCGCGGTTTAGTTAAACTTGCTATAAATTCTTTCGCATCACTAAAACCCTGCACATCTTTATCTTTTCCTTCTTCATTCAGCGAGTTTACTTTAGAAGCGTCTTTATCGTGACCAGCTACCGCATAACCGTGATCGGCCATGTTAAGCAATAAACTCCGGCCCATAACACCCAGGCCAATCACGCCAAAGGCATATTTATTTGATGTTGTGCTCATTTTTGGTTTGAGTTTTCTTTTTTTAAATCTTCTAATATTTTTTTTGTTGTTTCGAAGCTGGTATGCTGATAAGCGCGCAAACCGAGCTTTCCGGCAGCAAGTGCAAACATTTTCCTGTCATCGAAATAAACACATTCCTGTGGTTGCGCCATTGCTATGCCCATTGCCAGCCTGAATATTGCCGGATCGGGTTTGCGGATACCCACTTCGCACGAAGATACAAATGCATCAAAGCATTCATGAAGCTTAAACTTTTTGATTCGGTAATCATTAAGCTCTTTGCCCTCATTGTTAATAGATATGATCCGGAAACCGCAATCTTTTTTCCATTCCTTTAACCAGGCAAGCATATCAGGCAGCTCCTTTGATTGCTCGAACATGAAATTTTTAAAATCCTCACGGGTAAAATCGCGCGGATGATTAAAAATAACTGTATCCAGGTATTCATCCAGATCGACGCCTGCGGCTTCATACACATTAAAAATGAAGGTATGCAGATCGCTTAGTTCTTTGTAATCAAGTTTAAACAATCTTGCTGCTTCCTGGCGCGATTCATGCCCCCAACCATTGGTGAGCAATATGCCTCCTATGTCAAAGAATAGGAATTTTACGGCTAATGTCTCCACAGCAATCAGACTTTAACTTTTTGGTCTTCAATTGCTTGCAATAGTTTTTCAAACGGTTTGTTGAACTTATCGACCCCTTCGTCTTCCAGTTGCTGTGTAATCTTGTCGATATCAATGCCAACCGCTTTCAATTTTTCCAATACGGCAGTTGCCTGGTCAAGGCCTTGCTCCAATGTGTTCGCAGCAATACCATGATCGCGGAAAGCTTCGATAGTTTCTAATGGAACTGTATCAACAGTATCCGGACCGATCAATGCTTCAACATATTTGGTATCCTTAAATGCAGGGTTCTTGCTGCTGGTGCTTGCCCACAATAAACGTTGTGGTTTCGCACCTTGTGCAACCAGTTTTTCCCAGCGGGGACCGCTGAAAATTCTTTTATAAATTTCATATGCTTTTTTAGCTGACGCGATAGCTACTTCCGCTTTTAATTCAGGAGCGCCTTTTTCATCCAGCATTGGGTCAACCAACACATCGATACGGCTTAAGAAAAAGCTCGCAACAGATCTGATGTGACCGATTGAATGACCTGCAGCCAAATGGTCTTCTAAACCTGCAATGTATGCTTCAGCCACTTCTTCGTAACGTGGTAGGCCGAATAACAAGGTAACGTTGATGTTGATACCTTTTGCTATTGAGCTGCGGATAGCACCCAAACCCGGTTTAGTACCCGGAATTTTGATCATCACATTTTTGCGGTCAACAGCTTTCCATAATTTTTCAGCCTGTTCAGCAGTTTCCTTTTCTTTCAGTGCAAGGAAAGGTGAAACTTCTAAGCTTACATAACCGTCGACACCGTCTGACTCTTCATAAACGCCTTTAAAAAGGTCGGTTGCATTTTGGATATCCTTAACTGCAATTCCAAAGAATATCTCCTCGTTATCATTTGTAGTTTTTGCTAATTCTGCAATATCAGCATCATAATCAGAACTGCTGGTAATGGCTTTTTCAAAAATAGCCGGGTTTGAGGTTACCCCTCTTACACCGTCTTCATCTATCAGTTTCTTTAAAGTACCATTTTGGATGATCTCACGATTAATAAAATCGAGCCAGATACTCTGACCGAAACTGTGGATTTGTTTTACTCTATTAGTTGCCATGATTTATTTTCCTTCTATTTTTTCTTAATAAATAAACTCAAACAGAAACGCGGGACGCAGATTCAAATCTCATGTCTCACATCTCAAATCTCATATCTTATAACAGCGCTTTTGCTTTATTTACTACGTTCTCAACTGTAAAGCCGAATTCTTTGAACAATTCTTCAGCAGGTGCTGATTCACCGAAGGTGTGCATCGCAATGATGTCGCCTTCATCGGTCACATATTTATGCCAACCAAGTGGTGAGCCTGCTTCAACTGCCAAACGTTTTCTGATCGCTTTAGGGAATACCGATTCTTTGTAAGAAGCATCCTGTTTTTCAAACAGTTCCCATGATGGCATACTTACCACGCGTGCCTGGATACCTTCTTCAGCCAATTTAGCTTGCGCAGAAAGGATCAACGACACTTCAGAACCGGTTGCCATTAAGATTACCTGAGGTGTACTTTGAGAATCAGACAGAATATAAGCACCTTTCTCTACTCCTGTAGCTTTAGCATATTTATCCTGGTCGATAATCGGTAATCCCTGACGAGTGAATACTAATACAACCGGACCATCTTTATGCTCAAGGGCTACCCGCCATGCCTGTGAAGTTTCATTGGCGTCAGCAGGACGAAGCACTACAATATTTGGAATAGAACGTAAAGAAATCAATTGCTCTATCGGCTGGTGTGTTGTACCGTCTTCACCTAAACCAATACTATCATGTGTATAGATAAATATCGGCCTGATCTTCATGATGGCAGCCAAACGGATCGGCGGGCGCATGTATTCTGAAAATATCAGGAAGGTAGCGCCAAAAGGAATAATACCTTTTGTTAACGCCATACCATTCAATGCTGAACCCATGCCATGCTCACGGATACCGAAGTGGAAATTGCGGCCAAAACGTTGTTCAACAGTAAAGGATTCGTATTCTTTTAAATTAGTGTCTGTTGAAGGTGCAAGGTCGGCTGAACCACCTATTAAGTTTGGTAATTTACCGGCAATAGCATTCAATACTTTGCCTGATGCCTGGCGGGTAGCCATTTTTCCTTCTGGTTTAAATACCGGCAAATTAGCATCCCATCCTGCTGGTAACTCACCACTTGCTGCCTGTTCGTATTCAGCAGCTAGTTCAGGGAATTTTTCTTTGTATGCTTTGTACAGGTCATTCCATTTTTGTTCGGCACCGGCACCTTTTTCACCACATTTGCGGTAGTAGTTCAATACCTCATCCGGAACAACAAATGATTGTTCAGGGTCAAAGCCGAAGAACTCTTTAACCAGTTTCACTTCATCGGCGCCAAGCGGCGAGCCGTGAGCACCTGCGGTGTCCACTTTATTAGGACTACCATAGGCAATGTGCGAACGAACTTTTATCAGTGATGGTTTGCTTACTTCAACTTTTGCATTATTGATAGCATTTGATAGTGCTTTGATGTCATTTGCGTCATTCACTACCTGCACGTGCCAGCCGTATGCTTCAAAACGTTTAGCTACATCTTCGTTAAAAGTAATATCAGTATCACCTTCAATTGAGATATGGTTATCATCGTAGATATAAATAATATTACCCAACTCCAGGTGACCGGCTAATGAAGCTGCTTCCGATGCAACACCTTCCATTAAGTCGCCATCACTGCAAATAGCATATATTTTATAATCAAAAATATCGAAGCCGGGTTTGTTGTATTTTGCTGCTAAATATTTTTGAGCAATAGCGAAACCTACGCCATTAGCAAACCCTTGTCCCAGCGGACCTGTAGTTACTTCGATACCATCCAGCAGTCCATATTCAGGGTGACCAGCGGTTTTGCTGTGTAACTGTCTGAAATTCTTGATATCATCCAGGGTGATGTTATAACCAGTCAGATACAGAAAGCTATACTGGAACATACATGCGTGACCAGCAGACAAGATAAATCTGTCGCGATTGGCCCAATGCGGGTTCTTGGGGTTATAGTGCATAAACTGGGACCAAAGCACATGACCAACCGGCGCTAAAGCCATCGGTGTGCCCGGGTGTCCTGAGTTTGCTTTTTGTACTGCATCGGCTGACAATACCCTAACGGTATCGATACTTAACTGTTCAATGCTTTTTGTAGTTGAATCCATATTTTTAACTATAGATGAATGATTGATTTAAATTGATTAACTAATTGTTGACGGTACCGAAGTGATTAGATCCTGCCTGGTATCTTTCAGCCATAAACGCGATCCGCCTTTAATACCATCCTGGTTTGTAACCAGCTTCATATTCTTATCGAGCTTAAATTTCAGTTTATCTGAATTTCCGCCTCCTATATATAAGGTATCATAATTGACTACGGTTTTTAAAGTTTTCAAAACCTTTTTCATGCGGCGGTTCCACTTCTCAATGCCTTCTTTTTCCAGTGCCCTTTCGCCCACGTACTGATCGTAAGTTTTTCCCTTTGCGAAAGGATGATGTGCTAATTCCAAATGCGGCATCAGCTGACCGTCTACCAATAAAGCGGTACCAAATCCTGTTCCCAGGGTGATCACCATTTCCAGGCCTTTTCCGCTTACTATTCCAAGGCCCTGCATATCAGCATCGTTCACTACACGTGTAGGTTGCCCTAGCTCTTTTTCCAGTTTTTTGCTCAGATCAAAATCTTTCCAAAAATCAGTTCCAAGGTTAGGTGCGGTATTAACTACGCCATGTTTAACATAACCGGGAAAGCCTACCGAGATATAATCATAAGCAGGAAAACCCTTTACTAATCTTTTGATGGCATTAACCACATTTTCGGGGCTTGCGGGCAATGGCGTTGGTATCTTGTCGTAATCCATTTGCAGGGCACCTTTGTCATTTAATACGGTAGCTTTTATGTGCGATCCTCCAATATCAATTGACAGGAATTTTGGTGAAGATGCAGCTTTTTTTTCCATGTAATGTTTGCGGGGTTAAGCGTGTTTTCTATAGGTGATGTTATAGCTCGGCAGATTGATATTCAAAGTTAGGATATACATTGATTAACTCTGTTTTTAATAGCAAAGTTTTTTATCTTGTTAAAGTAATTTTTGTGTACGGTAGCTATAAGTTTCCCCATAACCGGCTGTTGGTGGGTGCAATATTAACTAAATTAGATTTGGGAACAACTTTTTTTGAAGCGAAATAATATTTATTAATATTATCTTAATAAAACATATCGATTTTGCAGAAAACAAGGCTTTCGCAAATATGTTTTTTAAAAAGTTTTAAAAAAGAATTTTGACGTCGGGGGCAGATTCGAACTGCCGTAAAAGGTTTTGCAGACCATCACCTATCCACTCGGTCACCCGACTTTAGAAACAACGGAAACCATCCCGGCTTCCGTTGTTAAACCAAAAAAACTAAGAAATCACTACCTAAATAGTCTCTTAATACTGGTCGCTACGAGACTATGTTATCGCCCCGCCGACCTGTGTATATTTCGTATATTACTCTGCTGGCTGCTAACCTTTTTTACAGCAGAAATAATCTCACCTGTTGGAAATGTTTTTGAAAAGTCAGGATCGATATGATCATATTCAATCTGACCGCTTGCCGACACCACATAAGTAGCCAGTAAAGGCACATTGGTATCAATACCCGAAAACTTATTCCAGATTGGGTCGTGTTCTGAGTATATCCTGAATTTTTCGGCTATTTGTTTATCCTTATCAAAATAGAAGTTAAGTGATAAGTTATTGTCCCATACCAATTTTTCTAGTTTCCTGTCTTTTTCTGAGCTTATAATTAAAAGGCTCGCCTTGTTAGCAGTAATTTCACCCTGTAAAGAACTTAATTGTTTCAACAACTCGATTCCATATTGCTGCCAGTGATACGAATAAAATCCGATCACTAATGGCTTATTCAATAACTGATGAAATAGAATCGGGCCATGAGTTTCAGAACCGTTAAAAAACTGCTGCCATCTTCCTGGTTCTTTCTCAAGGGAAAAATCCGGTAATACATCCCCTGATCTTACGGGTTCATATTTTTGAAATGATCTGAAGGTCAAATCCCGATCTGCTTCAATCTCCGTCAGATCGAAGTACGGAAAGCTGTTTAGTTTTAGTGCTGATAACATAACCTATCCTTTGTTTAAATAAATCGACTCAATAAATGTATATAATATCTATCTATTTAGTAGTATTTATTTGAAAAAAAATATTCTTTATATAATTAATTGTTTTTAAATGGCTTAGCGATGCTATTTAAGATACTGTATACATAACATCCCGCGCAGAAGCCAACGAACGATTCTAAAAAAGCGAAAAAAATCAGCACCAAAGTGACTATCAGCGTCGCTGTGTTTAGTTTTAGCAAGGTCAGAATCAATATGCCTATAGTAAATATCAGCCCCACCCCAGCGGCAAATCGTTTAGGAGCGCGGTCGGTAGGCTTGTTTTTTATCTTTAGTTGACTGATTAGAGCATCACTCAATATAGCAAGCAAGCTATACTTCCCAAGGTTATTAGCTCTCACTAAAAAATCAATAACCAGGAAGGTGATAATGATCCACCAGTTTGTAAACAAAAAAATTACACCTAATGCTAAAACGAACAAAGCCGTAAGCCGTGCTTTATTCTCATTCATCTGCACAAAATCTACCGGGCATTGCACATTGTTTTCCATGTTACAAAGTTGATAAATTCTATCTGATTAGTCAATAATAAGGGGCCCTTTATTCTACTCCTTTTACATTCATATGTAAAATGTAGATGGCTTTTGAAGCGGTAATGAACAAGTCATCCTTATTTTTTCCGCAGAAGCATAGGTTTGCGGTCCAGGGTTCATCAATTTTTATGTGAGCTATTTTAACACCCTGCGGATTGTAGATAATAACGCCATTTCCGGTTAAATATACATTGCCTTGTTCATCCAGCGTCATCCCGTCTGATCCTTGTTCAACAAATGGTTTTTTGTCAGTCAATGTGCCGTCCGGTGCAATAGTGTATTTATAGGTTTTGTTAGCTTCTATATCGGCGATATAGAGATACTTTCCATCAGGTGTACCAACTATACCATTTGGCTTCTTCATGTCAGAAACAACTATCACCGGTTTACTGCTGCCTTTGGCAAGGAAATAAACATTTTGCCCTTCGATATCCGGCTTTTTCCTGCCCCAGAAATCTCGCTGATAATACGGATCGGTAAAATATATATTCCCGTTTGGCGCTACCCATACATCATTGGGGCCATTCAATCGGTGACCATTATAGTCGTTCACTAAAACTTTAACTTTCCCTTTTGGACTAATGGCGATCAATTGATCCTTGCTCTCTGCACATGTAATCAAATTACCTTTACTATCGAAATAGGTACCATTAGACCGTAATGCATCTTCCATGAAAACAGAAAGCTTGCCATCTACGCTATATTCCCATATTTTGTTATTAGGCTGATCAGTAAAAAACACATTGCCTTGTTTATCAACTGACGAGCCTTCCGTAAAGCTGAATTGTTTTGAGATCAGTTTTGGTTTAGCAGTCGTATCATATAATTCCTGCGCTGATACAGTGATTACTGTGGCGAGAAATAATAAAAAAACAAGTGATAACTTCCGGTAATTCATATTTAAAATTAACCTTTTTTAAGGTTTGGCTCACTATACAATCCGAAATCGCTTAGCGCAATACAAACCGGCGCTTTAGTAACTCTTAGGCGCACTTTATTAGTAGTGATGCTTTCTGGCAAACGGATCAGGCGGTTCCCTCCTATGCTTGTTGCCGTAGCGATTTGGCGCCATTTGCCATCCTGCCAAACGTCTACAGCTACTTCATCTATACGCTGCCCCAGCTTAATGTTTTCGCGAAGCTGAATAATATTAAATGATTTGTTCTTGTGAAGGTCTAGTACAAGTTCTGGCGTCTTTACTTTATCGTCAGTGGCCCAGTAACTGTAGCGATCGTTATCCAGCAATTTAGCGGGGCCGAATTTATCATTGTCCCCTCCCCTTACATTGCTTGCTTTTAATGTGGCACCTTTAGCAAGGTTAGTTGCAAATGTTTGTTTCAATATATCGCCAAAATTTTTTAAAGCTTTTACATCGTTATCGCTAAGCAAACCCCTTCTATCAGGCGATAAACCCAGATCTAAACAAGCGCCATGCCCTACACTTTTGAAATACAGGTTGAAAAGCGAATCCGGCGTTTTTACTTTGTCATCCTGATCTTTATGATAAAACCATCCCGGTCTAAGCGGCACATCGCACTCTGCAGGCATCCAGTATTTACCATCGCGATGGCCTTCAGTACCTTCGGCATCTTTCGTAAAGCCGTTGCCGGGTTCCTTACCTGGCTCTGGTGCATGCGGTGTATAAGTCTCCCAGCAAGTTTCACCTGCATGACCGGCTTCATTACCCACCCAACGTACATCAGGACCAACATCACCAAAAATCACAGCGTTAGGCTGCAATTTTCTTGCGATCCCCCATGTTATAGGCCAGCCATAATAGGTTGAACGATCTATTTTACGTACTTCACGCGCACCACCATAATATCCATCTCCGCCATTTGCGCCATCATGCCAAACAATAAATAATGGTCCATAATTATTATATAACTCCTGCAATTGTTTGCGATAAACTTCAGTTACATACTCGGGCTTTCCATATAATGCGCTGTTCCTGTCCCATGGTGAACAATATACGCCCATCTTAATGCCCAGCTTATCACAAGCCTCACGATACTCTTTTACTATATCGCCTTTACCATCTTTATAAGGGCTTTTTGATATGTTATGTTCAGTAGTTTTAGTTGGCCACATACAAAAACCATCATGATGCTTGGCAACTACCACTATTCCTTTAAAACCACCTGCTTTTAATGAGCTCACAATTTGCGTCGCACTAAACTCAGTCGGATTTACAATTTTTGGATCTTCATCACCATATCCCCATTCCTTATCTGTATAGGTATCGGGGCCAAAGTGGATGATACAATACATTTCTGTCTCTTGCCATTGCAATTGACCTTTGGTTGGCAATGGGCCATAAGGCTTTGGGGCAGATTGACTGATGGCATTAATAATGAATAGGCAACTCAGGATTGTTAAGCAGATTTTTTTCATCGGATGTAAGCGTAGTTGGTTGCTAAAGTAGTAATTTTTAGCATTAACCGTTGGACAAACATTTCTTGTGCACTGCAATTTTTCTCCTTATGTTTAGCCTGTCATGAAAAACCCTGTAAAACTCCTTGCTATTGCCATTTCTGCCTGCTTTTATTCAACACTTATCCAGGCACAATCTGTACCTGTTTATAAGGATATGAGTCAACCGCTGGATACCCGCGTTAAAGACCTGATATCAAAGCTAACTTTAGAAGAAAAGGTCTCATTACTAGGATATAATAGCAAAGCCATTCCGCGTTTAGGTATCCCGGCATACAATTGGTGGAATGAAGGTTTACACGGCGTAGCCCGTGCCGGTGAGGCTACTATATTTCCTCAGGCTATCGGTATGGCAGCAACATTTAATGATGACCTGGTAAAACAAGTATCAACAGTAATATCTACAGAAGCACGTGCAAAATATAACCTTGCGATAGCCAAAGACCGCCACTTGCAATATATGGGGCTAACTTTCTGGACGCCCAACATTAATATATTCCGTGATCCACGCTGGGGCCGCGGACAAGAGACTTACGGCGAGGACCCATTCCTAACCGCAACCATAGGCAGCGCATTCGTTAAAGGTTTGCAGGGTAATGATCCGCATTACTTAAAAGCATCCGCTACTGCCAAACATTTTGCCGTGCATAGCGGTCCTGAGGCAACCAGGGATGTCTTCGACGCAAAAGTAGATGAAAAAGATTTCCGTGAAACCTATCTGTATGCGTTCCATGCTTTAGTTAGCAATGGTGTCGAATCAGTAATGAGCGCGTATAACCGTATCAATGGCGTTCCGAATTCGATCAATAAAATGCTATTGACTGATATATTACGAAAGGAATGGGGTTTTAAAGGCCATATTGTAACTGATTGCGGTGCATTAGATGATGTTTATTTAACCCACAAAACTTTACCTAATGCAGTTGAGGTAGCTGCTGCTGCTATAAAAGCAGGTATCGACCTCGATTGTTCCACCATATTGCAGAATGATGTGATCAAAGCCATCGATCAGAAATTAATAACCGAGAAAGAAGTAGACCAGCGATTAACCGAGCTTTTGCGCACTCAATTTAAGCTTGGCTTTTATGATGATCCGCAAAAGATACCATTCCACAGCTATGGTGCCGACAGTGTTCACAATGCATCGCATGTTGCGTTGGCGCGTAAAGTAGCACAGCAAAGCATGGTTTTGTTAAAGAACAGCAACAATATATTGCCACTTAATAAAGCTGATTATCCAAGTATTATGGTATTGGGCCCTAATGCTGCAGCACTTGATCCAATGATAGGAAATTATCACGGTGTAGGCAGCAGGGTAGTAAACTTTGTCGAAGGTATCACAGGTGCCGTCGATCCGGCTACCAGGATTGAATATGATTTAGGTTCTGACTATACAGATACCACACATTTTGGTGGCACTTGGGCCGCGGGTAATTGCTCGGTTACTATAGCCGTGGTTGGTTTATCACCTGTTTTAGAAGGTGAGGCAGGCGATGCGTTCCTGTCAAAATCAGGCGGTGATAAGAAAGACCTAAGCCTACCTGCAAGCGAGATCGCGTTCATGAAAGCATTAAGACATAGTGCTAAAACACCGATCATTGCTGTAGTGACTGCGGGTAGTGATGTGGATATCTCAGCTATTGAGCCCTATGCAGATGCCATTGTATTTGGATGGTACTCCGGCGAACAAGGCGGAAATGCATTTGCTGACCTCCTTTTTGGAAAAATATCCCCGTCAGGGCATTTACCGCTTACTTTTTATAAATCAATAAAAGACGTTCCGGATTATTCTGACTACTCCATGAAAGGCCGTACTTATCGTTACTTCAACGGTCCCGTTCAATACCCTTTTGGTTTCGGATTAAGCTATACTTCTTTTGAATACCAGGCAGAGAAAAGTCCGGCTAAGAAATACACTACCAAGGACACTATAAATGTTACCGTGAAAGTTAAAAACACAGGTAAAATGGATGGCGATGAAGTAGTTCAAGCTTATATCCAATATCCTCAGGTTGACCGTATGCCTATCAAGGAGTTAAAAGGCTTTAAACGCGTATCAATAACCAAAGGAGGTGAGCAATCCGTCACAATCAAAATACCTGTAAAAGACTTGCAAAAATGGGATTTGAAAATTCATGGATGGAAAACCTATCCGGGTGATTACAAGTTAGTATTAGGCAGCAGCTCGCAGGATGATAAGCTGGATTTTGCGTTCACAATAAATTAGGCGTTTTGTATTCAAAAGACGAAGCATCTCAACTCAAACAAACTTTCTGGACTACCTTCGGTCAATACATTTCGCCCCAATTATCGGCCGAAAGTTTACGGGTGAACTGGGTAAATTATAAAACCGGTATCAAATACGTTTACTTCCGGATGGAGGCCGGAAAAAAATCTGCCTCAATAGCTATTGACATTACCCATCCTGACGTAGGAATACAGGAATTATTCTTTGAGCAATTCCTCGAACTAAAAAATGTTCTTCATTCTGCCCTGAATGAGGATTGGGAATGGCAATTACACCACATCAATGAGGAAGGGAAAATTACCAGTCGTATAATAAGGCATTTATACGGAGTAAGTATTTTCAATAAAGACGATTGGCCGGAATTGATCTCCTTTTTCAAACCGAGAATAATCGCGTTAGATGAATTCTGGAGCGATGCTAAATATGCTTTCGACGCGCTTAAATAACCTTCTCAATCATCCATTGATGACCGAACGGATCCCGAATATCGCCCTGCCTGTAGCCATAGTCATAATCCTGCATAGGTGAAATTACCGTGGCTCCTGCTGCAATTGCTTTTTCCATCACTGCATCAGGATCGGCAACCATTATACCCATAATCGTGGTCGTACCGCCACATAAAGCGGGACTGTATCGCCTTGCACTGGGTTTTTCTTCGTGAATATGAAATATTGCACCTCCTATCTCCAGTTCTGAAACATGCACCGTACCATCATCATTGCTAAAGCGCCTTAGTTCGATTGCATCGAAAGCCTTCTTGTAAAATTCAACAGCATCGGCGCCATTCTTCCCAACAAAAAACTGCGGAACAAAGGTTGTTTGTGTGTATGCTTTCATAGTGGGCAGAATTAACTTGAATGATCATGCAATATTTTCCAACCATTCTTGGTCAGGATCATCACCAATGAATACCGCCCTGACCTTTCTGGTAAATTATTACCTGACAAAGTGAACTTTCCCGTTAGTAAAGCATACTTCTCACCTAACAAAGTCACCTTCAACTCATCATAATGCAGATTCTGCTTGGGCATTTTGCCATTAAAGTATTTCTTTTCATATAGCTCCTTAATGGTGTTTATTCCCGCAGGACCGGTAGGCATCATCATAGTCGACTCATCAGTATACATCTTCATAAAGCTATCCAGGTCGCCTTTATTCCAATCATTTTCAGAATTTTTCATCGCAGCGATGATCTTTGACTGAGCGTCCTGAGCATTGGCTTGTGTCCAAAGCATTGAGAAACTTATGAAACATAGCACAGATAAAATAAACTTGGGAACGAGTTTCATATTAATTGGCTTGAGATTGTTAAGCCAATTTCAGAAATAAAAATGAGGTAATCAATCCTGGCTGCACCAAACCATTTAACAGAAACCTGAACCCTTGTAATAAAATCAGTCTTAGTCACTCTAAAAGAACAAGAAAAGGTTCCCAAAAAACAATTTTTATTTTTTTTAAAATGTTTTTCAGGGTCATTCGTCTCTACCTTTAAAGGAGAAATAAATTGATCACAGCCGTAATGCCCGAAGAAAAAAACAACCATATCATACAGACAATCAAGGCGTATGGTAAGGGTTTGCTGGGCTTTATCCGCCGGAGGGTAAAAACCGACGCTGATGCCGAGGACATTCTGCAGGATGTTTGGTACCAGCTCAGCTCGGTAGTTAACGCCCAGCCGATAGAGCAAACCGGCGCCTGGCTTTACAAGGTGGCGACCAATAAGATCATCGACAAAAACCGCAAAAAAACTGAGGAGCTATATGACATCAACCTATCCGGAGATGAGGATGATGAAGAAGGTATAGACTTTAGAGCCATACTATTAACCGAAGGCACTACCCCGGAAACCGAATACATCCGCAACCTGTTTTGGGAGCAGCTGTTCCTGGCCCTGGATGAATTGCCCGAAGAACAACGGCAGGTTTTTATATGGCAGGAACTCGATAATATTCCTTTTAATGAAATAGCTGAGCGTACCGGTGAAAAAATACAAACGCTGGTATCGCGCAAACGTTACGCAGTACTTCATCTGCGCAAACGGCTTAAACAGTTGTATGAAGAAATTATAGAAGATTAAAAAATAAAGACATGACAAATAGAAACTTTGAAGATACGGCTTACAGATATAAGCTTCACTTCAGAAAGAAACTGATTTTTGTACCGTTCCTGATAGTGGGCATTTTAGCGCTCATCAGCTACATTGTGATGCTGCTGTGGAATAACCTGTTGCCAGATATATTCCATGTTACCACCATCACCTACTGGCAAGCCGCAGGACTGCTGATATTATCTAAGATATTATTTGGATTTGGAGGCCCTAAGGGCCGTGGCGGTGCACCATGGATGCGCCATAAAATGGAACGCTTTAAAAATATGAGTCCCGAAGAACAGGAACGTTTCAGGGAGCAGATGCGTGCCCGTTGTGGAAAATGGGGCCGTCATCGTGGCGGATTTGATTGGGATGAAACCAAAACAACACAGGAAGCTCCAAAAGAAACGGAATAAAATCCAGGCTTTGTCCAATTTCAACGATCCCGATAGTTATTGATTCAAAACATTATAAAATACGATTATGGAAGTATTAGTTTTTAAAACCAATGTGTCCAGCAAAAGGAAAGTAAATAAAGTGAAGGCTTTGTTAACCTCTTTCCCGAGCATCAGGCAATGGAACTTTGACCTGGAAGATTGCGATAAAGTATTAAGGATTGAAGCTATAGGGCTAAAGCCTGCATCGGTGGAATCGCTTCTGCATACCGCCGGGTTTAGTTGCAGAGAGCTGGACTATTAACGCCGCGCATTTTGCATGGTAATCATAGTCACCAACGCGCAAACCAATACAACCAGAATAATTAATATCCACATAATTAATTATTTATAAAGGTTAAATAAAGTAAAAACAGAGTCTATAATACTGGCTATTGGAGAATAATTGGATTAAGACTTAGGAAGTTTTAAAAACTTCGTAAGTCTTTTTTATGGGGTTGATTTAGTTAAACGTATTCTTTAACTGGATGTATTTGTCAAGGTCTTTAGAGTTAAAACCTTTGGCTTTCATTTGTCCTACATATTCAGGAGTTACGCCAGTAGCTTTAAGCGAAGTTGCCTCGTTTAATGAGACATTAAAACCAAGATCCTTAAACCCTTTGATAAATTTGGCGGTTACACCAAGTGATTTTAATGAGGCCAGCTCATTCGGAGAAATGTCCTTATAACCTATCGCCTGGAAGCTTTTCACATATTCAAACGTAATACCTAATGATTTGAATGAATTCAGGTCGTTAACCGGAATATCTTTAAATCCTAATGACTTAAATCCATTCACATATTCAGCATCAATTCCTAATGATTTTAATGACATCAGTTCGTTAGCAGGGATATCGCTGTAACCTATGTCTTTAAAAGCTTTTACATATTCAGGGGTGACGCCAAGCGATTTAAACGACATCAGGTCATTAGGTGATAGATCTTTATAACCGATCTGGTTAAAGCCTTTTACATATTCCGGAGTAATATCCAGCGATTTCATACTGGTCACCTCATTGAAAGGGATATTGTCATAACCGGCAGTTCTCAAACCTTGTAAATAGGATGAATCCACATTTAAGGCCTTATAAGATGATACATCCTCTGGTGAAGGCAGACTAACTTCTCCGGGTTTTTCTCCTTTACGCAAGCCACGAATATATGCTCCTGTAATTCCCTGTGCCTTAAAGCTGATTAACTGGTTATAGCTGATATGCGGATACCCGGCGCTGTGTATCTCCTTGATATATTCACCATCTACTCCTAATGCTTTTGCTGAAACCAGGTCGTTGGCAGAAATATCATGATAACCGTTTTCTTTCCAGGATTTAATAAATGGCTCGTCCACTTTTAGGGCGGCCATCGATATCATCTCGTTTTTAGAGATATTGCCAAAACCATTTCTTTTGAGCATTGCCACGTAGTCCTTGGTAATATTAAGGATGAAGAACGAAAACTCATCCTGGTAATCCATATCGGTTACTCCCTGGTTGCCTACATAAGCTTCAAATTCTTTGTTAGCCTCAAACTTGTAATGTCCAAAGCCTTGGTTCCCATCAAACATGCCATTAAATTTCATTGTACCGGCATCGCGGGTAATGGCAAAATCACCTTTCTGGTCTCTTGGGACAGCTGATAATTCGCTCAGCTTAAAATTATCCGAACTGCTGTTCCAATCCTTATCATCCTCATCGCTTCTGAACTCGATACGAACCCGCTCACCTTTTATCGTTGCAAACCACGAGCCTGAAGTTCTGTCGGTATTTCCCCAGTTTTGGTGCGATTGGTGAGTCTTTACTGTTGTTTTAGCGTGTGTGCTTTTATTAGTCTGGCTGAAAGCAGTTTCGTTCAGCGCGCAGGCTAACCCTCCCATGATCGGGATGAGGATAAAATATTTCCACATCGTATGGATGTTGGACTTCTTTGCATTCATCATAACTATACGTTTCTTTAATAGTGATTGATTGTAATTGGTGGTAACGCTCAGCGCTAAATGTGGCGCTGATACTTTTAGTAAGCTCATCTGGTAGCTGGATTTCTCTACTTCGTTTTGATCGAGGACAGCCTCATCAGTCAAAAACTCCAGATTATTTTCCAGTTCCCCACGGTATAACCAGGCAAATGGGTTAAACCACTGAAAAACAAGCACTAGCTCAGACAGCATAATATCAAAACTATGCCCCTGCTGTATGTGTACTTTTTCGTGAATCAATATTTGGTTATAGGTATCCCAGTCGTATTTTTCAGGATTAATAAAAATATTATTACCGAATGAACATGGTGCTTTATCACCAGTTACTTCCACAATGCGGAATTTGCCATCCTTTATAACAGGGTGAGAATAAGCCCGGATCAGCAATACAATAACCTGTAGTAGCAAATTCAACCCAAAAGCAGCAACACCGGCCCAGTACAAATAGAACAGCCATTTTATAACGACCGGCCAAATAGGTTTTTCCTGTGCAACTGGTTTCTCCTGCGCCACAACAACCGGCTTAGCCTTTACAGGCTGCACTTTTTCTACAGCTAGTTTTTTAATGATTTGCTCCAGGGGTACTGAGGTCTGAGGCTGTTGTGTTGGTTTAACATCCGTTCGTTGGATTGCAGTAGCCTCAGTTGGGACAATCCGCAATGTCCATGCCTGGGGAATGGAAATCAATGGCAATACAAAGGATAAGCCAAGACAGATCAACAACACTACCCGGTTAAGACGGTAAAATGTCTCTCTTTGCAGAAATATCTTATAAAACAACAGACAAACCAATATGAGCAATGCTACATGCAGGATATAGGGTATCATTTTTTTGCTGATTTAATGATTTCTAATATTTCGTTTAATTCAGATTCTGATAGTTTTTGCTCTTTGGCGAAGTAGGCCAGCATGCTTGGGTACGAATTATTGAAGTACTGGCTTACAATATCCTTCATCGCATGACCCTGGTAATCATTCCGTGAAATAATTGGATAATAGCGATATATGTTACCGATAGTCTCATGAGCAAGAAAACCCTTGTCTTCCAATATCTTCACCATCGTTGCCACTGAGTTATAGTGCGGTTTTGGGTCAGGGAGCTCGGGAATCACTTCTTTAATAAACGCCTTCTCCAATGTCCAGAACACCTGCATTATTTGTTCTTCTCTTTTCGCCAGTTTTTGCATGTCGTTATAAAATTTAAATCTAAATTAATACTAATATATTAGTATTACAACTAATCAATTAGTATTTTTTATTAACTTATTGATATTCAGCTAATAAATTTTACACAGAGGTGGTAAGATGAAGAGGATTAGAATAGATCGGTGGCACAATACCTATAAGACAGCCTGAAAAGGAAAAATGTTACCGGATGTAACTATTTTTTTCTTTTTACGTCTTAGTTATTAATTTAGAATTTAGAGAAACTTAACAATTCATTTATATTGTTATTTTTGTTCCCCGATTTAAAAGACTAGAGAAAAGTGGCAAGACCAATTGCGATAGCGTTAAGAAAGAACTGGAAAATGACCTGGAGTTCGCAGCTCCAACGGGCACAACTGATCATTGGTTCGATACTGATGATCATTATTTCCTTAATGCTACCCTCCTTTTTTAACCTGATACAAAAAAGAGATGGTGCACTCTTAAATGATTGGGTACTGGCCGCAATTCCCCCCCATGATGTTTCGTGGGAAATATTTACCGTGATCTGGGGTATTGGCTTTTATGCTCTATGGCGCGGTATCGAAAAGCCGACCATCTACATTACTTATCTGTGGACGTTTATTTTCATCACCATATTGCGCGTACTGGCTATCAGCTTTTTTCCGCTTGAACCACCAAAAGGATTGATCGTTTTAACCGATCCGCTTACGGCTGTTTTTTACGGTAGAAGTACTATTACCAAAGATCTGTTCTTCTCAGGCCATACATCCATCCTCTTCCTTGCATTTTTATGCCTGGAAAGGAAATGGGATAAGATACTGGCACTTACCGGCACCATCATTGTAGTTTGTTTGCTACTTGTTCAGCACGTGCATTATACTGTCGATGTGATTGCTGCGCCGATCATCATTTACCCTGTTTTCCGCGGCGTTAAGTATATGCTTAGCTAAGGCAACCCTTTACTTTTTATTTCCGTCCCATTCATAAAAAAACTCCCCACCGGGCGGCGGGGAGCTTGTCCTGATTTTTACATCAGGACTAACCTAAACCTTATCACGAACATATAACGCGGTACTTTGTTCGATAGTTTTAGCGTATCTCGTTTTGACTTTAAAATGATAAATCTGGAAATTTAACCATGGAAGTACAGGAAATTGAACGCTTGATCAGGATCAGCAAGGAACGTCCTCTGATGCCGGAAACTTATATTCCATGGCAACTGGAGCCTGAGGCTGATGATATATTCCTGCCTGAAATACTTACCTCATTACAAGGGCTTGAAATCTATGATACTCTAACAGTTGAGCAAAAATTAGAGCTTGGCCGTCACGAGTTGGTTCAGGTGATTGCGTCTTATGCCTGGGGTGAATGCCTGTTTTGCCTGTTCATGACACGGCATATTCTCACCTTGCCTTTGGATGATGTCGAACACCGCTTCTTGCTGAGAGAGTTGATTGAAGAGTTTCGTCATCAGGAAATGTTTGGACAAGCTATTGCAAAATTGGGTGGCAAACCCATCAAGCAAACCGGCATACATAAATTTTTAGGCGAATTCAGCAACAAATACCTTCCTGCAGATTACCTGTTTATGGGAAGTGTATCGGTGGAGTTGGTTACAGACATTTATGGTAATCATGTCCGTAAATCGCCAAACATTTACACGGTGCTAAAGAAAATGTTCGACCTGCATAATATTGAGGAAGCGAGACATATACTGTTTACTAAAAGTCTGCTCAAAATTTATGCGGCAAAGGCAGGATACATTAAACGGACCTTATACAGTTATGTAATATTAGGAAACATTCTTTTTGTACGAACCATGTATGTGAAACGTGAAATTTATGAACGCATTGGCCTTGAAAATCCGAATAAGGTTTTTAAGATCGCCTCCAAAAACTTTAAACAGAAGTTCGCTGAGAAATGTCTTGTAGATATTATTGAATTTGTTGACGAATGGAAAGGTTTTAACCGTGCAACGCGTTGGGCCTGGCGCTGGCTTTTAGGCGCTAAAGTTTAGAACGAACAATTTGCTGATGGACTCAGCCCTTCTTTATCGGCAGTTAAAGAAGCTTCGCCGTTTTTATAGGTAATTACCCAAATGCTATCGAAATCTCCATCGGGCCAATCTCTGATATTTCCCTGAACACCTAATGCTTTGGCAAGGTGTGGTATAGCATTATGCTCCCAGCACAATACCACTGTTCCTTTTTGCTGAAACACATCTTTGGCGATATGCTTATAATCTTCCGTATCATAATTGCTGTTAATATTCAGGTTATATTTTACCGCATAAGGGGTAATAGTCTGGAACATCCTTGCAGATTTAGTTTTGGCACCAGCATTCACAGTAGGAATATAAATCTCACTTGCAGTCCCATATTTAGCAAACAAAACCTTTGGCAATGCCATAGCCCTGTTGAGCCCCTGGCAGTTCAGGTTATCGCCATTATCAGGCTTTTCACCATGCCTGATAATGACAACCTTTAATGACTTTTTCTGGCATGAACCTATTGTAGATGATCCGCAAGCTATCAACAGTAATAAAACAAGACGGATATATTTTTTCATAATAAATTGGTTAATAGACTATTCGGCATACGATACGAATAGTCTATTTTTAAGTCAAAGCGCTCAAGAGGCGGCTCGTGAAAATTTATTAATTTTCGGGCCTTAAGAAAGTATCTCAATCTTTCAGAATAAGAAAGTGACGCAAAAAAACGGATACGTTCATCTTCATCTTCTTTAAAAGTAGTATTGAACTTTATTCGCTTCATTTTGCCATTAAATTAAGCTTCAACTACTTCCTGAACTTTACCAGGCCTGCCATTCTTAAATGCAGCACGAGGTTTCAGACCCAACAATTCAAACATTGCCATATCCGTATCAAATGACGGATTTGGCGTAGTTAACAGCTTCTCCCCTGCAAATATCGAATTAGCGCCTGCCATAAAGCATAATGCTTGCTCTACCAAACTCATTTCCGTACGACCGGCAGACAAACGCACTACCGTTTTCGGCATAATGATGCGTGTAGTCGCTATCATACGCACCATATCCCAAACTGGCACACGTGGTTGGTCGGCCAATGGCGTGCCTTGCACGGGAACTAAAGCATTGATCGGCACTGACTCCGGATGTTTTGGAAGATTAGACAATGTTTTCAGCATCGAAATACGGTCTTCAACCGTTTCGCCTAAACCGATGATACCGCCGCTGCAAACTGTAATTTTAGCTTTACGCACATGCTCTAAAGTTTTCAGGCGGTCGTCATAAGTACGGGTAGTGATAATACGCTTGTAATCATCTTCGGAGGTATCCAGATTGTGATTGTAAGCATACAAACCTGCATCAGCTAAGCGTTGTGCCTGACTTTCGGTCAACATACCCAGTGTACAGCATACTTCCATATCCAGATCGTTCACTGCTTTTACCATATCGATCACTTTATCAAAATCGCGGTTATCGCGTACTTCGCGCCATGCAGCGCCCATACACAATCTTGATGCACCACCTGCTTTTGCTTTTTCGGCAGCAGCAATTACTTCTTCAGTTGGCATCATGGCATGAACATTCACTCCAGTATTATAGCGCGCCGCCTGCGGACAATAAGCACAATCTTCCGGACAGCCGCCTGTTTTGATCGATATCAGCGAACTGATCTGTACTTCTGAATAATCCTTATTTTCGCGGTGTATGGTTGCCGCCTCATAAATCAGGTCAAGCAATGGTTTATGGTATATTTCAGCAATTTCTTCCTTCGTCCAATTGTTTCTAATCTCTGTCATTCGTTTCGGTTTAATTATTCAAATTTATGGAAAAGCTCCGTTGCTTTAATGATGGTGCAACAAAAGCTTGGTAGCAAGGTAAAGCGGCAGTAAAAATCCTGCACAATCTGTAAATGTGGTTATGATGATGGATGACGCCACAGCCGGGTCAATACCTACCCTCTTTAATATTAATGGAATGGATGACCCTGTTAATCCGGCTATCACCAGGTTACCTGTCATCGCCAGGAACAATACTAAACCCAACATCGGGTTGGCATCATACATTAAGGCTATGGCAAAAACGACAAGCCCATTCGCTGCTCCATCGATCAATCCAACAAGGAATTCTTTTATTACAGTGTTATAAGCTTGTCTGTCTGTCAGGTCACTTAACGAAATACGTCTCACGGTCACAGCAAGTGCCTGTGTGGCTGCATTACCACCCATACCGGCTATAATCGTCATATAAGCAGCGATCTGTGGAAGCAAAGCAACTGTCGAGTCAAAATGCCGGATAATAGAGGCAGCCAGATAAGCAGTCGCCAGGTTGATAACCAGCCAGGGCAAACGACTTTTCACCGCATCCTTCCAGTTACCGCTCAGTTCCTCATCCTCCGATACACCCGATATCTTCAAAATATCCTCGGTACTCTCCTGCTCCATTACGTCCATGATATCGTCGACAGTAATGCGCCCGAGCAGTTTCATATGGTCGTCCACAACAGGTATAGTGGTCAGGTTATATTGAGAGATCAATCCGGCTACATCTTCCTGGTCAAGTTCGGCCTTTACGTATACAAAATCACGATTTACCAGTTCGGCAACCCGTGCATAAGCAGGAGCCTTAAGGATCGACTTAACGGAAAGTATACCCTTGAGCATATTATCATTATCCACCACATAAATGGTGTAAAACTCCTCCATCTCTTCCGACTGCCGGATAATATCTTCCAAAGCATCTTTTTTGTTTTGGTTGATATTTACCTTGATGACCTCAGAGTTCATGATACCACCAGCGGTATCCTCGGGATAGCTTAGCAGCGCACGGATATTGCTGGCATCTTCCTCATCAATATCCTCTAATATTTCCTGCTGATCTTCCTCATCCAGTTGGGAAATAATGTCCGTCGCGTCGTCATAATCCAGCTCTTCAATGATCTCCGAACGCTTCTCCGGATCAAGGCTAATAAGCAACTCACCAGGCTCCTGCTCCTCGTGCATTTCCGCAATAACTTCGGATGCTTCGTCTGAGGGCAGAATATTGATGATTCTTTCGCGCGATTCGACAGGAAGTCTTTCGAATAATATAGCAATCTCAGAAGCATGGTACTCCTGCAGAACTTTCTCTAATTCAGCATCATCGCCCTCAAGCGCGGTTTTGATGCGCTCCAGGTCTTCCTTATTGATCTCGAATGATTGCATGCCCGACTAAAATAAGGCAAATAAGCCGTAATCGGAAAGATAAAATCGCCACAATAAAGCTGTTGATTTTAAAAGATCAGATCAGCTACTGTAATTGTATTTTATTTTGACAGAGGTCAGTTTTTGAAGTTTCGCAATAACATGATTTACCTGCATTTTTCGTACAGAAACTTTTATCGAGCAACTGTTATCAAAAGCCTGCTCCAATAGCTGCAAGTTATCATCTTTAACAATCCGCATCACTTCGTTTATCTGTAAATAATCGAATACGATGGTATATACATCATTAACCGTTTTTTCGATGATCTTAGCCTCAGCAAGTGCTAATTCGGTTGCCGATTTATAAGCATTGATCAGTCCCGGAACACCGAGCAAAGTACCGCCAAAATAACGCACTACCACAACTGCCACATTCGTGATATTTTTGGATAATAAGGTATTCAGTATCGGTCTGCCTGCTGTGCCTAAGGGCTCGCCATCGTCATTCAGTTTAAAGACAGAGCGATCAGTGCTCCAACGCATGGCCCAACAATGATGATTGGCTTTCGGATGTTCTTTCTTCAGATCAGCAATGATGTTTTTGATATCCTGGTCAGAAGCAATCGGATAAGCATAACCCAGAAATTTGCTGCCGCGATCGCGGAATATGCCTTCGCTTTTGGCGTCGATAGTTAAATAAGTATCCTCAAAAAGCATCCGGCAAATATCGCTTAGAAATTGAAGATTTCAGGAAAGTAAATGATTACGATGGCAACAATTGCTAAGATAATGCCTCCAACGTTAAGCCTGCTTAGTTTTTCTCTGAATATGAATAAGCCTACCAATGAACCTGCAACGATAACGCCAATGTCCATTGTGGAGAATACGGTTGACGGATGATCGGCCAAAGCCTTGTGCGCTTTGATATTGAACAGGATATTACCAAAATTAGCTGCACCCAATACCCAGCCTATCAGAATATGAGGCCACGAAAAGCGCATCTTTTTGGTGAAAACCATATAAAGTAAGCCTATAAATGCAACAAAAAAAGCTAAGCTAAAAACGATGAAAAGCGAGGTGGTAAACGGAACTGCAGTGAATTTGGCAATCTGCTTTAAGAGTACATCAATCACCCCCATGCCAACAAAAATCGTCAATAAATAAAGCCAGGAATTAGTAGGCCTTCTTCTTACTGCACCTTTTTGTTTCCATGGAATAAGGCAAAGCATAGCGATAATACCGATGGATATACCGGTGATCTTTATACCGTTTAAAACTTCTCCGAAAATTACATACGATGATAAAACAGGAATAAATAATGAAAGTCGCTGAGCTACATCTGTGCGTACAATTCCTGTCAGTGTAATTGATGCCGCTATAACGATGAATAATAAAGGGAGAAGTATCCCAAGACCAGCATAAGTAAGAATTGGCGCTCCCTGCAAATCTGTAAAATGTGGTCTGAAAAATATCCAGGTGAGGAATATAGCTGCTGAGTAATTCCAGGTTATAGCCTGATAAACATCAATCTGGTACCGCTTGGCGAGTTTTAACAACACCGAAACGGTAACACTGCAGCAAATGCTTAAAAAAATATAAAACATTAATTAACAGGCTTATAATAAAAGAATCTTAAACGATCATTCCCCACAATTTGTTCCCTGCCCGAAATTCCATTGATATAAGGCGCTTTTATTCCTCGTCCCAATACCGCTTCACCTGTAAAAACCCTTGCCTCATCCCATAGCCCCTCATTGATAAAGCTATTTAATGTATGCGCACCACCTTCAATGATCACCGACTGAATATCCTGCATATATAACTGGAATAGGATATACTGCGGCACAAAACGTTCAAAATCCTCAAGCGCAATATACTTAACTTTTCCGTCAATATCAGTTTTAATCTCGTTAAAAATCAGTGTTTCAGTATTTTGATCGTATATATTTAAGTTTTTATTTAGCTCTAATTTCCTATCGATTACTACTCTTTTGGGCGATTTACCCGGCCAGTAACGGGTATTCAATTGCGGATCATCAATGGCGGCAGTATGCTTCCCGATCAGTACAGCATCTTCTTCACTACGCCATTTATGTACTAGTCTGCGCGATTCTTCTCCTGTTATCCAAAACTGACTTTTATCATCCGGCGCAAAATAACCATCGTTGGTTTGAGCCCATTTCAGGATCACATAGGGCCTTTGTTTTTGCACCCTGGTAAAAAAACGTCGGTTGAACCACTGACATTTATTTTCCAGGACGCCAACTATGACCTCTATACCTGCTTCCTGTAATTTCTCTATGCCTTTTCCATCAACCTGCGCAAAAGGATCGCGGCAGCCTACTACCACTTTGGGGATTCGATGTTTAATGATCAGATCAGCACATGGAGGCGTTTTGCCGTAGTGGGCGCAAGGCTCTAAAGAAACATAAATTGTGGATTGTTTTAAAAGTTCCTCAGCATCTTCAAAGTTGGCAAGGGCCTGGTTTACAGCATTTACTTCGGCATGTGCGTGGCCATATTGCTGATGAAAACCTTCGCCTATGATATTATCCTCGTGAACAATTACCGCCCCTACCATAGGATTAGGGCTTACGTTGCCAGCACCTAATTCAGCGAGTTCGATACAGCGCTGCATGTATTGTTCATGGGATAACATGCCGCAAATATAGGCTTGTGCAAACCGGAATTTTTATAATGTTAAAATTTATAGAATAAGTTGTTAAATCAAGGTTAGTTAGGCGCTAAAATACAGTGAATTGACCAAAGAACTTTTCGTTTCTTTGCGACATGAAAACGGTTAAGCAAGTATCGGCTGAATTCGCAGATCAATTATCAACCATTTATGACGCCAATGAAGTCAATTCATTGTGTATGATGGTGTTAGAAAATGTTGTTAATATCTCATCAGCCCAAATCAAAGCTTTCCCGGAAACAGAGATATCAACACCTGATAGTGAGAGAATTACAAACATATTAACACGCCTGGCAACAGGAGAACCGATTCAATATATATTAGGTTATACAGAATTCTATGGATTGACTTTCAAGGTAAATCCATCAGTACTGATCCCCCGGCCAGAGACTGAGGAATTGGTAGACTGGATGATAAAAAGTTGGCAGTTGGCAGTTGGCAGTTGGCAGCCACCTTTTAATATATTAGATATCGGTACAGGTAGCGGATGTATCCCCATCAGCCTGAAGAAAAACCTGCCTGATGCTCAGGTTTCTGCAATAGATATTTCATCCGAAGCTTTACAAACCGCAAAAGAAAACGCCGAATTAAATAAAGTCAATGTCAATTTTATCCGGGCTGATATACTAAACCTTAAATCCGAAATCGAAAATCCGAAATTCGAAATCATCATTAGCAACCCCCCTTACGTGACCCTTGAAGACAAAAAGCAGATGCACACTAATGTGACCGACTTTGAGCCGCATGCCGCATTGTTTGTACCCGAGGATGATCCGCTTATTTTTTATAAAGCAATAGCAGATTTCGCCTCAACTCACCTAGAAAAAGGCGGATTATTATTCTTTGAAATCAACGAAAGTTATGGTAAACAAATAATTGAATTATTAAGCAGTAAAAAATTCACTAACATTGAGTTAAGAAAAGACATGAGTGGTAAAGACAGGATGATTAAAGCTGCTTATAGTAGCAGTTAGCAGTTGCAGTTGCACTAATTTGTTCAAGTTAAAACTGCTACTGCCCGTGCCGCTGCAACTCAATTCCTCGGGTGATAGGATATAATCGTTTCCTTCAAATATTCCCTATCCAAATGTGTATATATCTCCGTCGTAGTAATACTTTCATGACCCAGCATTTCCTGCACGGCACGCAAGTCAGCGCCACCTTCAACTAAATGGGTTGCAAATGAGTGCCGTAATGTATGTGGGCTGATAGATTTCTTAATGCCTGCCATTTCTGCCAGTTGTTTGATCAGCATAAAAATATAGACCCGGCTTAGCCTCGAGCCTCTACGATTCAGGAATACCATATCTTCTTCTCCCTTTTTTATTGGGATGTGTACCCGGTCATGATCGATCCAAAGTTTAAGCGCTTTTATGGCTTCGCCGCCAATGGGCACCAAACGTTCCTTATTGCCTTTGCCGATTACTTTTACAAATTCTATCTCGAGATAAAGGTTTGATAATTTGAGCTCTGTTAACTCCGATACACGTAAGCCACAACTATAAAGCACTTCGATGATGGCCTTATTTCGGGTACCATCTGGCTTGGATAGATCAATGGCTTCGATCAACTTATTAATATCCTGGTAACTTAAAGTATCAGGCAGCTTACGCATTTTCTTGGGCGCTTCCAGTAATTCGGCAGGATTATTCTTGATTATATCCTCAGCCAGCAGATATTTATAAAAGGATTTAATGCCCGATAATATCCTGGCCTGTGATGATGGGATCATACCCAGTTCATTTACCCAATTGATAAATTGTCGAAGATCATTTAACGTAAAAGCATCGGGTTTAAGATTATTGATTTGACTATCAGCAAACTGCTGCAATTTATCTATATCTCTGCTGTAGGCTTCTATTGAATTATCTGAAAGCCCCTTTTCAAGTTTAAGATATGCCTGAAAGCCTTTTATCGCCGATCGCCAGTCCAATTGATTTTGCTTTTAATGTTTTATACTTAAGTTTGGGCTAATGAATATACAAATTATCAACGGCCCTAATTTAAACCTGCTTGGCGTCCGCGAGAAATCCATTTACGGCGACAGCAGTTTTGAAGACTACCTTGTCGCCCTTCGCCAACGTTATGCAAACATCACCATAAATTATTATCAAAGTAATGTGGAAGGTGAAATTATTAATAAGCTGCACGAGGTAGGTTTTAGCTGCGATGGTATTGTGATCAATGCGGGTGCTTATACACATACATCGGTAGCCATTAGCGATGCGATTGCCGGCATTAAAACACCCGTGATCGAAGTACATATCAGCAATGTATATAAGCGTGAAGAGTTCCGTCATAAATCATTGCTGGCAGCTAATTGTCGTGGGGTGATCGCAGGTTTTGGAATGGACTCCTACCGTCTGGCTGTTGAAAACTTTGTAAACGTATAACCACTTTTGAGCGTATAAAACTGATAATAAGCCTTAGCATCCATCGTTTTTACATTATCCTATGCGTAAAATAGCCAAAGCACTTCTACTGATCATAGTGGTTATGACCACTCTGGGCATTCATAATAGTTTTGCCCAGGAGAAAAAGAAAAAGCCTAAAAATTTAAGGGATAACGAAAGAAAACTGAAACATTCGCGCGATTCGGTTTTGCAAAGCCTCAACAAGGCCGATACTTCAGTTCACAGTCTTTTACAGCATATTGAGCAGTATATTTCCAGTTTTAACCAGATAAACAACGACCTGGCTGATGGATTGGATACCGTAGACGTAAGTCAGCAAATGCCGCGTATAGCCAAAAGGCTGACAAGAATACAGCAGCTTGCCAATAACAAAAAGTCGAGCACGCTGCGATACTTGTTTGTGCTGCGCGATAACCTGGACCATATCCAGGGCAACCTGGACGATTGGCAATCAAGCCTTGATGATGTCAACTCAAAACTTGTACAGAACCAGCATGATATTATAAAATGTTCTAAGGATACTTTGTTGAGAGCTGTTCCACAGGACCTGGCTTTAAGGGGTGCTTTTTATGACAAGCTGAGCAAGCTCAGAGATTTGTGGCGCAAAACGGATTCTGCCAACAGAGCGAATTTATTGGCTGTAAATCTATTACAAAATCAGGTATCTGTTGCCTATACCACTGTATTGGACGAAAGCGACCAGATTGATGCGAAAATAAAACGATTTGCCGACAGAGCAGTGGATGGTGAGTTTGGCTTGATATGGGAAAAGAGCCCTCAATACAACGACTTAGGCTCTGCATTAAAAGCGACAATTGATCTTAATAATACACAGCTTTATTACTTTATAAAGAATGGCACTGCCACCCACCTTGTTAGTTTATTATTCCTGATAGCTTTTACTTTTTGGATATTCTATAACAGGCAAAGAACACTAAAAAACAGCGAACAAACTGAAGTTATTCCGGATAATACCAATTATATTTATTCAAATCCGCTGGCAGCTTCATTACTGGTGGTTACTGCCCTTATACCCTATTTCTACAGTCATCCGCCGGTGGCATATGCAGAGATATTCTTTTTAATCTCTATAATTTTTGTCCTCATTCTCGTTAAAAAGAGCTTCTCTCAAACAACCTTTAGCTTTCTGATTCAGATGTTTGTCCTCACGATAGTTTATGCCTTGAGTAATCTGCTGATACAGATCACAATCACTGATAAGTATGTCATCCTGTTATTAAGTATCGCAGCAATAATCATAGCTTGGTTATTTTTGAAAAAAGTTAGAAAGGAAAAAGAAGGCCAGTTGCCTGGTACACGTACCGTTGCAATTGTATTTATTATTCTGCAAGCGCTGTCGTTTATATTAAACTTAACAGGCAGGTTCAGCCTGGCTAAGATACTGGGAATAACTGCTGTATTTAACTTATGGATGCTGATAAGCCTGTATTTTATTATCCAGATATTGATACAGGGAATATTCCTGCAATTTCACTCCAAAAAAGCTGAAAGTACTTTTATTGCCTGGATAGACTATGCGGTATTGCAAAAGAAATTCAGAAGTACGTTAAGCGCTTTTGCTGCTTTGCTTTGGATTTTTTTTCTGCTTCAAAATCTGAACATTGACGATTGGGTGCACGATTACCTTACTGATGTCTTAAATCAATCACGTTCAATTGGCGGGGCTTCATTCACATTCGGGGGATTTGTAATCTTTATTATCGTTATCTGGTTATCTACACTGCTGTCGAGGATCATTAGCTATTTTTATGATCTGTCAGCCCAACATGCTTCCGATCTGAGCGCACTAAAGAAGAAAAACCGGGCGTCTACCCTTTTAATCCGAATCGGTGTGTTTACCGTGGGCTTTTTGTTGGCGGTTGCAGCATCAGGATTCCCGATAGATAAGCTGACCATTATATTCAGTGCCTTCGGCGTTGGTATTGGTTTCGGTTTACAGAATATTGTCAACAACCTGGTATCAGGTATGATACTGGCATTTGAAAAGCCTATTCAGATCGGAGATATTATTGAAGTAGGCGGTCATGCCGGCACCATCAAGGAAATTGGCATACGATCAAGCAAGCTGGCTACCGGTGATGGGTCTGAGGTGATCATTCCAAATGGCGACATGATATCACAACAGGTAGTGAACTGGACGCTGAGCAATACCAATCGTCGCGTAGAAATGGCAATCGCGGTAGCTTATGGTTCGGATATTGAAAAGGTGAAAAAACTCCTGACTGATTTGCTCTGTAACCGTGATGATATCATGAGCACGCCGGGGCCGTCTGTTTTTGTAAATAACATTACCGATAAGTTTGTGGAGTTCAGGGCATCATTCTGGGCAGCAGATATTTCAAACGCGCCGGAATTGAGAAGCAAAATTTTGGCAGCCATTTACGAAATATTTGCTAAGGAAGGCATTAACCTACCCGCTTCATAAATCGGCGATTAGTAAAAGTCCTTCGGATCAAGCGATGAGAAAGAATGTTTCTTTTTCATGAAGAAGTCCCAAACAATGCTGCGTTTGTACATGCCTTTCAGATCGGGCAGGTTACTCCTTTTGGTCCTTGGCCCTCCGCCTTTGAAAAGGTGCCCCACAAAATTCTGATGTGCGCGGCTCACGGCCCAGGCATCTTTGCGTTTGCCTTCATTTAGGAAACGGACTATAGCCAGCAAGTCCATCCAAAAGCGGATGCCAATAATGAATAATCCCCGCCAAAAGGAAAGGTTATTTCTGAGCAGCAATAAATTATTCCGGAAGTTCAGGAAGGTTTTAAAAGGATTTTCGGTATTCAAGGTCCCGCCACCAACGTGGTAGACTTCTGATTGCGCGCAATACATCACTTTGTAACCCATGTTCTTTAATCGCCAGCAAAGGTCGATCTCTTCCATGTGAGCGAAAAAGCGTTCGTCAAATCCACCTGCTGCAACCCAATATTGCTTTTTGACAAACATGGCAGCGCCCGTGGCCCAGAACACTTCGCCCGATTGCTGATATTGACTCTTATCCTCCTCTATTTCATAAAACATGCGTCCGCGGCAAAATGGATAGCCATATTTATCGATAAATCCACCGGCAGCACCAGCATGCTCAAAATGATCTTTTTGTGCAAAGGCCCTGATCTTAGGTGCAGCAGCAGCAATCAACGAGTCGCTTTCCATCAATTCAATTACAGGTTCTATCCAACCAGCAGGCACTTCAACGTCCGAGTTAAGCAGGATAAAATAATCAGCTTCTACCTTTTCCAGCACACGATTATAGCCTCCGGTAAAGCCATAGTTTTTATCGTTTTGAATGATCTGAACAGTTGGGAAGTTTTCTTTTAGAAAAATAACTGAATCATCACTGGAGCCATTATCACCCACAACAATATCCAGGTTGGGCCAGGTTGACGCCATTACAGAAGGCAGAAATTCGCGGAGATATTTTAACCCGTTCCAGTTTAATATTACGATGGCAACTTTAGGCGTACTTGTCATTCAATATTTATGATGAGCTATGGTGATAAGCATAGCGCCTGCAATTGTACAATTTTTCGGGCACATAAATAAACTAGTCTACAATTGCTCCTTCAATATCCTCAGGTTTAAACTTCCACCTGCGGTGCGACCATAGCCAGTATTCGGGTTCCTCCCTGATCACTTTTTCCAGATATTGCACATGCGCTTTAGTGATCTCATGCGGTGCCGCCGCTTTCGCGTCTTCTATCAAAGGAACTGCCGTGTAGGTATAGTAACCCCGCTTTACCTTCCGCATATCGCAGAAATAAACTTCACAATCAAAAGATTTGGCCATTTTTTCTACTCCCAAAAACACAGGTGTAGGCTGATTGAGAAAATTGGTAAAATAGGTTGCCTCGTGGCGCACCGGTGTTTGATCACCTAAAAGAACGGTCATAAAAGGTTCATTCTTCAGTTCAACCATTTTGCGTAATACCAGTTTCATGGCAACGGGAATTCCTCTAAATCTTGACCTGGTATTAATAAAAAAACGGTCAAAAACTTTATTAGATAAAGGCTTATAAATAATCAGGAATTTTTTGCTCGTAATCGAGGTAATACCCAAAGCCAACAGTTCCCAGTTGCAATAATGCCCCGCAACTGCTATTACTTTACTTTTACTGCTTAGTACCTTGTCGGCCAAATCGGGATTGGTGGCCACTATTCGTTTACTCAGTTGCTTGGGCGAAATGCTTATAGTTTTTACTGTTTCAACTACCAGGTCGCAAAAATGATGATAGAATTTATGCTCGATTTTCTTTCTTTCTTCCGCACTTTTTTCTGGAAAAGCATTTTGCAAATTCTGCTGAACGACCTTTCTGCGGTAGCCTACCATATAATAAACCAGCACATAAAGCAGGTCAGATATAAGGTACAAAAACCAAAACGGCATCAACGACAATAGGTATAAAAAGAAAATACCTATGTACGAAACCGCTTTTTTTATCATTATTTTGTCCGATTTTTGAACACAAACATAGAATATATGATTGAAAAAGGCGCTGTACTGCCCATGTTTTATCTGCCACCGGTTGAATATTTTGCTGAGCTAAATAACTATAATCCCGATTTTGTGATCGAAAAGCACGAGCATTTTCCAAAGCAAACCTATCGTAACCGGGCAAATATCTACTCGCCTGATGGGATGCTTACGCTGGTGGTTCCGGTCATAAAAGGTTCAAAAGTACACACGCCGGTAAAAGATGTGAAGATAAGCTACGATTTCAGATGGCAGCGTTTACATTGGATGAGTCTGCAGGGTTGTTATC
>NZ_DATCRU010000022.1:0-20891 GCF_036568825.1 Mucilaginibacter sp. | reverse complement strand
GCTGAGCTATACCTATTCGAGAACTTTCCTGAGACAGGATGACCCGAATGCAGGCGAGCTGATCAATGGCGGAGTTTACTATCCGGCCAACTATGATAAACCACATGCCGTTAACTTTAATGGGAATTACAGGTTTAGTCAGCGATTTAGCATCTCATTAGATGTAACTTACAGCACAGGAAGGCCAATCACTTACCCAATTACCGAATATTATCTTGGCGGTGGGATCCGTGTATTATATTCAGACCGGAACTCCTATCGTATTCCGGATTATTTTAGGACCGATATCTCCATGAACATTGACGGTAATCATAAAGTACACCAAAAGACACATAACTCATGGAACATCGGGGTATATAACCTGACAGGACGTGCCAATGCTTATTCAACTTTCTTTACCGAGCAAGGCGGGAATATCAGCGGGTACAAACTGTCAATATTTGCGAGGCCAATTCCATTTATTAACTATAATATCAGGTTTTAAAATGAAGACGAAGCATATTTATTGGGGTGCAATGCTTCTTTTTATAATAGCAACAATCTGCTGTAAAAAGCCTTATACACCAACCATTGTTTCAACCGATAATCATTATTTAGTGGTAGAGGGTATAATCAATTCAGGGTCTGATTCCACCTTTATAACACTTAGCCGTACAGTGAAGCTTTCGGATAATGTAAATCATACTGCAGAATTAGGCGCCCGGGTAACAGTAGAGAGCGATCAAGGGGGGATTTATCCATTATCTGAATTGGGTAAAGGTACATATGCTTCTGCCGGGCTGAACCTGGACAACTCACATAAATATCATTTACATATTATCACATCCGATAATAAAGAATATAAGTCTGATGACGAAGCAGTAAAAGTAACGCCACCTATTGATAGCGTGGGGTACACGATTCAATCAGGCGGTATACAGTTATATGTAAATACGCATGATCCCAATAATAATACCCGTTATTATCGCTGGGATTACCAGGAAACATGGAATTTTCACGCAAAGTATAGTTCTGGTTTAATGTCAGATGGTACAAAATTAGTTCCTCGCCCGGTTGATAAACAAATATACACCTGCTGGGCAACTGATACCTCGAGTACTATTTTGCTAGGCTCAACCAAAGCATTGGTGAAGGATGTAGTCTATCAAAATCCGCTTACACAAATTACATCCACATCAGAAAAACTGGAGACCAAATACTCCATATTGATTAAACAATACGCCTTAAGTAGTGATGCTTATAAATTCTGGCAAAGTCTGAAAACGAACAACGAACAACTGGGGACGATTTTTTCTGTTTTACCATCAGAATTGCCTGGCAATATACATTGCGTCACCACTCCCGCAGAACCGGTTATTGGGTATATAAGTGTAGGTACCGTACAGCAGAAAAGAATGTTTATTTCTGAAGATCAACTGCCGCAAAACTGGTATCCTGTCTATCCATATGAGTGTTCACTGGATAGTTTACTATTTTGTCATGGAGGGACTCCTTGTCAAAACGATGTTGCTTTGTTTCTGATTCCATTAGGGAGTACAGAATATGCGGTTTTCCCTATAACAGATAAAGAGGACATTTCCGTGCTGGGGTACGTTGCTGCTGACGCACAGTGTGCTGATTGTACTATAAGAGGGGTGAATAAACCACCTCCATTTTGGAAATAAATAGTTTAAATGAAATATATTCTGTGTTTGACTAAAGGTATTTTATGAAGCAAATGATAACCATCTTAAGAAATACTATTGGCAGTTTCTTGCTGGGGGCGTTTGTTGTATTTCATGTTCAGGCTCAGGATATCCAAACCAATTTTAAAAATCACAATCAAAATGTATTACAGGAAAAGATATTTGTTCATACGGATAAAGAAGCTTACCTGACAGGGGAGATACTCTGGATTAAAATATATAATACCGATGGTGCGGCCAATAAACTGCTCGATATAAGTAAAGTGGTCTATGTTGAAATACTGGATTATAAGCATATCCCTGTTTTGCAGGCAAAAATCGCCATGAAACAAGGTATGGGGAACGGCTCATTTTACCTGCCGTTTTCACTGAGCACAGGCAATTATTTACTAAGAGCCTACACCAACTGGATGAAGAATTTTGATGCAGGATATTATTTCGAGAAACAGATTAGTATTTTAAATACAGTTAAAGCATCGCCCGAGCAACCAAAACCGACCTCGGTTTATGATGTGCAATTTTTACCCGAAGGCGGTCACCTGGTAAAAGGGTTGAATAGCAAGGTTGCTTTTAAAATTAGCGCGTCAGATGGTAAAGGACGTGATTGTTCAGGGGCAATTATCAATTTGCAAAATGATACTGTTGCAAGGTTCAAAACTTTAAAATTTGGAATAGGAGGTTTTGATTTTACTCCAACTGAAACGTCTGGATATAAGGCTGTGATCAAAATTAGTTCAGAAAGAATTGTTAAGGAGCTTCCTGAAATAAGTTCGGCAGGGTATGTGCTTCATGTAACTGAGCAAAACAACCAATGGGATGCATCAGTTCAGAATTCAGACAATAGCTCGACAAAAGCAGTGTACCTGGTGGTACACAATCGTTATGATATTGAATCGGCAACTAAAGGAGCATTATCTAACGGTATGGTTCATTTCAGCATTGAGAAAAGCAAATTAAGTGATGGAGTAAGTTATGTTACGCTGTTTGATGACCAGCAAAGACCTTTGTGTGAAAGATTGATATTTAAACGCTCCGGCCAAAAATTAACCATAAGTGCTAATACCAACGCGGCTGTATATGGTAAACGTGCTAAAGTCGATCTCAATGTATCAACCAAAGATATACCCGCTAATTTATCGATATCCGTTTATAAGCTGGATTCACTGCAGAAAAACGACGCTACGCATATTGCGGGCTATTTATGGTTAAAAGCAGATTTGAAAGGCCGGATTGAATCACCGGATTATTACATCGATAACAACAATGAAGAAGTTAACCAGGCATTAGATAACCTGCTGCTCACACAAGGCTGGACACAGTTCGACTGGACTAAAATATTGGCAGAGAAAAGGCCCCGGTTTAAGTTTATGCCTGAATACTCGGGACTTATCGTTACAGGAACATTAATAAACAGCCAAACCAATCAGCCTGCTAAGGATATCCTTACCTATCTTACAGTATCGGGACCCAAAAATCAGTTCTACGTTACCAAAAGTGATTCGACAGGCAGATTACTTTTCAATACAAGGGATTTTTATGGGCCGAGGGAGATCATCATGCAAAACAAATGGCAGCAAGATAGCATATATCACATAAACGTAACGAGCCCTTTCAGCGATCAATACGCTCCGGAAACATTGCCTGCATTTACTTTAAATCCTGAAATAAGAAGTGAAATAGTGCGGCGCAGTTTAGATATGCAGGTGCAGAATATTTTTTATGCCAAACAGATAAAACAATTTAATGAGTCATCTGCAGATAGTTCTATGTTTTATAGCAAGCCGGACTATACTTATTTATTAGACGACTACACCCGCTTTACGAATATTGAAGAAGTAGTGCATGAGTATGTCAGACTTGTAGTAATAACCCGGGATCATGGTAAACGAAGTTTTCAAATTATTCGCGATAAATCTATGTTGCCGGGCGAACCATTGGTGCTGCTTGATAACAAACCTATTTTCGATATTGACAAGGCCTACAATTTGGATCCACTAAAGATAAAAAGGTTGGATGTTGTTACTTCCAATTACCTTTATGGACCTGCACAATTTAACGGAATATTGCATTTTACATCTTATAATGGTTCAAGTGCAACTACGGAACTGGACCCCCGTGCTATGGTTTTTGACTATGATGGACTGCAGCTCGATCGTAAATTTTATTCACCCATTTATGATACTGATGCTCAACGCAGTAGCACAATGCCTGATTTCAGGAACGTATTGTATTGGAACCCTGATGCCTCAACGAACTCGAAAGGTACACACAAATTATCCTTTTACACGGGCGACAAGTCCGGGCATTATATCGGCGTAATTGAGGGTATAGCCCAAACCGGAGAAGTAGGCACGCAGGAATTTACCTTTGAAGTAAAATAAATTATCTCCAAAAAGAAGGTGGTTGCGTAACGCCTCTTGTTGTACAATCGGCGCAGTCACGCGTTGAATAAGTTATTTGGGTTGGTGCACCAAATGGAGCGGGCGGTGTATAATAGAAGCCTTCAATAGCGGTATAAGTAGTAGGAGGAACAAATATTCCATATTGATTTTTTGCATAATAGGCTGTGTCTACCTGGCAGCCATTGGCATAAGCATACTGTGGATTATAGGATGATAAAAGTTGGCCGCGATCAATAAAAATACGTTTAGTTGCAACACTTCCTACGCTCAAATAGCCAACCACAAGTTCGCCCGGGTCGGTAAGGCAATGGTAATTGGTTTGGTTATCAGAAGGCTGAATATCAAATATTGTTCCGTTGGTTTCATTATTCTTATGTAAGTTATCCCAAAAATTATACGCATCGCTTGTCAGTGCAAATTGCTTTACCTCTATACTGTACCTTATTTCTATTTTTTCTGATGACGGATCAATAGTTGTTATAGGTGCCTGGTAAACTACATCATTGCTTAGTTTAGTTGTAGTAGCCAGTGTGATGTAACTTGAAGTGTCTTTGGCAAAGCAATAATAAACATAATCATCTTTTGCGCGGGGAGCAGTTCCGTCCCAGAAAGATTCATAGGTCGAATGAAACTCCCATGCCTCTGTATATTCCCACCGATAGTATTTGGTATTATTAGTCGCGTCATGACTGTTAGCGTAAATGGTTAGTGCCGTAGGCTTTGCGGTAAAGCCAACACTGTCAATAAGCGGAGAGTTTTTAACTACTACAAAATCTGAAAGATATTCTTTGCCATTGGTAGTTTTTATCCTGAGGCGGTATTTATGGGAAGCATTTAGATTCAGTCCTGCAGATGCATAGGTTCCTGGTACTGTTTCAACCAGCTGGTAACTGCTATTATCATCTCCCTCTACATTTAACTGAGCCCCTGTTTCATGATCGATAGTAATACCGTTTTCAAACTTCTTTGTTCGACTTAGTTTAATAAAAGTAGAATCACTACCGGCGTTGATCACCCCATCAATCACCAGGTATTTATTGGTATCGTTTAAAGTGTTTGGCGGTACAAACGGCTTTTTACATGCAGAAAATAAAACAGCTATCAGTAAAAGTTTTTGCCAGTTAGTCATTTAATAGGTTATCTGCATGGGTTTGATTAAGGCAGGGGATAATAAATGGTTAATTTAGTTGATGCAGGCGATATAAACAAATACTTATGGTATGAAATAGAATTGCACTTCATTATATTTGAATAGATCACCTAAAACAACAATTTCTGCCTATGTTAATGTCAGCCACTCTAAAAAGCAGTTTTAATCAGCATGAAGTCGAGGTACAGACCAATGGTGCTGCAAAACAAATGCACATCGCCGCAAAGTCAACAGGTTATGGGTCGTCCATTAATGGTGGCGAGTTACTGCTACTCTCGTTGGCTACGTGTTTTTGTAATGACATCTATCGCGAGGCCGTCAAAAGAAATATCGCAGTTGACGGTATTGAGGTAGAAGTAACAGGCGAGTTTGGGGCTGAAGGCGAACCCGGTTTCAATTTTCAGTATAAAGCCGGGGTAACATCAAATGCATCCCAACAGGAAATCGACGCCCTGCTCATCCATACCGACCAGGTTGCCGAAATTCATAATACTCTGAGAAAAGGCTTAAATATCACATTAACCAAATAGATCTTCTATTATGAAACAATTTTCCTTTTTACTGATCTTCTGCATGGCCGCGTCAATAGCCATTGCACAACCCAATCCACCTGTTAAACGTCTTCCACGTATCGCTATTGCAGGTTTAGGCATCGAATCGAGTACGTTCTCGCCTGCATTGACCGATGAGGCAGCATTCCACGCAAAATATGGTGATGCTATTTTCAAGATTTATCCTTTCTGGGCGCCTGATTCGGCCGTTCGCAAGGCAGCGGTATGGGTACCAACTATTGATGGACACGCTCTACCGGGAGGAGCAGTTACCAGGGAGGCCTACGAATCGTTGGTAAAAAAAACTTTGGATTCACTTAAAAAACATGGGCCTTACGATGGCTTGTTTTATGATATTCATGGTGCTATGAGTGTAGTTGGATTGGATGACCCTGAAGGTGATTTTCTTGTCAGGATAAGAAAAGTGGTTGGCAAAAAAACCATCATTTCAACAGCGATGGATCTACACGGCAACGTTTCATGGCGACTGGCAGAGAATAGCGACCTAATAACCTGCTACCGCATGGCTCCGCACGAAGATGCGATACAAACCAAACGTCGTGCGGTGACAAACCTGATCGAGCGCGTTGAGGATGGGAAGGGTAAGCCTAAATATAAAGCTTATATCGCAGTGCCAATTTTGTTACCTGGTGAAAAAACCAGCACCCGTATAGAGCCGGGCAAAAGCTTATATCAGAAAGTATGGCCTGCCGCTAAACAGGAAGGTATTGTTGATGCAGCAATATGGATAGGCTATGCCTGGGCTGATGAACCGCGCAATCACGCGGTAGTAATGGTAACAGGTGATGACGAAGCCAAAGTAACCAGTACTGCAGAATCCCTGGCCAAAAGCTTTTGGGATGTCCGCAAGGAGTTTAAATTCGTAGCCCCAACCGGCAATTTAAAAGAGTGCCTGGATAAGGCCATCGCAAGCACTAAACATCCGTTCTACATCAGCGACTCAGGCGATAACCCTACAGCCGGAGGAGCAGGGGATGTTACCTGGACAATAACCCAAATACTGAAACGCCCGGAATTTAAAACGGACAAAGGGCCTTCCTTGATCTATGCTTCTATTCCCGGTCCCGAATTAATCAAAAAGGCGATAGCCGCAGGTGTTGGTGGCCACGTAGATGGTTATGCAGGTGCGGCAGTTGATCACAGACTTGCGCCACCAGTGCATATTGTTGGTACCGTTGAATCTATTGTAAAGGGCGATGTTGATGCCGAAGTGGAAGCTTCGATTAAGATGGGCAGCGTGCATATCATCGTCACTCAAAAAAGAAAGCCGTACCACCATGAAAAGGATTTTACTAAGTTAGGGCTTAACCCAAGAACAGCTGATATAGTTGTAGTAAAGATCGGTTATCTAGAACCCGAACTATATAATATGCGTGCCGATTGGCTGCTGGCATTAACACCGGGCGGCGTAGATCAGGATATAGAGCATTTACCTTACAAGAGATTAAAGCATCCTATTTTTCCGCTGGATAAGGATATGAAAGATCCTGATTTGAAAGCGAAGCTGGTACCATTGTCGGATCAGGTAAAGTGATAAGGGAATAGCCGGTGGCTGATTCTTGGATATTCCCCCATTAATCGACACATATTCATCTCTCGTCGATTATATTTTGGCGGGAATTTTATTCAAATTACTTTTAAGCACATTGATTAAACTCCCATTAATCATATGTGATAAGGTTTAGGTTTTAAAGCCCCAAGCTGCAAGAGCGCGGGGCTTTATATTTTATAACAGACCTTAAATTGAAGGTATTTATTCTTTTTCTTTGAGAGGTTTGCGGTGCCAGTAATTGGCGAGTAATGATCCGGTAGTGTTCATCATAGGGCCGAATACCGCAGGCGCCAGACCGACAGTAGCAATTTTTCCCATCGCTTTTGCCAGACCTGATGCAAGTCCCGCATTTTGCATGCCCACTTCAATGGCCATGGTTCGGCAATCACGTTCGGACATTTTAAAGAGACGTCCCGCCCAATAGCCAAATGTGTACCCAAGCAGGTTATGAACAAGCACTAATAACACTAGTATTCCACCGATATTGAGCAGACTATCCCGACCCGCAGCGGTGATGATTACGATGATAAACGCTATACCGAACATGGATACCAACGGCATCAATTTTTCCAGCCATGAGGCACGTTTGAGCAAATATTTGTTGAAAATAATTCCTGCTCCGATAGGTATGATCACGATTTTGATAATATCCCACATCATAGCCAATGCGTCGATCTTGATAAATTCTCCCCCAAGCAGTTTCATCAATAAAGGCGTAATAAATGGCGCCAATGAAGTTGAAACGGCGGTGATGGTGATTGATAAGGCCAGGTTTGCCTTTGCCAGATATGACATCACATTGGAAGCCATACCGTTTGGAGAGCAGCCTACAAGTATTATCCCGGCTGCGATCTCTGGCGGAAAGTTGCTCAGTTTAGCCAAAGTAAAGCCAAGTAGTGGCATAATAATAAAGTGACTTCCGACGCCGATAAATACGCCTTTTGGCATTTTTATCACACCTGCAAAATCATCCAGTCCCATAGACGTACCCATGCCGAACATAATGATCTGCAGTAACGGTGTTATCAGCGTAGCCAACTTAAAGCCGTTTACCTGCACAAAATATTGCGGAAAATATAACGCTGCCGTCACTGCGGCGAATATCATGAGCGTGTAGGAAAAGCCCTTGAGTAACTCTTTTCCCCGGCAGGCAATAGCGAGCAAAATGAAGAATGCGATAATAAAGTAACCCGCATGAGCAAGGCCATCCTGGAAAATGCGCCAAGCTGCCAAAAGCAGGCATAGCGCAGCGATGCCGCCCAAAATCTTATAAATATTACTATTTTTCAATTGCTTAAATTTAGGTTGTGATTACTACCAGGTCCGTTTTTCCATAAAAGAATCTAGTTGCGCCCTGGTCATTTTTCCTTTTTTGGGATTTTGCTCGAGCCATTTTAAAAAGGCTTCCCTAATCTTGTTGCTCCACTCGCTGTCAATTTCGCCGGTAGAAAATGTACCTGCTTTAAGCATCGCATGACTGAAGTCATCGCGCAGCGCAACAAATTCTGATATGGCAACTACTTTTTCAGCAAGATGTGCTGGAATAAACAGCACGCCTTCTTTTTGTGCTATCACCAGGTCTCCGGGTAAAACGATGGCGTGACCGATGCGGATAGGCGTGTTAAGACCCATCAGCACCATTTGCTCCAGGTACGAGGGGTCAAAGTCGCGCACAAAAGCATTAAAACCAGGGATAGCTCTTAATCCCTGTAAATCTCGTGCAGAGCCTTCAAAGATGACGCCATTGCCTGATTTATTGAAGATGGAGTTACCCAGGTTATCACCTATCAATGTTCCACCCCGTATTTTTCCAAATCCATCGGCTACATAAACATCGCCCTTAACCAATTGATCTATGGGCCAGGAGTTGGTGTTGCCTTTCCTGCCCTCTTTAGCACCCCGTTCCTTGATGGCCTTCTCTACATCCGGACGGCTTGGCATGTACATGGCAGTAACTACGCGGCCAACAACCGGGATGGTATCATTAACTAATTTCCATCCGCCTTCAAACTGGTTTACATAGCCTTCATTTCGTAAAACTGTCCATGCATCCTCGATACTGATGTTTTTCGCCCTTTCGATCAGCGCATCGGGGATTTTTGGTCTTCCATCGGCAAAGCGTTCACCTTTCCATTCGGAGGTATAAAATATCAATTCATCCTTTGAAATGGTTTGGGCTTTGGCTGTAAGCTGGCAAGCTATATTTACAATTAATGCTAAAACCAGTATTTTATAATATTTCATCGAGTTAAATTAATGGGTTTGCCCCTTTGATGCTTCCTGTTTGCTTTGCGCAACTTTTCTTGGCGGATAAATAGGATTGGCTATGCCGTTAAGGTCATACACAATTTTACCTGCCCTGATGGTCATTTCGCATTGCAGTTTTTTGTCGGCTTCTACCTTAAAGCCGGTATAATCGAAAAAGCCGAATTTGCCTTTCTGCATATCTAAGATAGCTACATCGGCACCAGATCCTACAGAAAGATTTCCTAATTCTTCGTGCTTTATTTCTTTAGCAGGATTGGATGTGCTGGCCTGTATAACATCATTCAATGGCATACCCATCGCCAGGAATTTATTCATGCAGGTAAGCATATCCTTCATGGCATCGTTCATACTGCCAACGTGCAGGTCGGTGCTGATAGAGTTAGGGAAGAATCCCTCTTTAAGCGCAGGTATAGCCTGTGAGTAAGCAAAGCTAATACCGCCGTAGCCTACATCAAAAAATATTCCGCGCTTTCTGGCCTCATGAACAAAGGGTTTTACTTTATTAGTTTGGATGTCAACGATGTATTCCCTGCTACCCAATTGTCCGAAACAGTGGGTGAAAATATCTCCGGGACGAAGATGTTTTAAGAACAACTCTTCAATCGGCAGCGGCGGGTTACTTCCTCCAAAGTCGATCATCGCTGGAATACCGCCTGCCAATGTTCCGGCTTCAACAGCACGGTCGGCAGGCGTCCAGTCGTGGCCTTCGTAATGGGCCAGTTTGATACCCACTATGATGTCTTTGTATCTTTTAGCGACTAACGCAGTCATCTTTGGATCCATGTCGTTTTCGTTCTGCTCATAACCACCGCGCATGCCTTCGCCTACAATGTTCAGGAACGCCAATACCCGCGTCTTTGAAACATCAATAGTTTGCGATTTAAAAGTTGGGAAAGTCCTCCAGCCCGAGCTTCCGGCATCCACAACGGTTGTTACCCCATTTCTGAAAGTAAAGCCATCGGGTGAAATGCCCAGGTTGCCATTCTCATACTGATGATCTGGCTCTGTGCCGTAAAAGTCGTGGGTATGAATATCGATCAGCCCTGGCGTTACGTACATACCTTTTGCATCAACTACCTGTGTTGCCTGTTTAGAGTCAATATCTTTTGAAACGGCAGCTATTTTACCGTCAACGATAGCGACGTCCATCACCGCGTCAATATTATTTTTTGGATCGATCACGTGCCCGCCCTTAACCACAATATCATACGATTGGGCCATAGACACTTTGCTGAATAAACAAAGCAGGACAAGCACTAAGAAACAATGTTTTTGCATCTTTAGGTGTATTTATTAGATGTTGGTTTATAATTGGTCCATTGGCAGGACCATAAATTTATACAGCTTGCTGTAATATGGATTTTACCCTTCCGGCAACAATATCTACCTGGTCGGGGCGTAAAAGTACCACACCCACAGTCAGGTGACCCTTGCCACCATTCGCAACAATACTTGGCGTGCCGCTTTTTAATGCAGCAACAACTTGCTCTGGTTTGATCTTTATCTTGGTCTCATCCCAGGTAACTTTAAGGCTTGGGAAAGCATTAGCCGGCCCCGGATCGACAACCGTCTCGGTTTTTACAGTCTGTACAGTTTCCAGTTGTGTGCCGATGTGTTTGGCACGATCTAACCAATCCTGCCATTCTTTTTTGTGGTCCCTTTCCAAATAAGCCTTCAATGCAGCATACATGCCGAACATTTCTTCCTTATTCACCTTCATCGGGCGACCAATCGGCGCTTCATTCGGGCTATGGTTTAACCTGGCAGCCGTGATCAGATCTTTACGACCAAATAACAAGCCTGCGCTCTGCGGACCGCGTATCATTTTACCACCTGAGAAAGTCACCAGGTCGAAGCCGATCTTCTGATATTTGAACAGGTTTTCAACCGGAGGAACATCTGCTGCTGCATCTAATAAGGTAGGAATGTTGTGTTTTTTCGCTATCGCGACAAAGTCCTCATGAGTAACACTATGTTTGCCTGCGGCGTTAAAGAATAAAGCCATTACGGTTCTTTCATTGAAGGCTTTATCCATCTCATCGTTGCCTTCAACCTCAATGATCTTGGCACCGGTTGTGGTTACCGCCTGATCAAACAGATATCTATGCGATTTTTGCATGATCACCTCCGGACGTGGACCTGGCAGATTAGGCAATTGTCGTATCTTTTCATGATCTGTTCCGGTAATAGCTGCTGCTGTACTTAGCAAAATAGCACATGCGGCACCTGAGGTAACCATCGCTGATTCGACATGCAGCATTTCGGCAATTTTCGCTCCTACTTTGTCTTGTAGTTCATACATGTTGGCGAAATCATGTGAAGTTGAGTTGATTGCCTCCAATACTTCAGGCAGCATAAGCGAGCCAGACAAAAATGTCATGGTTACGGATGCATTGATCACCGGCGTAACGCCAAGCTCTTTAAACAGGTCGCGTTCCTGCTTTTTTGGAGTAGGCGTGTCGGTAAGGCCTATAGCCGATGCTTTGCTTACCAGGCCTGTTGATAATGGTAAAATGGTAAGGCCTTTTAATATGTCTCTGCGTTTCATCTTATCAGTCTGTTAAATATAAGCCATGCAATCCATTTCAACCAGTGAGTTGCCCGGTACGCCGCCCTTGGCTACTGCAACTGTGGTACGAACCGGAGGATTCTTTCCAAAACGGCCTTTGTAAACTTCGTTCATGCCCTGGTAATCGGCAATATCGTTGAGGAAAACGCTTACTTTAAGCACTTTCTCCATAGATGAGCCAGCTTTTATCAGTTCTTTTTCCAGTTCTTTCAGTACGATCTCGGTATGCGCTTTTATTTCAAAAGGTTCAACATGGGCGCCTTTTCCGGCAACGAAAACAAGGTTACCCAATTTGGTTGAGCCCGAAAACAGGGGCACATCCTGGAACGTTGTTACATTGTTCACTACTTTTTCATCGGCAGGTGCTGCTACGGCATCCTTGCTTATTCCGAGAACTGATAAACCGGCGACTGAAGCCAGGATTTTTTTCAGAACAGATCTTCTTTTTTCCATGTTGTTTTAAGTTTAGTGATCGTATAAAGTGTTTTGTTTTTCTTATTTGAGGTATAAATTATTTGGTGCTCGTCGCGGGATTCTTAGCATTTAAGGTAAGAATATATTTTATCATTTTATTGGCATCCACCTGGCTAATATTAGGATGTGGCGCCATAGGAATTGGTCCCCATACGCCTTTACCTCCAGTGATTACTTTTTTTGCAAGCGTATCCAATGAATTTTTATTCTGCGGATATTTGGCGGCGATAGCTGTGTAAGCAGGTCCCACTAGTTTGTCTTCTATTTTATGGCAGGTAAGGCAGTCAGATTTTAAGATCAGATCCTTACCATCAGCAATTTCAGCATCAGTTGCAAATGGCGGCGGAGGAGGAGCTTTGGCAACTGTAGTGGCCGGCTTTTTCTTTGCGACAACCTTCTTTTTTGCCTGTCCGGACGCCGTGCAAACCGATAAGGCAAGCACGACGCACAAAGCAGGTGTTATTAATTTTATGATTTTCATAGTATTGGTTCTAATTTTAGTCATCTCTCATTCACGTTCCGAGTTATCAGCTTAAGTTGTCACCTGGTTTCTTTAGGCTTTACAAGAACTAAAACCCTTAACTCAGGCTTTACCGTTACTTCACATGAATTTTTTTATGAAGTTTTACTCTTTTAAATAGTGGTTATTGAGAAAATTGGTTGCTATTTCTGTTTTTTAGTCATCTTCCACTCACGCCCCGGTTCATCAACCCTGAAGGTTTCCAGGTTGCCCATATCCTGTAAAGTGGTATACATGGTTTTGCCATCAGGGCCGCCAAAGCAAACATTGGTTGGTTTTTTGCCGATGAGCTGTATCTCTTGCAAAATTTTGCCGTCAGGCGACACTTTAGCTATGGTTCCTTTACCAAAGCGGGCCTGGTAAATGTTGCCTTTTACATCGCAGCGCAGTCCATCCATGCCAAAATCGGTGAATTCAATTACTAATCTTTTGTTACTGATTTCGCCTTTAGGTGAAAGGTCATAGGCCCATATTTTGCGCTTTTCATTCACATATAAAGTGCGGTTATCCGGACTGACGTCTATGCCATTAACAGTTGCCATCGAGTCTAAAACGGTTGTCTTACCATCCGTATCAATCCGCCATATTTTGCCCGTTCCGGCTTTCCAGTTCGGGTCACTGGCATAAAGACGGTCTTTGTTATCGATAGCAATATCATTAGGCTGACTCATGCGGGGCTCATGCGCCAAAATAGTTTGTTCTTTGGTGGTCATGTTCACCTTGATGATGTTATGCCCGGTGTAATCTGCGATCAGCATATTACCATGACTATCGAAACGGATACCGTTTCCTGTACTTCCTTTTGGTAGTTCAATAAATACGCTGGCTTTTCCATCAGGTGTCATTTTGCCGATGGTGCCATCGTGATCAAAATTCACGGCATATACATTGCCATACTTGTCTACTCCGGGTCCTTCGCAACCAATGGTAAAGCTTTTAGGTGGAGTAAATTCTTTCGACTTAAAAAGTGAATCCGTTGACTGTGCATTTGAATTCAATGCTGCTGCTATCAAAATTGCAGGCAGTGTGTATTTACAAGTAGAATTTAAAAACGATTTAATCATTGTTTGGGGGCGGTCTTTTTGCGCACTGCATTTACTTGCGCAGGTGTAACAACTTCGGGTAGATTATTGAAATTCGATTTGATATAAGTGAGCACTTCCGCTATCTGTTCGTCAGATAAGAAACTGCCGTGTGCGGGCATCACTTCATTATAGGATTGACCTTTTACGGTTACCGGTCCTTTAAGCCCATTCAGTACCACATTGATCAGCCTGTCTGTGTTATAATTTACCCATTCTGATTGCGCAATAGGAGGGAAGCGGTTACCATCACCTCTTCCGTCACTTTGATGGCACGCTATACAATAAGTGCTATAGACAACTGATGCAGTAGGCAGATCTTTAAACAGGTTGTCTTTAATTTCATCAGGTGTTTTGATATTGGATGCCGTCTTTTTGCGGTTTTCCATCGCAGCCAGTTGCTCCGGGCCAAAGGCTTTTTTATCACCGTTGAATTTTATGCGCCATATCCTTCCTTTTTCAGTGTCGCTTACATACAAGGAGCCATCCGGTCCTTCAGCCAATCCCATTGGGCGATAGACCGCATTACTTACATTTACGATAGGATCGATCTTTGCAAAACCATCTGCAAAAACCTCCCATGGCCCCGAAGGCTTGCCATCTTTGAACGGAACAAATGCAATAATAAAGCCTGCCTGTGGATAAGGTGCACGGTCTGTAGAACCGTGGAATGCCACAAACGCTCCGTTTTTATAACGCGATGGGAATTGCTTTCCACGGTAAAAAAGCAGATCATTTGGTGCAAAATGCGCAGGAAACGCCATAATCGGCTGTGTTAATTTGGCACCGTTGTCTTCTTTTGTTCCGTCACCGCCAAACTCGGGATTAAGCAATTTTTTACCCTTAAGTTCAGAATAATAATAGTAAGGCCAGCCGCCATCCATGCCCTCGTTTACTTTAAAGAATTCTTCGGCAGGCTCCATAGCGCTTTGCCATGGCGTATACAGATCGGGCCAGATCATGCGAAAATCGTCGCGACCGTGAGCAACCGTATATAAAGACTTGCTTTTCGGATCCCAATCCATGGCAACAATACTGCGTAAGCCTGTAGCATATTTTATACCGTCAGACTGATGCTGACTGGTTTTATTGGCATCAAACATCCATATACCACCGTGATCGATTAGCCAGGGATTACCTTTATCCGGCGAATTAGGGTCGCCAACTCCAGGCGAACCCGGCAGGCGGTTCCTTACCTGTCCGGCGTTAGAACCAGCTCCCCAACCCACATAAATATGCCCTTTATTATCAAAGGCAATAGGTTTGGTCTGATGTTCGTGATAGGGGGGCTTATCGATAACAATGGTATCCATTTGGCTGTCAGGCACGAGTTGCCCCTTTTTTAGCTTCATGCGGTAAACCATCAGCTCCGAACTGAAATACAGATAGCCCTTATAAATACGCATAGCAGTACCATAAGTATGACCATCGTATTTCCCGAACGGAGTGATGATATCAGCTTTGCCATCGCCATTTGTATCTCTCAGTGCGATGTTTCCATAACCATCATTTAAGCGGTGATTCCTGGCTTTTACATAGATATCGCCATTTGAGTTGACGGCAATATGCCTGGTCTGTCCCTTTAAACTATCAACTACGACTATGGCCTGGAAGCCGTCGGGCAGAAAAAGTCCGTCGTTATCTGGAGCTACAGCAGCAGGGTGATCCCGGCTGACCCCGTTCCATGAAAATCCCAGGAATGCAAGCAATACGCCTGCACCGAAAAACTTGATTGAATGCGAATTAAAGCAGTGTAAAAAATTAGTTACAGCCTTTCGGGTTGCGTTTGTAAGGGCCATTTAGCAAATTAAACTTTATAAAAACTATAATTATTGATCAGCCGAAGCTGAGCGGTTGTATTATATTTCTGGCTCCGTCAGCATTGGTTAAACTGAGGGAATGTTCTTTTATAATCTTTAAAACAACGCCAAATAACCTTAATAATGTGTTTATAGAAGATTATATGGGGCAATTGGTTTAACTTACTATTTTTCAAAACTGGTTGTCTGAGTAATATTCCGAAAGGTTACTCATAACTTAGGTACAGGCAGCACTAATAGTTGCAGCAAGTTAATAGATATATTTGTTTTTTAAAAATTTTAACCTCTACTCAATAAAAAGGAGAGAAGTATTAATACTTTGTAAATTATTTTAATAAGTGTGGTGTTAGAGATTAGTAATCAGTTAACCGGTTATCAGGCAGACGCAATTAACTTATCAAATGGCTCTGGTTAACTAATCACTGATTAACCGATCACTGATCACTCTTTTTCCTGTCATTGCCAAGTCCAACTTTGATTTTTCCTGTTGAATCAGCTTTTGCATGCAAGTGGAGTACGATGCCTTTATAGCGCTTCTTTTCCCGTTTGGCCTTGTCGGTTATAGTAGTATCGTTTTTGGGATTTCGCAAAGGAACGTCGATTGCCAAATCAGTACCTTTTGATATGCCATAAACGCCGGAAATATCCATATTAATAGCGCTTGAGCTAAATTTTAGCGGATATATCTTAAACATATCGCCATTGACATCGAAATGGGCATTCAATTCCTGCACGCGAATATTTTTTAGGTCACGGAAAGGGAAGGCAAATTTACCAATACTGTATAGGGGTTTAAAGTTGAGTAGCTGTCCCTGTTGCAGATTGATATCAAGGTTGCCATTGATGGAATTTTTAACCAGCTTACCGTCATCGGTAACGCCAGCCGTAATAGCTGTTTTTGCTGATAAGATACCCCGCAAATTATCAGCAGTAAAGTCGCTCAGCCCGAAATTGTCAAAAGCTTTAAAAAATTCGTTCACATCTACGTGACTGATGACCGTGTTCAATTTCAGTTTATTCAAATCTTCCCCGCGTTGTATAGAGCCGTTCATTTTCAGAAATCCGCCAGCATGTTTTAGGCCGACGTTTTTGATCACTACGGCGTCTTCTGAAGTAAGCAAATCAGCGTGGACATCGGTGGCTAGGAATTTATTAAAATGCACATTACTCACCTCAAGGTGCATATCTGCCGTTCCTTTTTCCAAAACATTACTCAACTGATCTATAGCATTTCCGCTATTAGCTGACGGTTTAGATTTGGTTGAAGGGTTTGCACCATCGCCTTCCAGGAAGCTTAAAAACTCACCCAAATAAAGCTCCTTGCTGTGTATCTCCCAAATGAGCAGCATCTTCTCCGGCGCGGTATAATATAAATTCATGAAATTTTTAACTCTTCCATCCATCGTAATTACGCTGTGGCCACTTTGCAGACGGATATTTCTGAGAATCAAATCATCCTTAGTAAAATTCATTGACAACGAACTGTTGATCAGCTTCAGCTTCTCGGGTATGTAGGTAATATCGGCGTTTTTAATATTGATGTATCCGGTCACAATGGGTTTGTTCAGTTGGTAGTTGACGATATCGCCCTTGTAGTGCAGGTATGTTGTAACCCGGCCCTTGGTGAAGCGGGCTATTTTATTACCCATAATTTCATTCAGGTCAGCCACAGGGAAATTGGCTCTCAAGTCTCCGGTTGCAATAGGTTTATTTATATTGATGATGCTACCGGTATCAATACTAAAAGGTATCCGCTTGTAACTACCAGAAAACCGCATAAAGCGGATGACCGAGTTATCATCCGTAAAGCCTTTACCTTTTTCAAATTCGTTGGTGAAGATGGCATCAAAGCCGCAATTATCAAACACAGTAACCGGTGTAGACACTTTGCTATTACGAACTTTGGCGGTGATGTAAAGGAATGGGTTACCACCCGCAAAACTACCCTCAATGCGTGCTGTTACAACCAGGGGCTCACTTACGTTATACTGATCGAGCTTGCGCTTGATGTTGGCTGCTACCAGTTGCGATGCTTGTCGCCACGTGATTTGATCACAGGTAAGATAGATATTAAAATCAGCAGGCCGTTTATTGGCTCCAAAAACGGATTCGAGTTTGAACTGGTTAGGCCCAATATTCAGCGCATTTGAGTTTAGTGTGATCTTTCCATCATCATCCCCGGTAGCATCAAAATTTCCGGTAATGGTTTTGTTCTCTATAAAGCTGCCATTCTTTTTTTTGAACGACATGCTTTTAGCGAGCACATCCAAATGAAAATTAGCCTGCCAACCTGTATCCGGACTTTGCATGCGTCCGCTAAGGCTTCTTACATAAAAATAGAATAGTTTGTTTTTCGAGCGATCTTCTACCTTCAACTGCAAATTGCTAAAACTGAATAATTGCAATTCAGGAGGAACACTTTTGCTGGCCGGTTCTTTGGGTAATTTCTTTGGGCCTTTTTTGAAAACGCTGAGGTTGCTATAACCTAAACTGTCGGTATAAAGGTCGGCAGTAGCATTAGCAATATCGATCCTGTCGATGCTCGCTTTTCCTGTCAACATAGAAAAAGCGTTTAGCGAAACATAAAACTCCTTGGCATCAAGTAAAGTGTGTTTATGCTCGGCAAAGCGTTTGTCGCGTATGGTTACATTTTTGAGTTCGAGCGAAATATTAGGGAATCGTTTGAACAATTGCGGCTTCATATCGCCGATAATGATCTGTCCATCCAGTTTCTGGTTAAGTTCGGTACTCACCATTTTGAGCACACGGCCCTTGTTGTAAGTTACATACAACATTGCGCCGATGACAAATAGAATGATAAGCAGGACAAGTCCCGCGATGATTTTAAGACCGTTTTTTAACCATCGTGACACAGAAAGCTTAAGGTTGAAAATGCGCAATTTGTTTTCCCGGCAACGTAATTGTGACGTTATATCAGCAAGTTAAGGAAAATAAGCAGTTGGATGCAGGTGACTCTTACCCGATTCTTCTCCGTTTTCTATATTTGCTAGGGTTTATATAAAAAATGCATCCGCTTACACAACATATCCAAAAAATTACCGGCAGTCATGAAATAGGAGATGACACTGTTCTGCCTTTTTTTGAAACCAAAACATTTAAGAAAAAAGGAATTTTGCAGGAAGAAGGCAAGCGTTGTTTATCGTATTTTTTTGTGGTGAAAGGCTGTCTTCGATTATATTTTATTGATCATAACGGCGTGGAGCAAACATTGCAGTTTGCATTAGAAAACTGGTGGATGACTGACCTGGATGCTTTCCGGCACGAACGGCAATCAGCGTATACCATCCAGGCGCTGGAAGAAACCGAGGTTTTGACTATTAATGCCCGGAATTATGAATTGATCCTTGAAAAATTTCCGGTGATTGAAAAGTATTTTAGATCGGTATATGAGCGGGCTTATGCGGCGTCACTGCTTCGTATTCAGATGATCTCAAGGATGCCCAAAGAGGAGTTTTATGATGTGTTCCGACTCAAGTACCCGGTATTTATGCAAAGGATACCACAAAAGGTGCTGGCATCGTTTTTAGGTTTTACCCCTGAATACCTAAGTGAGTTACGAAAGAAAAAAGCAAAAAAGAAATAACCTATGACTGAACAACTCTATCAGCATATACAAAAGCTTGTTCCAGATTTTACTGTGGGACAGAAGCAGCTACAGCCATTCCTTCATACCAAAACGGTAAAGAAGGATGAATTGCTTTTGCAAGAAGGGGAGGTTTGCGATACCATTTATTTTGTGAATACAGGCTGCCTATACCTGTTTTATGAAGACAAAGATGAGAAGCAGGTTATCCATTTTGCATTAGAAAACTGGTGGATAACCGATTATAAAACCTTCGCTGACGCCAAGCCTGCTGTTTATTCAATCGCCGCAATGGAAGATTCGGAAATTACCTTTATGAATAGGAGAGACTATGAAGCGCTTTTATCGCAATATCCATTATTAGCTTTGTATTTCAATAAAATTCATGAGCGGGCCTACGGTGCAGCTTTGCTCAAACAAAAAACTTTTGCCACTACATCCAAAAAAGATTTTTACCACTATTTCAAAACCACCTATCCCGAGCTGATCATCAGGATCCCCGATGCCATCTTTGCTTCCTATATGGGTGTTTCACTCGACGCCTTAAGAATTCTGCAGGAGGAATTCGTTTCTTAAACCAGCTTAAGTTTTTCCGGCGCGGCTGTCTGCAACTTTGTATCATACAAATAACTAAAAAACAGTACGATATGAAAATTGTAGTAATCGGCGGAACCGGCCTAATTGGTAGCCAAACAGTAAAACAGTTGCAGCAAACCGGGCACGAAGTAGTTGCTGCTTCACTCAACACCGGGGTGAACGTCCTTACAGGCGAAGGTTTAAATGAAGTATTAAAGGGCGCTAATGTAGTAGTTGACGTGTCTAATTCACCATCATTTGACGATGAACCTGTGATGAACTTTTTCAAAACTGCTAATGAAAATCTGTTGCCGGCAGAAAAAGCAGCAGGAGTGCAGCATCACGTTGCCTTATCGGTAGTAGGTACGCAAAAATTATTGGCCAGTGGCTATTTCCGAGCTAAGCAAGTGCAGGAGGACATGATCAAAGCTTCAGGCATTCCTTATACTATTGTTCACGCCACACAGTTTTTTGAGTTTGCAGGCGGCGTTTTGCAAATGAGTATCATAGATGGTAAAGTTGTAGTACCGGATGCATATATTCAGCCAATTGCGAGTAAAGACGTGGCAGCTTTTATGGCAGAAACTGCGTTAACGCAACCGGCTAATAAAATTGTA
>NZ_DATCRU010000021.1:0-13555 GCF_036568825.1 Mucilaginibacter sp. | reverse complement strand
CCGCCAATGGGTGCTGATCCATAAACTCATTCATTTTGGCGAATGAATCGGCGCTGATAATAGTGTCTGGATTGAGCAGTAAAATGTATTGGCCGCGGGTTTCGGGTAAAATGCTATTGTACGCTCTTGACAAGCTTTCTTTGTCAGTAAGAAGATGCTGCTTTACTTGCGGAAACTCGGCAGTCAGCATGTCGACTGAATTATCTGTAGATGCATTATCAACCACAATAACCTCATGTGGAATATTGCGGGCAGCCTTTTGCACAGAAGTTAATGCAAGGCGGAGCCCATTACGGGAATTGTGATTAATCAGGATTACGGATAATTTCATACTTGCTACTTTGATAGTGAACTTTCGTATGGAATACGTGTCGCGATGGATCTCCCGAGGGTGATCTCGTCAACGTACTCCAGTGCACCACCAAAAGCTATGCCACGAGCAATGGTAGAAAGATTAATGTTGAAATCTTTTAGGCGTTTGTGCAAATAAAAAATGGTTGTATCGCCCTCCATTGTGGCGCTGAGGGCAAAAATTACTTCCTTAACCTCGTTTTCTTTAATTCTGGCCACTAAACTGTCGACTTGCAGGTCAGAGGGGCCGATTCCGTCAATCGGGGAAATCAAACCGCCTAAAACGTGGTACACTCCGTTATACTGGTCAGTATTCTGTATAGCCATTACATCACGTGTATCCTCTACTACACAGATAGTTGCATGATCGCGCTTGTGTGAGGAACAAATTTCACATACCTCCTGATCGGAAATATTGTGGCAAACCTGGCAGAATTTTATCTCATTTCGCAATTTGACGATGCTGTCACTAAATTTCGTCACTTCCATTTTGTCCTGGTTAAGTAGGTGCAGCACCAAACGCAAAGCAGTTTTTTGCCCCACTCCAGGTAATTTGGCAAACTCTGCCACTGCATTCTCCAGCAACTTTGACGAAAAATTCATTCTGCGAATTTAATCAAATTAGTCCGGAAGTCGGTAAGTCAGCATAAGTCCGGCAGATGTAACATACATTTTGTTTTTTATGTATAAATTGCCGACACGAAACCTCAAAGATGTCATACTGAGCCTGTCGAAGTATGAGGGTCGGCCTTTACGCCATATCCTTCGACAAGCTCAGGATGACAGCGCACATCAGTGTGCTCGGGTTTCTCACTAACATATTAATCCATGTCGCCATTAGTACTTCTATCTTTTATAATCGGTTATTTCCTTGTATTGCTCGTTATTTCGTGGCTAACATCCCGTAAATCGTCCGATAACGATACTTTCTTTGTTGCCAACCGCAATTCCAAATGGTACCTGGTGGCCTTCGGCATGATCGGTACTGCATTAAGCGGGGTTACTTTTATTTCCGTTCCGGGGAAAGTTGGTGCCCCAAGCGGGGATCAATTTGCCTATTTTCAATTTATACTGGGTAATGCGGCGGGTTTTATCATCATCGCTACCGTACTGCTGCCACTTTATTACCGGTTAAAACTGACATCGATTTACGGTTATATCGAACAGGCTTTAGGAACATGGAGTTATAAGACCGCAGCAGGCATATTTCTCATTAGTCGTACAATAGGCTCATCATTCCGGCTTTACCTGGTGGTAATCGTGCTGCAAAAATTCATCTTTGATAGCTACCATATCCCATTTGCAGTAACGGTATTGATCTGCCTCGTGCTGATATGGTCATACACTTTTAAAGGTGGTTTAAAGACCATCATCATTACCGATAGTTTGCAGACTTTGTTCCTGGTATCTTCTGTATTCCTGTCTCTCTTTTTTATGTGCCGCAGTTTGCACATGAGCATTTTTGAGGCGGCAGATGCTATTAAGAACAGCAGTTATTCAAAAATCTTCTTTTTCAATGACTTTTTGAGCAGCCATTTCCATTTCAGCAAGCAATTTTTGGGAGGCGTATTCATTACCATCGGTATGACCGGCCTTGACCAGGACCTGATGCAGAAAAACCTGAGCATGAGTCACATTAAAGAAGCACAAAAAAATATGTTCAGCTTTACAACCGTGTTTGTGATCATCAATATCTTCTTCCTGAGTGTTGGAGCTTTGCTATACATATATGCAACAAAATATGGCGTTCATGTTGACAAGACAGATTACCTCTACCCTACAATCGCGTTAAACTACCTGGGTGTAGTTCCGGCTGTGGTGTTTATGCTGGGATTGACTGCGGCTACTTTTGCGACTACAGATTCTGCCTTAACAGCATTAACCACATCGTTTTGTGTCGACTTTTTAGGTTTCACAAAAAACAAGGATATCAATAGTTCGCGGATGGTAAAAACCCGCCATTGGGTGCATATAGCTTTTTCAGTATTGATGCTGCTGACCATTGTCGTATTCAATGCCATTAATAACGATGCTGTAGTAAGTGCCATCTTTAAGGTTGCTTCCTATACCTACGGGCCGTTATTGGGTCTGTACTCATTCGGCCTGTTTATGAAAAGAAGACAAGTGGCCGATAAACTGGTTCCGTTTATTTGTGTTATATCTCCAGTAGTGTGTTATTTCCTCAGCACTGATTCGGCAAAACTGCTCAGCGGATATGTTTTTGACAATGAGCTCATCATTGTGAACGGATTAATTACTTTTGTCGGGTTATGGCTCACGTCTTCTAAAAAAGAAGTAAAAACAGAGTCCTGATTTTAGATTTACGAATTACGATTTCAGATTTAGTTGTGGAGTTCGATTTCAAATTATAAACCATTAGAATTTAGTATTTAGAGATTAGAGTTTTAATAAACATGACTGGTGAAGATAAAATAAGACAGGCTTTTGAAAATAAGAACTGGCAGGAAATAAAAGTTACCGACTCGTGGCAGATATTCAAGATCATGGCCGAGTTTGTAGATGGATTTGAAAAACTCGCAAAAATAGGCCCTTGTGTGTCCATTTTTGGTTCGGCGCGTACTCATTACGATAGCAAATATTATAAACTGGCTGAGGACACCGCACGATTACTAACTGAACGCGGTTACGGCGTAATCTCAGGCGGCGGTCCGGGTGTTATGGAAGCTGCTAACAAAGGCGCCTACGAAGCCGGCGGTAAATCGGTAGGTTTGAATATTGAGCTGCCGTTTGAGCAATTCCACAATAAATACATTGACCGCGATAAACTGCTGGAATTCGATTACTTCTTCATTCGCAAGGTAATGTTCATGAAATACTCACAGGGCTTTATTATCCTGCCTGGCGGTTTTGGCACAATGGATGAATCGTTTGAGGCGATCACCCTGATACAAACCGGAAAGATCGCACGTTTCCCCATCGTTTTTGTAGGACTCGAATACTGGGGTGGTTTATTCAAATGGGTGGAAGAAAAAATGCTGGCGCAGGAACATAATATCAGTCCCGATGATTTGAACCTTTACCGTTTAGTTGATACCGCCGAGGAAGCTGCCGAGCATATCTTCCGTTTCTACGAGAAGTATGTACTGAAACCGAATTTTTAATTAACATTGGGTTTACCCGCAAGCTCGATCATTGCAGTCACCTCGTCCAATACCTTATTGGGAGTACCTGAGCTTCCTGTGTAAGTAAAGCGGATATTGCCATTTTTGTCAATGACGATTTTGGTCGGGATAGCATTAATATTATACAGCTGACCTACTTTCGTGTATTTGCTCCCTGAAAGCTTTTCATCCAGCAGAACACGAAAGTCGTAATGGCTATCTTTTATAAACTTTCGGACGTCATCGGTATAATAATCCCCATTCTCCCAAAGGTCAACAAAGAAGAACTTCACTTTGGGATTATTCTTGTACTTCTTTACGGCTAGTTGCATGCCTGGAAAGGAGGCTTTACATGGCATACACCATGTAGCCCAAAAATCGAGAATGACGATCTTTCCTCTTAAATCAGAAAGCGAGACTTTCTTTCCATCCAAATCTTTTAACGAAAACGCCGGCGCAGGCTTTTTTATCATTTTTTGAGCGAAATCGGCTTTGAGCTTACTCATTGATTTATAATGCTCGCCCGGTATCGTATCAATATGGACAGTAGTTTGGAATGTCGTAGCAGCCAATTGAGGCCATAGTGCGATATAATCTTTCTGATATTCATCACTATTTTGCGGATATAGCAAAAATTCTTTTTTATACAATTCGGCTCCGCGTTTAACATCCTTTATCACTTTTGCATAAGTGGTTCCCAAACCGCTGGAGTAAAAGTAGGCTTCTGATGCATAAGCGCCCACAATCGGCTTTTTATCTTTATAAACTGGATATAGATAACCAGTATCCTTATTGTTATCCACTTCTTCACCCGAACTGATCTTTACAAAAAAGGCTTTAACTGTTTTGTCAATAACAAACTCACCGGTTAATGAACTACCCGATTTCTTCAGATCAATATTTGAAGTTTGAAACTTCTTGTAATCCATAAAATACGCTACAGCTTTAATCGCCTTTTTATTGTGCTGAAAGACGCCTGAAGGGTTATAAGTAATTGTTATTTTTTCTCCGGCGGCCGGATACTGTTCTGACAGTATAAGGCGTGATGTAGATTGTGCATCTGCCAGTTGCGCACATAGTGTAATAAATATTGCAATCAGTAATTTAAGGTTCTTCATTCGTGACTGGTTTACGGTTTAATTAGTGTTCTTAAAACGCAAAAAATCATTTAAGATTATCAAAATAAACTTTATTTGATTGTTCTAACACACATTATAGGAGTTTTGATGCACTGACTCCATTTAGTGTAAAGCATTTTAACGGTTTTAAGTGTTATATTGGCGAAGTTATTTAAAAAATAATAACAGGGCTTTAAACATTCCGGTGATTGGGGATGTTGTTTATTACCCATTATGAGTATACAACCTAAAACCAAAACATCAGCTGCGGTTGGATTTATTTTTGTCACCATCTTTATTGATGTGCTGGGTTTGGGCATCATTATTCCGGTTATTCCTAAACTGCTGGAACAGCTGGGGCATACTGACAATGCCGTTGCTTCTGAAATAAACGGCTGGCTCACGTTCACTTATGCTTTAATGCAGGTACTGTTCTCTCCTATCCTGGGTAACCTGAGCGACCGGTTTGGCAGACGTCCAATATTATTGATTTCTCTTTTCGGATTTAGCATCGACTACCTGTTCATGGCATTTGCGCCCTCCATCTTCTGGCTGTTTGTTGGGCGAACGATAGCAGGTATTACAGGTGCCACCATGGCAACAGGCACAGCCTACATTGCCGATGTAAGCGAGGGCGACAAACGTTCGGCTAATTTCGGGTTGATCGGGGCAGCATCCGGGCTAGGTTTTATTATTGGTATAGCAGGCGGCGCTTTCCTCGGTGAATTAAGTATCAAATTCCCTTTTATTGCAGCCGCGGCGGCAGCACTTTGCAATGCGTTATGGGGATTATTTGTACTACCCGAATCATTGGATGCTGAGCATAGGCGTAAGTTTGAATGGAAGCGCGCTAATCCGATTGGCTCTATGCAAAACCTGGGCAAGTATGCCTCGCTGGCCAGTTTGGCAGTTGCATTCACCCTAGTTTACATAGCACAAAAGGCAGTTGAATATCAGTTGCCTTTTTATGTATATGAGAAGTTCAACTGGACGATGCATAGTGTGGGGATCCTGGGTATCTTCATAGGCGTCTTACTCATCAGCATACAAGGTGGATTGATCCGCTTGCTCATCCCCAAATTTGGTTTAAAGAATAACATTATCTGGGGACTATTATCCTATGGCTTAGGCTTAACGCTAATTGCCTTCGCTAGTTATGGCTGGCAGGTATATCTATACATGATACCTTATTGCCTTGGCGGAGTATCGGGCCCGGCATTGCAAAGTATGATCACCAGTAAATTTGAGAAAAATGAGCAGGGTGAGCTACAGGGAGGATTAAACCTGCTTTCGAGCCTTAGTTTGATATTCGGGCCACTGATAATGGGTTATACCTTCAAATCATTCGCGCACAAAGGCTCTCCCATATATTTTCCGGGTGCACCTTATATACTTGGGGCATTATTGGTTTTCATAAGTACTTCGATCGTTATAAAGAGTCTGAAAAAGCTGCGTTAATCCAAACCGCTTACACCACCCGAAATAACAAATTTCATCATATCGGCAGCGCTTTTATCTATTTGTTTTACCTTTTCCGCAGGAATGATTACGACTTGTCCAGCAAATGAATATGAGAATGGAAAATAAACAGCCACTTCACCCGGCAGGCCTATTTTAGCCAGATCTTTTTGCACAAGAAATCCTACTTTTTTTAATCCAAACTCATTGATTTCAACAAGTACAGGCTCGTTAAATTTCTTTTCTTCTCCAACAAATGCTTCGGTCAGGTCTTTTATAGATGAATAAAGGAACTTAAAAAGCGGCAGGCGATCTATCCATCGATTGAGCCATTGTTTGATAGGATCGGTGATGACGTTGGTTACCAGAATACCTACGATCAGGATAATGACAAGGACATTTAGTATACCTAATCCAGGTATATAAATAGGCTGACCTTTGCTGTCAGTCAGGAAAATACCACTTAGATTCAGAGCTTCATCTATTTTCGCCACACCCCAAAAGATCAAAAAAGCCGCTGCACCGATAGGAACTACTATAATTAGTCCTTTAACAAAATAATTCAATAAGGCTCCGGCGATTCTTTTCATGGCAAGTCTAAGTTTCTACTCGTAAAAGTACACTCTTTTTACCCTTTGCGAAATATTGGTCAGTATTTCATAGGGGATGGTATGAATCTCGCGGGCCAATTCTTCAATGGTAAGTTGATCATTGAATACGATCACATCATCGCCTTCACGCACATCTACATTGCTTACATTCAGCATGGTCATGTCCATTGATATATTACCTACAGTCGGCACCAGCTTTCCTTTAATCAGCATCTTGCCCACTCCATTACCGAAGGCCCGCAGGTAACCATCGGCATAGCCAATACGTACAGTGGCAACCTTACCATTGCTATTCAATTTTCCTTTACGATTGTAGCCTATAGTATCATTTGCAGCTACCTTACGCACTTGCGATACGCTTGTTTTTAAAGTAGCAATAGGCTGCAAAACTCCTGAATCTGATGGTACAGACACATCAATACCATATAAACCTATTCCTAACCTTACCATATCGAAGTGAGCTGAAGGCCAGCGAATAATGCCCCCGGTATTAGAAATGTGCTTGATAACACTATACCCCAGTGCCTTCTCTATCTTGGTAAAAGCTTTCTCAAAGCGTTTGATCTGCTTCTTAGTAAAATCATCGTGTTCAGGCGCATCGCTGGCCACGAAATGTGAGAAAACCGATTTGACTTTGATGAACCTGTTCTCTTCTATCAGGTCGCAAAGTGTATCGATATCATGATCTTCAAAACCGAGGCGGTGCATTCCGGTATCGATCTTGAAATGCACAGGATAATTGCTCAGGCTATGCGACAATGCATATTTTACAAACTCATCCAGTAAATTAAAGCTGAATATCTCCGGCTCCAGTTTATACTCGATCAGCTTATCAAAAGCAGATAGTTCAGGATTAAGCACCATTACGGGTAGCGTGATTCCTGCCTGCCTCAAAGCCACGCCTTCATCAATATAAGCCACCGCGAGGTAATCCACCTTATTATATTGAAGCATGTTGGCTACCTCGAACGTTCCGCTGCCATAGGAAAATGCCTTCACCATAGCCATGATCTTCACGCCAGGCTTGAGTTTTGACTTGTAGAAATTCAGATTGTTCAGCAAAGCATTCAGGCTGATCTCCATCACCGTTTCATGCGCCTTCTGACTCAATGCAGAGCTGATGCGTTCAAATTCAAAACTCCGCGCTCCTTTTATCAGGATGGTTTCATTATCAAAATTCAGCTCGTTCAGGTGCTGAAGTAAGGTATCGGTATCGGGATAGAAATGTTTCTTCTCGAGTGTAAAGTATTCTTTATGAGCAGACAGGGCCTCTCCCACACCAACAAACTTGTTTACCTTCCGGCTTTTAATCATATCAGCTACCTGCCTGTACAATACATCTTGTTCCAGGCCCGATTGATAAATATCCGAAAGGATCAGCGTGCGTGTAGGATGCTGATTTTGTTGATTCAGAAAATTCAAGGCAATCTCCAATGACTGCACATCCGAGTTATAAGAATCATCGATCACCGAGCAATCATTAATGCCATTCTTCAGTTCCAGGCGCATGCTTACCGGGCTCAGCCGCTCTATTCTTTTGTCCACCTCAACCGGGCTATAGCCCATTGCCAGCATGGTTGCCCAGCAGACGATTGCATTTTCTACTGACGCTTCATCCAGGAATGGGATCAGACATTCTATTTCCTTGCCTTTATATTTAGCACGCAAATAATAGTTTCTCGATATAACGGTCTCAGCAAACACATACAGGTCAGCCTGGTTAAATTTTCTGCTCCAGCTAAAGTGATCATTAATGGTAATATGTTTTTTATAATCTATCAGCTGATCGTAATTATGGATCAGGAGTTTGCAATGTGTAAACAACTTCAGCTTTTCGAGTACTTTTTCCTTTCGATCTTTAAAACCTTCATCATGTGCCGGGCCGATATGCGTTAAAATACCGATTGACGGTTTGATGATAGCTTCCAGCCGTTCCATTTCATTCACAGTGGAGATACCTGCTTCAAAAATACCCAGGTTATCCTTATCATTGATCTGCCACACGGAAAGCGGTACACCTATTTGTGAGTTATAGCTTTTGGGGTTACGAACTATTGTTTTATCGGAAATCAGCAATTGATACAGCCATTCCTTTACAATGGTCTTTCCGTTACTACCTGTTATACCGATCACCTCCAGATCAAAACGGCTGCGATGATAAGTGGCAAGCTTTTGCAATGCATCCAGCACATTATCCACCAATAGGAAGTTTGCCTCGGGCATTTTGATCCCGGTCTGATGCGTCACCACAAAATTGCGAACCCCGGCAGCGTAGGCTTCTGCAACGAACTCATGTCCGTTACGCCTACCGCTTAATGCAAAAAACAACCCTTCCGAAGCGTTGGTAATACGGCGGCTATCGGTCAGCAAAACGCTGATGATATCATCGGTCTCGATAGTTCCGCCTGCGTTAATGATCTGCTGAACTTCACGGATAGAATAATGGTTGCTAAGCATGCTACGAATTTGCTTATATTTCTGCCAATAGAAGAATTTTTAACGAATTTTGGCATTTGATGGACCAACCCAAGCCTACCCCGGTAACCGACGAAAAAACAGCATTAGCCAAAGCCGAGCATTACTGCGCCTACCAGGAACGCTCGCAGCAGGAAGTTCGTGATAAATTATATGAATGGGGCTTGCATAGCACGCAGGTTGAAACCCTGATCGCTCAGCTTATCCAAACCAATTTTTTGAACGAGGCACGTTTTGCAAATGCCTATGCGCAGGGGAAATTTAATCAGAAAGGCTGGGGAAAACAGAAGATAAAACAGGGCCTGAAATTCAAAAAGGTATCGGATGTGCTGATAAAAAAAGCGCTGAACACGATCAACGATGACGATTATTTAAGCACGCTTAAGCAGCTACTGGAGAAAAAAGTGAGGCTTTTGGGCGAAAAAGATCCTTTTAAAAAGCGATATAAGCTGCATCAATACGCTTTGAGCCGCGGATTTGAGAACGATATCATTTCTGACATTTTGAAAAACAGCGAGTTATAACTTTTTTGCAAAAATTTCGTTTTTAACACTTGCGGAATATTCTTTTCTGTCTATATTTGCACTCCGCAAACGCGATAGTGTTTGTCAAATATGCGAAAGTAGCTCAGTTGGTAGAGCACGACCTTGCCAAGGTCGGGGTCGCGAGTTCGAATCTCGTCTTTCGCTCACCAATCCCTTCCAGCAAAAAGAAGGGATTTGTTTTTAAAAGGTGGTGCGGGTTCGATTCCCGCCCTGAGTATTAAATCACCTGCCTAGGTGGTGGAACTGGTAGACACGTCCCGATTTAGATCGGGATTCGCCTTAAAGCGAGTGCTCCTTTTAAGAACATTAATCACCTGCTCGGGTGGTGGAACTGGTAGACACGCAGGACTTAAAATCCTGTTCGCCTTAAAGCGAGTGCGGGTTCGATTCCCGCCCCGAGTACGAGAGCTGATCCAAAAGATCGGCTCTTGTTGTTTGGATTATGTTTTATACCTAACCCAGACCACATTACCTGCAAATTTCCGCAATCCAGGCCGCACAATCTGCCGCTTCAAGTATATTCCAGCTGTGAAAACCTTTCCCGGTTGTGGTGATGTACCGGGCCCTTGTGTTGCCAATATTCGCAAGAAACTTATTTAATTTTTCCAGATCAAATGCATTGATATCTTCAGGTTGCAACTGCTCACAGAAAGTTTTGCGAACAAAATCCAAGTCCGGTTCGCTGTACAGTCGGACTGGAATATTTTTTAAATATTTTGCGTTACCACCGTCTGGTGCATCTGCCGAGTACGCGGAAAATTTCAGATAGGTATCCGGGTTGTCCTGAGGCGAACCATTCAAAGCTTTAAGTAAATACTTTTTTATCATATTGCCTTCTTTGGCAATCAGCTTGTTTTTGCAGTTATAATTGGTCTTGTTCTCTTGGGAACGATACATCCGGGCCAGGTCCAGTGGAGGATCAATTGCAAAAACGCACTTTAAATGTTTCTGATTCTCAGCATTTAAAAGATATTCTGCATAATCAATGGCAATTGCACCACCTGCTGAAAGTCCCCCGATAACCAAATGGAGCTGGTCTGAATGATATTGCCCGGATAGAATTTCAAGTAGGGCATTTAATTCCGAAATGGTATAATCGTCTGCAAACATCGTTTGATGCAGTTGCGGAACCACCGTCACAAATCCATTGTTTGACAAGATGGATGGCAGCTTAGTCTTTTCAAAAATGCTTTGCATACTTTCACCCCAGCCGGGCAATAAGATCAGAATCCCTTTTACTTCCCGCGTGGGTTCGAGGTAAGCATATGAAAATGTTTCCCCGTTTACTTTTCCACTGCCATTTTTAATATTTTGAGCAAATGTTAGGCTGATGCCAACGAACAAACTGTATACAAGAAGCGTTAATTTAAAATATTTCATGTTTGCAAGACGATCATAGTAGTTGTTTGGTAACACTGGCCTGCAATTTTTTTTACAGATCTTTCAAAATAAGCGAACCAGGGGCATGGTGATCACAAATTATAGAAAAGCTTTGGAACCTGCCCCCGCTAACCTTTCACATATCGCAGCAAAACACACCCCGATTCAAACACCTTCGTATCAACCAGTTTTAATTTTAATCGCTCTGCCAGGTCCACGCCTTCAAACAATCGTTTCCCTTTTCCTGCAAAAATGGGGTAAATGACAAAATTATATTCATCAACCAGGTCGAGCTGTATCAATTGCGAGGGAATATCTACACCGCCTGCTAAAATATAGTTGCCTTCCTGCTGTTTCAGTTTAAGTACTTCTTCATAAATGTTGCTATGAATGATCTCCGTATTTTCTTCTTCGGCCTTATCAAGGGTTCGTGAAAAGACCACCATTTTGTCGACTGCGCAAAACGCCTTGGCAAATTCAATATCTGATTCTGTTGACGATTCGTCTTTGATGACATCAGGCCAGTAAGGAACCATTAATTGATAGGTTTTGCGCCCATACACAAACGCGCCGGCGTCCCGCACTAAATCAATATAATATTCAAATAATTCATCATCGGGAACCATGTTAGTGTGGTCGAAACACCCATCCAGGGTGAGGTTGATGGCGTAGATTAACTTTCTCATGTGTTTAATTTTGGTTTTCTTTAAAACACCTGTTAATTACTTACCAAAGTTAGGATCATAAACAATGCAAACAACCCTCAAATGCGCCATTTTCGAGGGTTATTTGCGAACTTGAATAGTATATTTACGCTTATGAAGCATGTATCTGTTTTAGATCCTCTTATTGCCACAGAACCTCTTTAGAATGATCTGAATTCCTTAAAATTGTAATCTATGGAAACAGCTTACACCCAAAAAGAAACTTCTTTATATAAACTATGGGAGTCGGCAATGGCTGATCTTCAGGGCAAAAAAATGAAGGTAACGGATGAAGACTGGCATCGGCAGGTATTCCATCTCTCAGAAGATGGTATAGGCATGGAAGAAGCGTTGCAGTATCTATACAACCAGCAACCAACATTTGAGGCCTTTTGGTTATGGGCCACAAGTAAAGGTGTTAAAAATAATGTTGATGACAGCCCATATACAGATGAAGTGCTTAGCGACGCCGATAAAGCTTTCTGGGACGAAAACGGTTATATTGTGATCCGCAACGCGGTATCCGCCGAACAATGTGCTGCTGCCAGGGCTGCCATATGGGAAAGCCTGGGCGCTAAAGCTGATAATCCTGACAGTTGGTATGCAAGCCATCCCAGTAAAAATGGCTTAATGCTCAGTTTCTTTCAACATGAGGCGCTTGATAAAAACAGGAACTCACAGAAAATAAAAAAGGCCTTTTCGAAAATATATGAGAGCACAGAAATATACCTTTTGATAGATAAAGTGAGCTTCAACCCACCCGAAACAGCAGATTATAAATTTGCCGGCAGTCCGTTGCATTGGGATGTAAGCCTGCAGTTGCCCATCCCGTTTGTTTTGCAGGGGCTTCTTTATCTTAATGACGTAAGTGCAGAAGATGGCGCCTTCCATTGTGTGCCGGGTTTTCACAAACAGATTGATAATTGGATCGCTGATTTACCCGAAAGCATTAATCCTCGCGAAGCTGCCATAAAGGAACTAACACCCGTGGCTGTGCCGGGAAATGCGGGAGACCTGGTAATATGGCACCAAGCCCTGCCGCACTGCGCCACACCCAACAAAGGGATAACACCCCGCATGGTGCAATACATTACTTACAAGCCTTTGCAAGAGAAAACTGCTGAGATATGGAAGTAAGGATGTGTCAATCCCAAAATACAAAAGCCCGGATATTTCTTCCAGGCTTTTGCAAGTTTCTATTCCTCTCAGTTCCTTGCTACCGATGATTCTTTTACAACCTGCCATCTCCCCGATAAATACTCCCATATCAGTGTAAAGAATTTTCTGCCGTCTCCAAGTTCCAGGTCGCGGGTCATTACCACCATGCCCATATTTCCGTCACAAACAGCGTAATGAAACTCAGCTTTAGTAGAAAACGGTTTTGCATTTGAATCACTGTTTCCCTGCACAAAGCCGACAAGCTGTTCCTTGTTCATCGTGTCCACCGCCCCATTTTCATCAACTTTAACTATCAGCAGTTTATCTGCGTAAATCTGTTTTACGTACGGCACATTAAAATGCGTGGCTTCATATATAAGCTCTTTAGTTAGTTCAATTAATTGTTCGCTGTTCATGTTCTTATCGTTCGGTATTGATGATTTGATTTATCGCTGATTTTCAGGTACGGAAATCCAATCCGCGTAATGATTTTTACCCAGGAACACCGCATTTTCAGGCGCAAGGGTATCTGCTTCTAATGGCGCACCAGAATATAAAGCCTTACGATCCGCAACTATTTCATAGTTTTTGTGAGTAGCGTGCGCATATTGTTTCATCCATGCGGTCATATCG
>NZ_DATCRU010000020.1:0-58096 GCF_036568825.1 Mucilaginibacter sp. | reverse complement strand
AATGTACACAGCAGCGTCGCCACAGAAAATAAGATGGGCTGGCGCAAACTACTGGCCTTTTTAGGTCCTGCCTATTTAGTAAGCGTTGGCTACATGGACCCTGGCAACTGGGCAACTGATATTGCAGGCGGTAGCGCCTTCGGTTATAAACTGATATGGGTATTGTTTGTATCTAATCTGATCGCTCTATTATTACAATCTTTAAGTGCCCGCTTGGGTATAGTGCGTGGGCTTGATCTGGCACAGGCTTCCAAAAACACCTACCCTCGCTTTGCCAACTTTTGTTTATACATATTGGCACAAATCGCCATCATAGCTTGTGACTTGGCCGAGATCATTGGTATGGCTATCGGCTTGCAGTTGTTATTTCATTTGCCATTGATTTGGGGCGTTTCACTCACTATTACAGATACCGTGCTGATGCTTTTCCTGATGAACAAGGGCATGCGCAAACTGGAAGCCTTTATTATTGCGATGATATCTATTATCGGGCTATCTTACCTGATCGAAATGTTTATCGTCGGCCCTGACCTCCCCGGCATAGCCAAAGGATTTATTCCTACCAACTTATTTAAAGGCGACAAAGTAAGTCACGAAATGCTCTATATCGCGATCGGGATAATCGGCGCCACGGTAATGCCACATAATTTGTATCTGCATTCGTCTCTAGTGCAAACCCGGCAGATCACAAGGACAGACGAGGGAATTAAATCAGCTATAAAGTTCAATCTGTTTGATACAACTATAGCGCTCAATCTTGCATTCTTTGTCAATGCCGCCATATTAATACTGGCAGCCAGCGCATTTTTCAGGAACGGCTATTTCGAGGTTGCGGAGATTCAGGACGCTTACAAATTATTGGAACATATTTTTGGCGAACTTGCTCCGGTGCTTTTTGCAATTGCTCTTATCGCATCCGGACAAAGCTCTACCATCACCGGCACCCTTGCAGGACAGATCATTATGGAAGGACATATTAACCTTCGTATTGAGCCGTGGTTACGCCGTTTGCTGACACGCCTATTAGCTATCTTACCTGCAGTATTTACCATCGTTTATTTTGGCGAGAGTGGATTAGGCAGCCTCATCATTTTAAGTCAGGTGGTACTCAGTTTACAATTAGGATTTGCCATCGTTCCGTTGATACATTTCACTTCGGATCGTAAACGAATGGGTAAATTTGCCATTAGTACGAAAACTAAAATAGTGGCTTGGGCGTGCGCTGTACTGATCATTGGGCTAAATGGGAAACTGGTTGTAGATCAGCTTAATGATTGGGTAAAGCAATCCCCTTCAGCTGCTGTGTGGATATACGCTCTTGTAATTCCGGTTACGGTTGGCATCGGATTGTTGTTAGTTTATGTATTTCTAAGGCCGATGTTGTTTAAACATCATGATCAACCTTCACAGGTGCCGCATGGTTTGGCTACTACTATTACTGATCTGACTGCAATATCTTATAACCACATTGCCGTCACCATCGACTTTTCTAAAAACGACCGTGATTGTATCCGCCATGCTATTATGCAGGGCCATAAACATGCTAAATACACATTGATACACGTAGTTGAAACGGCGGGTGCACGCTATTATGGCACAGAAGTAATGGACCATGAAACACAGAGCGACGTGGATAACCTCGATATATACGTAGATACACTTAAAGAAAACGGCTATAAAGCCGAAGCACGAATCGGTTATGGTACGGCAGCAAGTGCCATCGCAAAAATTGTAAATGAAGAGAATGTTGACTTTATCGTAATGGGCTCACACGGCCATAAAGCGCTTAAGGATCTTATTTTTGGTACAACGGTAAACTCTGTAAGGCACAAGGTGAACATTCCGGTACTTGTGGTCAAACCACAATAAGCTATATTTGCACAAAAATAGCAGGGATGAGCCAGCAGGATATCTATATAAAAAACAAGAGAGCTTATTTTGAATACACGATACTCGACAAATACACAGCGGGAATAAAACTCCTGGGTACTGAGATCAAATCCATTCGGGATGGTAAAGCTAACCTGAATGATGCTTTCTGTACGTTTATAGATAACCAGCTCTATGTGCGTAACCTGCATATATCTGAATATTCTTACGGTTCATTCTATAACCACGAAGCCAAACGCGACCGCGTCTTATTACTCAACAAAAAAGAGCTTAAGAAACTGCAAACCCGCGGTGAAGAAAAAGGATTGACTATAGTCCCACTTGCTTTATTTATTAATGAACGCGGTTTTGCTAAATTGGAGATTGGCTTAGCGCAAGGTAAAAAGACTTACGATAAGCGCGAAACCATGAAAGAGCGCGATACTAAGATTGAGATGGATAGAGCGATGAAAAGATAGTTGCGTTTAATCTATGTGGATTTTATAAATCATGTCATTTCGACGAACTGGCAGGATATGTGTGGAGTGGCGTGAGGAGAAAACTTTTTCGCCTTGCAAAACGTCAATGCAACTCGTATAAGATTTCTCTTCGCCCAGAGGCGCACTCCTTCACTGCTCATCGAAATGACATCGTTTTTTATAGGGAATACTGCTCCTGCTACTGGTTCTCAATCTTACCAAGCCCTATCCCCCACCAATGGCACAAACCTGAATGTATCCAGCACGTGTCTTTCATAATCATTCTCAGCAGTTTTTAGTATGGTGACCATCTTTTGGGTCTCGGCATCACCTACAGGAATTACCAATATGCCGCCAATTGCCAGCTGCCTTAATAATTCTTCAGGAACCATTGGAGCGCCGGCGGTAACGATGATCTTATCATAAGGTGCATGTTCAGGTATACCCTTTGAGCCATCGCCTAAAAAGAAATTTGGCTTGTAACCCATATATGGCAGAACCTGGATAGTCCGCTCATATAGTTTTTCCTGGCGTTCAATGGTATAAACTTTTGCGCCCAGTTCCACAAGGATGCAAGCCTGGTAGCCTGACCCTGTGCCGATCTCCAACACCTTATCGCCCTTTTTGATATGCAGTAACTGGGTTTGATAAGCAACCGTATAAGGCTGCGAAATAGTCTGCCCCTCACCTATTGGGAAGGCGATATCTTTATAAGCCTGGTTCCAGAAAGTTTCATCAAAAAAGTAATGGCGCTGAACTTTACCTATAGCTTTTAGTACGGATTCATCCTCAATACCCTTCTTTTTTAATATATCAACTAACTGTTTACGGGCGCCTCTCTCGCGGTAATTATCTGTGAACTTGTATGCCATTTATTTGAACACGATTTTTAAGATTCTTTGGATTTACATGATTAAAAATCGCAGCGAAAATTACTAAATTTCTTGGCCAATAATATTAAAAATGGATATAAACGATGTAACTCATAAAATAATTGGTTGTGCTATGCAAGTGCATAATTCATTAGGCAGTGGATTTCAGGAACTTATTTATCAACGAGCGTTGGCGATAGAATTTTCTTTTAACAATCTATCTTTTGAAAGAGAAAAAGAAATGCCAATATTCTACAGGAATGAGCAAATTGGACTAAGACGTATAGATTTCTTTGTCGAAAATTGCATAATGGTTGAGTTAAAGGCAATTGAATTGCTTGAAGCAGTCCATAAAGCGCAGGCTATAAATTACCTGGAAGCCTATAATGTCGCAGATGGCTTGCTCATAAATTTCGGTGGGTTAAGCCTTGAGTTTAAAAGAGTCTATAATAAAAAACTTATCTCACCAAAAGACATCGACACAAAACACTAATCTAAAAATCGATTTTTATCCTGTCAATCTATAAAATCCTGAAAATCGTGTTCAAAATCGTATCAATACGGATCGACATCCGGCTGGATAATACTACCTTTACTCAATTTAGTAGTTTGAAACTGCGTAATAATATCTCTTATCACCGACTTAACACGATTAATAGACACCCCATCTTTTTCAAACTTGAGCATAATAGACTTAATATAATAATTTCGGATACGGCTGATCAGCGGCACTTCAGGGCCGATTACCCTGTCGCCGAAATTTTTGCGAAGCTCAGTCGCCAGGTACTCGGCCTGGTTGTATAAAATATCAGCGTTTTTATGTTTGATATCCAGGTTGATGATACGATAGAATGGCGGATATTTAAAACTCCGGCGTTCTTCCATCTCGGTTAGATAAAGGTCTTTATAATCGTTTTCGATCACCTGCTTAATAACCCTATGATTAGGGTCATACGTCTGGATAACAACCTTACCCTGCTTACCTCTACGTCCTGCACGTCCGCTTACCTGGGCCAGCATCTGGAAACTACGCTCGTTGGCACGGTAGTCAGGGTATTTTAATAAGCTGTCTGCATTGATAATACCGATTACTGTGATATCCGAGAAATCCAATCCTTTTGCTACCATCTGCGTACCTACGAGAATGTCGATCCGTTTTTCTTCCAGATCATTCAGAATATTTTGTAAAGAATTTTTGGAGCGCGTCGTATCTAAATCCATTCGGCTGATACGGGCTTCGGGTAGCAACATAGTAAGCTCATCTTCTACCTTTTCGGTACCAAATCCTTTATATTCCAAATGCGTCGATCCGCACGCTGGGCAAATAGATGGTGCATCTTCTCGATATCCGCAATAATGGCAATGCAACTTCCCGCTGCTTTTGTGGTAGGTCAAACTCACATCGCAATTGATGCATTTAGGGGTGTAAGCGCAAGTCCGGCAGATAAGCAATGGCGCGTACCCCCTGCGATTTTGAAATAGGATAACTTGCTCTTTATTAGACAGCGCCTTTGCCATGTCTTCCATCAATACACTGGTAAAGTGCGATTGCATGGTTTTCTTTTTGGTTTCTTCGGCAATGCTTACTACTTCGGTTTGCGGCAGTTCTACTCCGCCAAATCGTTCCAATAATTCCACCAAACCGTATTTGTGGGTACGGGCGTTATAATACGTTTCAAAAGATGGCGTAGCAGAGCCTAACAACACTTTGCTATCGTAACTATTCGCAAGATAAATAGCTGCATCGCGAGCATTGTAGCGGGGAGCAGGATCGAACTGTTTGTAAGAAGTTTCGTGTTCCTCATCAACAATGATCATTCCCAGATCATCGAAAGGAAGAAAGACAGATGAACGCGCACCCAGCACCACTTTGTATTCGTGGTTCAACACTTTTTGCCAAACCTCTACCCTTTCGTTGTCATTAAACCGGGAGTGATAAACGCCGATACTGCTGCCAAAATATTGCCGCAGGCGTTCGATAATGTGTGTAGTAAGCGCAATTTCAGGCAAAAGGTAAAGCACCTGTCTGCCGGAATTGATCATATCCTCTATCAACCGGATATAGATCTGTGTTTTGCCGGATGAAGTAACTCCATGCAGTAAAACCACATCCTTTTGCTCAAACTGCTCTTTTATCTCAATAAGTGCATTTTGCTGATTCTCGCTCAGTAAAAAATCACTACTGAATTCATCCTCATCAAAATATAAGCGGCTTACATTCTTTTCTTCGGCGATAAATACTTCTTTCTCAATCAAGGCTTTGATACTTCCATCTCCTGCGCCGCTTTCTTCGATCAGTTCATTTTTAGAAATGCCTTTTTGATGACGCGCCAGTTTAATATAAGCCAGTAACGCATCGGCCTGCTTGGGAGCGCGCTTCTCCAGTATCGGGAAGAGCTCCTTTAAATTATCCGGATCGTTATAAATCGGATTGAGCTTTATAAAAGTCTTTTTGCGTGGTTTGTAACGTTCACTCACCTCTTCCGAAATGTTGATGATGTTTTTCTCAAACATCAATTTCAGAATAGGCATTACGGTTTTTTGTCCGAGTAGCTTAGCAATATCACCAACCGTTAGCTCTGACTGTAACTCAAGTGCCTCCACTATCATGAATTCTTTATCGTGCAAAGCAGTTCTGTCGAACTCAAAGCCTTTATTCAAAACAACCTTGGTTTCGCTGGCCAGTTTCAATGCTGATGGCAAAGCGGCATTCATCACCTCACCAACTGTGCACATGTAGTATTCAGCCAGCCATTGCCAGAATTGCAATTGACGCTCTGAAACAACCGGGCGGTCATCCAGTATTTCCATCAAATATTTGGCTTCGTATTTTTCGGGAGCCTGATTGCCTATGGAAGCGATGATAGCTGTGTATAACTTGCTCTTACCGAATTGCACTACCACACGCTTACCTATCGCCACTTCACTATTCAGATGAAAGGGCACGCGATACGTATAGTTCTTCGCTATTGCCAAAGGTAAAATCACCTCGACAAAAAGCGTCTCCCTATCGGTATGTTGTACTTCGGCAAATTCGAGCATTATAATTACTTATTTCTGTAGGCAGCTAATCCCATAGCGATCCATCCTCCAATAAACATCAGACCACCAAGCGGTGTAACCGGTCCCATTGCAATTATCCAACTCCAACCCAATAATTCGCGGCATGCCAATAAATATATCGAACCGGAAAAGCAGATAATACCAAAAGTAAATAGATAATAGGCCCAATTAGTTAAGCGGTTCTCTTCTTTGGCAAAAATCGACAGGAACAACAGTGCAAATACATGATAAAACTGGTATTGCACGCCGGTATGCCATATTTCTAATTGCGACGCTGATAAATATTGCTTTAATCCGTGGGCTGCAAAAGCACCTGAGATCACCGCCAGTAAACCAAATATCGAAGCGGTAATAATAATTCGTCTGTTCATGTAGATATAAAGTGCTAAGTTACCAATTGAAAGTATTACTTTACGGCTATAGGGTAAAAATCTACCTTTGTAATACATAACATGAAACGACTCATATTTATCACCATCATATTGCTGATAGCTACTGTACTGGTGACGGTCGTATATTTTAAAAACCTAAACGGTACTTCACAGCAAGCCACACAGGTGTTACGCAGTATTCCTAATGACGCCTCGCTAATACTTGAGTTTAATAATGAAAAAAGTCTCTATGATATTTTTTCCGGTAATAAGCTTTTTGAAAATATTATTGGCGAAGACAAAATGGCCGAGTTTGCTGCTCTTAAAAAACGGGTCCTTCAAAACCCTGTAATAGAGCCGCATTTAAATGGGCAAAACTTGTATGTATCGCTGCATCCTCAAAAAGGTGATAATGTAGATTTTCTGATCACGATGTCAATCCCAAAAGGCTTTGAACCTCAACTATTTGATGAGTTATCCAAGCAAAAGAAAAATGGTTTGGTACTTAATACATTTAATATTGGCGAAAAACAAGGATATGTTATTTACCTGAGCGATATTAAAAGACGGTTTTATCTGATTGATAAAGACGACCAAACGCTTTCAGGAAGTTTCTCAAAAGAATTGATAGAATCCTGTGCCAAATATGATTATCAAAAAGAGAAGCAGGCATTTGTGTTACTATCTGACCGTCAGAGCTCTAACTCACTGGCAAACCTGTATATCAATTATGAGGCTCTTTCGCCACTATTTGGGCAATTATTCGTCAATCAAAATACTGACCTTTTTAAAAGTTTCAGGCAAATGCCTGCATTCGCCGCATTAAGCCTCAATTACAAAAATGATGCGTTGATGTTCAACGGTATAACAAAAATACAAGACAATCCGGATGACAGTTATCTTGGCATTTTCAGCTACCAAAAGCCCGTTAATACTAATTTAAAGGATATTTTCCCTTCAACAACTGCTTATTCAACCAGCTTTGCTTTATCTGATCCGGAGAAATTTGAATCGGATCTGGCCGACTGGCAATCGAAAAATGATTTGAAAAATGAAAGGTCAACTCTTATCAGCAAAATAAAAAAGGAAACCGGCGTCGGACTGAAAAAAGAGTTCACGCAACTGCTTGGCACTGAGTTTGCGGAAGTTACAACTCGTTTCCATGAGAAAATTGCGCTCATAGAAGTGAAAGACGGTTCGCGGATGCGAACACTGTTAAACAATGTCAGTCAGATGTATGATGATAATATAGGGCTGTTAAATTATGAAAAGTTACCCCAGTTATTATTGGGCGATGCATTCAGTGTTTTTAAAAGGCCTTATTTTAAAATATTTGACAATTACCTGGTGCTGACAAATAGTATTTCAGAAATGAAAAGCTATGATGACAGTTATAATAACCGGAAGTTTATGAATAAGATGGACGGGTATAGCAAATTTGATGTTTTATTAACTGAACGAAGCAACATATCATTCTTTATCCACTTTAAAAACGCTCAGCAATTATTTAAGCAGGATATGAAACCAGAGTTCTATGATGCTTTTGTCAACATGATGCCGGGATGGAAAAATTTCTATGCTGCTGCATGGCAGTTTACTTCATCCGATAAGAATTATTATACAAATTTTTGTATGCGTTTAAGCAATGATAGTACAACTGTAAATGAATAATTTAAAAAAAATGTTCGCTTAGAGCATAACTATCGCCTTTAAAAATTCGTTTAAGGCACTTAACTGTTAACAATAATTTGATTAGAAACTAAAACTTTAAAAGATTATATTTAATAGTTTAACTTTTACACGAAGCCCCTTATTACTTTAATGAAGAAGATTTTACTTATTTCTTGTTTCTTACTTATAGCAGTTAAGGGCTTTTCACAACAATTTTCGTTGTATAATACCGGTACCTTATACGATTCATTTGAGAACCCTTCACAACGAACAGTTATTCCCGATACCAGCAGAAAATGGGCCTCTAACTTCCTTATTCCCAATTTTGACGGCAATTTCTTACTGAAAGGCAATGCGCAATCAACTTTATTGAGCAGGGCATTCAATTCGACATATGATAACTCAGCGCTACAGATTGGTAGCGGCTCTATAAACAGGGTAAATGCCAATGCATCTGTCTATGAGCTGATGGTTAAAATGTTTGCCAACTTAAACGGCTATGAAGAATTAGGCTTATTTTTAGAAACAAAATCTGAAGGCAGAGGCGCTTTTACGGACGAAACGATCGGTCTTTTTAACGGACCTTCCGCATTCCCCAACAATATTTACGACAACGTTCTTAACGATCATTTTTATAACCAGATATACAATAGTCTTGGTTTTACTTACCGTGAGAAAATAAGCAACCAGGTTGCTGTCGGTTTCAAAGTAGGCTTTTTGATGGGTATTGATTATACCAAACTGGATATTTACGAATCACACCTGAGCTTTGACAGGTTAGGTGATGCTGCAACAATTTCGCTTCGCGGAAAATATCAATATAGTAAAGGTCCCGGCAGTTTTGACAAAAGCAGTTTCTTCCCTACATCACGCAGTCCTGGTTTACAGTTCACAGCAGGATTATCTTATACCACTGATGAAAACATTACTTTCCAGGGAAATATCAAGGACCTCGGATTTATACACTGGTATAGCAATTCTACTATAAGTAATTTTGATAATACAACCACTATAAACGGGCTGTCATCGACCAAGCGCGAAAGGAATATATATGGTTCTATTTATGACCTGATCAAATCAGGCTATCAAAACACCTCTTTCAACTCATCCACAGATGGCCGTGCCGAACTGAGCGCTACAAAGACATATAGTATTAGTGATGACAATACGTTTAAATATATCCCAACACTGATTGCATCAAAAGACCTGTTTTATGATGGTTTTGCCGGAGCAATGGTTAACCGGTTTCAATATAAAAGCTTAAATGGCAGCATCATGGCCTCATATGATAATTTAAACCTGTTTAATGTTGGTTTGCAGTTTATGTATAAGCCCAACAATATGGAGGTTTTTATTGGCAGCGACAGGCTTTTGAGTACTGTGACTTTTGCAGGCTCTACCGGTAAGGGATCAACCTATACTAATGGCTCCTACACTGGTGCTGATATTTATTTTGGTTTCGCTATAAAATTCGGTCCTGTAGTTGAGCACCCATTAAATGCCAATACCATTCCTGATGGCAACAAAGGTTTCCTTGCCCGCTTGTGGAACAGGATATTTAAAGCGTACTAATAAAATCTAAACAGATTTTTTTCCTGCGATAAAATCTTTCAGGTAATAGGGTTCAAAGTAGGCCGTATCTTCAAAAGCTTTGCTATTGAATTTCTCAGTAGCCTTTTTGGTAAGATGACGTGCGGAGTTTTGAAAATCGGGGATGATCTGAGCATGCGGGTTTACACCTAATACTGCGTTGCATTTTGCTGCTCCATCGCCAAAGAATATCATTTTATTGGTTTTAAGCAGATCTGAGAAGCTATCCTGGTCAATTATCTCTGCCGAGGTTGGTTTTACCCTGTTGCCTTTTGCGTCAAACACAGCGGTAAATACTTCCATCCTGCGTGCGTCGATCATTGGGCAAAATAGTACATCTTGTTCAATGGCATCAGCAATCATTCCATCCGTCATAGCTTCCAGTGTTTCAACTGCAATAAATGGAATATCCAGCGAATAGCATAAGCCCTTGGTAACTGAAATGCCGATCCGCAAGCCGGTATACGAACCTGGCCCGCAGCTTACTGCAACAGCGCTCAGTTCACTGTATTGTTTGCCTGTGGTTTTCAAAACCTCATCAATAAACAAGGTGATCACTTCAGCATGAACATTTCGTTGTTGTATTTCCTTGCTGGCAAGCACATTTCCGTTCTCTGAGAGTGCTACTGAGCATACGGTGGTAGCGGTTTCTATTTGTAATATCAGGCTCATAGCGTTTTATGGTACGGGGTCGTGGCCATGCCCTCCCCATGGGTTGCAACTGGCAATGCGTTTTAAAGTTAACCAGCCGCCTTTGAAGGCTCCGTATTTTTTTATGGCTTCAACACCGTATTGCGAACAAGTTGGTGTGTAACGGCAAGCGGCCCCGGTAAGCGGCGAGATAAAGTATTGATATATCCTGATCAGGATAACAAAAAAGCTACCTATTATCTTTTTTAATATATCAACTACCATCTTCATTTGGTCACTTGCTCCGAAAGCTGTGATAACATCTTCAGCATCTTTTTTTCAATAAAATCATACGGGGCTATTTCCTTCCCGATAAAGCCAATTGAAAAAACAATGCTTTTGCCAGCATCGCTCAGTAATGAATATAAAAATTGTTGTTTGTTCAGGCGGTAAGCTTCGCGCAGGCGTCGCTTTATCAGGTTACGGTCGACTGCCTTTTTATATCTTTTCTTAGATACTGAAAATAAAACCTGCGCCGGAAACGGCTGCGGATCAGCAGTTAAGGTCCACGAAACCTTAAAAGGATAACATAAAAAAGAAGAACCGTTATGATAAAGCTGATCGATCAGCCTCTTATTACATAAACGTTCTTCTTTTGTAAAAGTATATGTTTTGCTCATAGTCAGAACCGCAATTGTAAAAACAGCCGGCCCCCACCCCCATATGGAGGAATAAGCAATTTAGTCTGAATTATGCTTTGTGGCTGCGTTCGTCAGAAACTGTTAATTTCTTTCTGCCTTTGGCTCTTCTAGCTGCTAATACTCTTCTGCCGTTAGCAGTTGCCATGCGCTCACGGAAACCGTGTTTATTTCTTCTTTTTCTTTGAGAAGGCTGGAACGTTCTTTTCATTGTATTTTTATTCTATTCGCTTTTAAAAACAAGAGTGCAAATGTAGCGTATTTTTTAAACTTATCAAATACAAATTACTTATTTGTTAAATACTTATTTTGCAGGCGAATCGAGGGCACAATTTAACCATATACAGTGTTATTTCCTTAGATTTACTCGTATTGTTATGAAGATCAGCATTATCTTATCGCTCTTATTCCTACCCTTGTTTGTCTTCTGCCAGGAGGATTTTTCCCGTCATTACAAAATTTATGATACACGGAACCAGAAAGTGATATCTGTTGATGATATCATCAGCGACATGAATAATGCCGACGTGCTCTTTTTCGGCGAAGAACATAATGATTCAACCTGCCATGTTCTCGAGCTGACCTTATTTACTAAACTGGCGGAAAAGTATCCAGGCAAAACAGCACTTTCTATGGAGATGTTCGAAACCGACTGCCAGAATGTGTTAAACGAATACCTTGAAGGATTGATCCGCGAAAAGAATTTTATAGCCGAGGCGCGGGCATGGCACAACTATAAAGACTACCGTCCGTTAATCGAATTGGCAAAAGCACAGCAAATCCCTGTTATCGCAGCAAATGCCCCTGCACGTTATGTGAATATGGTGAACCGCATGGGATTGACCAGTTTATCTAAACTGAATAAAAGTGCAAAAGCCTGGCTTCCTCACCTGCCAATAGATACCGCGACCGGTTCTTATTACAAAAAATTTGTCCAGACGATGGGCGGCCATGCCAATATGGGCGACATGCAATTATATCAGGCGCAAAGTTTGTGGGATGTAACTATGGGATGGTCAATAGCTCAGTTTGTAAAGAAACACCGGGATTATAAAATATTGCAAATGAACGGAGGCTTCCACAGCGAAGAAAAATTGGGAGCGGCGGCACAATTGAAAAAGTATTCATCAAAAACAAGTATCCTGAATATAGCCTGTTTTTCGGATGAGCAGTTTGATAACCCGGATTGGAATAAGTTCAGTAAAGACAACGACTACATCATACTGACTGACCCTAAACTTCCTAAAACTTATTAGTCAGCACAAATAAAACACCCCTGACCGGCATATTGCTGATCAGGGTATTAATTTCTCGTTTCAATAGTTAAAGACTAATATTATTTGCCTTTTGCTAACAAATCTCTGATCTCAGTCAGTAAAACTTCTTCTTTGGTTGGCCCCGGATCTGGAGTAGGCTCAGGAACAGGTTCCGGTTTCTTAAGCGAATTAATAGCTTTCACTATCATAAAGATACAGAAGGCAATGATCAGGAATTCAATCAGGGTATTGATGAAATTACCATAGTTGATGGAAACATCAGCTATCTTCTTGGTCGGGTCGCCCTCTTTGATCATGATCTTCAGATTTTTGAAATCAATACCACCGGTGAGGTAGCCGATGGGCGGCATTATGATGTCATTTACAAGGGAAGTAACGATCTTCCCGAAGGCAGCACCGATGATGACACCGACAGCAAGATCGACTACATTGCCGCGCATTGCGAACTCTTTAAACTCTTTTACAATAGCCATAGCAAAAAAGGATTTAGTGAATGGAGTGGTTAGTTAATTAAAGATATTAAAATATTCAATTACAAAAAATAATATTACCGCAGCAAGGTAAACACTTATAACCGAATTACGTTAAAGGGGTGTAATCTTAATCAAAAAGTTAACTTTTTAGTTAACATTAATTGATGTATTTTTGGCGGTCTAAATATGCTAAAACAGAATCTTCAACAGAAACTTTTACAAAAGCTCTCTCCGCAGCAGATACAGTTTATAAAGCTGTTGCAGGTGCCTACAGTATCGCTTGATACACGTATTAAGGAGGAGCTGGAGGAAAATCCCGCGCTTGAAGATATTAGTTTAACTAACCTGAATGAGCCCGAAGAACAGTATCCTGACCGCGATCCGGAAGAGGATTCCTACAACAACGATGAAAATGAAGGGCCGGCAGATGAGTTCAATATCGACGACTATTTACAGGAAGATAACCTGAATGAATATGGCTCGCGCTATGATCAAAATGGTGATGACGAGGATGACCGCAAAGAAATCCCTATAGCCGTACAAAGCTCTTTTTTTGAAAATTTACAGGCCCAGCTTGACTTGCTTCCTTTATCTGACAAAGATTTCAGGATAGGTCAGCAAATTATAGGCAGCCTGGATGATGATGGCTACCTGCGCCGTTCTACCACTTCACTTACAGATGACCTTGCTTTCTCTCAAAACATCTTTGCTGAAGATGAAGAGGTTGAGGAAATGCTGAAAATCATACAAAGCTTTGACCCTCCGGGTGTAGGCGCACGCAGCTTACAGGAATGTTTGCTGATTCAGCTGAAAAGAAAAGAAAACGGTGACCCGATAGTTAGAAAAGCTATCCAGGTAGTTGAAAATTATTTAGAGGAATTTACCCGGAAGCATTACGATAAGCTGGAGAAATCTCTTAATATGAGCTCCGTTGAGCTGAGGGGTGTAATCAACGAAATATTAAAACTGAATCCCAAGCCTGGTGATTCCAGCGAGGTTAATACCAAACAGTTACAGGTAATACCAGATTTTCACATCACTAACAATGACGGCACACTGGTGTTGACCTTAAATGCCAAAAATGCGCCAGAGCTTCGTGTAAGTCGCTCGTATCAGGAAATGTTTGAGCATTATGATAAGGCGTCTCAACGGGATAAAAAACTGAAAGAAGCAGTTCAGTTTGTAAAACAAAAGCTCGATTCGGCAAAATGGTTTATTGATGCTATAAAACAGCGTCAGCAAACATTGCTTAAAACCATGAATGCCATTATGCAATATCAGTATGAGTTTTTCCTGACAGGTGATGAAAAGAACCTGAAGCCAATGATCCTGAAAGATATTGCCGACAGGATTGGTATGGATATCTCGACGGTGTCACGTGTAGCCAACTCAAAATATGTACAAACCGAACATGGCACTTACCTGCTGAAATCATTCTTCTCAGAAGCTATCCAAACCGAAAGCGGCGAAGAAGTATCAAACAAAGAAGTGAAAAAGATACTGGAAGAGCATATCGGCAAAGAAGATAAGCGTCATCCATTAGCTGATGAAAAACTGACCGAGATTTTGAAAGACGCCGGTTACAATATTGCCCGCCGTACAGTTGCCAAGTATCGCGAACAGATGAATATCCCTGTGGCACGGTTAAGAAAGGAATTGTAACCTACCCTGATTCCTTAGATTCTCCATTAATATTAATATTACCATCCGCGACGCGGCGACACCACCCTATCCTGGTTATTCAGCATCAGGCCGATTACTATCTCGTGCGTGCCATTGCTTACTGTGCGCAAAGCTGAGGTAGTATAGTCATAAGAATAGCTGATATTGATAAGCGAACTGATATTAAGGCCCAAAAGTCCGGCAACTGAATCCTGGTTCCGGTAGGCTGCCCCTATCCAGAACCGGTCTTTGAATGCCAGCTTCATGTTTACATCAAAGGCAACAGGCTCAGGTTGTATAATTTTCAGCAAAGCGGATGGCATCAGTGTCATATCGTCTGATAGGTACACTTTATAGCCTGCGGTCACAAAATATTGTGGGACTGTTTTACTTTTATTGTAATTGTTGTTGGTCGTTGTAAAATATTGATTCTGGGACAACAGCTGTTGAGCCGAAACTCCGAAATAATAATCTGCGGAATATCCCCATATGCCTATACTTAGGTCGGGCTTCCATTGGCTATTGTTCCCATTAGTGATCGCCGGATCATTCGGATTCTCGAGTAATAGCTGGGATGTATTCAAGCTGATATGATTGAGCCCGGCAGCAACGCCTAACGATAAATTAAAATTACTTGCCAGCCCCATATGATAGGCATAAGTTGCGTCGATATTGGTAGTGCCTATCGGCCCGGCCTGATCGGATACCATCATAAAACCCAATCCATGATGCGGCTCAGCAGCTTCATAATTTTGACTATATAAACGACTATAAGGATTTGCTTCGTTACCCGGCGACATGGAAGCTGCATCACCCTGCACAAAATCAGATCCGAATGGTGCGCTAACGGTCAGGTAACTTGTTACCGGGGCTCCCTGAAGACCTGTCCATTGACTACGATAGCCCGCTTTCAGATCAATATAATTTTCGATACCGGTTACAGCAGGGTTCAGTAATAAATTATTAAATACATATTGCGTGTATTGCGGCTTTTGCTGCGCATTACTTATCTGGAAGAATAAGATTAAAATAAGCGAGTGTAAAAGTTTCTTCATCCTGGAGGGCAATACTACACTTCCTAAACAGAGTTCAATAAGGTTTAATATGAATAAGAAATAATCACTTATTCTTTTCAAATAAACAAAATAAAAATCAGAAATGATATAGAAAATGTACGCCCTGTCGTTTGAGAAGAAAAAATTATTATCCTTGTTTAGTCAGTTGAGCTAATTGTAAATTAGCCTGATGCAGTTTTTGGGCCAGATCCTTGTTTTCACGGCGCAGGTGGTAAATCTCCAATGCATTTTGAATATAGAGCTTCAGCTCATCATTCTGCCAGGGTTTTACCAGGTACTTATAAACCTGTCCCCGGTTGATAGCATCCATCACCGCATTCATGTCCGAAAAACCTGTTAGAAGGATTCTGATCGTATCAGGATATACCGGCAAAATTGATTCAAGGAATTCGATACCTGTCATTCCCGGCATGCGCTGATCGGTAATAATTACGCCAATTTCATTAGTATCCAAAATTTTCCGTCCTTCCCGGGCCGAGTGTGCGGTATAGATATCAAAATCGCGCCTGAACGCTGCCTTAAAACTATTTAGATTATTAATTTCGTCGTCAACGTACAGTACTCCGTAGGACATATAACTAGATTTAGCGTTTTAGGTATACAAACTTTAACTGAAAAAATTCTTAAAAGTTTAATTTTCTGCGCATTTTTAATGGTAAATCGAACCAATTGCTAAAGCGCCATTTGTAAAAATGAGAAAAATATTCCTAATCATAGGCCTTATCATACAAAATACTTTACTTTTCGCAGCCCCGGCAGATACATTAACCATCCACGAAAAAGAGACAAAACTTTTAACTCATAATTATTTTCTTGAACTGGAAGACCCGTCAGCTTCCTACAAAATACAGGATATTATATCTGATACGAACTTCCATCCGGTTAGCTCGTCATTACCTATTTTGAATTATTCCAAGTCGACCACATGGCTCAAATTTGTGCTAAAAAATAAAACCACACGTGCATTCGTACCAATAAACATTGGACCGGGAGTAATTGATAATTTTGACATTTATTATGCCGATCCTGGCAAAAGCACGCACATCGTTACATTTACTTCTGACATTCCTTCGCGCGACTCGAAACTGATCAAACAAAACAACACCTTTATTAACTGCATCATTTTCCCGGATTCCGTCCGCACTGTCTACCTGCGTATCAGAAGCAGCGCGCCCGGCGTAATACCCATTCAGATAAGCAGTGCCAACGAGTATTTTAAAAGCTCGGATTTCAACAATATTGTAGCCGGTGGATTTATGGGTATTGTCTTGATAATGGCTTTTTATAACCTGATGCTCTACACCATTATTAAGGATCTGAGCTACTTATACTACGTATTCTATATTATTTTTTTAGGTCTGTCACAACTTTTTCTGCGCGGGTATGGCATTACCTTTTTCCTGACCAAAAAAGTTATTCTGAATAATTACTTCATTCCTTTTACAAGAATATTTTTTGGCTATTCGATACTATTATTTACATCAGAGTTTTTGCAGTTAAAACAAACACTTAAATCCTATTACAAATTTTATTATTTGTTGTATGCCTTGTATACGATAGCTCTTATTGCCATTATAACCGGATATGTGTTATTTGCATATAACTTCATCACTTATTCGAGTGTGATAACTGCAGTAAGCTTATTGTGCATAGGCGGGTTATTATACTTCCGGGGTTTTAAACCGGCAAAGTATTTTATGCTGGGATGGGGTATTTTTCTTCTATCAATATTGATATCAGTAGCACGCAGCAGAGGGTATATTATACATAATGATTTCACAGTCAATATTGTGCTTTATACCTCTTCAATTGAGTTGATATTATTTTCAATAGCTCTTGCCGATAAGATCAGCTTTTACCGACGGCAAACTATCGAGATGCAGCAACTTTCTCTTAACATTGCTAAAGAAAATGAGCGGCTCATCACCGAGCAAAATATTCTGCTTGAATCAGAAGTAAATGCACGAACCAATCAGTTGATACAAACCAATCACGACCTTTCAGCAACCATCGAGAATCTGCAATCGACCCAAACTAAACTGATAGAAACCGAAAAAATGGCGTCGCTGGGCCAGCTTACAGCTGGTATTGCTCATGAGATCAACAACCCTATTAATTTCGTCAGCTCAAATGTTAAACCGTTACGGTTAGACTTTCTGGAGATATTTTCATTGCTGGATAAGTACAAGGAAGCCGGTGAAAAACCAGATAGAAAAGAATTATTTGCACTGGCAAATCAATATAATGAAAACATTGATGTCGATTTTCTAAAGAAGGAAATAATCACCCTGCTAGACGGGATTGAAGAAGGAGCCCACCGAACGGCAGAAATCGTACAAAGCCTGCGCACTTTTAGCCGTACAGATGAGAAAATATTAAAATTGATCGACATCAATAAGGCCATACTGAATACATTGATCTTGTTGCGGAGTTCGATTCCTTACAATATCGAGATGAAACCTATCTTGAATAAGCTCCCGCTATTGAATTGTTATCCCGGCAAAATCAACCAGGTATTGGTTAACCTGATCAATAATGGGATACAGGCCATCAGGACTAAAGAAAATCAGGTTAATGAATCCATATCGATCATCACCTCTGATAGCCCGGATTATGTTATCATTCAGATAACGGATACCGGAGTTGGCATGAGCAAAGAAGTAAAGCAGAAAATCTTCGACCCATTCTTTACTACCAAAGAGGTAGGTGAAGGCACCGGCCTTGGTTTATCCATAGTATTCGGGATAATTGAAGATCATAAGGGCAAAATCGATGTACATTCCGAACCGGATAAAGGCACGACCTTTACCATTTCATTTCCTAAAAATCTGGAGTAAGGAGTTAAAAGAATTTGTCCGGATTTGGCACCAGGTTTAAAAATGATTCCATGTTTTCCTTATAGTGCGACTGATCAAGACGATAATAAAAAGCCCCTTTCTTGGATGAAGTCTTATCTTTTTCCGGCAATTTCACCAGTAAACCTGTCGAAAGCAGTTTACGGCTAAAGTTACGGTCGTCAAATTCTGTTTGGTAAACACCTTCGTACAGGGCTTGCAATTGAGGTATTGTAAATTTCTCAGGTAATAATTGAAACAGGATCGGATGTAAAGCAGCCTTATAACGCAGTTGACGTAAGGCCAGTTTTACCATCTCATTATGGTCAAATATTAGTTCGGGAACCTCAGTAAGTAAAAACCATTCCGGATGATATTCCTCACTGAGTTGTTGTTCATACTGATGGATATCGATCAACGCATAATAAGCAATTGACAGTGTTCTTTCCACCGGATCGCGCTCAGGTTTACCAAATACATGAAACTGGTCCATATATACATTTTTCAGTCCGGTGCGCTGTTCCAGCACACGAACCGCAGCATCTTCCGGAGATTCATCAGCCTGAATAAATCCTCCCATCAGGCTCCATTTATTCTTTTCGGGCTCGATTGCCCTTTGCACAAGCAGCAGTTTTATATTCCAGCCGTCAAATCCAAAAATGATACAATCTGTTGCTACTAAAATTCGCTTGGCGCCGGTATATTTCTGCATAAAGGTTGTCTTGGTTTACAATTGTAAAAATAAATCTGAAGTATTAAAAATTAATATCCCATCTCTTTTCTAATGTTAATCTAACAGAAATTAAAACAATTTTTAAAGAAAGGTTATCTAAAATAGAGCGTAATGTTATAGCTTTAACACATAAACCAATTATATGTCTTTTACACGTTTTAACCCGGATCAAATAGCCGATTTCCATCGCGACGGCTATGTGGTGGTAAAAAATTTCTGCTCACAGCAGGAAACAGATAAGTTGTATAAAACTGCAATTGAAGACGATGCGATGCGCAAAAATGCGTTAGATCTGAATGACCTGAGCGGTAAAAAAACCAGGTTATCCTTATGGTTTACTCCAGGAAATGACGTATTCGGGTATCTTACACGCAGTGAAAAAATGATAAACTCAGTGGCTCAGCTATTAGACAGCGATGCGCCGGTGTGCCATTTCCACTCTAAACTGATGCAAAAAGAACCAAAAGTGGGCGGCGCATGGGAATGGCACCAGGATTATGGCTATTGGTACAAAAACCAATTTATGTTTCCTGATCAGTTGATCAGTGTGATGGTGGCTTTGACACCCGCTAATAAAGAGAATGGTTGCTTACAAGTAATCAAAGGTTCACATAAATTAGGCCGTGTAAACCATGGCTTTTCTGGGGAGCAAGTTGGAGCCGATATGACCATGGTTGGCAATGCATTAAAAACCATGGAGTTGGTATATAGCGAATTAAATCCGGGTGATGCCTTATTCTTCCATAGTAACTTATTACATAGGTCTGAGGCCAACTTATCCGATTACCCCCGTTGGTCTATCATATCCTGTTTCTCATCTCAATCCAATTTGGCTTATAACGAAACATCCACTTCATGGAAAACCCCTGTTGATGTTGTGCCTGATGAAGCAATATTGCAATGGAAAGCCGAATCATTATCCGGAAACGATTTCCTGAAAAAAGAAAATGACCCGGCTTTAAAGGATACGGGATGGGAAAAACAGGTTTAAAAGGTTGTAAAAGTTGTAGTGGTTGTATTAGTTGAAAATTGGTGGTCAACGTCCAACTAACCCTATCTAATCCTCTACAACCACTACAACAATTTCAACCACTACAACTAATAAAACAACTATAAAGAAAAATGAAAATAGCTATGCTTGGTTCGGGCTTCATCGCCCGCTTTTATGCTGACTCGCTGGCTGCTCAGCGCAGGAAAGATGTATTGGTAAGCGTTTACTCGCGCAGTATGGAAAGGGCCGAAAAATTTGCCAAAGATTACGATCTGCCACATTACAGCAACAGTCTTGAAGAAGTTGTTGGGCATCCTGATGTTGATGTGGTAGTGATCGCTTTATCTAACGATCTGCATTTAGGCGCAGTTGAGGCTTGTGCAAAAGCCGGCAAGCATGTGCTGTGCACAAAACCATTGGGACGTACAGGCGAAGAAGCCAAAAAGATGTTGGAAATGGTAGAAAAGGCAGGTATTATGGGTGGTTACCTGGAAGATTTATGCTATACGCCTAAATTCCTGAAATCTCTTAATAGTGTAAAGGCCGGTAGCATTGGTCGCGTACTATGGGCAAAATCGAGGGAAACACACCCTGGCCCGCATAGCGACTGGTTTTGGAATATGGAGCAATCAGGTGGCGGCGCTATTGTGGATTTAGGTTGTCATTGCATCGAGATATCAAGAAACTTTATTGGCAAGGATATAAAACCGATTGAAGTAATGTGCTGGGCAGCAACCCAGGTACATCCTATCGCTGCTGAGGATCATGCCATCGGCCTGGTAAAATATGCTAATGGCGTGATCGGTCAGTTTGAAGTAAGCTGGTGTTTCCGTGGAGGTATGGACTTGCGCGATGAAGTAATGGGTAGCGAGGGCACCATCTGGCTGAACAACTTCCTGCGTACTGGCTTCGAAATGTTCAGCACTGGAAAAGGCACCAATTATGTGGCTGAAAAAGCCGAATCGAGCAGCGGCTGGTTGTTCCCTGTTGGCGATGAAGTGCATGAGTTGGGTTATAGCCACATGTTTACCGACATGTTTGAATCCATCGAGCAAAAGCGTGAGCCGATGGAAAGTTTTTATGATGGCTATGTAGTAAACTGTATTATCGATGCAGCTTATCGTTCGGCAAAATCCAGAAATTGGGAACCTGTGCAATTAGATGTATGGCGTGGCAGAACTGACGTGACTGAAGGGCATGAGTTTGCTTCCTATGATGATCAATTCTATTTAATTAAGGAAGAAATCCTGCCAAATGGTGAAAAGAAATTGATTCTGAAAGACAAGAAAACTGGTGCTGTTGAGCGAAGAGACCTTTAATTGTGATATAACAGACTTACGAAGTTTTTGAAACTTCGTAAGTCTTATCAAAGCACTGATAACTGATTAACCGGTCACTGATCGCTAATCTCAACTAACCCTTTTTCCCTGCAACAACATATTGATCGCATGATCCAGCGAACCTGCTGGTATTACCTCACCTGAATTTACAAAGTATATTTCATCAGCATTTTGAATAGTATTCAACCTGTGTGCAATAATAACGCGTGTAGTGGTTTCCGGTAATTTTTCTAGGATATCGCTTAATAACTGCTCTGTAATGGTATCAATATTCGCAGTAGCTTCATCCAGGATCAGCACTTCAGGATTACGTAGAACTGCCCGCATAAAGGCTATCAATTGCTTTTGACCTAGGCTAATGCTATCACCAGATGATAGCACTTTTGTTTCCAGTCCATTCTCAAACATAGCCAATAAACTGCCAAGATTTGACTTACCAAGCGCCTGCTCCAATTCTTTGTTGGTTGAATCTTTATATAATTCGTTACCGTACAGGATATTTTCCTTCACAGTGCCTGTAAATAAGAATGGTTCCTGTAAAATGAAACCTATCTTTTGTGTACGTACGTCCGATTCATAAGAGCGGATATCTTTTCCATCGAGAAAAACTGTGCCTTGAGTTGGATCATACAAACGGGCAATTAAGGATGCGGTTGTTGTTTTGCCTCCACCTGTCGGACCAACTAGTGCGTAAGTTTTACCGCGCTCCAGTTTGAAATTGATATTATGCAGAATTTCGTTGCCACCCGGGTACGCAAAATGTACATTCCTGAACTCCAGTAAAGCATCTGAGGTTTCATTCGATTTTCCAGGTACTGTTACCAGGTTAGTTTCCAGTGAAAGTATTTGCGATATCCTGTCCCATCCTGCCATAGCTGTCTGGAAGCTTGTCCATAAGGTAGCTAATTGCCGTAACGGATTGTAGAAGCTATTGGCGTAAGAAAGGTAGCTCACTAATAAACCCACGCTAAAATCGCCAATTGATATCAAATAGATACCATAAGCAAGCACCACCAATTGTGCAACGCTTGACAATAAGGTATAAACCGGTAAAAATATATTGTTGGCTATTCCTGCCCTGATAGCTGTATTGTAATTATCTGTATTAGCTTCATCAAAACGTTTTCTGAAATAATCACGACGGTTAAAGGCGATGATCACACGGAAGTTATTTAGGCTCTCCTGTATTTCGGCGCTCATCCCTCCTACACTTTTCAGGTTTGCCATGTTCTTCCGCTTTACCCATGCGGAAAGAATTTTCGTAAATATCCAGGCCAGGGCACCAGGTATCAGAGTAGCAGCACCCAATTTCACATTTATAGACAATAAGAATATCCCCGCACCAACCATAATGGCTATACTGCCAACAAACTGCATCAGCGACTGGCTAAAGAAAGTATTGATCTTATCCGTATCATTATTAACACGCGAGATCAGGTCACCGGCTTTATTTTGATTAAAGAAGGCAACTGGTAATTGCTGCAGCTTGTTAAATATGGCGTTGCGCAAAGTATACAACATGCGCTGCCCAACTCCGCCCATCAGTTTGGTTTGCAGATAGCTGGCAATCAAACCACAGATATACATGCCCAGTAAAATGGCTCCATAAACCAGTACGCCATGATAGTTGCCGTGCATCACATATTTATCAATGGCACGACCGATCATCAATGGTCCAAATAAGTTGACGCCAGAGTTAACAAGGATGGCTACCAACGACAGCCAGAGAATTTTGCGCTCATGCCTGATCAGTTCCAGCAGCTTTTTCAGTGCTGCCAGGGTGGATGTTTTTTCCTGCTGCGCTGAAAATTTATTTAGATCGTAATTCATAATTGCTGGTACTTTGCTGTGAGTTAAATATCTGTACGTACTCTGTGCAGGTATGCATCAGTTCGTCGTGCTTGCCTGTGGCTACTATTTCACCTTCCATCAAAAGGATGATCTGGTCATATTGCTCCACCGACGCTATTTTTTGCGTTACTGAGATTAGAGTCAATCCGGGATAATTCTTATGGACATTCTCCAATATCTTCTTCTCCGTATTATTATCTACACGGGCGGTAAAATCATCGAGTAATAATATCTTAGGATTCACTGCCAATGCCCTTGCCAGCATAATACGCTGCTTTTGTCCGCCTGAAAGACTGGCGCCGCGCTCAGAAACCACGGTGCTTAATTTCTCTGGTAACGCATTAACAAATTCGTGTAATTCTGCCGTATCAATTGCCTTTTGCAACGATTCATCAGTTACTGTATCACTAAAGGCGATGTTCTCGCGTATACTCATATTAAATATGATGCTGTCCTGGAACACAAAGCCAACCTGGCTATGAAATGCCTCGCTGTTATAAGCATCAATTGGCCTGCCGTCAAACTTTATTGTACCTGAGCCAGGTTTTATTAAGCCAGTTAATAGATATAACAGTTGTGATTTACCTGCAGCAGTTGGACCAATGATAGCTATCTTCGATCCTGCTTTTACTGAAAAAGAAATATCTTTCAAAGCGGGCTTTTGACCGTAGATAACATTCACATCTGTTAACTCGATATTACCTTGCAATGGCTCGGTGATAGTTCCGGTTTGCGGGGGTTCTGGCGCATTCAATACGCCATTGATACGTTCAAAAGATGCGGTAGCCTGGGCGATGATGTTACTCATAAAACCAATTACCAGTATCGGGAAGATCAACTGAATGAGGTAACTGTTGAATGCAGCAAAATCACCCAGGGACATGGTTTTGTTGATCACAAAATGTCCGCCCAAAACTAATATGGATAACGTAGCTATATTCGCCGTAAAAGTGATAACCGGGATCAAACCGGCAAATAATCTCAGGATAGAGAGACCATAATCCCTGGCTTTACTATTGGCTTTCAGAAATTTATCAAACTCCAGTTGCTGCGAGTTGATCACCCTGATTAAGGCTGAACCCAATATACTTTCGTTGATTACTTTATTGAGCCAATCAATCACCGCCCTGCTCTCTTTAAACAATACCCTCACCTTTTTCAGAACAACAGCGAATGTGATACCGATGATGGGTATGATAGCTATCACACAAAGTGCCAATTTCCAGTTAATGGTTAGCAGCATTACGCTTGCACCCACGATGATAAATACGGACGAGACAATTGAAACCAATGCCTGTGACACGAACATCTTGATCGAGTCCACGTCGCCTGTAAGGTTCGTCAATAATTTTGAAGGCGATACCTGGTCGATAAACGCATTGCTCTGTTTTGATATTTTTTCAGAGAGCTGCCTGCGGAGATCACGGGCCACTTTTTCAGAAGAATAAGTTTGAATGATACTTTGCAGGTAAGCAAATATGAATATCATAAATATCGCTAACGAAAATTTGGCGATAACCGGATTCAGATTGAAATGAAATGATTGGCCAAAATGCAGTACGTACGCTTTGATGTAATCATCAATACCATGCGATATGATCTTCGGCAACCATAAACTGATACTATTGCTGATGAGCGCGAATATTATCAACAACATTACCAGCCCCCTATAGGGCTTGAGCAGGCTGAAGATGCCGGGTTTTTTATCTTGTTGCGGTTCTTTTTTAGGCATATTGATTATTGACCTTAGGTCTGGTAAAAATAATAAGCATTTTAGGTCGTCACGAAATTAATAAATCAAATCGCGATCAGCGCCTTTTACAGAAAAAGACGAACGACAACAAAAAAGATTTTAAATAATTTTCAGATTATGAATTTGCCTGCAGGTATTTATAGTGTAGCTGTTTAATGGTTTCTTCAGATTCTGATTCAGACGAAATGCCATAGCCAGATACCAGGAGGCCTTTAACACCAGCTACCGAAGCCAATGCATAAACAGTAGCCTCATCCCCTGGATCTGATTGCCCTTCGTAACGGTACAGATCAGCTATCTCAAAATCGGCAGCCGTGTATTCTCTCCCATCAGCAACTAATTTGTCCTTTTGCAGGTTAAAATCCAGCGTGTAACCTTGTTCATGAAGCTGCTCAATAGCCTCAGTTATAGTGGCATAGTGGAATTTCTGTTTCATAGCAAATAATGGTTTGGCCTGACGCAATATAAAGTTAAATTTATCATAAATATGCCCGCAACCGGAAATTTTACAGCTAGTTGTAGCATTTCTTACAAAGAACACGTAATGTCTGATAAAGTTATATTTACTAAACGAATTATTATGAAACTTTACGGCAACCCACTAAATAGATGGATGGCATTGTTGGGCATAGGTTGTTTTCTATCTTTATTATTCACCTCGTGTTTAAAAAGCAAAAATGATGATTACACCCCTCCTCCATCTGCCTATGTAACGTTTTTTCAGGCGGCTACCGGAGAACAACCATTGGATCTTTATTTTAATAACAACAAGGTAAACCAGGTTCCATTGGGTTACGGTTTTGGCCTGGATTATTTTCAGGCTTACCCCGGGCTTAGGACTGTAAACATTGATGCCTCTTATACCAATTCGCTGATATATTCTGATACGATAAGAATTAAACCCAATATAGCTTATTCTTTGTTTTTGATTAATAATCCTGTAAACCTGGGATTATTCCTGCTGACTGACTCCATCAGCCAGCCTGCAGCCGGAAAAGCTACACTGCGTTTTATCAATGTAAGCCCGGACGCACCCGCTGTTGATCTGGCTGTAAAAGATAGCGCAGCCTTTGTTACCAACAAAGGCTTCAAAGGATTTTCATCCTTTATTCCTAAGACAGGGAACCAAACTTATAATTTCGAAATACGCCAGCACGGAACCAATACCGTACTTACCACTCTTTCGGGCGTTACACTAAATAACGGGCTTGTATATACTATCTGGCTGCATGGACTTGCAAATACATCAAACGCTGATCTTAAACTCAAAGCAGATATTGTGACCAATGCCTATTATACCAACTAAACGTTTCCTACCTCCTGATACCGAAAGCAGATACATTGGCGATCTGCTTTCTTTTTAGCCCCTGTCTCACTTTGATAAAACTCTATCAAAATGATTGCCTTATAAAAGTTGGGGGAATTTTAACAAATTTGATTTTGACAATATTTCATGTTGTCAGTCATCCCTCAAAATGATCCGCATAATTTTAGTAAAAAGCAATTTTTATTTTAGTTTCAGTAGAATACAGCTAATGTTTCAAATTTGATAATAGTGTACTGTCATAGCGATATTATTGATAATAAAACCAAGCTTCAACCACAAAAGATAATCAGTGTAAACAATACAATATCAGCCATTTATAAAACTTTTTACAATTCCGACCGTACTAATGGCAACAAAATTGCTATAAAGCAGTCATCTAAATAATTAACATGACAACATTATCTCTGGTACTTGAAATAAGTGCCCTATTATTAGTTATTATCCTTCCATTACGCGGACCAAAAAATATCCAAAAGAAAAAAGCAGCCCCAATGGAATTGAGCGACTGGGCTATTGATGAAAACGGCAACTTACAGAGTTATATCAAAAAGGACGAACCGGATCATCACCATCATGCATGATAAATCTATACAGATCATCATTTAAATAAAAAACCTCTCAGCTATCCGGGAGGTTTTTTTATGCTTTTTATTATTTCGCGGGCTTAAAATCCTGGTTAGTTACAGGTGACGCTGTAGGTATGATAATGATATTAAAACCATGCTGATTGTCCTTATGACAGGTATTGCAATTGTTGGTCAATTCGGTAAAGCCTGCTTTGAATTTATCCAGATCCTGTTTGCTAATGGCTGCTTTAATAGTATTTACTGCCGGATCAATAATGCCAAGACTTTTTATTTCGGGTCGATCGGTGCAGTACTTTTTCACATCATCCAGCGTTTCTCCTATTTCATGAACTTCAAAATCGGCCAGTTGCCAGTTTTTGTTGATCCCCGCAAACCAAAGCTTGGCATGATGTTCCTGAATACCCATCATAAACTCACCTAAACCCGGTTTATAGGTATCATTCAATTTAGCCTGCAAACTATCGATTTTGGATTGAAATTGCTGGTTATTACCCGATTGGTTGCAGGCAATCATTATAAGACAAACAGCGACAATAAGGGGTACAATAATTTTCATTGCTGATAGATTAAGTTGAAAATAAAGATAGCTATTCCCCTAACGCTTTATAATCGTCTATTGTATCAATATCGATACTTCCTTGTGGGAAAGATACCGTTGCCAAAAGATCACTATGCTGCATCATGATCTTTTTTGCACCGGTGTCGCCTTTGAGTTCTGTCAATTCTTTAAAGAATTGTTTGTAAAAGAGTGCGGGTGTACCGATAGTATCACCATATTGGCTAGGTATAATCAGTTTGCGTGTTTTTTCCTGTTTTTCTATAAGGTTGTCCAATAAATCAGGGGTAACAAAAGGCTGATCACAAACCATTAAAATAGCCGCATCAATAGTACTGTCCAATTCATTTAAACCGCAACGAATGGTGGATGCCATACCACTTTGCCAATCCTCATTTATTACTACCAGAACCCGTGAAGTGTCAATCTCTTTCAGGATCGCATCGGCATTGCTTCCCAAAACAACAATGACGGATTGAACCGATTGCTTTGCCGTATCTATGGTATGCTGAAGAAGTGTTTTATTTTGATATCTCAGCAATTGCTTAGGCCTACCTAAACGGCTCGATTGCCCGGCAGCCAAGATAATAGCAGCGTAATTTCTTATGATATTTGGCTCGCCAGTCATCTGTTATGAATCACTGTTGTACGTAATCGTAAAAACCTGCCATCCCTACCCGAAAGTGCAGCTTTTACTTCTGCAATAAGTGAGAGTGCGATCTCTTCAGGGGTAACTGCACCAATATCCAGTCCGACAGGTGCGTGTATCCTATCCATGTTTTCATTGGGGTTGATTTTTCCTTCCTCAGTCAGTTCCCGCCATATTTTCTCCGACCGGATTCTTGGGCCCAGCATACCGATATAAGGAGCAACTGTTCCCAATGCTTTGGGTAGGTTATTCTTATCGGTTTTATAATCGTGAGCCATCAGGATGACAGCAGTATAATTGTCTATGAAGATACTCTGGAAATTAGCTGGCGAAACTACTTCATCAGCGACAGTAATAATATGTGGGTTGATCTTTTGGGGCTCGGCCACTATAGTCAGCCTCCAGCCCATTTCTTTTATTAAACGGCTTAATGGATATACATCATACTGATGCCCCATCAAAACCATGCTGATCTCAGGTGGTAAAATTTCGATGAAACAACCCAATCCACGGCCATCTTCCATTCCAACATAACATGGCCCGGAGTGTCCTATTGAAATTTGTTCGGAAACAGCTTTGTTTAATTCCTGTACTATTAAATCATTGCCCAAGACATCAAGGTCTGATGCATTGGTATATTTAATTACTTCACCTTCCCTAACACTTTTCCAATCGCCTGATAGTTTGGTTATTGTTATGAGGATATGCGTTTCGCGGTTAGCTTCAATACAACGTTTTAACACTTCTACCGGATTGTTTTTATCATTGACATTTAAAGGAGTTAAAAGCACATCGATCACACCATTACAACCTAGTCCTACACCGATCTGGTAGGGATCATCTTCTGTAGTATCATAAGTAATTAGTGTTGGGGTTGATTTTCTTATTGCTAACTGAGCGCGTTTTAAAGCATCCCCTTCAAGGCAGCCGCCGCTAATGCCGCCAACCCAAACGCCATTATCCATAATCAGCATACGGGCGCCGGTGCGGCGATAAGATGATCCTTCCACCCGTACAACAGTGGCCAAAGCCAAACCAACGGAAGTTTTATCCGCTTCGTCATAAGCCTTTATGATCGCCTTAATTTCCTTCATGCGGCTTAAAAATACGGAATACTTACGGTGAGCAAAAGCTCTGTTTTAATTTCCGAAAGGCGGCAAACCATTCAGCTGACGGTACAGCGGCATATCATTACGTGGTGTAGCAGATTGATGAAATTTAGTGCAGTAATATACCTGCAGATGCAGTTCAACCCTGCCGTGACGGATAATTTCGATATCGGGCAGTTGCTTTACCGAATCAAAATAGGGTTTTACATCCGCATCTATGCTTGCCTGATTTTCTTGTGCAACGATAATGGCATCTTTACCCAGCAAAGTCTTAGGGTCGCTTAAAAAGGCAGTATTACGCGGATCGAAACTAAAACAGATCACATCCTTCTGCCCTTTCAATGCCCAGTCTATTTTACCGGTGAGCCACCAGCGCGGGGTACCTGCGAAAATGTTTTTATTTTGCAGCCAGCCTTCTTTTTCAAAACGAGTTCCTATATCATCATAATCTATTCCCTGTATGGTAGGGTCGACATTATCTCCGTGAAATTCCTTAACGATCCATTTTGGCCCATAATATTGCCAGAAACCCGTTACCATGTGGAAACTCAGCACACCGATGGTAATTATAGTGAAGCAAGCCGAGAATCGTAACCACCGACGTGTTCCTCGTCCTGCTGAACCACCCTGACTTATTTTTTTGTCGATGGCAAAGCCTAATGGCATAAACAACATCATATAACCCGGTGCCTGCCAGTGGAAATGGTATTGCAGATCGGCCCATAAGGTTACTACGGTAAAAAATACAATAGGCAATACCGAAAGCCAGAATGTGAAGCTATAAGCTTTTGACATCAGCCTGTTCACAAATGAGCGGTAAAGCTCGCGGATAGTCGGCACCCATATCCACGGTAATAACCATAAAGCCTGCCCGCCTATACTGCGGAAGAACCAATCAAAGTGGAATGCAAATTTTTTACCTGTCCCGGCCCTTGACCCCTGGAAGACAAAGGATGCCCAGTTGTTATTGTAGTTCCACCATAATACCGGAAATGCAAATATGATAGTGATCAAAATCGCTAGATAAGGCCCTGGGTGCCAAAGCCAGTGACGTAGTTCTTTATTGGTGCCGATAAACATGAATACTCCGGCAAAAATGAACAGCACGTGGTATTTGCTCAGCGTAGCAAGGCCAAGGCAAACACCCGTCATGATCCATAAAAACCAGGTGCGACCGCTGCTTCTGATCACTTTCTGATCACCTTTATTATTAAACAATAACTCGATTATGAAATAAACACTCGCCAGCCAGAAGAACATCAGCGGTGCATCCGGCTGAAACCAGCAGGCGATAGCCACTGTAAATACAGCGCTTAGATTCATTACTACAACTGCCCAAAAGCCAGCCCGTGCGTTGAATAATTTTCTTGTTATTGCAAATAAAAGCCAGCTTGTGCCAGCAAACAGCAGCACAGCCGGAAAACGCAGGCCAAGATTAGTTAATCCGAATACTTTGATGCTTATGCCGCTTAACCAAAAGAATAATGGGGGTTGATCGAAATAACTCCACTCGAGGTGAGTAGTTCCCCGAAAGTAATAAGCCTCGCCGATCCCGAGGCCTGTATAAGCAGCTATAAAGAGTCGTAAAACAAATGTAACCAGGATAAGTACAAGCGTATAAGAGGCCGCGTTACCTTCGGTAAGTTTCTTCATTTTAAGCACAGGGGTATTTTCCCGATCTGCAAAGTGAACAATTCTTTAAAACAATCACGAATTATTTGTTCACTTTTTTAAAAAGGATCGTCAAAAACCCAGGACTTGAATTAGCCTATTCTAGGTTGTATAGATGGTTTTGATATCAGGAACGCCGGCAAATATTTATCCATTATTTTATAAAGATGACTCATTGCCAGCAATTTAATGTGTGGTATGTTCAATTTATATTTCCTGGTTTCTTTAGCCTGGTCATTCAGATAGCGCAAACGAACAAATAGTTCAGCATCAGGATCAAGCTCAAATTTATCGGCTTCTTCTTTGGTCATTTTTCCACCGCGTGCTTCCAAATCGGCTTTTTCGCTTTCAGATAAACGGTCATAATACTCGGGATATTTGTGAGCCAGGTAACGGGTAGCGCGCAGATCGCTTTCAACCAAAGTGGCAAGGCGCTCTGAGAAGCCATGCTCGCGTAAATAATCTGCTCCTAATATTTCCCCGGCGTTATGAAAAAATGCCGCCAATATTACCTCATCCTCGTATCCTTCTTCTTCAGCCAGCGCCGCGGCCTGCGATACTTGTTCTAATTGAGATAATTCCTGGTCTGTTAGTTTTCGCTTTCCATATTTTTCATACAGGGCAAAAACCTCATTAACAATGTTTTCCGGTTTTAAGATTGAAATATTCATGATATACGGCTTTGTACAAATGAAACAACTGTATATTATTAAATTATTAATTCAACATGATGTATTCATAATGGTTTCTTAATGTTGAAAAATTAAGCAAGAAATATGAAAATAGGATGAAATAGGAAATACATAACTAAAACTTAACATTTTCTTAATTGTTGCCTAACTACCTTTGTAAAACTATCGCAAGGATGAAAATACTTTATGCAATACAGGGTACAGGTAACGGGCATTTAAGCCGCTCGATGGACGTTGTGCCCCTCCTTAAACAGATGGCCGAAGTGGATGTACTGGTAAGTGGCACGCAAGGCGACCTGATCCTTCCCTTTCCTGTTAAATACAAATTCAATGGTTTCGGTTTTATTTTCGGTAAATCCGGTGGTGTTGATATTTGGAAGACTTTTTACAAATCCCGTTTCCGGAATTTTTTAAAGGAAGTCAATAGAGTGCCTGTTGAAGATTATGATTTGGTGATCAATGATTTTGAACCGGTATCGGCCTGGGGTTGCTACATGAAGGATAAACCTTGCATAGGCTTAAGTCACCAGGCAGCAGTTTTAGGTGAGCACGCACCTAAACCAGATGACACGGATATGATAGGCAAGCTGATACTGAAAAATTATGCCCCGGTAACTGCTCAATACGGGTTCCACTTTAAAGCTTTTGATGAAAATACCTTTACACCTGTGATTCGTAAGCAGGTACGCGAGCAGAAAACATCTTTCAAAGGACATTATACCGTTTATCTTCCTGCTTATGATGATGCCCGGTTAATCAAAAGGCTTTCAGAATTTAAGGATGTGGAGTGGGATGTATTTTCAAAGCACAACAAAAAGGTGCTGAAATATAAGAATGTATCCATTCAGCCTATCGATAATGAGAAGTTTATCAAAAGTATGGCACAATCTGCGGGTGTGCTTTGCGGTGCTGGCTTTGAAACACCTGCTGAGGCTTTATATATGAAGAAGAAGCTGCTGGTGATCCCGATGAAAAGCCAGTATGAGCAACATCTGAACGCTGCCGCACTGAAATCAATGGGTGTCCCAGTGATCAAAAGCTTAAAACCAAAGCACAACGAGACTATCCTCAACTGGATTGAAAACGGCAAAGTAGTTGAAGTAGACTACCAGGACAACACCCGCGAAATACTGGAATATGTGCTGGAAAGACACCATGCCCCTGCCCTTTCATTAATAAATGCTTAATTGCTTACATTTGGCCGTCTAACCAATTAACATCATGGCACAAAAAGTAATTACAGTGAACATTAATGTTTACGAGCAAACCATAACCAATCGTCATTCAGCATACGAAATTAAGGATGTAAATAAATTCCTGGATGAAGGCTGGACAATAAAACAAGTTATCCCCGGCACTACAACCGCCGCTAACTGGACTAATCTTACTTTTATATTAGAAAAATAAGATTTTTAAAGATTACCCATTTACAGAATGTCCTTTATGAATAATAAAGGACATTTTTTATTTATAAATAATTCAGTTTTTAATAAAAAACAGACAATTACTTATAAATAAAGACATAAAATCAACATAAAATTCTTTTATTTTCAATTTTTATTAAAAAAAATATACGTTTTTTATATTTTATTTTCTATTTTTATGAAATGAGGATAAAATATTTATTATTTCTTCCTTTATTTTTCCTAGTATCTCTCGCATTCACTAAAAACAGCGAGACATCTTCGCATGAAAACAATCGCCATTATCTTTCAAAGGGCAAAAGCGATCTGACGAAGAATAGCAACACCAGTTATTCGATCATAATCAGTCCAGTCGAGTCTACACCTGTCATTAATCTTCGGGTACACAAAACAGTTCATTATGCACAGCATATGTTTTTTGTGGAGAACGATTACCTGGCACGTCTCAAACATTATAACTTTTTCTCCGGAAGCGGGCACAAGCAAAGCTTTGCCTCCCAAACAGCCCTGTTGTTTCCGTTTCACGCCTTTTGGTAGGATATCCCCATCGGATACTGTATTTTAATTTTAGGACATCAGTCTATTGTATAGGCTTTAATTTCTATTGAATAAAACTGCAGGCGTTCCTACCCATTCTTATTAGTAGTTCATAATCTTTTTAACAGAAAGTAGTCCCGTACCGGCTATCATTTATTTGCTGGCCTGGTTGCTATTGCCCTTTTTAGCAAGCGGATTGCCTTTAAAATATTTTGTCAAATGAAAAAATTCATACCATTCGCCATACTTATTATTGTAGTTATTCTTGCACTTATCTATCCATCCTTTGAAACCGTTAATATTAAGGGCAACAAAATCGACACCGGCGACACGGCCTGGTTATTAGTTGCTACTGCACTCGTATTACTTATGACACCAGGCCTTGCTTTCTTTTATGGCGGTATGGTAAGCAAAAAGAACGTGCTTTCTACCATGATGCAGAGCTTCGTCTGTATGGGCGTCATCACTGTTATCTGGGTAGTTTTTGGGTTCAGCCTGGCTTTTGGCGATAGCATTGGCGGTTTTATCGGCAATCCGTCCACCTTTTTTATGATGAAAGGCATGCTGGGCAATGCTACCTGGAAACTGGCGCCTACTATCCCTTTGGTGCTATTTGCCATGTTCCAATTAAAATTTGCCGTGATCACCCCTGCATTGATCACCGGCGCCTTTGCTGAGCGCATCCGGTTTAACTCTTACGTTATCTTTCTGTGTCTATTCATGATATTTATCTACGCTCCTCTGGCGCACTCTACCTGGCATCCTGATGGCTTCCTGTTCAAATTAGGCGTGCTTGATTTTGCCGGTGGTACAGTTGTGCATATGTCAGCCGGATGGGCGGCGCTGGCTTCGGCATTATATTTAAAACAACGTAATGAGCCCAGCCATTCTCCCGCACGCATTAGTTATGTATTGCTTGGAACAGGTCTGCTATGGTTCGGATGGTTTGGATTTAACGCGGGTTCAGCTTTAGGTTCTGGACCATTAGCGGCTACAGCATTGGCAACCACTACAACAGCATCGGCGGCTGCAGCAATGTCCTGGATATTCTTTGATATGCTCCGTGGTAAAAAGCCATCGGTAATGGGTGCTTGTATTGGTGCTGTTGTAGGATTGGTTGCTATCACTCCTGCTGCAGGTTTTGTAACCATTCCACATTCACTTATTGTGGGCATTATATCAGCAATGGTTAGCAACCTGGTGGTTTTATGGCGTACTAAAACAACTATTGACGATACACTGGATGTATTCCCATGTCATGGTGTTGGCGGCATGGTGGGTATGCTGATGACCGGCATTTTTGCACATCAGAATGTAAACAGTGGCAATACTACCGGTAATGGTTTGTACTACGGCCAAACACACTTATTTTTTGTTCACTTGGTCGCTTTAGTGGTTGTATCCGCATTTGCTTTCTTTGGTTCATTGCTTTTATTAAAGATCACTGATCTGATTAGCAAACTGCGTGTATCACCACAAGAAGAATCGATGGGATTGGATATGAGCCAGCACGATGAAGGCCTATAATCCCCGCATATCAAAATTCAATCAGCCTGTTGTTCCTCTTTATCAAGTCGTTATAAAGCAAGCAAAAAGGTTTTGATTGATATGACTTTCATTGTTCTGTTTTAACGACTATACTGATAAAGATCATTATAATGGGAGGCTGCCCTGTCGGAGGGGCAGCCTTTATTATTTATTGGCGCTTGTTAAGTAGCTTTGTTTCCCGATATTTGGGCGACTAATGAGCCAATTTACGTCGACTGACACTCGTATTTATAACCTGGTAGCAGCATTTAAGATCGATGCTGATATTGCGTCCGTTGTTCCATTTGGCAGCGGGCATATTAACGATACTTACCGAATCAAAAACAGTGATCCCAACGGAGTCGATTATTTGCTTCAGCGTGTCAATCATTATGTATTTAAGGATGTGCCTGTCCTGATGCAAAACCTGCTGTATGTTACTGAACATTTAAAGGAAAAGCTTGCTGAAGTACAGGGATCTGATCTTGAAAAAGAAGTAATGACCATAGTGGAAACACGTGACGGTAAACCTTATTTTCAAGATGATGAAGGCAACTATTGGCGTGTGTTTCATTTCCTTAAAGACACACGCAGCTATGACCAGGTCACAACCACACAACAAGCCTATGAAGGCGGTAAAGCCTTTGGGCGGTTTCAGGCATTGCTTGCCGATATGGAGCCAAATCTCATAAAAGACACTATACCCGACTTCCATAATATCGAATCACGTTTAGCAAAATTTGAACAGGCTGTTGACGCAGATAAAGTTGGCAGGCTACACAAGGTATTACCCGAGGTTGAATTTATCCGGCAACGTGTGGATGAAATGAGTGAAATATTAAGGCTTGGCCGGGCCGGTGAGTTACCACTTCGGATTGTGCATAATGATACCAAGTTCAATAATGTCTTATTAAACAGTGATGACCATGCCCAATGCGTCATCGACCTGGATACGGTTATGCCCGGCTATGTAGCTTATGACTTTGGAGACTCGATCCGCACTATTGCAAATACCGCTTCAGAGGACGAAGGCACTGTTGAATTGATCGACATAAATATTTCATTATTTGAATCTTATACAAAAGGGTATCTGAAAGAAGCAATTGTTTTTCTAACCGGATCAGAGTTAAATTCCTTATTAAAAGGCGTGCTTCTTTTGCCTTATGCACAGACGGTTCGCTTCCTCACTGACTACCTGGAAGGCGATCATTATTATAAAATTCAGTCGCCTGATCATAATCTTCAGCGCACAAGGGCTCAACTGGCTTTGGTAAAAAAACTGGAAGAGAACAGAGAAAAACTTGGCCAGATCATTACGGACACCTGGCATCAATATAAATCTTAAACCGATGGCATTTTTGTTTAAAAGAGAATTACACAAAGACGTAATGCATTACGTCTCTACGATCATACTTTGTGCAATCTGTACTCTGCCTGTTTTTGGTAGAGACGCAATGCATCGTGTCTCTACGGCAATAGATACACTTACCACCGTTCCAATCGGCGGCAATACCTGGCGTGCAGATAAAGACACCACGAACGGCAACATCAACGATGAAGGCATTGTACATTGGAGTAATTTGGATGCCAGATACACTGTATATTTCCGCTTAGGCAGTACCGGAAAATTCAAGTTGTATTTGAATATGGCAGTCCCCGGGGGTAAAAGTAAAATAGCAATAACTACACTGGGACTAACGAAACAAATTTTAGTATCTGCAGGCACCTTTCAGGATGTTTATGTTGGCGAGTGGACCGCTACAGATACCGGCTACGTAGCTGTCAAAATAAAAGGGATAGCAAAAACCGACAGCTTATTTGCCAATATCAGCAGCATAAAATTAGAAGGAGCTGCCATCAACAATAAAACAACCTTTGTAAGAAACAACAATGGTCAGTTCTTTTACTGGGGACGTCGTGGCCCTTCTGTGCATTTAGGCTATACAGTTCCCGATGGTGTAAATGCCGAATGGTTTTATAATGAAGTAACTGTACCCAAAGGCAATGATATCTTAGGCTCTTATTTTATGGCTGATGGCTTTGGCGAAGGCTATTTCGGCATGCAGGTAAACTCTCTTACTGAGCGGCACATACTTTTCTCGGTTTGGAGCCCTTTTAACACCGATGACCCCAAAGCTATTCCTGACGACCAGAAAATCATCATGCTAAAAAAAGGAAATAATGTTCACACGGGCGAATTTGGCAACGAAGGCTCAGGCGGGCAAAGCTATCTCAATTATACGTGGCATGCAGGTCAAGCTTATAAATTCCTGGTACATGCTAAGCCCGATGGTAAGGGTCGAACCGAATACACCGCTTACTTTTTTGCCCCGGAGCTAAACAAATGGCAACTGATCGCCAGCTTTAGCCGGCCTAAAACGAACACTTACCTAAAACATCTTCACTCCTTTCTGGAAAATTTTGAGCCGGAAGAAGGCACAAAAACCCGCGAAGTACTATTCAATAACCAATGGATATGCGCTAGCAATGGTAATTGGACAGAGCTTACCAAGGCACGTTTTACAGGCGATAATACCGCAGTAAAAGGCTTTCGGATGGATTATGCAGGCGGATTAGAAGGAAGTTCTTTCTACCTGAAAAATTGCGGATTCTTTAATTATTATACACCACGAAATATCTATTTCACCCGTCCTTCCGGGGGTAAAAAGCCAACTGTTGACTTAAATAAACTGCCCTAACGCTTTCTAAAATGTCTTCGCAAAAGCAAGACCCGGCATGCCATCCTGGTAAGTTGGCATCAGCAGCATGCTTTTCTTGTTGCCATTCTTATCCTTATGAGTGAGCCAATTACGGATATAAGGATAAGTGAGATAAGCCAGTTTAGTAGAGATAATACCAAATCCAGCACCTGCTACCACGTCGCTGAACCAATGGTCGCGATTATACATTCTGAAAACACCCGTAGTAACTGCAAATGTGTAACCAATTACTGTGTACACCGGTGAATGACTTGAGTATTCCTGTGCAAAAAACTCAGCTCCCATAAAGGCTATGGCAGTGTGGCCGGAGGGAAACGACAAATAATCAGATTTGTTCGGTCGTAAACGATGGGTAAAATGTTTGATCGACAAAGTACCAAGACCCATATAGGCTGCAGACAGTCCCAGCAGTGCGGTTCTGTCAATAAAAGTATTTTTACCAGCTACGCCTATTAAGTTCAGACCATAGGTCATTACAATTGGCCCTATCAAAAAATAACTTTCAGCTTTAGTGTTGAAATTGGGGTTCGTTTTGTGTATTTCGCCCTGTACATCGAAATCGATCTGGCGTATCGGTTTTATCCAGAATGATACTGCACCATAAGTAATAGCAGCACCCGGCGGGATAAGTGATAGTGGATTGCTATGCAACTTTTTAACCGTATCAGGCGCTGTTAAAAGGTCCTTTTTTATGGTATCAACAACTTTCTTTTTGCTGGTGTCCGTTACCTGGGCACTCACTTCAAAAGATATAAGGCTTAAGAGAATGAATATTAACTTTTTCAAAGGCATTAAATTTAGTTTAGTGTAGCTATTTAATAATCAAACAATTAAGGGGTGTTAAATTGTTTGATTATTTAACTAAAATTTAATGCTATCTAAATAAACAATCTGTATAAAATCTGAACTTTTTCTACAGAAACGCTATATGAACCGGAAAAAAATTAAAATCTCATTGACAAAGAAAGCCCCGGAGTACCATTCTCAAATGTTGGCATAACGAGTGTACTTTTACCGGTATTATCGCTATGAGTAAGCCAGTTTCGCAGATACGGATATACCAGATAGGCCGCTTTGGTAGATAATATACCGAAACCGGCACCCGCCACCACATCGCTGAACCAATGTGCCCGGTTATATATACGGAATATGCCCGTTGTAGTGGCGAAACTATATCCGACGATAGTATAAAGCGGTGATTTATCACCATACTCCTGCGCCATAAACTCAGCAAAGGCGAAGGCTGCTGCAGTATGGCCTGACGGAAAGGACAAATAATCGGAACCATCCGGCCGCAAACGATGCGTCATACTTTTGAGCGGGAAGGTGGAAAGACTCATGAATGCTGTCGACAAGCCGAACAATGCGGTTCTGTCCACAAACCTGTTTTTGCCCTCAACGCCTACCAGGTTCAGTCCATATACTGCGATAACCGGACCGAATAAAAAATAACTTTCGGCTTTAGTATTAAAGCCGGGGCTCATTTCATGCGTCTCTCCGGTTACAAAATGATCGAATCTCCGTAGAGGATGAACTGCGAATGATAAGGCACCGTAGCCAACCAGGCCAGCGGGGACGATTAATGCATACGCTTTACTATGCAAATGCTTTACCGTGTCAGGGACCTGGGTAAGGTCTTTTTTAATTGAATCTACAATCTGGGAATTTGCTTTTAATGAAATAACAGCTAAAAAAATGAACAGGAACTTTTTCACGTGCACTACTACTTTAAATTGAAATATGGATTAAATACTTAAGTAAAAAATATTCAATAGTGCGGAGGCTCCCTAACCTAATCTGGAATAAACGTTACAATAAAGGATAGTATAACCAAAAAATATTTGATTTATTGTGTATGAAATATTATTTCATAAAAAAAAGCCACCTGTGTTTACAGATGGCTTACAAATATTAATTTGTAGTTGAATTATCCTAACAAAACCGCCTTCACTTTATCCAGTATTTTGAATGCTTCTGCCGAGCCTGGTGCTTCAGCATAAACACGCAATACCGGTTCAGTTCCCGAAGGACGGATCATTACCCAGCTTTCATCTTCGAAGAAGAATTTATAGCCGTCCATATCTTCTGTGCGGGCTACTTTTAAATCGCCAAAGCTGCTGTATCCGCTTTTGCAATTGCTGATGATCTTCTGTTTCAGCTCTTCAGTAACGTGCAAGTCGTAACGCTCTACAGCAAATTTGCCTACCACGTCATATATCTCTTGAACCAGTTCGCTTAACGAACGTCCTGATTTAGCAATAAATTCCCAAACGATCAGACCGATCCAGATACCGTCACGCTCAGGGATATGTCCCACTACAGCGATACCGCCTGACTCTTCACCGCCTACAAGAAATGGCCTGCCAGAGTTTACAATTAGATCGCAGATATATTTAAAGCCGATCTTAGTTACGATATTTTTCAATCCGTAAGCATCGCAAAGCTTTTGAATTTTGCTGGTACAGCTAAAGGTTGAATATACGTCGCCGCTTAAACCTTTTACTTTATGCATGTAGTGGATCAGCAGCAATAAAATATGGTGCGAATCCACAAAGTTGCCGTCCTGGTCATATAAACCGATACGGTCAGCATCACCATCCGTTACCAAACCTGAAGCGATCTCCCCTTCTGAAAGTTTGATGATATCTTCAAACTCTTTCAGGTTACGCTGGATAGGCTCAGGAGCCTGACCTGCAAAGCCAGGATTGTGGTCGCTGTGAATACGGGTGATATCCGGGAACAAACGCTCCATTACGTTCATGCCTGCACCATACATGGCATCGTAGGCCCAACCTAAGCCGCTGGTGCGGATCAGTTCCAGGTCGAAGTTATTTTCTACATGCGCCACATACATGTCTTCGAGGTTGATAAACTCAACCAAGCCGTCTTTCTGATAATCAGCTATTGATTTCAGATCGAGCGATAAATTTTCAGGTATCTGAGATTCTACCTTTTCGATATCGTCTGGTGTAGCCGGACCGCCATAGCTGGCTTTGATCTTGTAGCCGTTATATGACGGCGGGTTATGACTGGCGGTGATGATAATACCTGCTGAAGCTTCTTTTCTAACGGTTCCCAACGAGATCATAGGGGTAGAAACAAAAGTATTTTCGGCACGGTAAACCTTCACCCCCTGCGACGCCAGTACGCGGGTGACAACATCGGCAAACATTGGGCCTGCAAAACGCGGGTCGCAACCTACAACGGCCGATGGGTTTTTAAATTCCTGCTTTAGCCACAATGCGTTTGCATAGGCTACTCGTTTTACATTCTCAACTGTAAAATCATCTGCGATGATGGCTCTCCAGCCATCGGTACCAAACTTAATTTTGATCATTGTGGGTTATAATGGTTAAAAATCCTATTTTTAGCGCCTTAATTTCTATACAAGAATATTAATCATTTGTGTTAAATAGAAACAAAAAATGAAAGTTTTAAAATTTGGCGGTACATCGGTGGGAAGCCCTGAAAGGATGAAAAAACTGCTGGATATAATCGATGCTTCTGAAAGGCAGATTGTGGTTCTTTCGGCAGTATCAGGCACTACGAATAGTTTGGTTGAAATTGGTCAGGCTTACCTTGCGGGCGATAAACCAAAAGCTGCTAACCTGATAAAGGCTTTAAAAGACAAATACGAAATATTTATAAAGGAACTTTTTGCCAAACCCGAATACCTGGAGCAAGGCAATGAAGTGATCGACTATCATTTTGACCTGCTAAGCAACCTGTCAAACGATCTGTTCACCAATATTGAGGACAAGATCATCCTGGCACAAGGAGAATTGCTATCTACAACCTTATACCATGTTTATCTGAAAGAGATCGGTGTGTCATCAGTATTACTGCCTGCACTAGATTTTATGAAGATAGACGAGGATAATGAGCCGATAGTAGATTATATTACCGAGCATATTACACCATTATTAAATAAATACCCGGATAATAAGCTGTTCATTACGCAAGGCTATATCTGCCGTAACAGCTTTGGCGAGATTGATAACCTGCGTCGTGGCGGTAGTGATTATACAGCATCGCTGATCGGTGCAGCCATTCGCAGCGAGGAAGTACAGATTTGGACCGACATTGACGGTATGCATAATAATGATCCCCGGATTGTGAAAGGCACCAAACCTATAGCACAGCTTTCATTTGATGAGGCGGCCGAGTTAGCGTACTTCGGCGCGAAAATATTGCACCCGCAAAGCGTTTTCCCTGCACAGAAATATAAGATACCCGTTCGCTTGCTGAATACAATGGATCCGAAAGCTCCGGGCACATTGATCACTAACGACAGCGAAAAGAATAAAATAAAATCCATTGCCGCTAAAGATGGTATTACTGCTATCAAGATACAATCGACCCGGATGCTACTCGCACATGGTTTTTTACGTCGTGTGTTCGAGGTGTTTGAAAGATACAGGACATCTATCGATATGATTACTACTTCGGAAGTGGCGGTTTCATTAACTATTGATGATACCACTTACCTTGAAGAGATAAAAAACGAGTTATTAAGCTTCGGTTCTGTTGATATCGATAGAAATCAAACCATTATTTGCGTAGTAGGAGATTTTGGTGCTGAGCAGCATGGTTATGCAGTACGTGTATTGGAAGCTTTGAAGCATATCCCGTTACGTATGATCTCCTACGGCGGGAGTGATCATAATCTGTCTATATTATTAAATACAACAGAAAAAACAGAGGCGTTACGCAGTCTGCACAACAGATTGTTTTAAATAGATTATTAAAAGAGCGTCATTGCGAGGTACGAAGCAATCCCAAACTACACAGGGCGGATATGCCAATCGGGGATTGCTTCGTACCTCGCAATGACGGCAAAATGAATAGAATCAATAAATGTTCGATACCAATACCATAACACGATTTCAAGGTTTAGAAACACCGTTTTACTATTACGACTTGGGTCTGCTCCGCAAAACGTTAGAGGCTTGCAAAACTGCTTCTGACAAATATGGCTTCCATGTACATTATGCCATGAAGGCCAATTTCAACCCAAAGGTTATAGCAGCAATTCAATCGTATGGTTTTGGGGCTGATTGTGTAAGCGGCAACGAAGTATCGACTGCCATTGCTAATGGTTTTGATAAGAGCAAAGTGGTGTTTGCAGGTGTAGGAAAATCGGATAAAGAGATCAACACGGCGTTGGATGCAGATATTTTCTGTTTCAATGTGGAATCTATTCAGGAACTGTTCATCATTAATGAGCTGGCTCAGGCAAAAAACAAAAAAGCCAAAGTCGCTATCCGCATCAATCCAAATGTGGATGCACATACGCATCATTTTATTACCACGGGGCTTGATGAGAATAAATTCGGTATCAATACCTGGCAGTTAAATGATGTTATAGATGCGCTAAGAAAATGCACCAGTCTTCAATTTACAGGTATCCATTTCCATATCGGTTCACAGATAACTGACCTTGAAGTTTATAAAAACCTTTGCACCCGCATTAACGAGATGCAGGATTGGTTTGAAGATCACGGCTTCCCAGTAAAGGTATTGAATACCGGCGGCGGTCTTGGTGTAGATTACTATAATCCCGATACAAACCCGGTAGCCAACTTTGAAGGATATTTTAAAGTATTCAAAGACTTCCTGAAAGTAAAACCCGGTCAGGAAGTACATTTTGAGCTGGGTCGCGCGCTGGTGGCACAATGCTCTGCGTTAGTATCAAGAGTATTATATGTAAAGATCGGCCAGAAAAAGAATTTCCTGGTACTGGATGCTGGGATGACGGAACTGATCCGTCCAATGTTGTATCAAGCCTATCAGAAGATAGAGAATTTGACACGCGGGGCGCGAGGTGTAGGGAGCGAGGCGAATGAGCTAAGTGAAAATAACGCCAACCGCCAACCGCCAACCGCCAAACTTAAATACGACGTGGTTGGGCCGATATGTGAAAGTACTGACTGCTTCCAGAAAGACGTCGAATTACCTGAATCATTCCGGGGTGATATTTTTGCTATCCGCACAGCAGGCGCCTATGGCGAGGTGATGTCGTCAGGATATAATCTGCGCGATAAAGTGCAGAGTGTGTATTCCGAATAAGATCAGAATTTGTAGCCAAAGCGAATAAAAAAGTTATTTCCCGCTTCGGCTGTTGCAAAGTAATTCTTGAAAGTGATGAAATAGCTGATCTTTGGGAAATAATGGCGAAAAAACCTTGTATCAAGATTGTCATCATGATAATAGCTATCATCAAGATCATTATAGCCAAGAGTAGTTCCTAAAAAGCCTCTTATACCATGCTGGATGGAATTATTTCTACCGTGAAATAACACCTCGGTAGTCAGGCCTATTGTATAAAGATCGGTACGAGGGTCAACAAAATAACCTCCGCGATTCAGCAACTCCTGCCGGTAGGTAGCATAATCTCCAAATTCGTGGCTGTAAGCCATCTCTACACCAATAAATCGAAAATCTACATTTCCATCGGTAACAAAAGCATTGGCTGAGAACCGTGCCCCTACTGCTCCAAAAAACTTATCTGAGAAATAGTTGGCATCTGTTTTACTTCCTGAATACTGGTAGTCGCCGAATACGCCGAATGCACCATAAGCCACATTAAAGTTATCAAACTGGTGTCCCTCACTTAGATTGACCTGTCCGGAGGTAAGAAAATCGGTATAATTAATGCCTGTATAGTTATTTAAGCCAACAGATGCATATGTCTGACTGCTTTTGGCATCAAATGATGAGGGCTTGGGCTGATAGGCAATATCCTGGTGGTACATCGCAGGAGCATACACATGAGAGCATGCACTCAGCAACATCCCAGCAACGCATAAAAGGAGTAGAAGTTTAAGTCTCATCATCTCATTACGCATCTAAAACGCAATATATAACAATTCGTTTTATTAACTTTTAAATTACTATTTAAAATGTTTATGTTTACGCCACGGAAAAACAAGTGTTATTTTAACAATTATTATTTTTCGTTACCAATTTCAACTAGTTTATATTTATAAATAATTATGGATCAATTTGTTATCGGTGTTGATTATGGCACTGATTCTGTGCGCTCGGTAATTGTTGACGCGAAGAATGGAAAGGAACTGGCCTCGTCGGTCTTCTATTACCCGCGCTGGCAACAGGGATTATATTGCAATGCTGCCCAAAACCAGTTTCGTCAGCATCCATTAGACTATGTAGAGGGCCTGGAGCAGACTATTAAAAACTGCATCAAAATGGCAGGTGGTGCTTCGGTGGCATCAGGTATTAAAGCCATTTCGGTAGATACAACCGGCTCTACACCTGTTGCTGTTAATGAGGCTGGTGTTCCCCTGGCTTTAACATCAGGCTTTGAAAATAACCCCAATGCCATGTTCGTGTTGTGGAAAGATCACACAGGAGTTAAAGAGGCCGGGGAGATCAACGACCACGCAACAAAATTCGATATCAACTATCTGCAATATGTTGGCGGCATCTATTCATCAGAATGGTTTTGGGCAAAGCTGTTGCATGTTTTAAGAGCCGACGAGCAGGTTAGAAAAGCTTGCCACTCTTGGGTTGAACATTGCGATTGGATACCATTTCTACTCACCTGTAGCGACCATATTAATAAGATGAAACGGGGACGCTGTTCGGCTGGACATAAAGCTTTGTGGGCTGCTGAATTTGGTGGCTATCCGCCTGATGAATTCTTCTCATCGCTTGATCCATTATTAAAAGGCTACACCTCCACCCTTTTAAAAGAAACCTATACATCAGACCAGGCTGCAGGAAAGCTTAGTGCAGAATGGGCGAAAAGGTTAGGTCTATCAACTGACGTGATTGTCGGCATAGGTGCATTCGATGCACACATGGGCGCTGTAGGCGGACAAATTGAGCCTTATCATTTAAGCAAAGTGATGGGCACCTCTACCTGCGATATGCTGGTTGCGCCAAAATCGGACCTGGAAGGCAAACTGATCAAAGGCATTTGCGGACAAGTGGATGGTTCGGTAATTCCCGGCATGATAGGCCTGGAAGCGGGCCAATCAGCATTTGGCGATACTTATGCCTGGTTCAGGAAACTGCTGGAGTGGCCGCTGCAATTTATAGATGATAAGCAATTGCAGGAAAGTATATCCAATAAAATCATTCCTGAGCTAAGCAAACAGGCTGCTGTATTACCACTAGATGAAAATGCAGAACTGGCCGTAGACTGGCTGAACGGACGTCGTACCCCAGATGCAAACCAGTTATTAAAAGGTTCTATAAGCGACTTAAGTTTAGGCAGCGACGCACCACGTGTTTTCAGAGCGTGGGCCGAGGCTACTTGTTTTGGCGCGAAAAGCATCGTCGACCGTTTTAATAGTGAAGGTGTACCAGTAAAAGGATTGATCGGCATTGGCGGTGTGGCTAAAAAATCACCCTACATTATGCAAATGATGGCCGATGTGATGCAGATGCCTATCCGCATTCACCAGTTTGAGCATACCTGCGCTTTGGGTGCCGCTATGTTTGCTGCAACTGCTGCAGGCATCTATCCTAATGTAGAAGAAGCAATGGCAGCCATGGGCGGAGGATTTGATAAGGAATATTTCCCTGATCCGGCTAAAGCTGCATTATATCAAAAACGGTACGAAAAGTATCATGCACTGGGCAAATTTATCGAACAGAACACAACTAATAACCATGAGTAAATATCAGCATATACGCGAAGCTGCCTATCTGGCCAATATGAAATTGCCAAGATTGAACCTGGTGATTTTCACCTTCGGTAATGTAAGCGAGGCGGATCGTGATTTAGGCGTTTTCGCAATAAAACCAAGCGGCGTTCCTTATGAGGTGCTTTCACCCGCAAATATGGTGATCGTTGATTTTGATGGAAACCTGGTAGAGGGCGATATGCGGCCGTCATCCGATACCAAAACACACGCAGTTTTATATAAGCATTGGGATATCGGCGGAATCTGTCATACACATTCAACTTATGCTACTTCTTGGGCTCAGGCGCTGCGTGATATTCCCATTTATGGCACTACGCACGCTGATCATAAAACAGTGGACATCCCTTGTGCACAACCTATGCATGACGATATGATCAAGGGTGATTATGAGTATCAAACCGGCTTCCAGATAATGGATTGCCTGAATGAGCGCAAGCTCGATTATCACCAGGTGGAAATGATACTGGTGGGTAATCACGCACCATTTACCTGGGGTAAAAATGCCGATAAAGCAGTTTACAGCAGCGCTGTCCTGGAATCAATTGCCCAAATGGCGCTTTTAACCGAACAAATTAACCCGGAATGTAAACGGATGAAGGATTCGCTGATTAAAAAGCACTTCGAGCGCAAACACGGACCGGATTCTTATTATGGACAATAGTCAATAACAATTCACTAACTCACTAATTCACTCATTCACTCATTATATCATATATGATCAACTTAAAAGATTTTGAAGTCTGGTTTGTAACCGGCAGCCAGCATTTATACGGCGAAGAAACCTTGAAACAGGTAGCCGAACATTCTCAGCAAATAGCTAGGGCATTAGACTCAGCACAACAAATCCCTGTGCGGGTAGTTTTTAAGCCGACTGTAAAATCCCCTGAAGAAATATACAGCATTTGCCAGGAGGCCAATACTGCAAAAAATTGCATCGGTATCATCGCCTGGATGCACACCTTCTCCCCTGCTAAAATGTGGATCGGAGGATTGAAAATATTACAAAAACCATTGCTTCATCTGCATACCCAGTTTAACCGTGATATTCCGTGGGATAGCATCGACATGGACTTTATGAACCTGAACCAAAGCGCCCACGGCGACCGTGAGTTTGGTTACATCATGTCGAGAATGCGCCTGGAACGCAAAGTCGTTGTTGGTCACTGGCAGGACAATGAAGTTCTGGAACAAATCAATACCTGGAGCCGTGCTGCAACAGGCTGGAATGACCTGCAAGGTGCTCGTTTTGTTCGCTTTGGCGATAATATGCGGTATGTAGCTGTTACCGATGGGGATAAAGTGGAAGCTGAATTAAAATTCGGTTACTCTGTTAATACGCATGGTGTAGGAGATTTGGTAAAAGTGATCAATGCAATTAGTGACAAAGAGATCGACACTTTAACCAATGAGTATGAAGAAAAATACGCAGTTGTTCCATCATTAAGAAAAGGTGGCGATCAATATAATGCCTTACGTGATGCTGCGAAGATCGAACTTGGCTTAACTGCATTTCTACAGGATGGTAACTATAAAGGCTATACCGACACTTTCGAAGATTTACACGGTATAGTCCAATTGCCCGGAATTGCATCACAGCGCCTGATGGGCAAAGGCTACGGTTTTGGTGCCGAAGGCGACTGGAAGACTGCAGCCTTGGTTCGTGCCATGAAAGTGATGGGCAGCGGACTAAAAGGCGGCAACGCTTTTATGGAAGATTACACCTACCATTTCGATCCGAATAATCTGATGGTTTTAGGCTCCCACATGCTGGAAATATGCGAATCGATTGCAGATGGCAAAGCGAAATGTGAAATCCATCCTCTTGGTATTGGCGGCAAAGCTGATCCGGTTCGATTGGTGTTTAATGTAGCTTCCGGGCCAGCTCTCAATGCATCAATCATCGATATGGGCAACCGTTTCCGCTTATTGGTAAACGAAGTGGAAGCTATAGCGCCAACCCACGATCTGCCTAAATTACCAGTAGCACGTGTACTATGGAAGCCATATCCAGATATGAAAACAGGCTGTGCAGCATGGATACTAACAGGCGGGGCACATCATACCTGCTATAGCCAAAACCTAACTGCAGAACATTTACAGGATTTTGCAGAGATGGCTGGCATTGAGTGTGTACTGATCGGCAAAGAAACCAACCTGCGCCAGTTGAAGAATGAGCTGAAATGGAGTGAGGTGTATTACCGTTGATTTTGGTCTGAATCACAGATTAACACTGATTAAAGGATTTCACAGATTTTATGTAACTATGCCCATCAAAATCTTTGAAATAAGGTAAATCTAAAAAATCAGTGATTCAGACACCTAATCACTGATCAACTAATCTCTAATCACTAACATGCACGCTTTTATTTTCGACTTGAACGGTACCATGATCAACGACATGGAATATCATACCCGTGGCTGGATGTATACACTGAATGATATCCTGGGTGGACATTTTACCTGGGATGAAGTGAAACCGCAGATGTATGGCAAAAACCAGGAAGTGTTGGTGAGAATGTTTGGCGCCGGGAAATTTACAGATGAGGAAATGGATCGCCTATCTATTGAAAAAGAGAGACGTTATCAGCAAGAATTCCTGCCTAATTTGCAACTTTTACCTGGCTTGATGGAATTTCTGGAAAAGACTTATCAAGCCGGAATACCGATGGCAATAGGTTCAGCCGCTATTCCTTTTAATATCGATTTTGTTCTGAATAATCTGAATATCAGGCATTACTTTAAAGCTATTGTGAGTGCTGATGATGTTGTTTTTAGCAAACCTCATCCTGAAACATTTCTAAAAGCTGCGCAATTACTGAACGTAGAGCCTACAGACTGTTTGGTATTTGAAGATGTTCCAAAAGGTGTTGAGGCAGCGCAAAATGCCGGAATGAATGCGGTAGTGTTAACGACAACCCACCAGTCAGATGAGTTTAAAGCCTTTGAAAACGTACTACATTTTGCGGGTGACTTTACCGATACGTTCTTTAATTCTTTATTAAATAATTGATATAAAAATTTGTACAGCGGCAACCGCTTGTATTTATCGAAATATTATAGCTATCTTGCGGACTTTCAAAAAATAATATAATGCAAAAACAAGGAACAGTTAAATTTTTCAATGAATCAAAAGGTTTTGGTTTTATCGTCCCTTCTGATGGTAGCCAGGATATCTTTGTTCATTCAACAGGCCTTATCGACGAGATCCGCGAAAACGATCAAGTTGAGTTCGAAGTACAAAACGGACGTAAAGGCTTAAATGCGGTAAATGTAAAAGTTATTTAATCATAACTCCCTAAGTCAGTAATCGTATTGGTCCCGTTTTTTCAACGGGACTTTTTTATTTAATTAAAAAACACTATCTTTTATCTGTTGTTAGACTCTTAAAGATTAACCTTTTAAACACAAGAAAAATGAAAGATTCGGCAAAAGTAATAGTGGCACTTTTAGCAGGTGCAGCAGTTGGCGCTGCGGTAGCTTTACTATTGGCTCCAAGCAGCGGCTCTGAATTAAGAGAAGATATAGCAGATTATGTTGATGATATTGTCAGCTCAGCACGCAATAAAGCTGAATCTGCCGCCAACAGAGTACGTGAATACGGCAATGATACCATCGAAAAATCTAAATCAAAATTCAGGAGCGCAGTAAACGACCTGTCAAATTATAAAGACGGTGTAGTTGACAGCGTAAAATCAAGGGTAAAAAGTGGCGCAGATGAGCTAAATGATTCCGTTCAGGATGCTTAATAGCCATCGATAGCCCACTTAGGAAAAATGCCCGCTTGACGGGCATTTTTCTTTTGGGCGAAATTCGTAGAGACGCCGTGCATAGCGTCTCTACGAATTATATTATTATTTAGCTGTCCATTTATTGTTGCTTTCATCAGCGTCCATGAATATGCCGTTATCCAATTCTACCGATTTAATTGCTTTGGTAGTTTTGATCATGATAGCGATTTGCTTTTGATTTTTTTCCCAAACAGCAGGTGTTTGATGGAAGCTTTCAGTCTTACCGTCAGCATAAGTTACCTTAACATCAAACGGTATAACAAATCCACCCACATTTTTCACATCAGCTTTATAGCCCGCAGCCGATTTAGTTACGTTTTCCAGAGCCAGGTCATCATAATAATTGGTAAAGAACCAGTTATTGAAGAACCAGTTTAAATTTCTGCCCGATCCACTGTTCATCGAATTGAAATAATCCCATGGAATAGGATGTTTGCCATGCCAATTGTTCATGTAAGTGTGCAATGCTTTCTTAAACAGCTCATCGCCCAGCATATCTTTCAAAGCCAAATAGCTCAGTGATGGCTTCCCGTACGCATTATTACCATAACCCTGGCGTACCTCGCTTGATGGTGTGATCACCGGCAAATCTTCAGCAGTTGATTTATCGTGAATCCAATAATTAACACGGAATTGTTTGTAGAAATCTTCTGCGTGTTTAACATCGGTTTCTGTCTTGCCTATCAACAACTCATAGGTTGTCGCCCAGCCTTCGTCCATATAAGCATAACGACTTTCGTTGATACCCATATAGAATGGGAAATAAGTATGTGCTATCTCGTGATCCTGCACCAGTTGGGCAAATTTCAAATCACCTGTATGACTATCATTCACCATCATTGGGTATTCCATGTCGGCAAAGCCCTGGAATGCTGTCATCTTAGGGAATGGATACGGAATGCCTGGCCAGTTGTGAGAGAACCAGCCTAAGGCGTTACGTCCGAATTGCACAGAATGATGAAAATCCTGTGATTTATCAGGGAATGCAGCCTGCATGCTGGCGCGACGGTTTGCAGCATCATCGACCAATACGCTGGCAGCGTCCCAATCATAATGATCGCTGATTCCTACTGCCATGTCGCTGATATCACTCGCTGTCCATGTCCAGGTATTCCAGTCTTTTTGAGCGGTAATGTTTTTCTTAGCCAAGTCTTCCGCTGTTGCTACGTGAATTGTGGAATCGCTGGTGAAAGATTTTTCTAAACGGGCCGCATATTCCGGTTGCAATACCTGTTTAGGATTTTGCAATGTGCCAGTTGCCCAAACAATAAAGTTTTTAGGCACAGTTACATTCAGTTTATAGTCATTAAAGTCGTTATAAAATTCCTGTGCGTCCAGGAACTCCAGCCTGTCCCAGCCGTTATAATCATCATAAACAGAAACGCGAGGATAGAAATAAGCCAGGTAAAAAGAAGTCGAATCGATTATACCTTCCCTGCCCTGGCCCTTTGCTAATTGATAATGCCAAACAATATCCAGCTTAACTGAATCATGTGGCATTAATGGCTTTGCTAGCGCGATAGCCTGGTTAGTGGCGCGGGCAGTAACATTGCTCCAGTTTTTTGCTGTGCCGTTTACTTTAAAAGTATCCACCTGTATACCGTCGGTCAGGTAATCGGCAGATGTGCTGGAGGATCTTGCTGCACCGGGGCGGTGAATATTCATGATCAATTTCATATTCAGCCTGCTGAGTGTATCGGGGCTATTGTTTACATAAGTGATATGTTCAACTCCCTTAACATTTGGGTTTGGTGGCGCAACTGAAATGCTGATATCATATCTTCCCCAATTTTGCCAATAGTTTTTCCCGGGGCGACCATCTGGTGAGCGCGTACCTTTTTTATATGCCAGCTTAATATCGCGGGGCATATAAAGTTCCTGTGAATTTGCCTGCACAAAAATAATTGCGAGCACAATTGATAATAACGTAGTCTTTAACATTCTAAAAAATTTGAAGCAAAATACATATTAATCAGGCCGTCGCTATATGCTAAAATCAACTATTTGTGAGTAAGGCAGATAGGCTCAAACTAAAAAACTTTGTAAATAAGTGGTTACAAAATTTGGATAAAACACAATAATTCACTTACTTTGACATAGTTATTTTAATAGGGGTATTAAATAACTTTTCTGAAGCCAGATCGCAAGGTCTGGCTTCTCTTTTTGCAAAAATCCATAAAATCACTTTTGATTTTCGGCCTTCTTCTCCAGGTATTCCTCTGATATTAAGACAAATAAACGATCATTATCTACATTCTCATCAAAGCACTCAGTTAGCATTTGTGTGATCTCTGCATTGCCCATATAGCCGGCAATCATCTTCAACATCCGGAATGATGTCAACTCGATATTTTCGATCAACTGCATATACAGTATCACATCCATATCATTAATGATGGTTGATTTTCCGGAATTGTTATTGAGATTATAAGCCTCATCGATAACAGATTTGATAACTTCACAGCCCTCATCGGATGGCTTTGTTTTCAGGAGATTATATATCTCGTCAATCCGTGCCTGTTGTTTAAATACATCTTCCAGGTTTTCGCGAATAGCTAGTTTCATTGTATTGAATGAGGCGATCTCCTGCAGCTTAGGCAGATTGCGTGCGAGATATCCTTTAGTACAATTCACCCTATTTAGCTGGTGAATAAATAATTGTTTTAAATCAAGTTCGGTACGAGTTATATTAAGAGTGTTCATAGGTCAGAATTTTAATAATCAAGGTCTTAACAATAAAATTCTGACATTGTGTTGTCACCTTTTATTTACTTGTTCAATCTTTCATAAAATGAAACAATCTCTACTATAACTAAAAAGTAGATATTGTTACCTGCAAAAGCAATTTGCTGCATCGTTTCATTAATTTTGTTGAACCATGGCCAAATCGATAAAATATATTTTAAAGAAAGATCCTGAGATAAAAGTTGGCGGTAAATTATGGCTCGAATCAGAAGGGGAACGCTTTTTTGGGCCCGGACCTTTAGAACTGCTTGAAAAGATCGAAGATACCGGCTCAATAAGCAACGCCGCAAAGGCTATGAATATGTCCTACAAAAAAGCCTGGGAACTGATCAATCATCTGAATTCGCAGGCCGTCTCTCCTGTAGTGGTACCCCAAGCCGGCGGAGAAAAAGGTGGCGGGTCAATCCTGACTCCCGAAGGCCTTGAACTTATCAAATATTATAAGGCTTTACGTAAGCGATTCAAAACATTTTTAGAAAACGAGTCTGAACGTTTAAAAAAATAATCAATTTTTATTAGGCTATTTTCAGCATATCGTTATATATTTGAAAATATAACGAGCTTCGCCCTACATCAACCCTGTAATTGTTTTAAACTTTAAATAAAAGATCTAGCAATTTGATTAACAATTACTTATTTAAGTAAATATCCTGCAAGATTCACCTGCCCTACACTACTAAATGAAAAATAGCCGCTAATAATTTCAAAATTAACATCATGAAGCACAATTTACGTTCAAAACATTTACCCGGGACAATCTTAATTATAGTTATTCCTTTTACACTGTTATCGGGTAATGCATCAGCGCAACAATCCAGGACGGATTCAACAAAAATGAACCCTGCTGCTACGCCATCCGCAGCAACTTCAAAAACTTACCCCAGCGCAGTTGGCTACCTGAGCTTTATTGTACCTGTAGTAACCATTGATAAAGATGCAACCACCTGGAATTTTAATGGAACGACCAAGATTGGTTTTCCGGTCGGTGTGAATGTTTTGTACAGCGATCATTTCGGATTCAGTTACGAGTTTACACCTACTATTACCGCTACAAGCGCAAGCAGCAAGATGAGTAACCTGTTATTCGATCCGGGAACAATGTTTCGTTTTGAACATGGCTTTACCATTATTACACGTTTGGCTTTTGAGACAGCAGGACGCTACGGTTTTACGCCGGTATTTAACCAGGTATATGCACGCACTAAATATGTAAACTACTTTATTGCAGGTTCGCTCCCGGTACGGTTCGGCAACGGGGCACCGGCTTCTATCGGGTTCAACGTGCAGTTCGGCTTTACTTTTAATTAACTAATAGATCACTCTGAAGGTAAGATTTACCCTTGCCTTCAGTGGCTTAGTTGATTTGGGTATTTGATGCACCCAATTGTGTTGCAAATCGCCTTTCATGATCAGTAATGAGCTATTTTCGAGGTAGAGGGAATATTTACGGTCGCGCTCCTGTTTGTGCCTGATATCAAAGCGTCTCACCTGCCCAAAACTTATTGATGCGATGATTGGGTTAACACCCAGTTCGTATTCATCATCACTATGCCATGCAACCGAATCGTTAGCATCACGATAATAATTCAGCAAAACACTGTTGAATTTTACTCCTGCAACTGGTTCTATTCTCTCTTTGATCTGCAATAATTCTTCAGTCCAGGGAATTGGATAATGTTTGGTTCCCGAATAGATATACTCTTTATCCCTGTCGCCGTACCAGGCTGTAAGGCGCGGCGTTTTCACCAGTTTGCCATACATCGGTATATCTTCCTGTATCCATGGAACGGTGTTAATGAAAGTATTTAAAAAATCCTGACTTTCATCTGCATTGAAAAATCCTGCATGGTATTCCAGCAGGCCGGCAGGTAGACCGGCACTTTGTCCTGATTGTTCAAAAAAGCTTAATTGTTCCATTGTATGCAAATTTCAACGTTTGTATTGTTCATTCATAGCTTGTTTTTAACTTAACAGAAAAGCTAAACAAATCGACACTGTCATTAAATTTTTTTTGCAAGATTTGTATCTCTTAATCAATTGTCAGAAATCCTTAACAACCAAAATCAAGAAATCGTACTATGAAAAAGAATTATCCTGTAAAAGTGCTGGCCATTATCCTGCTATCACTCATGCTGCCCGGACTGTTAAAAGCCCAGGAAGACAAATCTAAAAGGCCAAGCCCTCCTGCAACTGCTACCGGGAAGATCGGCGATGCCACAATCACGATCAACTACAGCAGCCCATCTGTTAAAGGCAGAAAGATTTTCGGCGGAATTTTACCCTACGATAAACTTTGGAGGGCCGGGGCCAATGAAGCGACCCTATTTGAAACCAATAAGGATATTGTAGTGGAAGGCAAAAAACTACCGGCAGGCAAATACAGTTTCTTTGCTACACCTGGCGAAAAAGAATGGAAAATATTCTTCAATTCAGAAACAGGGCAATGGGGAGATAAAAAAGATGGCAGCGCAAATATGGATCCTGCCAAAACAGTGCTGACTGTTAGCGTAAAGCCTAAAAAGACAAGCGAATTAAACGAAAAGCTTGAATTCGCCGTAATGAAAAATGGCTTTGGCTTCAGATGGGAATATACAGACGTTTTTGTAAGCGCAAAATAAACATCAGTCGCCTAAAAGTGTTTAAACCTGCGAGTTTTAAATAACTCGTGGGTTTTTCTTTGATAATCTACCTTAAAAATGAAGAACAACCTTACCATTCGTCAATTATTACCTGTCCTAGTCTCCCTGTCTGTTATCAGTTGCAATAATCCAGGCACAACCTCAAAAACATCAGCAGCATCCGATTACCATGACCATGTGCAGATTCATTCGCACAATGATTATCAGCACGCTGTTCCTTTCACGGATGCATATTTTCATCACGCCGCCGAAATAGAAGCAGATGTGTTTCTTCCCAGAACTCCAGCGATGAAGGACTCATTAATGATTGGTCATGATACAACAGATATTACGCCGGGCCGGACACTTATTTCAATGTATATTGGCCCGATCGTATCCCTTTTCAAAAAATATAATAACCGGGTAAGCTCTGATCCGAATTACACTTTCAGACTGATGATTGATGTAAAGGACCAATGGAAAGATGTTTATTCCCTGCTTTTAAAAGAGATTAATAAATATCCGTCAGTTTTTAACAGGAAAGTTAATCCGATGGCTATACAGGTATTTGTTAGTGGTAACCGTCCGCCTGACTCAACATTTCATACTTATCCGGATATCATCAACTTTGATGGTCTGCCTGCACACAACTACGCCCAGGCCGATTTGGCAAAGGTGGTATTGATCAGTGATAACTTTGAGACTTATTCTCACTGGAAAGGTGAAGGCGAATTACCTGCCAAAGATTTAGCTGGGATTAAAAAAGTAATTGACGCAGCACATGCCATTGATAAACCATTTCGTTTTTGGGGAACGCCTGATAATGCCAATGTGTGGGAGCAGCTAAGACTGGCTGGTGCAGATGTGATCAACACGGATAAAATAGCCGATTGTACGCAGTATTTTGAAAGTTTCTATAAGTAAAAGTGATATACGCTACTTCAACAACGCATCCTTCTCTTTAGAAAACGTCTTATAAACCAATTTATCCAGCCACGCCGGGAAGAATTTGCTTAGCGTAACGGTAAGTTTACCCTGACCGGTCATGATGAGTGTACGCTTACGATTTTCAACGCCGTCGGTAATGATCTTTGCGACCTCTTCGGCAGTCATCATTTTATCTTCTTCCAGTGTGCTTTCGCCTTGCTGAGTGCCGTCTTTAGCTAATGCAGTGTTGCGGATGTTGGATGCAGTAAATCCCGGACAGGCAGTTAATACGTGAACACCCGTTTTCAGGTTCTCAATTCGTAATGCATCCAAAAAGCCGTTCAAGGCAAATTTTGAGGCGGAATAGCCTGTTCGTCCGGGCAAACCCTTGTATCCTGCAATGGAGGATACGCCTACAATGCTGCCCTGTGATTTTTGAATATGTGGCAGTGCATATTTGGTGCAATAGACAGTGCCCCAAAAGTTAACATCCATCAGCGTTTTCAAAACTTTCAGGTCAACATCTTTAAATAAAGCCCGCATGCTGATACCTGCGTTGTTGACCAGCACATCAATCCGGTTGAATGTCAAAATGGTTTGCTTGATAAGATGGCTGCAGTCTTCTTCGTTGGACACATCACATTGCACAGCAACTGCCTGGATATTGTATTTATTAATCAGGCTTTCAGTGAGTTCGCATAAGACAACATACTGGCGGGATGCCACAACAAGATTGGCGCCGCGACTGGCAAACTCAATTGCCAATGCTTTGCCTATCCCTGATGATGCCCCGGTGATGATTACGACTTTGTCATTCAATTTCATAAGACGATGGGTACAACTCGCCTATGTTTTTGATATTCAGCACAGGCAGTTTAAACAAATATTTAGCTGCGAATATAAACATAGCACCATAAAAATGCCTGAAGTAATTCCAGCTAAATTTGTTAACCGCCTTGCGTGGTAATTGAATGATATATGTTTTTGAGTAATAGTAATTCTTGAAGCCTTGCAGCCTTATGCGGTACGACAGGTCGATGTTATAGCCATACATGCCAAAACGCTCATCGAACATACCGGTTTTTTCCAATACCGATCGGCGCAGCATCATACAGTTGTCATTCAACACGTCTATTTCCTTGGTTTCAAACTCGTCTACCCAGTCAGCTTTTCTTTTTGAAACCGAATAAGCTTTAGGGAAATAAGAAGATAATCCGACAAACCTGATGAATGCAGCCCAGGCACCTGTTAAGGTATGTTTTGAATGATGCAGGTAGTCGCCTTTAAAATCAACCATGCGCACGCTTACGC
>NZ_DATCRU010000019.1:0-14062 GCF_036568825.1 Mucilaginibacter sp. | reverse complement strand
TGGTTAAAAACTGAACAATAGGAACCAAATAGTACCAAGCAGTACTTTGTCAGTTATTAAAAATGAAAATCAAGTATTGTAAATATAGAAAAATCCCGACAAACTGCGGGATTTATTTGGTTAGCTTTGTATATAAATGCCGCAGATTCTTCGCTCTCGCTCAGAATGACAAAAAAGTAACCGCAAACCGCCTACTGTTAACTGCCATCTGAATTGGGCACCCGGGCGGGCTATCCATTCATACACCTTCAGGCATTAACCACAGGCCGGTATCCATTCCTATCCCTGGTGCGTTCTGTCCGTTCCTTATTTTGTAAGTATATCGGGAGAACAGACGCATATTAATTCCTAGGTGTTTGGTTTTCAATATAAGCTATGCCATTATGGTTTTCAATTATTTTTACGGCATTAGTATTTGAAAATGTATGCATATATAAATGATGCGTTGTTAGTACTGCATCCTGAAGATCTTGGTTATCTTCCAAATTTGATACGTTCAAACCGACCTCGACACATTGAGTTTTCGAAATATGTCTGGCGTGGGAGTACTGCTCTTTATGATTAGAAAATGTCTTCATGATTTTTTCTACTCTTTCAGAGTCGCCATTACACATATTGAATTTTAACCAAGCAGAAACCATGCTTTCAGACCAAGCTATCGCTTGTTTGCATGCGCCTAAAAACGTAGGATGATATTTTCCTATTATTACTTGCCAAAGAGCTACAGACTGAGGCGTCGCTTTGATACTTTCTATGGCCTCATTAAATTCATCCACGACAGCTTGACAAGCTACGCCATTAAATTGAGGATCAATAGGACCTAAATTGGAGTGTTTGCCCATTACGATTTCCTTTGATGATAGAGCAATCATTGTTCCAGCTGACATAGAAATTTGAGGAACTATTACTCTAATATCTTTATTAAACATTGAATAAAGATAATCGACTAATGATTCGGTCGCAGCTAAGTCGCCACCTGGAGTATGTAGTATTAAATCCAGGCCTTTAGCTTTATCCAATTTATGTATAGCTAACATAAAACCGGATTTATCCTTATCATTTACAGCAGCATCAGGTGCTCCAGGCTTTTGTAACCAGCCAGAATAATAGGCAATTAGATTTCGGTTTGTTACTTCGCTAACTTTAGTTAAGTATTTTCTTCGAACTATGTCAAAAGGATTCTTACCAGGATTATCATTAGCAGCTTGCTGGATTTCCAACAAAGCTTCATTCCAATTAGGCATATTTGGTTTAGGAGTTAATAACTATCGTATTGCAGGAAGCTTTGACTGGGGTATTATCGTTATACAAAGTGAAAATTTCAAAGCTATCGCCTGGCTTAGACCATTGCTGTTGTATTAAAGCGTGGTTGGCATTTTGCATGATTGTTTCATAATCCTTCTCAAATCCCTTTGAAAAGTCTTCGATTGCTTTTTCATTTTTGGTAGACATGACTTTGAAGGTTAAAGAATTTGTAAAATTTTCCCGCATATATTTAGGTTAGGTTTTTATGCAATATACTAATTTTTAATGACTTATGCTAGTTATTTTTACGGATTTTGGTTCCGCAAAGATACATATTTCAATTGTTTTAAAAAGGTCATAATTTTCTAACAAATAAACAATTAGTGACCTTTCATCAATAATAACAATTTATTGTGTTCAAAAATTGTTTTAGCAAAAAAATATTCGGTTATAAAATTCCTAGATTGGCAGCACTAAATAAAAGTGTTGCCGAACAATTATTACATATATAGGCAACAAACGCTATTCCGTTATTCATAACATTGTTATTCTCAAATCTAGGGGCAAATACCAAGTCATTTTGTATTGTCCAACCTCTATTACCGCAAGCAGAACATCTTGCATTAGAGCATTTTTGATTAAAATTTGAATTGATTGTGTCGATTTGTTGTTGATTGAATGGCATAGCTGTGTTTTTTGATAAAACTATTAATCATAAATATTCTGGTCAACCCGTGTTTTCACGGTATTTTTCAACTAACAATTGGTTCACTTAAAGTCAATTGACATTTTTGTTGTCAAGCATTAAATTTGTTAATGCTGACATTTTATTTAATGACCGATCAACCAACCATCTGCCCCATCTGCGGAGCAAGAACCGATATCATTTCAGATTTCTATCACACCAATCTGAAGCTTTACATAAATGAATGCCTTAACATTCAATGTAAACATCTATTTTTAGAAGTGGAATCCTAAATCGGAATGAAAGAAGGTCAAAGACTTTGGACAAGAGACGAATTGATTTTAGCTATCAACCTGTATAGCCAAATCACGTTTGGTCAGATGCACCAAAGCAATCCTAAAATAATTGAACTTGCTAGCCTGATAGACAGAACGCCTGGCTCTGTCGCTTATAAACTTGTAAACTTGGCCAGTCTCGACCCGCGACTAAAACAAAAAGGCATGGTTAATGCCAGCAAACTCGATAGGACGGTGTGGCAGGAATACATGGAGCATTGGGATGATGTTTACATTGAAAGTGAAAAGCTCCGGGCATCGAAGAAGCACACCACAATAGAAAAACTTTACGATGTAAATCTGGACGACTACAAAGAAGTTGAAGGAAAAGAAGTACAGCGATTAGTCAAAGTCCGTGTGAACCAATCAATATTTAGAGAAGTAGTGCTTTCCAACTTTGATAACAAATGCTGTATTACCGGTATTAATATGGTTGAACTAATAGTAGCCAGCCATATTGCACCGTGGAGCGAGGACAAAAAGAATCGTTTAAGTGCACGTAACGGATTGGCTTTAAATATGCTTCATGATAAAGCCTTTGATAAACATTTAATAACCGTTACTGATGATCTGAAGATTAAAATATCTTCCAAATTCTATCCGAATAAGGACATTGAGAGCATCAAGCAGAACTTCATTGATATTGACGGCAAATCACTTATTCCGCCAAAGAAATTCTATCCCGACTCGGACTTTTTAAAAATGCATAATGACAGGTTTGTAGGATAAGTTCACTTATATCCGATTGACAACGTTACCTAGTCTTCCTACTTTGGCTTAATGCCGAATATCAAATTCAATTACCTCTATCGCGATGGTGCGAACTATAAGAAATTCAATTCGATAGTTTTTGAGAATGACCAATCTATCAGCTTAGAGGATTTGGAAACACTCATTAAATCGAAGTTGATTTATGGCGAGTGGTTCTATACTGAGCAATGGAAAATGCCTGAAATATTTCTGAGCACTTTTGATTTTAAAACCGACCCAACCTGGCATGAATTTGAATCAGTTGAGTACTGTGATGAACCGGCTAATTCAACTTTTACTTTGGCTGAGTTTGTCGGTATTTTGAGGAGCTTGTGACCCGGCATGTTCGCTCTGTATAGCACGCGATTGCTTCTTCGCCCAGCAGGCCGTTCATCGCAATGACATGATGGAGAAGTTTGCGTGAAGGATTGAAACGGATACAGGCCTGTGTGTAACGCTTGCAGGCGTATGAGTGTAAAGCCTGACCCGCTTCTATCAGCGGGACACGCCCAAATTTTTCAATACTAAATAAATAATTACGCGTTTAAGCGATTTTAATGCTGTAAGTAAATATTTGTAAAAGAACAGCTTTATCATCCTCGCAAATGATATGATGTTGCCGTTACTTACAAATTTACGGTAAGGGGGACTTTATTGTGGTGACAGTATATTGTCCAAGCTGAAAATATATCAACAGCAGGTGTTCATGAGCGTTCACGGCGTTCACGGGTTCACAAGCGTTCATGCGCGTGTGAACGAACACTTTTGGGGGTACTGGTGTTTATTTATTCTCTCCGCATCGTTACAATTTAAAGAACGGACAGAACGCGTGAAGGATTGAAACGGATACCGGCCAGTTCCAGTTGGCAGTTAGAAGTTAGCAGTTTGCATTTACCTTGATAATTTTAGAAGCAAATAGAGCGTAACGCCTGCAGGCGTATGAGTGTAAAGCCTGACCCCGATATTGATCGGGGGCACGCCCAAATAACAAGTATCATTTTTCGCGAGCACTGCAACACTTACCCGTTGCAACAACACATATTCAGCAAAAAATCTATCTTTGCACATGATAAAATCAATGACAGGGTATGGGATTGCCAGTTTTGATTCGGGCAGTACAAAATATACCGTCGAAATCAAATCCCTGAACAGCAAATTCCTCGAATTATCGCTCCGTATTCCAAAATCATTTTCCGAAAAAGAATTCCAGCTGCGTAACGAGTGCAATAAGCAGATCGAGCGTGGAAAGGTTAATTTATCTATCAATGTTGAGCAGGCTGACTCGTCAGTTAAAGCTGCTGGCATCGATAACGATTTATTGAAAAATTATTACAATCAGCTTAAAGCAGTAAGTGAAGAATTGGGCGAGCACGGCGGTAATTTATTACAGCTAGCGCTTGGGTTGCCGGAAGTAGTGAAGTATGATGAAGAATCTGTATCGGAAGAGGAATGGAAAATAGTTGAACGAACCTTTCAACAGGCACTTGCTGCTTTCCAGAAGTTCAGGGGCGATGAAGGCAATGTGCTGGAGCAGGATGTGAAAATGCGCATTGGTTCTATCCTGAAAAATTTGCAGGCGGTTGAGGTTGAGGAGCCGAAACGTATTCCCGTTATCCGTGAGCGTTTAACGCAATTTTTGGGCGAGGCTGTAGGACGTGAAAACGTTGACCAAAACCGCTTTGAGCAGGAGCTAATCTATTATATTGATAAGCTGGATATTACCGAAGAAAAGATTCGCCTGAAAAGTCATTGCGATTACTTTATCGAAACCTTGAAAAGCGCTGATGCCAATGGAAAAAAGCTGGGCTTTATATCGCAGGAGATCGGTCGCGAGATCAACACCCTTGGCTCAAAAGCCAACGATGCCAACATCCAGAAACTGGTGGTAGGCATGAAGGAAGAATTGGAAAAAATAAAGGAACAGTTACTAAATGTGTTATAGTTAGTTGGAGAGGTTGTAATGGTTGTAGAGGTTGAAGTAGTTATATTTCCAACGTTTACAACCCTTACAACCCTTACAACATTTACAACCATTACAACAAATACAACGAATGTCCAAGGAAGGAAAACTCATCATATTTTCAGCGCCATCCGGAGCAGGCAAAACTACCATTGTGCATAATCTGCTCACCAAAATACCTGATCTGGAATTTTCTATATCAGCAACCACACGTCAGGCAAGGGGTGATGAGAAAGATGGTAAGGATTATTACTTTATCAGCAAAGAAGAGTTTCTGCATAAGATCGCCAAGAAACATTTTGTTGAGTTTGAGGAGGTTTACTCGGGCACATTCTATGGCACTTTGCGCGAAGAGATAGAGCGCATATGGGCAAAGGGTAAAGCTGTGATATTTGATATCGACGTAGAAGGCGGATTGCACCTGAAGCGTAAATATGGCGAAGCTGCCCTGGCTATCTTTGTTCAACCGCCATCTTTAGAGGTTTTAAAAGAACGCTTGACTGGTCGTGGAACAGATAGCGCTGAGAAATTACAGGAACGGTTCGCAAAAGCTGAAAAAGAATTGAATTATGCCCCTCAATTTGATATTATCCTGAAAAATCACGATCTTCAAACGGCATGTGCAGAAGCTGAGTTGCTTGTTACGAATTTTCTCAAGAATTAATTAAGCCTGTGGTTGGTGGTTCATCTCGTGAACCATGAAAGGGGTTCCGCAGTCTTAGCAAATACTATTATTTGTGAACTATTAACCGTAGACTAAATGAAAATCGGTTTACTATTCGGGTCGTTTAATCCCATACATGTCGGGCATTTGATCATTGCCAACTACATGGCTAATCATACCACACTCGATAAAGTGTGGCTGGTTGTATCTCCGCAAAATCCTCTGAAAAAATACGGCGACCTGATCAATACCTACGACCGGCTGGAAATGGCCAAACTAGCTACCGACAATTCTAAGAATATTAAAGTCAGCGATGTCGAATTGAGGCTGCCACAACCATCGTATACAATCGATACTTTAACCCATTTAAAAGAGAAATACCCTGAGCACGAGTTCGCCATTATCATGGGTTCAGATAACCTGGGCACACTTCATAAATGGAAAAATTATAAGCTTATCCTGCGTGATTACCGCATCTATGTTTACCCGCGTCCGGGTTATGAAAATGCCGAATTTGCGTCGCATCCGTCGGTCACTATAACCATGACTCCATTGATGGAATTGTCAGCAACTTTTATCAGAAAATCTATCGCCGAAAAGAAGAATGTACAGTACTTTGTTCCCGATCCGGTGCTGGAATTTATCGAGAGCAAAGCCTTATATCGTAACGGCTGATTTACTTTGTAACATTCACAACTTCCGGAGCGTCTAATGCGTAATAGGCAACAAATAAATCAGTTAAGAATATTATGCAGCTTTCAAAAGACAACTTGCAACACTTTGTGAATAACATGCCCGAGAAGATCGACGTTCTGGAGCTTTTTGACAAGTTGTTGTTAATGGCCAAGATCGAGCACTCCACTCAACAAGAGAAAGCCCACACCCACCACGAAGAAGAATTGGAAAAAGAGATTGATCTTTGGGGGTAGTTTGATTTACGATTTTAGAATTACGATTTACGAATTGCCCTAAAACCTATCAGTCTAAAATCGTAATTCGTAAATCTAAAATTCCCTGACTATTTTTGCATCGTGAGCGAAAGAACCATCCTTAAACTGCAACTGCCTACCGACCCGCTGTGGGTAAAAAATGTTGTTGAAAGCAATATCGAGGAAATTTTAACCGATCATGCTTTTTGCGAGCAGAAGGCCGCAAGCAATGCCATAACGCTTATTGTTCAAAATCCGCAATTATCCGACCTGGTTCAGGAAATGGCAGCATTAGTGCAGGAAGAGATGGATCACTTTAAACGGGTGCATGATATCATACTCGAGCGTGGCTTTATTTTGGGAAGGGAGCGCAAGGACGACTACGTAAATGAACTTCGCAAGTTTTTAGGAACCGGAGGGAGCCGCTCGGTACAGTTAGTCGACCGCCTTTTACTTTCTGCCATGATCGAGGCACGCAGCTGTGAGCGCTTCAAGGTAATGTCGGAACATATTGACGATCCGCAGTTATCGGAATTTTATCATGAATTGATGATCAGCGAGGCAACTCACTATACTACATTCATCCGCCTGGCTAAGAAATATGCTGATGGGATAGATGTAGATAAGCGCTGGAAAGAGTTCCTCGATTACGAAGCGCAGGTGATACAAAACTACGGAAAAAGCGAAACCATTCATGGTTGATTCGTCTACACAAATGCCTTACTTACCGACACATTTTCATATACTGCGCAGGAATGTGTTGATTTGCATATGTTTAAGCTGAGGGCCTACGAGGTTGTTTTGCATATAGCAGGCTGGCTGCTGTTTATGGCCCTTCCGTTATTGTTTATCAATGGTGGGCAGAATAACGTGTTACTGCTGCTTAGCAAACCGATTTACTGGGTATTCTGCGGCACTTATGTGTTCCTCTTTTACTTTAACGCTTACCTGTTGATACCAAAACTGTTTCTAAAGAAGAAATACGTTTTGTACAGCATTATTATACTTGCTTTACTGGCCGGCACTTACTATTTAAAACCGTACGACCAGTTGATGAGGAGCACGCGTCAGGCAGGTATGCCTACCCAGATGCAGTCGCCTATGCGCCAACGGCTATTAGGCCACACAATGCCCGGTTCGCAATATCGCAAACAAATGCACCAACCGGGTGAGGACGGTCCGGGTGGACCGCCACCTCAGCCTGGAGATACGTTGCATCGATTTAATCAACTTAAAGATGATTGTGATACTTGTCAGCGTGTTGGCCCAATGGGACCTGGTGGTCACGGTCGGGGCTTTGGTCCTTATGGAGGACCACCACATTTTCAACCACAGCATAATGGTCCTTTCCATCCATTTGATGTGATCAGCTTTTTTATCTTTTTGATGATCGTGGCATTAAGCACGGCAATGAAGATCATGGAGCAATGGCGGATGACAGAAAAGCGTGCTATTCAGGCTGAATCGGATAAAGCCAGCGCCGAACTTTCTTTTTTGAAGGCACAGATCAATCCACATTTTTTATTTAATACGCTGAACAATATTTATACGCTGACCTTGATGAAGGATGATAACGCGCCTGATAGTATTCTGAAGTTATCTAACATTATGCGCTATGTTACTGATGATGCCATGACCGACTTTGTGCCACTGCAGCAGGAGGTCGATTGCATCAATGATTATATCGAATTACAGCGTTTACGTATTGGCGAGAAAACCACGGTTGATGTAGAAATCTCCGGCGATATAGATGATAAAAAAGTGCCACCGCTGATACTGATGACCTTTGTAGAGAATGTATTTAAATATGGAATAAGCAAGCATCACCAATCAAACATCACTATTAAGTTGAATGGTGATAATACAGGTATTTCTTTCTTTTGCCAGAACAGTATCTTCCCTGAAAAGAATGAAAAACATAGGGTTGGTATCGGTTTGAAAAACACTAAACAAAGATTGGAACACCTGTATCCCAACAAGCATATCCTCGATATCAATACAGACAACCATTTGTATACGGTTAAACTCATCCTGCAAACATCATGACAAGACTGAAATGTATTGCCATAGATGATGAGCCACTCGCGCTGAAGTTGATCGCCAGATATGTACATCAGTTCCCGGAATTGCAATTGGTACAGACTTTTGAAGATGCTATATCGGGAGCGGAATATTTGAAGCAGGGAACAATCGATTTGCTCTTCATCGATATCAATATGCCTGATGTGACAGGCTTGGAGTTGGTTCGGTCATTAGAGAAAAAGCCGATCATCATTTTCATTACGGCTTATAAAAACTTTGCTTACGAGGGATTTGAACTGGAAGCTTTGGATTATATTCTAAAGCCCATCGATGCTAAACGGTTTGCTAAAGCGGTAGAGAAAGCCATTGATTATTACAAATACAAACACTCTGGAGTTGATGAAAAGTCTGACAACAGCCTGTATGTTTACTCAGAATATCGTATGGTGAAAATCAGCCTGGATGATATTGAATACATTGAGAGTATGGAAGATTATATTAAGATACATGTTCACAATGCCAAAACCATACTCACCCTCATGCCTTTGAAAAAGGTATTGGAAAAACTCCCTCCCGAGAAATTTCAGCGTATACACCGCAGTTTTATAGTAGCTGTAGACAAGATCAAATCCATCCACAACCGTAAAGTACAGCTGGCCGATGCGGAACTGCCTGTAAGCGAAAGTTATATGGATTTTGTGCGCAAATGGATGAAATTTAAATGAAAAAGTCCTTTTTATCGGGACAAAACAACGATTAACCGACACACCATCAGTAGCTCCATCTTGTAACGATAATTTTACATCAGTTAATAAAATTATCAAACGCAAATTGATTAGCCGATGGAACGCAAGAATTTTTTAAAGACATTCGCCCTGATGGCCGCCGCCGGGCCGATGATCGTTGACGGTTGTAAGAAGGACTCTACTACCAAGACATCTTCTACTACAAGCAGCAGTACTTCAACCTCTACCAGTACATCCAGCACGTCGGGAAGTTGTATTGTCACTGCAGATGAGGTTGAGGGCCCATATCCTTATGTGGGTGGCGAGAGCACCAACCCACTTGATCGCAGCGACGTGACCGCCGGGCAGACCGGTGTGCCACTGACCTTGAGCTTTGTGGTAGTAGACGCAAGCAATAATTGTAACGTAGTAAGCAACGCCCGTGTGGATGTATGGCATTGCAATAAAGACGGCTACTATTCCGGTTACGCTAATCAGAACAGCTCACTGGGTACCAAAAGTTATGTAGGTGAAACCTGGCTGAGAGGGTGCCAGTTAACGGACTCAACCGGCGTGGCGAAATTCACCACCATCTATCCCGGTTGGTACGCAGGCAGGGCGACGCATATTCACATCGAGGTTTATGTGAATGGTGTAATGAAGAAGACCACTCAGATCTGTTTTTCTGAGTCGACAAACAATGTGGTTTATGCCAGCTCACTGTATTCTACCCACGGAGTCAACCCGATAACCAACGAGGCTGACAGCATTTTTGGTAACTCACTGACCGATCTGGCTAACGAAACCGTAGCGCTGACAGGCAGTGTAAGCGAAGGCTACAGTGGATCATACACCATAGGGATCAAATTGTAAAAATAAAAATGTAAGGAGATGAGCAAGGCAAAGATCAAAATAGTTTACAGGCAGGTAATTGATGAGTCGTGTTCCAGCGCTTTTGAAAAGGCTATTTTCCAGGCATCTTATGATGAGTTCCTGTTGAAATCACAAGCTTATAACAGCGAGGGCAAGTTTAAAACCTTCAGCAAGATAAAAGCGAATGATGGCAGGGCCAACTCATTGCATTACAAGCTTAGCTTTTCAGTAGGACATTTTGTTGCACAACTGAACAATAAGATACCCGTAATAAAAGATAACCGGGGCAATAAGATAGCCTTTGAAGTGGCAAATTTTGAGTTGGTCGAATCGCACATTGAGGATATTTCCCTGCATAAAGTGGCGATCAATTACGAGACCGGCTTGCTATCGCTGATCGAGATGATGGGCGAATACTTATTACTTACCAATGATGATGTTCCTGAAAATGGATCTGTCAATACTTTTGTTTTAAGAATGCAACCCGACTTGTCAATTGTAAGCTACGAGGAGATGAATCAGCCACAAATCATACTAAGTGCATCCTAAAAAACTATGGATTACTCCCCTTTTTTCATAACTGTGTTTTAATTTGAGCGTCTGCAATTAACCTGGCAGGCGCTTCTTTATTTCTGCGGAATTATGCCTGCTACATTTTGCAGGTAATTGTCGAGCATGCCCAGATCGACCACATCATTCATGTAGCCAATGTGCATATCGGGCCGTACCACAATTGCCATTTGTTTATGCGGATCAGCCTCGAAAGCCTCAAATACATCGACATTTTTGCCCGATGGCGGCAGGTAAAAGAAATTGAGGAAACCGGGATATTTAGTAGTGATCCATTTGGCGATGGTAAACAGAAACATTTCATCGAACTTGCCAAACACAATTAATGTAAAGCCAGGTTTGGCGCACCAGTCGTGCAAGTCGGTTTCTATTTCCTTTTTTTCGTCATAAACCTTCAGGTAAGGAACGCGGTCGCCGGCTTTTACTTTGGTGTTTTTAGCTAAATGCAGGTTAATGCTGTTTTCGCGATAGGAGATACCTATCTGCGAAACCTGTTTAAAAAACAAAGCGCTGATCCTTTTGCTGTTCCATGCTGTGTGGAGTATCCTGAAAAGGATGTGCTTCTTAAAGAATTGCGCCAGCCATTTTTTGGATAGTGCTATTTTAAATGCCTTGTCGGTACTGTTTAATAAACGTTTGGCAACAGGCATCCGTTCTTCCGCATAGCTATCAAGTATATGAGGCTGAATCTGACCATTGATCACTCCGGCCAGTTTCCATGCCAGGTTATAAGCATCCTGCAAACCGGTATTCATACCCTGGCCGCCCGCAGGGGAGTGGATATGAGCGGCATCTCCTATTAAAAAGCAACGCTGTTCACGAAATTTCTCAGCCATGCGGTGATGCAGCTTATAGGTAGTGAACCAGTTGGTATGTTCTACATTCAGCCTTTTTTTAGTGATGTCGTATAACGGCGGTAATATATCATCTATTTCAACATCTTCCCGTTGTTCAAACTCATGGGGCATATTGCCGATGAGGCGATAGTTTTGCTTTTCCGTCATTGGGAAGAAGCCCGCAAAACCTTGTTTATTCAGGAAGATCAATATTTGCTCCCCAGTCAAAAAATCTCCATCAAATATTGCATCCGCCAGGAAAAAATACTGCGGATATGTATCACCATTAAATGGCGCTTGTATCTGCTTGCGAACCGTACTATGCGCACCATCTGCACCAATCACCCAATCACATATCAAAGTGTGTTCACCCTCCTCATTTTTGATCCGGGCTATTACCGATCCGGGTTCCTGTTGTAAGGATATCAACGAGGTATTCCAATAAACCGGGCAGCAATTATAAGTGAGGTAATCAAGCAGCAACTGTTCATTTTTACTTTGCTGATAAACAAACACATAAGGATATGGTGTTTGCCCGATACCAACGTTGTGGAAGGAGAGCGATGCTTTTAACTTTCCATCATAATGAAAACGCAATCCTTCAGATGGCTTTCCATCGGCCAAAACCTTATCGATCACACCCATTTGCCGGTATATCTCTAACGACCGCGCCTGCACCGCTAACGCTTTGGATTGATCGGTTGGCCCCTGTTTGTCGTCAATGATAATGGGTTGAACGCCGTAACGCAGCAACTGTGCAGCCATCATTAATCCTGATGGTCCCGCCCCGGATATAAGTACTTTGGTTTGCTGATTGTTTATGCGCATCTATATCAGGAATGAAATAAAAGGAAAATTGTTGGCTTCTTATGAAGATCGGGTACTTTCTGCTTCCACTCCGCAATGGTTTTTGTTTGCACGAATTCATCTTCTGCTGTCAGGTTACAGGCAATACAAAGCCTGGTTTTTGGTGAGCAGGAACGTAGTATTTCCTCCAGCATCGGGTTATTGCGAAAAGGCGTTTCGATAAACAACTGCGTTTGGTTGTGACGCTGTGCCAATGTTTCCAGTTCTTTGATCTTCCGGCTGCGTTCAGCTTTATCAATAGGCAAATAGCCATGAAAGGTAAAACTTTGCCCGTTAAAGCCCGACGCCATTACAGCCAGCAAGATAGAACTTGGTCCAACCAAAGGAATTACTTTGATACCCCTGCGATGAGCCTCGGCTACAATTTCAGATCCCGGATCAGCTACACCGGGACAACCGGCTTCACTCATCAAACCTACATCGTTACCTGCAACCAATCCTTTAAAGAACTCGTTTATAGGTATATCGCGGTTATGTTTGCCATAGTCGTGAATGATGAGTTCGCTTTGCGGGGTGCGCAAACCGGCTTCTTTCAGGAAACGGCGTGCGGTTTTTTCGTTCTCCACAATGTATTCCTTCACCTGGTTAATGGTATCCATCAGGTATGGGGTGAACGATTTGGCAGCTGCCTGTTCGGCAAGTGGTACAGGGATTAAAAAAAGCGTTCCGGCAGGCATATTGCAAAGTTGGCTTTTTTGTCGTAAATTAATACATCGGATTTTGTCTTTATAAAAATGAAATCGTTAGGCATCAATTGGTTTATAGAAGGGGCGATAGATTTCGAGCACAAAAAATATATCCTGCTCGACTATCTGCAGGAGATCAACCGCCATTTTGATCGCAGCCGCCTGTACCCAAACCTGACCGACCTGATATTTCATTACAATAACCTGCTCGATTTTAAACATAACAAATCTACCCTGCAACAGTCTTTCCCGCAGCGAATGACACAGGCAGATATTGACGCAGTGAAGCTGACTTACGAGAAAATTATCCAGGATGATGCCTCGATGCACGAGATAGAAAGCATCATCTCATACGCGCTATACAAAATGAATCCGGCCATACAAACCGGCAAGGAGATATATGATTTTGTAGAGAGCCATCTGAATATTGACCCTATCGGCCTGGTTCCTCTAATGCCTTACAATGGTTACTTTTCGCTGAGAAACGGTAGGGAGCGTACCTATTGGGTGTACGAGTACCAGATCACTATTTTTGAAAATAAAGATGATAAATTCAGAGGCATCAATATTCAGTTTGTAGATACCTATGAGCAAAGCATCACTACCACTCCCGAGTTCATCAAACTTGACCTGATCAATAAACACAGGCATTTGCCTAATCCGGCAGTGTATTATGTGGCCAGCGATATCAGTTTTCCGTTAGAGCAAACTTTGTTGCCTGTAGCTAAAAGGAGCCTAGTTAAGTTTATTTCGAAAGCGGCATAACCCATCTTCTGTCATGCCGAACTTGTTTCGGTCATCCCACAGGACATTCACGCTTGCTTAGTCGACGATTTGCAGATAGCAGACATGCCTATCTTATACCTTTATGATGGGGTGCCGAAACAAGTTCACTGTTGTCCGGTAAAAGATTTT
>NZ_DATCRU010000018.1:0-27206 GCF_036568825.1 Mucilaginibacter sp. | reverse complement strand
ACCTACTGGTACATTATGATGCCGCTGACTATTATTGGAAAAGACGAAGCTATCCAATTTTTGCTTTTGCTAAAGTACCTCGAGACCTTACCTTCGCACCCTAACGATGCAGACTATTGTAAAACTGCAAAACAATGTTTGCTCGCAGGGCTTGTCAGCATTACACCAGACGGTAATTACCTCATCTCGGCCAAAGGATGGGCATTATTAGATGAAAAATAAAATTAGTTTAGATTGCCCTCCATATCAGGCCGGATTTTGTTATGACTCCGTACGTATTGACCTAACAAACAGTAAAATCTTTTCTTAAAAATTCTCTACCACTATTAAGTGGCATGCCTAAAATAGATTACATCGCCTCCTTAATTCCTTTTTTAATAAGCCACCAATTGATCGGATATGCAGTTGCCAATCCGCATAACATACCAATTTGCATCATAAACCAGAATACCGGATTGGTTGCTTTCAATAAGTGATGGAAGATTAAAAAGTCTGCAATAGCCATCCAGCCATACATCCCGACCTGCCAAAACGTTAAGGAAAGCGTGTCGGCTTTTAGCGCAGCTATCAGCGCATCTTTAGGTAGTAAATTTTTCATGGGCTTGATGGCATAATATTGGAAAATGATACCTACCACAAATGCCGCAATATATTCAATCACCCAGTCGGTAATGAGCTGGCTGTTAAAAAACTTAATTGCCAGCAAGGTAATTGCCGATGCTGCTATCAGGTCTCCGATTGTACATCCGCTGCCGCAATGCAAAGCTCCTTTTAATACGCTTTGCCAATCCGGACCTTTATGGGTAGCATCGTTCATATGATGTTCCGGTGTGTGCTTCCCGAGTTTGAAGTAGGCCCATACGCCCAATGGACCGGAATATAGTGCGGTCACCGGCCACACTATATTCATGATTTTCATTTTCAGGGGATGATTCAATATGTCAAAAGCAATGACTATACAGCTGCAAATGCAGATGAGAATGTAAATCCAGGCTATTATTGTTACAAGTGTTGAATTCATACGGACCCACTTATTGAAAATTTTTCGATCGTAGCGCTATAGGGAAAGTCGTCGTTCGGCGTTAAGGATGCTATTTTGATGTTGGTGGGAAACTCCTGTTTTATAGCGTGTTTGTAGTATTGCTCTATAGCAGAATTGTCGCCAATAGTTTGCAGTAATTTTTCATCCCCCGGCGATTCAGGTGAAAGGCGAACATTAAAGCTGTTGCCTGAAATTTGTTCGATCAAATGAGTCATAAGCTTAAAAGATATCCTCTTTTTCTAAACCAAAATTTGTCCTTTGTGGTTTAAATAAAGATTAATTTCATTTAACCTGAACCATTACCGCAGTAATAAGGTAATTTTGGTCGCGGGCACTTAATGTGTCTGTCCTGCATACTTTTATCCTGCCTGATGACTATAAGAAAATATAAACTATTAAAAAATTATCTTGAGTTCGCTGAAACGGTCAGGAGAACGAGGCAATACGGGCTTAGGAAAGTCAGAAGCTACCAGATGATCCTTGATTGGCTGCAAACCCGGTTGACTCATAACCAGTTTTTGACTTTATCCGGAGTCCTTGTCGGCTGCTCTGCAGGCCTCGCTGGTGTTTTCCTAAAAATGCTTGTACATTATATCCATTATGTTATAACCAGTAAAGTTCATTTTGAAGAACAAATCCTTTTTTATATCCTGTTCCCGTTTTTGGGTATCGTACTGACCACGCTAATCGTAATTTACTTCTTTAAGGGTCAGGACAGGAAAGGTATTGGGGCTATTCTTCATGAAATCGCAAGAAATTCGAGCTTTGTTTCGCCCGTTAAAATGTATTCGCAGATCATTCAAAGCGCTGTCACGGTCGGACTGGGCGGTTCTGCGGGACTTGAAAGCCCGATGGCAGTGACAGGATCGGCGATCGGCTCCAACTTCGCGCAAACTTATAAACTAAATTATAAAGACCGCACGCTTTTACTTGCAGCAGGCGCTTCAGCCGGCATCGCGGCGGCCTTTAATGCACCAATTGCAGGTGTTATGTTTGCCTTTGAAATCTTATTGACTGGCGTTGTCTTTACGGACTTCATTCCGCTTGTTGTCGCCGCCGTTTGCGGCAGCCTGCTTTCCAGGATCATCCTAAACGAGGACGTGTTATTCAAATTCAGTGCACGGCATAATTTTAATTACCATAATATACCTTATTATTTATTGCTGGCGGTGATCTGTGGCTTGTATGGACGATATTTCAACGTTGCTGCAGGCTATGTTGAAGAATTTTTTCATAAGATAAAGGTTTCGCGAATTCAAAAAGCAATCATTGGCGGTGGTGCGCTTTCGATTCTTTGCATTACATTCCCACCATTGTTTGGTGAAGGATACTCCAGCATTAAATCGTTTATTAACGGCGATATCCATCAGATCATTCAGCACAGTTTCCTGGGTTATGTAACATATAGGGCATGGATCGTAATCGTTTTTCTAAGTTTAATATGTATTTTTAAGGCATTTGCCACGCCAATTACGATTTATGGCGGCGGGAACGGTGGTAACTTCGCTCCATCGCTTTTTGCAGGCGGAACCCTTGGGTTTTTATTCGCCATTATCTGCACGCAATTAGGTTTCAGCCAGACTCCTGTTATCAATTTGACTATAGTAGGCATGGCTGGTGTAATGAGCGGAGTATTATATGCGCCGCTTACCGCGATATTCCTGATCGCAGAATCAAGTTCGGGATATGACTTGTTCATTCCGTTAATGATCGTCTGTGTTATCTCTTTCCTTATTGCTAAATGGTTTTCACCAATCTCACCAGATCTAAAAAAGCTTGCCGACGAAGGCAAAATATTTACCCGGGATAACGATAAAAATCTTTTCCTGTTGATCAATACAAGGGAACTAATTGAACCGGTTAAATCGACACTTAAGCTGACTTCCTCGCATGCTGACCTTTTAGATGTGATCAGAAAAAGCAAGCGAAATGTCATCCCGGTATTAGACGATGATCAGCTAGCAGGCATAATTTACATGGATGACCTAAGGCCAATCCTGTTTAATCCCGAATTTGAGGAGGGCTTCGAAATTTTGACATTAATGAAGATACCCATTGACGTCATCCAGGTTGATGAAGATATCATTTCCGTCGTAGACAAGTTTGATCAGACTTCAACCTGGGTATTGCCGGTAATAGACGGCCGCGGGCGTTTCACTGGCTTTATATCGAAATCAGCCTTGCTGAGCCGATACCGCGAGGTTCTGAAAGAATACTCGAATGTAATTTGAGGTATCCATTTACCTGTCCGGAAGGAAGCAGAAGCCTTTATTTGATTCCTGTTTGCGTCGAATTATCCCTCCAAGTCAGTGAACCATTCCTCTGCCCGTTGAATTGCCTCCCTGATTCTCGTACTTCCTTCGGGAATGTCGTCTGGCGTAAGCTGGCTGGCAATTTCCAATGCTTTCTCCCTGACATGCGGTTTGAGGTCATTGAAATCATCTGGCAATTCCCCCTTGTCATTTATTTCGGTGTTGATTTTCATGTATTCTTATTAAATAAACATTGCAAGCATCAATTGTGTTGATTGGCGCTGAATTCTGCCAATAAGTTCAAAGGCAAATATGCGCATCAAACAATCACCGGCGGTATCGGGCATAACCTGCCACAAGAAGACCCGCAAGCTTTTACTGACGCCATCATTGAAGTCTCCGCCTATATTAAATGAGGTAATTTAAATCAAGCGAAAGGCATTTGGTCCCATCGCGCGGCCATCCCCCTTCACATATAGTATTACATTGTTGTTCAGCTACCTTGTTACAGCGATAGGTGGTGTTCAAATTATACGGATATTTTGTTGCTTCTGTATTTGGATACGTCATTACAAAGCTACACATCTATCAAGATATAGTCGCTGGCCATTGTACTGAACTGCCATTAACAGGATGGTAGGAAGGACAATAAACGATGTAACCGAAGACATGTAAATCCTTAATACATTTATGATAAGTGGCTATGGATGAGATATTGCTATAGGACATCAACATTCTCCGACTGACCTGAAAAGGATTAATGCATCCGCCCTGCTGCCAACATATAAATAAAGCATAGTATAGATTGGAGTGACTGGCAAACAACCTCTGGTCTTGTTTAAGTCTTAAAATCTGCTTCCTATATTTTGTAAAAATCTCTGCCTTGACTGTTGATTTCACTATTTGCCTCCCTCAATAACTTTTTGAATGTCTTCGAACTTGTAATACATTATACCGCCGATCCTTGTGTAGGCAAGTGTTCCGTTTACGCGTAAGTTTTGCAAAGTGCCAGGCGAAATGTTTAATAGCTTCCTTACATCTTTACTTTTTAACCATTGTTTATTTTGACCTTTTTCTGGTCTAAGAAGAGATTCAATTTTTTCGAGAATTCTTTTTTCGAAGGCATCCAGCGTCTCTTTTGTAACTAGCTCATTTGGGCTCATTTAATTTAGTTAATAATAGTTCGTTTCGCCGTCCACAATTCTATAGGAACGGCACTCTTAAATAACAATTGACTTAACTGCGATCTGTTCATTTTAAGTCAATAATTGGCCCAAATATTTGAGAATGGCTCACTAAATTTTCAACTTGACTTAATACTCATTTTCGCGATTGGTGCTATAACTGTCTGGTGCTGTTGTTCCATTCGTTTCATATCGTTCCAAGGTTTTCTTCAGCTGTGCTTTTAGTTGCTTAACCAGTATTCTCGGCCCCAATACCCTCATTTTAGCGCCAAAGCCCAATAACTCACGTTCCAGTTCAAAGTTCAATATCACTTTAATGCTGAATATCTTTCCATCGACATCATCACGCAACAATTTCTGAGTATGATGCAATGGTTTAGTGATTACGTAAGGCGCGTTATCATTATCAATCCAAAATACCACTTCACAGTCACGTTGACCGGGCGATTTGGTTACGCCGATGCAATCATTATAGTAAGTAGCAAGGTTAACAACGGTATTTTCCCGGTAATTATCCTCATGCTCTTCAATCGACTCAATCCGGTCAAGCGCCAGGTTTAATAAATGCCCGCCCCTGCCGTGCCTCATTCCTAATACAAACCAACGGTTACGATATTCTTTCAGCAGGTACCCGCTAAAACAAAAAGTGCTCGCTTCCCTGGCTTTAAATGATTGGTAAGTAATACAGATCGTCTTCCTAGCAACAATAGCCTTACGTATCACCTCAATCCACTCCAAGCCTTTCAGGTTGTCGTTTTTTTCGAAATCAATTACTGGTGTACTTTGCGTTTTTTGGGTATATATTTTGTCTTCCAGTTTGCTTACCATCTCGTTCAGATCGGCAAAATGGCTGAAGCCTTTAAACTGTTTCAGCAGGTCAGAAACTTCACCCAGCACTTGCATATCCTGGTTGTTGAGTGGGATGTTGGTGATACTGTAGTTCTTGTCTTCATAAGTGTAATACTTTTTGTCAACCACAATAATCGGAGCCTCGTAACCTAACTTATTACTGCGCATCATCTCGATATCCGCCTGTATGGTACGGCGGCTTACCCCCGTCATGATGCCCTGGTATTCGTATATGGCATCAGAACAGGCTTCAATCAAATCATCCAGTGTCCATTTCCGGCGGCGGTTTTGCAGGCAGCTATCAATGGTGCGGTAACGGATAAGGGCGTTGCGATTAACTGGCATAAGGTTCTAAATAAAATCTGATGAATTTAAAAATTATTTTTTACTGCGCAAATAGATTGCGCACTTGGTATTTTCCTTTGTGTCGTCGAAAGGCTGAGCGCATTCACGAACGCCCCCTCTCCCAAAACGGGGAGAGGGGTTTTGGCCCGGAAGAATTTAAATTGTTAAATGATACCTTTAAGATAATGGAAAAGGAAAAAATAGGCAACAACGAGCTAAAAGCATTGGGGATTAACGATGTGGAAGTTTTGGTGAACTTTAGTCGTGTGGCTAATGGTTTGCTGAAACATCATGTGATGGATAAGACGCAGATACTGGCTAACCTGGAAGCGTTGATAGATGACCCTATGCCTTATGCCATGAAAAAGGGCGGTAAATTCAAGAACCTTGCCGAAGATGTGATTGCCTTGCGTAAGGAAGGGAAATTTGTAAAACAGCAGCGCAGCAATTTTGCCCTGAAGGAAGAGATAGCCGATTTCCCGGTGTGGGGATTGGAACATATTGAAGTGGGCGCCTTAGCGCAGATGAAAACAGCCGTGCAGTTGCCGGTGGCTGTTGTGGGCGCCCTGATGCCCGATGCGCATCAGGGCTACGGTTTGCCTATTGGCGGCGTGCTGGCCACCACGGCCAATACCATTATCCCGTTTGCCGTGGGCGTGGATATTGCCTGCCGTATGTGCCTGAGCATTTTTGATATGCCTGCCGCCACAGTGGATACCGAAACCGATATGCTGAAAAACCTGCTGATAGACCATACCAATTTTGGCATCGGCGGCACTACTAAAAAGTATCATGATACCTCTCTGTTCGATAGCAAAACATGGAGCGAAACCAAGGTGATCCGTAATTTGAAGGATAAGGCTTATGCGCAGCTGGGTACCAGCGGCACCGGAAACCACTTTGTAGAGTGGGGCGAGCTGACCGTTGCGGAAGGCGCTTTGGACGGTATCCCGGCTGGTGAGTATTTGGCTTTGCTTTCGCACTCCGGCTCGCGAGGATTTGGGGGAAGCATTGCGGACTATTACTCTAAAATAGCCATGACCAAAACCAAGCTGCCGCCCGAAGCGAAGCACCTGGCATGGCTGGACCTGGATAAGGACGAAGGACAGGAATACTGGATTGCCATGAACCTGGCCGGCGAATATGCCAGTGCCAACCACCACGAGATACATAACAAAATTGCCCGTGCGCTAAATCTTAACCCGGTAATGCGGATTGAGAACCACCACAACTTTGCCTGGAAGGAACAACTGGCCGACGGCACCGAAGTGATGGTACACCGTAAAGGTGCCACCCCTGCCGGCGAAGGTGTATTGGGGATTATCCCCGGCAGCATGAGTACACCCGGTTTTGTGGTGCGCGGTAAGGGCGATGCCAAGTCTATTAACTCTGCCTCGCACGGTGCAGGGCGTTTGATGAGCCGCAGCGCAGCCTTTAAAACGCTGGACAAAGCCGCCATAGCAGCCAACCTGGTTGAAAAACGCATTACCCTGATGGGCAGCGACATGGACGAAGCACCAATGGCCTACAAGGACATCCACACCGTAATGGCCGCGCAGAACGATCTGGTAGAAGTGCTTGCAAAGTTTGAGCCAAGGATAGTGAGGATGGCGGATGCGAAGGAGAAGCCGGAGGATTAGATTAATTTTAGCTTATGCTATAGTATCAAACCACCCATAGGCAAAATATAATTATTAAATTAAAATAAAGAAAATGAACTTATCAGAAACAATTGAATGTAGACATTGTGGTAATATTTCAAAAATGGAAATTCTAGGTACAGTAGATGATCTTCAGTTTGAAGAAGAGGAACACGGCCCTGGTTATTCCTATGGTACAAAATATGATATTTTAAAATGCCCTGCCCCAAAGTGCAATAAGATTACTGTGGCAAGCTACTCTTGGCATGAAGCATTCGAGGAAGATGGCAATTTCCCTTATAAGTTTATATATCCACAATCATCTAATAACCCTATTGGATTACCAGACAAGATTTCAACTGCATTAAGGGCAGCCGAGAAAGTCAAATCTATTGACGTTAACGCTTACGCAACACTAATAAGGCGTTTATTGGAAATGATATGTATAGATAGAAATGCCAAAGGCAATAGTCTATCAAATATGCTAAAAGAGCTTGCCACCAAAAATGAAATACCTGAAAAGCTTGTCAAAGTTGCTATGGGGATAAAGGACTTTGGGAATATTGGAGCCCATGCCGGAATTGGTGAATTGACCGAAAAAGAAGTGCCAATTCTAAGTACCTTATGCAACGCTATTTTAGAATATGTATATAGTGCTCCATATCTCGCCACTCTAGCAGAAGAAAAATTAAAGGAAATTAAGGTTAAAAAGATCAAATAAGATGCCCTCAGAAGTAACTAAACACCCTATTATACCTCCCTATCACCTTGAAAGCATTTGTCAAACAATTGCAGCTACATCGGAGGGACTAACAGGAACTGAAATAAGGAAAATATTAGGCGATTGCGGTATTAAAGACACAGATCCGGAAATGACCAAGTGGAAACGTTTATATAACGCTTTTGTTCATTATCAAAATCGAAATCAATGTTCAAATCAAATTCTCAATTTTCTATCTTACTCTATGCAGCCCTCAAGATATTTAGGTAAAGATGAATTGTTTCATTTTAGACTTAATGAATTGAATAAATGTTTATCTTTTATTGGAGTTGAATTAACAAAAGAAGCTAGATTCAGAAAAATTAATAAAGCAAGGACATTAGATGAAGCCCAGCAAAGAGCAAGCCATTATAAGTATAAACTTGAGCTTCGTAATGTTCATCCTGAAATAATAAAATATTGCAAAGCTGAATTACTAGTTGAGAATTATTTTCACTCAATATTTGAAGCTGTTAAAAGTATAGCCTCTAGGATAAGGAGTACCACCGGACTTTATGCTGATGGTACAGCTTTGGTCGATGTTGCTTTTTCAACTGCCAATCCTTTGATTAGAATTAATTTATTAGAGAATGATACTCACCGTAATGAACATTTAGGACTTGCAAATATTATTAAAGGCCTATTTGGTTTGATCCGTAACCCGACAGCGCATACTCCTAAAATACATTTTGTAATTGACGAGGAAGAGGCTCTTGATATTATGTGTATTATATCTCTTGTCCACAAAAAACTAGATAAGGCTATTTAATCGAATGTGTTTAAAAAACTCATCGATAGTAAATTTCTATCGATGTCACGTTCATTATCAAATTTTTTTATCGCTTCTGTATAGAAATCCCAATTCTTGTCAAAGTTTAATGTGTGTTTATCGAAAGCATCACCCAATGAAGAATTAAGCTTTACTAGGTATTTTAGTTTTTCGACTACATCCTTCTCTTGAAGTGATAAATAAATATCAAAAATATCACGCTCTCTTTTTCGATTATTACAGGAATCTATTTTAGAGATAATTATACCAGATGCGTCCAAAACATTAAATTTTTTCCCTTGAAATTCGCATTCCTCGTACAACTTTTGATCGTACATTACATCTCCGTATTGAATGTTTATTGTATTTATTTTTTTTACTTTAATGCCGTCCACGGAGATGTCTAAATCCATAATTTCCACAAAATCAACTTTATTGATCTTCCCGAATACTGGATGTAATAAGTCAACATTATAAATGTAACTTCTGTTACCAATTTTATAGCAACGACATAATTGGAAATCATGTTTAGCACTCAAAAAGAATCCATTTTCTAAAAATTTTTCAAGTATTTTGGCTATGTCTTCTTTACTATAAAATGTTGGAAAAAGTAAATCAACATCTTTTGTTCCGGGATGAATATCTTGGTGTCTGATGTAAGGCCCCCACCCCCCAACAATGATTACATCATTAGCGGCAGAGTCGATCATTTCAATAGATTCAATTAGCAACTGTTTGGCCCCATCAATTATTGTTTTCATTAGGAAAATTTATGCAAAAATATAAGTTTTAAGGGAGTTAAAGTAACTGTGTTTAAAAGCCCGCTCCCGCAAGCGTCCCCGCTTGTGGTCAAGTTCAGGTTGCGGCGACAACGTGTGAGAGAAGTTATTTTTGGTAAAATCCCGCCTGTTCAAGTGTCCACACTTGAACATACAAAGTTGTAAGCGTCCACGCTTACGGGTAAACACACTTTGACTGCTTCGGCTAAATCTATACATTAGTTCCATGTCGAGAAGTGCTTCAACAGACGAACTATACTTTGTCACATTAACAGTAACCGATTGGATAGATGTATTTACACGCAGACTATACAGCGATTTCGTTGTAGAAAACCTTGCCTTTTGTCAGAAGAATAAGAAACTTAATATTTATGCTTATGTGATCATGACAAACCACATTCACATGGTGGCAAATGTAACCGATGGGTCACTTGGCGATGTGCTGGGGCATTTTAAAACGTATACATCTAAAAGGCTTTTTGAAATGATCGCCGGCAATAGCCAGGAAAGCAGGCGTGACTGGATGGTAAAAGCGTTTGAGAAAGCAGGAAAATATAATCCGTTAAATGTGCATCACCAGCTTTGGCAAAACGGTAATTATCCTGTTTTACTGTACAGCCCGGCAGTAGTCGATCAGAAAATTGACTATATTCATGAAAATCCAGTTCGGGCAGGTTTTGTAGGCTCGGCGCATGAATATAGGTATAGTAGTGCGAATCCTGAAAGTCCATTAAAAATAATCTATTGACGTGAGCGTGGACGCTCACAACTTGTTGCGTTCAAGTGTGGACACTTGAACGGGCGTGGGGGGCGCTTACGGTAACGATGAAGAATTTTATTAAAGATATATCTTTAATTAAAACATAGATTTCCCTACCCAATCCATCAACAGATTGAAAAAACAAATTGAGCAGTACAGCCAAATTTCTTTGCTGTAAAAAATAAGCTCTCCCGCATGACCGCTCCCTTACCACTCGGGCACCTGACCAAATTTGTGGAAATAGCTGGACTCGAACCTGCAACCGGCACCGTATAAGGGTGCTGCTCTCACCATTGAGCTATATTTCCGAGTAGGGTAACCCGGACTCGAACCGGGAGCCTCCACATCCCAAATGTGGTAATCTGCCAATTGATATACTACCCTGTAAAATCGCCTGAAAACAAAAAATCCCCTTAGAGCTAACTAAGAGGATTCAAGTGTTTTTTGATATGTCAAGTCAATACATAGCCTATCCTCTCTGATAAATCAGTTGGGGTATACAGCTTTGTATTGTTGTTGTTTTCATGGCACAATGATACACATTATTTTATAAAATCAAGATTTTTCTTAAAAAAATTTAAATCTCCTCCCAATTCCATTTCGGCCGATTTTTTAATGGATTTGCATATTTCAATTTTTCGGGAAAAGATTTTGAATACCAGTTTTTATACTTGCCGCCCGTAATCTTTGTCAGCCGCATCCAATTAGGCATTCCATACAATTTGTCATCAATAAACGCTAACTGTTGTTCCAGGTCATTATCCTGCAGCTTTACTTTGTCAATAATACGTGGCAATACCGCAAGGTAATGCTGACTGTATATCATTTAGCCTGTCGTATTCCTTTTGCATCCGGATCAGTTGTTTATCACGGTCCTCTTTTACTAACCGTCTTTTTCTTCGCGCCGACTTCAGCCGGTACGGTAATAATTGTGTGTCCATGGGGACTTCTGCATAAATTTTTCATAAAATTTTATTGATTGAAAAATTCATCCGCGCAGGCGGATATACCCTATTTGAGATGCACAAATACATAGGCCAAAGCCTGTAGATCATCAGAAAAATTTAACAAATGGATTCTGTTCCGCCTTGTTCAGGCAGTGTGCAAAGGGATTATATGCAGCTAAGCGAAGTTTTCATTCCAGTGGAATTGGAACAAAGATGCGATTTTTCCGGAATAATTGAAAATAATTCAATGCCAGTCATGCCCACAATACCTGCATTGTTTTGCGTAAGGCGTTCGCGCCAGTTGATTGCACTTCGGGCACAAATTCAAATATACCTTACCAGGATGTTCTTTCAAGATGCGTTCAGCGCATTTTACAAGAAACTCATCAGGACCTGCACTCAATAGTTTCAGCACTTCAACGTTATTGCTTAACCAACCTTGCTTGTAATAAAGTTTGGTCCGCCGCTCATTCTCATCACCTTCCAGTTTGATTAATGAATGTTGATGCTTTAGAGCTGCTCGTTCCTGAGGCGTCATCAATTCGCCGAAATAAGTAATGATATAGTTTGCTGTATTCTGGTTAAGGGGCTTCATTTTTTTAAATATCTAAAATATTTTCAAATATTTTTCATCTGCGCAAATACACTGCGCAGTAGCCTCTAATCTTTGTTTCAACAAAACAAAAAAGGGAGGTTCCCAATGAAATTTAATTTACTCAACAAGGCTAAAACACAGGTAAGTAACTACGAAGGCGCAAAAGCCTTTGCAATCAGTTCTGAAATGGAACTGTATGCCGCAGTGGTTACCTGGAGCTTGAATGATTCGTTCTACGAAAAGAACGAAGAACGTATGAGCCGTTTGCGCGGACTGATTGCCAAATGCAACCCGGCATTTGTGGGTAAGCTGGCTGTATATGCGCGTACTAAAATGTATATGCGTTCGGTACCGCTGGTGCTGGTTACGGAATTGGCCAAGCTGCACTCGGGCGACGATCTGGTCGCCCGGGTTACCGATAACGTCATCGGTCGTGCTGATGAGATAACCGAGTTACTGGCCTGCTATGAGCTGATGAACAAGCGTACCGCCACTAAAAAACTAAACCGCTTGAGCAAGCAATTGCAGAAAGGTTTGTCGACTGCGTTCAACCGTTTCGACGAGTACCAGTTTGCCAAGTACAACCGCGACGGTGCTATTAAATTGCGCGATGCCTTGTTCCTGGTTCACCCTAAGGCAAAGGACGAATTGCAGCAGGTACTGTTCAACAAAATTGTGAGCAATACGCTGGAAACACCTTACACCTGGGAAACTGAGCTATCGGCATTAGGTCAGCTTAATTTCGATAGTGATGAGGCGAAAGCTTTGGCCTTTCGTGCCAAGTGGGAAGAATTGATAGATAGCGGTAAACTAGGATACATGGCTTTGCTGCGTAACCTGCGTAACATACAGGAAGCAGGCGTAAGCTACGCGCACTTCGAAAAGGTGTGTGCTGTATTAGCTGATCCCGCACAGGTGGCCAAAGCCAAACAATTTCCGTTCCGTTATTTGGCGGCTTACCGCGAATTAATAAACCCGGTCACTAAGGTGCCTGCACAAAGCATGCTCAAAAAGCTAACCGCTTTGGTACAAGGCAGCAATAAAGGCTACACCGGCGAGTTACTGGACGCTTTGGAAAAAGCGGTACAGGCAAGCGCAGCCAATATAAAAGGGTTTGATTACAATACCCGCATATTGCTGGCATGCGACGTATCGGGATCGATGCAGACACCTGTTTCGGCAAAGTCGAAAGTGTTGTTGTATGACGTTGGTTTGATGCTGGCTATGTTGTTGCAGTCGCGCTGCAAAAATGTGGAAATAGGTATGTTTGGTGATACCTGGAAAACCATAGCGGTGCCACGCGGAAATATATTAGGTAACGTGCAGGAGTTTTATCGCCGCGAGGGCGAGGTGGGTTATTCTACCAATGGCTTCCTGGTTATCAAGGATATATTATCCCGCAGGGTAAAAATGGATAAAGTAATGCTGTTTACTGACTGCCAGTTGTGGAACTCAGCTAATACAGCAGATCATATCCATCCGTTATGGCTGCGCTACAAGCAACAGGTTGCACCAGAGGCCAAATTATACCTGTTCGATCTGAAAGGATACGGACAAGCGCCATTGCAAATATTGCGTAATGGCGTGTACCTGATAGCCGGCTGGAGCGATAAAGTTTTCGAGGTGTTAGCTGCCTTAGAGAACGGGGGCTCCGCTTTAGATGCTATCAATCAGATAGAGTTATAAAACAGGTATGGGGAAGCTAACGCCCCATACTTTTAAAAAGAAATTAAAATATAAGGATGCCGTAGAAACGGGATACTTCGCGCCATTGAGGGGGTGGTCAGCGTGGCGAAAGCTATGCTGAGGGTTCGAGTCCCTAAGCGTTCCCCCGGCCCGCGTTCGTCTGTTGCTCCTTATAAAACAAAAAAGAAGGTGCCGTAAATAAGTTTTACTTCGACCAGGAACCGTTGTCGGGCTATATGCTACGTGCGGTACGAATGACTTATTGCTTTTTGCCCTTCTTTTGAAAGAAATTGAAAATAAAAAGGTGTCGTAAACAAGTGTTACTTCGAGCTTTTAACTCCCAGGTCGCCGGTTCAAGTCCGGCCTTTAGTGAAAACTAAAGTAGCTCAGTTGGTTAGAGCAGGTTGGTCACTTGTTGCTTTTTACCCTTTTTAAAATATTAAGGTGCCGTAAATATGCGCTACTTCGTGTCGCCGGTTCGATCCCGGTCTTTGGAGCGATCCATTGTAGCTCAGTTGGTAGAGCAGTAAAAAGCGCATATTGACCATCGCCCTTAAGATTAAGTAGATGCCGTCAGGCAAGCGTTACTTCGAAACCTGTCACGTTTGAATACATAGTCGTTTGCCGCCTGTAGCTCTTCTTTTCATATAATACCTAAACCTAAAAAGGTGCCGTAAACCGGTGATACTTCGGTTAGAGCGTCCCGATGATATCGGGAAGGACGGTGGTTCAAATCCACCCGGCAATTTATTTTGCATAGTAGCTCAGTTAAAAAACACCGATTGCTTTTTGCCCTTTTTTAAAGACCTAATGAAAGATGCCGTAAGTGTGTGATACTTCGCTGGTGAAACCGCGTAAGCGGGCAGGTTCGAATCCTGAAAGACACTCACTGACCATAGCTCTTTCATTTATATTTTGTACCCTTATATAATTTACGATGAAAGAAACTATACTGCAAAAGCTGCTTGAACTGGAGCAGGCAGAGAATATAAAGATCTTATATGCATGCGAATCAGGCAGCCGGGCATGGGGTTTTGCCTCTCCCGATAGTGACTTTGACGTTCGGTTTATTTATGCCCGAGAATTGGGTCAGTATCTGAGTATAGTTGAAACGACCGATGTTGTTGGTTTGCCGGTAAACGAGGTGCTCGACATCGGCGGTTGGGATTTAAAAAAGTCACTTAAGCTATTTTTGAAATCAAATGCACCTTTGTATGAGTGGCTGCAATCTCCTATTGTTTATAGGGAGGACGCCAATTTCGCTAAGGAATTACGCGGTTTGATCCCTGTTTATTTTACACAACGGTCTGCGACTAATCACTATTTGTCTATGGCGACGAACACGCTGCGGGACGATTTGCAAGGCGACCAAGTAAAACTCAAACGCTATTTTTATGCGTTGCGACCAGCATTGGCTTGTCTTTGGATTGTTGAGAAGCAAACAGTACCACCGATGGAATTTGAACCATTGCGGATTTTGATATCTGATCTTGTGGTGCAAAAGCTCATAGACAATTTGTTGGATCGGAAAAAAGATGCAGACGAAAAAGCTTTGATCGAACCAATAACTGCACTCAACCATTGGTTAGCCGAAACGCTTGATTATTGTAAGGACCAGGTATCCGCGCTCCCATCGACGAGGAAAGATACTTTAGAGTTGGATGCCTTTTTTAGAAAATACTTGCTGCCATGACTTTTGAACAACTGAAAAATCAAAAAGAGCTGATCTTGTTGGATTGTATTAGCGGCAGCACAGCTTATAATTTGAATGTTAAAGGTTCGGATGTAGATAAGAAAGGCGTGTTCATCATGCCTCGGGGTCAGCTTTATGGTTTTAATAGGCAAGATCAGATCGCTAATACATCCAACGATGAGGTGTATTTTGAAATAGGCCGTTTCCTGGAATTATTGACAAAGAACAATCCCAATATTCTTGAGCTGTTGGCGACGCCCAAGGAATTCGTCCTTTTTCGCCACCCCGTAATGGATATGATCAGGCCGGAAGATTTTTTGTCGAAGCTTTGCCTGGATACCTTTGCTGGTTATGCGCAGACACAGATAAAGAAAGCACGCGGCCTGAATAAAAAGATCAATAAACCGTTGGACGCCGAACGCAAATCGGTATTGGACTTTTGCTATGTTATCCATAATAATGGCAGTGTATCACTCGCCGAATGGCTGAAGGGGAATAATTATAAACAGGAAGAGTGCGGATTAACAGGCGTTGACCACTTTCGTGGTACCTACCTGGTTTATCATCAAAAGCAACTAAGCGGCGGCGCATACTTCAGAGGGATTGCTTCCGGACCTGAAGCTGATGATGTACAACTCAGTCCGATACCCCAAGACCTAGATTCGATAGCTGTTCTGAACTTTAATAAAGATGGCTATTCCGTTTACTGCAAAGAATATAGGGAATACCGCGAATGGGAAGAGAAACGTAACGAGTTGCGTTATCAAAGCACATTGTCGCAGGGCAAAAGCTACGATGCCAAAAACATGATGCATACATTCCGGCTATTGAACATGGCCGAAGAAATTGCATTGCACCGTCAGGTAATGGTTAGACGTAACGATCGTCAATTCTTACTCCGGATACGAAACGGCGAATTTGAGTTTGACGAGTTAATGCAGATAGTAGAAGAAAAAATGGTGCAAGTAAAAATAGCCTATGAAAAGTCTGCTTTGCCTGACAAACCTAACCCTCAACTAGCAGAAAGTATTTTGGTGCAGATACGCGAAAGGCTTTATAAAATTTGAATGCTGTATATTATGTAATTAACTAAACTTCTTCCTATTTTAGTTGAGTTAATGCGCTTATTCCTTTATCACAATGTCGGATACCATCACCTATCAATACAACAAATCCTCTGCTTTAAACAAGTCTGATTCTTCGGACGAATTATTTTGGCGAAATATAGCGAAGTACAAAAGAAAAATGCGCCATGCTTTTTTTGGGGCCGCCTAACTGACCCCTATACAACGGCGCGGTGTCTCCTTACTCTTTCGAATGTTGTGCAGTCCAGTTTTAACTTGTCTCCTTTTCAGCTTGCTCTGTTAAAAGATCCTATTGTTACTGCCGGAAATGAAAAAATCAGATTTGAGGGATTTTCGCACTGTGCTGGGGTATATGCATGCGTAGATATTTTAGGCGAAGGACACGACGGTGAATTTTTAGAAAGCGGCACAACGAATGTGGATTTTAATCAACCTATGCTTTCTGCATTAAGCAGTGTCCGTAAAAACGAGAATGTATTACTTTCGATCGGACAAAAGGAGGTAGGATCTGAAAATCTCTTTTTCCCCAGGCGCTAAAGCAAGACTATCCAATATCCTTCTAAAACCGGATGAAGGCAATGACGCCCAAATAATCATTTGTTTGGTCTCATTATAATAGTCATCATACTTTCTGGGTGTCAGATTTATGCGTTCAGAAAATATAATATCCCCGAATTTTGGCGTGAATAAGAAGACATCCGGGTTTGATGATAACCATAAAAGACTACTCACATCGCCCTGAAACGGATCAAGTTTTAGTGCAGCATCCAGATCGTTGTACATTAAACTATCGCGCTGGGTGGGACTAAGGGCGCCATAATTGCTAAATGAATTTTTAATCCGGTATGCAGCGGCATTAAATCTCAGGTATTTGTGATTGAAGCCGAATAGCCTCTGCGCCTGTAAAATATAGATCAGCGCTTTCATTTTAGCTGAGGACTTTTGATCCCGCAGGATCGTATCCATAAAGGCGCTGTTCCTGAAATACAATGAGTCTTCAGTCCGCATATCGCGTATGCGCATCAGATCATATAGGCAGCGCACCTGGAGCGCTTCATTATTCGATACTAATGCCCGTTTTTTCATTACTTCCAGGCTATCCTTTACTTCCTCTAGTAATTCTTTTTTAGACAGATAGGTTTCCAGTTGCGCTATACCCGAGCCTCCCATCAGACTTGTTCTGATCTGGCCAAAGCTTATGGTTGTGGTGAAAATTAAAAAAACAGGCAATAAAAACTGCAGGGGTTTAAGGTTTTGGTTAGACATGATCCGGGTTTTAAGTTCGGGTATAAAATGATTGATTTTATCCAAAGATGCAGCGTAAGCCATCTTTCCATAAAGAAACAAGAATAAAGTTATGAGCCTTCATTCAAAACTTTTCGCTTATCAAATCCACAACCTGCAAAATATTCTATGAATTAACTAAAGTTTAACAATAACTTGGTTAATCACTAATAAACTATGGTCAGTTTAGCTAAACTAATCAGTTCAACTTCAAGGGTAAGACAATTGAGCAATTATGAGCGGGAGTCATATTTTGTATGATGATATTGGGAAAGGATATAATTCTACAAGGCGGGCCGATCCATACCTGGTAGAAAGGCTGTATGCTTTATTATCGCCGCAAGCAAACGGACTGTATCTTGATATTGGCTGCGGAACAGGCAATTATACAACTGCGCTGGCCGGCAAAAGACTTAATTTTTACGGTCTTGAGCCATCTGAAGAAATGCTGGGAATTGCCCGGCTGAATGAAAGTAATGTTCATTGGATCATTGGCGCAGCCGAAAGCATATCTGTCTCCAACACTATTTTCGATGGTGCAATAGCTACCTTAACTATTCATCACTGGACAGATCTGGCCGGAGCTTTTAATGAGATTAACCGGGTTTTAAAGCCGCTGGCCCGTCTGGTCATCTTTACTGCAACGCCTGATCAGATGCACGGATATTGGCTAAATCATTATTTCCCCCGGATGCTGGGAAGATCGATCATGCAGATGCCTTCGTTTGAAGTTGTTGCCAGCACTTTAACTAAAGCAGGTTTTGAAATCAGCATTACAGAAAAGTATTTTATTGCCCCTGATTTGCAGGACCACTTTTTATATTCAGGTAAACATGATCCGGAACTTTATTTTGACCCTGATGTACGTAAAGGCATCTCGTCATTTTCGGCCCTGGCCAATTTAAAGGAAGTAGCGCAAGGCCTGGCTGAACTACGAAAAGATATAGACTCCGGGGAGTTCCTTAAGGTGAAAGCCCGTTATGCTAACGAAGGCGGTGATTACTTATTCATCGCCGCCAACAAGACTACATAAACTTATGAACGAAAATATACAGATCAGGGACGCACGACCGGAAGACATTGCAGATATGGCTTTGCTGATGACCCAGCTGGGCTATCCTACTTCGGCCAGGGAAATGAAGATACGGTTTGAAACTATCGTTGCTCATCCCGATTACCACACGCTGCTTGCGCTTGTTGATAATGAAATTGTCGGTTTAGCCGGATTGATGAAAGGGCTTTATTATGAATATAATGGAGAATACCTGCGCATACTGGCTTTTGTTGTAAAGGAATCAGGCAGAAGGCAGGGTATCGGGCAGGCGTTGCTTAAAGCGTGTGAGCAATGGGGCATCAGCCATGGACTTAATGCCTCTGTGCTGGGCAGCGGCAACCGGCCTGCACGGGAAGCCGCACATGTTTTTTACCAGAAAATGGGTTATGTGATCAGATCGTCCGGGTTTTATAAACAGCTATAATTCCTGGTGACTGCTTACTTTCACATTGGTGATGATGCTGACCAATTCATCACCTGCTTCTTCTATCGCTCCGTCATTTTGTACCCGGGTGCAATCACAAAGATCGGCAGTGATCTCGGAGGTCCGCTTTATCCTGCTTTTTATTTCTTCCTCGTTTTCACGTCCGCGCGATTGCAGGCGCTGATTGATGATCTCAGGGCTGGCTTCTACCAAAACCACCACCATATCAGGGTAAAGTAACCGTGCCGTATCCAGGTATTGGCGCGAACCATTCACAACAACATTAAATCCCTTTTGCATCCAGCTGTTTATTTCGGTGCCAATGCCATAATAATTACCGTGACTCTCCCAATAAAGAGCAAATGCACCACCCTCGAACCTCGACTTAAACTCCTCGTGGCTTAAAGAAACATGATTCTCACTGCCATCTCCCGGAGCCCTTGTAATATAGCGATGCGCAAACACTACCGGTTTCGTGCCATTGATCTTTTTGCGGGCATAATTCATCAATGTGTCCTTTCCCACGCCTGATGCGCCGATAACGTAAAATAACTTGCTCATATATTGGTTTCAATTGATTTTGTTGCGTCTTCCAGTATTAAATCATCAGATCCTATAGCGATCGAATTTTCTATGATTCTATAGACCTGATCGGCGGCCATCTTTAATGCCTCGTTAAAAGAATATTGCTTATAAAAATGGTATAGTATAAACCAGGCCAGGAACACGTCGCCTGATCCCCCATAGCTTCTCGAAAGAGCCATGTGCGAATAGTTATAGGGCTCCGCTCCGAATGATCGCAGACCAATAGCGTTTTCCCCGGTCTTTATACTGGTAACTACTAATTGTGCATTGGGATATAATTGTTTAAATTTCTCAGCCCAGGTTTCAACTTCGCCATCTGCATCCGGGCGATTACCGGTAAGGAGCCGTAGTTCAGTCAGGTTAGGAAAAACGATATCCGATATGCTGATCAATTGCGGCCATTTTTCTATAACATCCTGAGGCACATAAATACGGCCGTGATCGCCACACACCGGGTCGGTTATCATTAGTTTTACCAGGCTGCGATAATTTTCTACCATTTCAATGATGATATCAGCCTGCTCAGCCTTGCCCAGGTAGCCTGTGTAAATGATCAGCTCAAGGTTTCTATTAGCGGCAAGTTCCAATGTCCCTTCAAGTAATTCCCTGAAAGGGGTGTCAAATTTTTTGACCAGCGACATGTTGGTCAGCCCATTGAGCATGATGCTTGGTACAGGTAATATTTTTTCGCCCAATATGGTGGTAAATGCTTTCAGGCTGGCAACACCGTGAACCGCAAAACTGCCTATTGCCAATACGTGTGGTTGTTTCATTACTTTATCACCAATGATGTACAAATGCCGAAATGATCGCTGCCATATAATTTGGTCGCAGGATCTTCCTTATCCAAAACAATACCCGAATTTATAAATTCGGGATAAGAATCTTTACCCTGCAGCGGCATACTTAAAATATGATCGACACAAATTTTCCGGTCCTGCTTAAAAGGGTCAAGCAGGCTGTATCTCGGCTTAACTCCTTTACCTTCTTCGTAACAATCTATCGCGCCCGAAAGCTCCCTGAATGTTTCGAGCTCTGGTGAATTAATAAGCGCATTAAAATCGCCGCAGATAAGATGATATGGGCTAGACTTGTCGGCTGAGACGACAGTCGCAAGCGATTCAGCCTGAGCATGACGCAATCCTGGTTCGCTGAGATGAGTTAAGTGGACATTTGTGAGCGCGATCTTGGTTTCTGATGGCAGGCTTATTTCCACCTGTTGAGCTTTTCGGTCATTATCTTCCGGCACAGCCGGCAAAATGATGAAACCGGTTTGAGCAACAGGATATACAGACAGAACTCCTAAACCCGATTCGCTGTCGGTCATCTTCCCTTCAAAATACCTATCTTTCCGTCGTCCCGGCAGGTAACAGCTGTACATGTTTAAACTTTTTGCCAGGAAATTCAGTGTGTTAACTTCCCGATTTACAAAACATTCCTGGCAGGCAATAATATGCGGTTTTAGTGCTGCCAGCTGTTTAGCCAATACCGTCATGCGCTTGCGGTATTCACCGTCGCATTTCCAGGTATTGATCGTTACGATCTTTATTTCTTCTTGTAAAACCACTATTGCGAATTTGCTTAATCATCATTCAGGTTCTATTAGTAAAAAATTAGATTTCTGTTAATCTTGATAAGGGCGCTTTACTGTCATTTTGTTTACAAATACTGAACAGGTTTAATTGTAATTATTAGTCATCAATTAGCGTTTTGTTAGGTTTTGGTTGATTTAATATCAATTTAACACAAAACCGCTTTTTAATCATCCGTAATTAATATTCGACTAAAATTTACTTCAAACGGGTTTACTAGTATCGTATGGTAAAATAAGCCTGCTATGAGGAGACATCGCCTTGTTGTGATAGACGACCACTACGAAACCCTGGACATACTGAAACATGCCCTGGTAAACGAGGGGTATGATGTAAAGCCATTTTTTAACGCCGTCGATGCGCTCAAATATGTCAACGTGGATAACACCGACCTCGTGATCACCGACTGGATGCTGCCCGAGATGGATGGTTTGGAGTTCTGTAAGAATTTAAAGATGAGTCAATCCACCCAAAACATTCCTTTGGTAATGCTGACCGGTAAGAATGACGAGATCGATACCGTAACTGCCTTAGAAGTGGGCGCCGAGGATTATATGTGCAAACCGATCCGTATCAGGGAGTTGCTTAGCCGGGTCAAAAAAATATTAAGACGTAAAAGTGCAGACGATTCGGAGCGCATCAATAAGGCCACACCCGATGTGCTGGAATTTGGCCCGTTGAAGGTGAACCTGGTTAGTTATAAGGTATCATTAAGTGATATTACACTCGAGCTTACCATCGGTGAATTCAAGTTGCTCGAACTATTGATGAAGCAGCCCGGCAAGGTTTTCTCCCGCAACCAGATCATCGAGCGGATCAATGGTTCGCAATATTTTGCCACAGAGCGCTCGGTAGATGTACAAGTGGCCGGGTTGCGCAAAAAGCTGGACACATTTAAGGACGTGGTGGAGACGGTGCGGTCTGTCGGCTACCGCTTTAATCAACGATTGTTAGTATAATTTTCTAAACACGGAGTTAGCGCCCCAAACTAACAAAGGCCTAACAAAACAATATCTTTTCACTAATTAACGGCAAATAATTGCCGTCTACTTTTGTCAAAACACACTGGTTATGGAGCAACAGGACTATATATTATGCGAATGTGAACTCGAACCACTCGAGCAATTTGTCGCATCTATCGAGGGCAACTTCGATATCACCATCGCCAAAGCGCCATCCATTTGCATGACGATGATACAGGCCGAAGACTCGGTCGAATTCCAGGAATTTTATTTGGGCGAAGCGCTCACTTCAGAATGCGAAGTGGTGGTTAACGGTCAGCGCGGTTATGGTATTTGCCTCGGCGATGAACCGGTAAGGTGCTATTGTATCGCATTTATCGATGCCATTACCCAATTATCAGATACCAATCTGAAAGAAGTAGAAGATTTTTTGAATGAACAGGCCGCACTGATTGCCAAAGCACAGGAACTGGAATATAACCAGGTAATGCGCACCAGGGTCGACTTTAAATTGATGGAACAGGAATAATATGCAAACCGAACTGAATTACGATACCGTATTTGACGCACAGCACCACTTCAGGCTGTTGCTGGATAGCATGGCACGCCCGGGAAAGATCAACAAACTGGAGTCAGGTGAGATATTTCCTCCCGAGGGCTTAAACCAGGCGTCTGCGCTGACAGGCTTTGCCTTGCTAAATGCTGATGTGACTTGTTTTGCTGCCGGTCAGACCGGAGACGATACGGTGCTTTATTTCCTGGTAAACACAGGTTCACAAAAAGCTGAGATAGAAGATGCTGATTATATTTTCCTGCCTGAGAACTACTATAGCACCGATCTTGACAGAGCAAGAATAGGCACACCTAAATATCCTGAAGACAGCGCAACCATAGTCGCTGCTGCTGAAGAAGTAAGCACTGAGTCTATTGAAGGCGCTATACGCCTCACATTAAAAGGCCCTGGTGTGAATGGCGAGGCTGAAGTTTTTGTTGCCGGGGTTGACGAGCGCCTGTTTGAATATATACAAGAACAGAATTCAGAATATCCGCTTGGCCTTGATCTCATCATCACCGACAGGCAGGACCAGGTTTTATGCATTCCGAGAAGTAATAAGTTCAGTTTCACAAAAGACTGATCAGATAAATAGAAATTTATGGGATACGTAGCAGTAAAAGGCGGCACCGAAGCCATACACAACGCCAGCGAGCTGGCCGAGTTTTACCGGGTTAACGGGAATACCGAACCGATAGACATCAAACAGATACGCGCACAAATGCGCCTGGCCATCGATAAGATCATGGGCGAAGGCGGTATATACGCGCCCGAATATGCGGCGATCGCTTTAAAGCAATGCGAGGGCGATGTGTTTGAAGCGGCCTTCGTTTTAAGAGCCTTCCGCACCACCTTGCAGCGCAATTTTTATTCGGAAACGATCAATACACGCGAGATGTTCGTGAAGAGGAAAATCTCCTCGTCATTCCGCGAGATACCGGGTGGCCAAATACTTGGTCCAACCCGTGATTATACCCAGCGCACACTTGATACCGCAAAAGCCACCGAAAACAATACAGATATCCAGGCATTTTTAGATTTCCTGGATGCCAAGATCGATCCTGAAAAACTGGAGGGTGTAAAAAGCTTTGGTAAAGTGATCGACATATTAAAAAATGAGGGCTTGCTGAAGCCGGTTGATCCGTCGGAAGACCGCAGGTTGGCTGATATCACCCGTGAGGCGATCAAATTCCCGGCACCACGTTCGGCAAGGTTGCAAATGATGTCGCGTGCAGAAACCGGGGGCCTTATGGCTTTAGGTTATAGCAGCCAGCGCGGATTTGGCAGCGTTCACCCTACCGTGGGTGAATTAAGATACGGTACGGTCCCGGTTAGAGTTAAAGATGCTACCGGCAGGGTTCGTTACATTGGCAAAGTTGAGGCTACTGAGTGCGAAATGATCACCGGCAGCAAATCAACCAAGAAAAAAGAGCCGCCATACTTTACTATAGGTTACGGTTTATGCTTTGGTCATAACGAAACCAAGGTGATCTGTATGAGCACATTGGACAGTGCCATGCGCCGCCCTGAATTAGGCGCTCCCGCTAACGACCAGGAATTTGTGTTATATCATACAGAAGGCGTTGAGGCTATGGGTTTTACTAATCACCTTAAATTGCCACACTACGTTACCTTCCAATCGGCATTGAGCAATACGCGCGCCGCGGTTGAACGCAATAAAAAAGCACAGCTGGAGGCTGATGCCTGGAAACAATTGTCATTGGTTTAATAAAATCAGAAAGAAGAAAATGGTCGAAAATATCAAATACGTCAATAAATACAACTTCGCCTTTATCGACGAATCAACCAAAAAGGAGATCAGGCGCAAACTGCTGAAGGCTGTGGCCCTACCGGGCCACCAGGTGCCTTACTCTTCGCCCGAAATGCCTATTTCACGTGGCTGGGGTACAGGAGGTTTGCACGTTACGCTATCCGTTATCGGCAGAGATGATATTTTCAAGATCATCGACCAGGGCAGCGATGCCAGCGTAAATGCCTGCAACCTGCGCGAGTTTGTGAATTCTATGACCGGCTGCAAAACCACCTTCGATACCGCTGAGGCTACTTTGATCCAGACGCGCCACCGCATTACAGAAGAAGAACTAAAAGAAAATCAAATTATCGTTTTCCAGGTGCCCCTGCCTGAGCCGCTGCGCATGGTGGAACGTTACGAGAGCAAAACGCTGCAAATGCACGCCGAAGCTGATTACTCTAAAATGTGGGTATCGCTTTACGAATCCTATGTACGCTATGGCGCTATCATGCAGGGTGCCGGTTACCCGGTAATGGTTAACGGCCGCTATATCATGTCGCCATCACCGATACCACGCTGGGATACGCCTAACCTGCACCAGGCTAAAACGCTGTTCCTGTTCGGCGCGGGTCGCGAAAAACGCCTGTATGCCGTACCGCCCTATACCGATGTGGAACCGCTTGAGTTTGAGGACGTGAATTTTGAGATCGAAGACTTTAGCGAAGCGCAGTGCTACAAAACCGGCTACAAAAAAGCCTTCCTTGACGAGCTTTATGCAGATGATAGCTCGCGCAAATATGTGATCAGCGACAGCAATTTCCTGGACAAGGTAGACGCTAAAGAGGAAACGCATCAATACAGTAATAAATACATCGACCAGCTTGAAGCTTATGACCAGGAATGATAACAACTGGTTGCTCCGCGTGAACAACCTGACTAAGATATATGGCGAACCAAACGAAAGGACACTTGAACTTACGGGCCCGGCTTTTGGGAGCAACATATGCCCTGAAACCGAAAGCATTGTAGCCTGCGCCGACATCAGCTTTGACCTGTACCCGGGCGAAGTGCTGGGTATAGTAGGTGAAAGCGGTTCGGGCAAAAGTACTGTAGTGAAAATGTTGTACTTCGACCTGGAAAAAACCTTTGGCGAAGCATGGCTGGCACCTTACCAAAGTGGTGAGGTAAACATTTTAGAAGAATCGAACCAGCGTAAACGCTACATCCGCAATAACCTGATGGGGATGGTTTACCAGAACCCGCGGGATGGCCTGAATTTCGGTTTTTCATCGGGTGGAAATATTGCCGAGAAACTGATCATGGCCGGCCAGATGCACGTGGGCAATATCCGTGAAAGGGCATCGGATCTGTTGAATAAAACCGAAGTGCCTGTACAGCGCATGGACGACCGCCCAGGAACATTTAGCGGCGGCATGCAGCAAAGGGTACAGATATCAAAAGCCATCGCTAATAATCCGCCTTTGCTTTTTTTGGATGAGGTAACCACCGGGCTTGACGTATCGGTACAGGCTAAAGTACTGGACCTGATCCGCGAACTGCAAAACAACCTGGGCATCGCTATGATCGTCGTTTCGCATGACCTTTCGGTGATCCGCATGCTTACTGATCGCACCATCGTCATGAAAAATGGCCGGATAGTGGAAAGCGGGTTAACCGACCAGATACTGCAGGATCCGCAACACGAATATTCACAATTACTGGTAAGCTCACTATTATAAATCGTACGGTATGAACAATATTTTGGAAGTAAACGAACTGAGCAAAGTTTTTAACCTCCACATCCTGAGGGATAAAGAAATAGAGGCACTCAAAAGCATCAGTTTTAATGTTAAAGAAGGCGAAATTATAGGGCTTACAGGCAAATCAGGCTCAGGTAAATCAAGCCTGATGAAATGCATATACCGTACCTACCTGGCCAGCTCGGGACAGATCATTTACAACTCTAAGAATGGCCCAATCGATCTGGTTAAGGCAAACGATCACGAGATCATCGCTTTACGTAAATCAGAGATCACCTATTGTTCACAGTTCCTGAGCGTAATACCGCGTGTACCTGCTGTGGATGTAGTGAGCGAGTTCTTGTTCCGTACAGAAAAAGATAAAGAAGCGGTTAGAACTAAAGCAAAGCAGATGCTGGAGAAGCTTGGCCTGCCATCGGAATTATGGGATGCATTCCCGGTTACTTTCAGCGGGGGCGAACAACAAAGGATCAACGTGGCGCGGGCAATTATTGCTGAGCCGCGTTTTTTGTTGATAGACGAACCTACCGCCTCGCTCGACCCGCGCACAAAAGATGTAGTGATCGACCTGATCCTTTCCCTTAAAAAGAATGGTACATCGGTGCTGTGCATCTCGCATGATGAATATACCCTTGAGCGCCTGGTAGACAGGAGGCTGCACCTGCAATTAGGCAGCATTTCAACAATTGAACAAGAAGAAATTAATATAAACTAAACCGAATGAAGCCGCTGATCATTAAAAACGCGACCGTAGTTACACCGACCGAAGTACTCGAAAACACATCGGTACTGGCGGAGAACGGTATGATAACCGCCATCGGCATTGATGCTGAAGAACGGGATGATGTAACCG
>NZ_DATCRU010000017.1:0-62597 GCF_036568825.1 Mucilaginibacter sp. | reverse complement strand
GACTTGCATGTATTAGGCCTGCCGCTAGCGTTCATCCTGAGCCAGGATCAAACTCTCCATTGTATAATGTCTGAGTTCGATTACTGACCCTATTTCTCAATAGAATCTGTTAATCTGTATTTAGTGATTGGTTAACCGGTGACTGGCGATCAGTTGCCTGATCTCTAATCGCTGGTCTCTAATCACTGTTTGTATCTTTATACAGTACTACCCTGATTCTATCTTACCTGTTTTAAGAATTCTGATTAAGTAGCCGAAGCTTCTTAATCCGCTGCATCTCATAATTATCTATCCTTCTAAAGAACTTGATCTCCTTGCCTCGCGGTTCGGATTATAATTTATCGCGGTTAAACGATCAATTTTTCAATTTTGTTAACCAGGAATCGCTCCTGATTTTTTGCTCTGGGAAGAGCCCCGTTTGTTTTGGGACTGCAAAGGTATGAACCTTTTTCTTATTCGCAAAAATTATTTTTTATTTTTCTAATTTTTACTTTTTCAACCTTCAGAGAACAACCCGCTTCCTCGTTTGCGGGCTGCAAAGGTAAGCAGAGTTTTCATTTATGCAAATACTTGTCAAATAAAAAGTAATGGTGTATGGATAACACTTTGCAAATCAGCCTGAAAAATTTCAGATTGGCAAATAGTTCCCGGATAGTTGCTGATACAAGATCATTACTTAGATCATGCACATATATAATAGCGCATGTATATACTATAGTTACTCAGCCACCGTATAGTATCCGTTGTACTATTATATATAGAAGGGCTTTACATAGTGCGATGATCAATCGTTAAAAGATGTTAAATTAAGCTGCGTTATGTATTGAAGTTAATCTCAGCCCTATATATTCGCTGATAAATAAATAATTGACTGGTTTATAATATTACCGTATCTTTGCAAAATGTTTAAAAAACAACGCTCTACATTATCCATCCTTTTGATACTGTTCATTTTAGCGTCAGTGAGCTGTAAAAGCAAATTTGAAAAGCTAAAAGCGAGCAACGACAATGCTAAAAAATACCAGGCAGCGTTGGCCCTTTATAATAAAAAGAAATACAGCAAGGCGTTGGAACTCTTCGAAACACTGGTTCAGCGTTACCGCGGACAGGCACAGGCCGAAGACCTTTACTACTACTACGCCTACGCTAACTATAACCTGAAAGATTATACTTCTGCCAGGTATCACTTCAAGACCTTCTCTGACACTTACCCGCAAAGCCCGAGAGCTGAAGAGTGTAAGTTCATGGAGGCATATTGCTACTACCTGGATTCGCCGATATTTTCATTGGACCAGGAGAACACTACTAAAGCTATAGAAACCTTACAGTTGTTCATCAACCTGTATCCAAAAAGCGAGCGTGTGGCTGAAGCCGGTAAGCTGATCCAGAACCTGCGTGATAAACTGGAAAAAAAATCATTTGAAAACTCTAAGCTATATCTGACTATAGGCGATTACAACTCTGCTGTGATGGCATTTGGTAATACCCTGCGCGATTATCCCGATACTAAGTATGCCGAAGAAATAGACTACCTGACCATTAAAGCACAATACCTGTATGCTACTCACAGTCGTGTGAATACGCAGGTTGAACGTTTTAACCAGGTAATTGCTTACCAACAGCAGTTTGCTGAGAAGTATCCGACCAGCAAGTATTTGAAAGATGCTGAATCTTACAAAAAAGATAGTGAATCGGGCGTTGCGAGCGCGAAAAGAGAATTGGCAGAGCAAGCCAGCGATATAAAATATATGCGCAGGTTTGAGAAGAAAGATACTGTAACCAGTCAGCCCCCTTCAGAAAAAGTGGATTTGAATAAGAAAATACCAAACTAAAATTGATATGAACAATACTCCAAATAAATCAACCGTAGCAGGCAGCACCATTACGCGTGACTTGCGCGATCTGGACGTAAAGACAGAAAACATTTACGAGTCGATCGTTATTATGGCTAAAAGAGCCAACCAGATATCAAATAACGTAAAGGAAGAATTGCACCAAAAGCTTTCTGAATTTGCTTCGTCAAATGATAACCTGGAAGAGATTTTTGAAAACCGCGAGCAGATCGAAATCTCTAAACATTACGAAAAAATGCCAAAACCGTCATTGGTGGCAGTTCAGGAGTTTTTAGAAGATAAGGTATATTACCGTAATCCTGCTAAAGAACAACAATAATAAGCCTTAAAGCTTTAGATAACAAAAAACTCCCCAATGGGGAGTTTTTTGTTATTTTTACTTTTTTAAGTATACCCGAATCTGGCTTTATGCTTCAGAATAAAAAAATCGTCCTGGGCGTTTGCGGCAGTATAGCAGCTTATAAGTCTGCTTCGCTTGTGCGACTGCTCGTAAAAGCCGGTGCCGAAGTTCAGGTAGTAATGACACCGGACGCGACCGGCTTTATCACTCCGCTCACCCTCTCCACCCTCTCAAAAAATCCAGTACTGGTTGAATACTCAAATACCGAAACCGGTGAATGGAATAACCATGTAGAGCTAGGGCTGTGGGCCGATTTTATGCTCATCGCCCCTGTTAGCGCCAATACGCTTGCAAAAATGGCGAACGGACAAAGCGATAACCTGCTTACGGCGGTCTACCTATCAGCCAAATGCCCGGTTTATTTTGCGCCGGCTATGGATCTGGACATGTGGAAGCATCCTGCTACGCAACAAAATATACAAGTAATAAAAGGTTACGGTAATATCATGATCCCACCAGGGAGCGGAGAGCTGGCTAGCGGTTTGTATGGCGAAGGACGTATGGCAGAGCCGGAAGAGATCGTCAGCTTTCTGATAGCTGATATAAAAAAAAAGCTCCCTTTAGTTAATCAAAAGATATTAGTGACTGCCGGGCCTACGCATGAGGCTATTGACCCGGTGCGCTTTATCGGAAATCATTCATCAGGTAAAATGGGGTTTGCTATTGCAGATCAGTTTGCTTCTATGGGTGCTGAGGTTATTTTGATAACCGGGCCGACGTCGCAAACAAGTAAGCAATCGGGTATTACGCGGGTTGATGTTACATCTGCAGCGGATATGCTGGAAGCCTGCCTGCAATATTATAAGGATGCAAAAGCCTGCATTATGTCGGCAGCGGTGGCTGATTTTACGCCAGTGAATGTATCGGCACAAAAGATCAAAAAACAGGATAACGACCTGCACATCGAGCTTAAAAAAACAACTGATATTTTGAAAACCTTAGGCGAGCAAAAACGTAAAGGACAAATATTGGTGGGCTTTGCTTTGGAGACCAATGACGAAGAGAAAAATGCAATAGATAAGCTGCAAAGGAAAAATCTTGATTTTATTGTGTTAAATTCGCTTAATGACGAGGGCGCCGGATTTAAGACCGACACCAACAAAATAACCATTATAGACAATAAGCTACAGAAAACAACTTTTGAGCTGAAAGACAAAAACGAAGTAGCAAAAGATATTTGCAATAAAGTGGCTGAATTGATAAAAGCATGAAGAAACTGGGCGTTTATATTTTATTGATGTGTTTGACTTTTGCGGCGAAGGCACAGGACTTGAACGCGCGCGTGAGAGTGACCAGCGGTAAGATACAGACGACCAATACGCATATTTTCCAGTCGTTGGAAACGGCAATGAAGGATTTCCTGAACGGCCGTAAGTGGACACCGGATAATATTCTGCCTAATGAAAGGATTGAATGCAATTTTGTGCTGAACATCCTGACCTGGGACGGCAGCAGCAATTTTACCGGCGAATTGCAGATACAATCCACCCGCCCGGTTTTTAATACCAGTTATAACACACCTATTTTAAATATTAATGATAAGGACTTTGACTTTGTGTATACCGAAGGGCAAACGATAGATTACACCGATCAGAGCTATTCAAGCAACCTGACATCTGTGCTGGCGTTTTACGCCTATATTATTGTGGGGATGGATTATGATACCTTCTCCCGTTTAGGTGGCACGCCTTATTTTATAGCTGCTCAAACCGTGGTGACCAATGCTCAATCAGGATCGAGCAAGGGCTGGAAAGCATTCGACGGTAACATTAACCGCTATTGGCTATCCGAAAACCTGATCAGCAAAGCCTACACTAACCTGCGCGAGTTTATGTATGATTATCACCGCAATGGTTTGGACCAAATGGCTGATAACGCTGCTAAGGGCCGTAAAGCCATCGCAGATGCATTACCCGGTTTGCAGCAAGTGGACCGGACACGGCTTGGCTCCATGCTGCCGCTTTTGTTCTTTACAGCAAAAAACTCTGAACTAATCTCTATATTCACAAAGGGTGATAATAAGGAGAAGAACGATGCGGTTACTATTTTATCTCAAGTCGACCCGGCTAATGGGAATAAGTATTTGACTATTAAGACGAGTAATTAAAGTACCTCCAAATCCTAAAATGTAAATCCTGAGTTCCAGTACCAGAATCCTTTTATAGAATTTTTTTATCCTTTTTGTAACACTTTCAAATTACTTGCGTCTTCTATCTACGAAACGAATCGTAAATAAATTAAAAAAATATTTGTATTTACGAAACTTGCCGTAGATATTTGTACGAAGCAATTCGTATATAGATTAAGAACATGGAAATCAGACCAACAGAAAGCGAGCTAGAGATACTTCAGGTATTGTGGAAAATGGGACAGGCAACCGTAAGGGATGTGCATGAGGAACTGGCAAAAACCAAAGCTTCCGGTTACACCACCACCCTGAAGCTGATGCAGATAATGGATGAAAAGGGATTGGTAGTCCGCGATACTACATCAAAGACACATATCTATCGTGCGGCCTATTCGCAGGAAAAAGCGCAGACAAGCGCACTGGATAAAATACTGTCGACCGTTTTTGAAGGCTCGACTTCTGATCTTGTGATCCAGGCATTGGGGCACCACAAAGCTTCTAAGGATGAGATCGATGCGATCAAGAAGTATTTGGAGCAGTTTGGGAAATAGTGATTAGTTAATCAGTTAACCGGTGATCAGTTGACTAGTTTAAGAAAGTAACTTTAGAGTTTAGAAATTAGGATTTAGAGTTTAACATTATGGAAACCATACTATATAATATCAGCCAGGTTGTAGGTGTTGCCGTTATCCACTCGTTGTGGCAGGGACTGTTTGTGTACCTGGGTCTGCGCCTTATTATATTGTTATTCCCGCAATTGTCGGCAGCTACCAAACATAATGCAGCGATGACGGGACTGGCATTTATTACGGTGTGGTTTATCTATACGCTTTCTACCGAGATCAACAATCACACCTGGGTGGTAATTAATACCCACAATAAGGATTTCCTGCCTGCTGTTTTTGGTATGCCATTGCATTTAGGTCATGACGCCACCTTTAGTACCCGGTATAATTATGCTATTGAATGGCTGATGCCATATGTTACTATAGTATATACGATCGGCGTATTATTTAATACCGGTCAGCTGGTATGGTCGCGTAAGAAGATCAATCATATCAGACAAACCATGAGCATTGATGTACAACTGCAATTGAAGGTTGACCAGTTTGTAAAAATGCTCAATATCACCGATAAAGTACTCTTCGGGCTGAGCCGCATGGTTGACGCCCCTTGTATGGTAGGCTACTTTAAACCGGTTATTTTACTTCCTTTTACCTTATCTACCTATTTGTCGGCCGAGGAGATTGAGATCATCATCCTGCATGAGCTGGCACACATCAAACGCAACGATTACCTGGTAAACCTGGCACAACAGGCCATGTCGGTATTGTTGTTCTTCAATCCATTTGCACAATTGATCAACCGCATCATTAACCGTGAACGGGAAAATGCCTGCGATGATATTGTAATAGAGGCCTCTAACAAACCTTTAGTGTATGCGCATGCACTACTGAAATTAGAACAGACCCGTCAGCAGGAGTGGCAGTTAGCACTGGCGGCTACGGGCAAAAAGTACCACTTATTAAACAGAATTGAACGTATCATGAAAACGAAGAAACCAATTGGCAATGCACGCCATATATTACTCGCCCTGTCGCTGCTTGTAGCCAGCATTACGGGCCTTGCATGGTTGAATCCAACCATCGCGAACGGCAAAATATCATTCAACAAGATAAAACCGGCTATGATCAGCCAGTTGTTTGCTGATACAGCTAAGAAGAAAGCCACCACTCATCACAAATCGACTGCTGCAAAAAAAACAACGGTAAAAGCCAAACATACAGAAGATTGGGATGACGATAACAATTACGGTTATTACTACAACGATAAAGAGCTTGAAAAACTTTCGGCCGAAATGGGCAAATACGGTGAAGAGATCAGCAAATACTATAATAGCCCTGAGTTTAAAAAACTAACTGAAGAAATGTCTGAACAAGGGAAGATAATGAGTTCTTATTATGATAAACCTGAATTGAAGGCATTGCAGGAAAGGATGTCGGCACTATCTGAAAATTTTAGTAAGAGCTGGGGCGATAATGGCGAAACAGCCAAAATAAGCGAACGCCTGGGTGAGCTGGGCGGCGAAGTTGGGAAATATTACAACACGCCAGAATTTAAAAGATTAAATGCTGAACTGGAAAAGAAATACGGTATCCCTCATGACCGCGACTACTCAAAAGATGGCGATTTCTATCAAAGTGATAACTACAAGAAATATCAGGAAGAACTGAAATCGCACATTTCACCCGCAGAAAAAGAGCGCGAGGAAGAAATGAAGAAATTGGGCGAGCAAATGAAACAACGTTACGATAATCCTGAATTCCGCAAAGCACAGGAAGATATGCGACTGATGGGCGACAGCATGAGAAAGGCTTATCATAATCCTGATATGGAAAAGGCCAAAGAGGAAATGAGAAACCTGAATGCCAAAATACGCACTTATCAAAATAGCCCTGAAATGAAACAGGCGAAAGAAGCAATGCGCAGAGCACAAGCGCGGATGAAAGCTTATATGAACTCACCGGAATTTAAAAAGAGAATGGAACGCATGAAACGTGAAGCCCGGAATTGGAACAGGAACTGGAATGATAATGACAATTGGGATATGAACATGGAAAAGCCAGAAAAACCGGAAGCTCCTGAAAAGCCTGAGATAGAAAAACCCGAAATAAACAAACCTGAGGCACCTGAAAAACCGGAGAAACCGGAAGCGCCTGAGAAATCGGATGACCAGTAATTAGTTAACCGGTTAATCAGAGATCAGTTAATTAGGGGGATATAGTTTTAAGCATAGCGATGGGTTGAAGCCTGTCGCTATTTTTTTGCTGCCCTAAAAAAACCTGATTAACTGATCACCGGTTAACTGATTACTTTCATTCAACCTGCTTATATTTGAACATGAGCCAGGACACTGATATTTTTGAAAGAATGCTTGCGGGCGGAATAGTTCACATGAACGATCCTCAAATGCCAAAGGTGTGGGAGATTGTTGCCCGAACAATAAAGCTATCTGCTGCACTTAACACTTCGACCGATGTTGACCAGACAAGGGATAGATTAAGTGAAATTACCGGGAGTGAGATCGATAAAAGCACTACGATCTTTGTACCCTATTATACAAACTTCGGTCGGCATACTAAAATTGGCAAAAACGTATTCATCAATCATGATTGCTCTTTTCTTGATTTGGGAGGAATAACTATTGAAGATGATGTACAGATAGGGCCCAAGGTGAGTCTGATTAGCGAAAATCATCCATTAGATCCCTCTACCAGGAAATCGCTCGATCTTAAATCTGTTCTGATAAAAAGAAATGCCTGGATAGGCGCCGGGGCAATTATATTACCGGGAATAACCATCGGCGAGAATGCTGTTGTTGCTGCCGGCGCTGTAGTTAACAAGGATATTCCGGCAAATACCATTGTTGGCGGTGTCCCTGCTAAGGTTATCCGGGTTATTGAATAGATAATTGTTGTAATGGTTGTATTGGTTGTAGTGGTTTTGACTGATCGCATTAGCTGGCAGGCCCTGTGCATAATTACCAATTCAATTCCCCGAATAGTTATCCAACTCAATCAACTACTTAACTTAATCAACCACTTAACTCAATCAACCAATCAACTAAAACCGTACTTTAGCATCCACGAAGGAATACCATTTTTATGCTCGAAAAGCTCGTTATAAACAACTATGCGTTAATTGATAACCTGGAGATCAGCTTTGATAAGGGACTAAATATTCTGACTGGTGAGACCGGCGCGGGTAAGTCGATCATATTGGGGGCGTTGTCACTGATACTTGGTCAGCGGGCGGAAAGCAGGTATTTTTTTAATCAGCAGAAAAAATGTGTGATAGAGGGGATATTCAGCATCAATGGTTTTCATCTCAAGAACTTCTTCGAGGAAAATGAGCTGGATTATGAAGCAGAAACTATCCTTAGGAGAGAAATAACTGCCGATGGTAAATCAAGAGCTTTTGTTAATGATACCCCGGTAAACCTCACTATCCTTAAACAACTGGGCGAAAAGCTGATCGATATCCACTCGCAGCATGCAACACTGGAGATCAATGACCCGGATTTTCAACTGCTGGTGGTGGATTCGGTATCTGGCCATGGTGAGTTACTGAACGATTACCGGTCAAAATATCGTACTTATAAAAAGTCGGTTGCCAAGCTTCAGCAACTGGTCGCGGAAAGTGACAAAGCAAAATCAGACCTGGATTATTACCAGTTCCAGTTTGATGAACTAGAGAAAGCCAACCTGGTTGAAGACGAACAGGAAAAATTGGAGCAGGAACTTTATACGCTTAATAATGCAGAGGAGATCAAAAGAAACTTATTAGGCGCTTATTATCTGATGCAGGATGGCGAAACTGCTGCTCTATTACAATTACGTGAAGCCGGGCATCATTTGTCTACTCTTGAGAAATTCAATCCGCAGATAGCTGAGCTACATGAAAGATTAAATAGCTCATTAATCGAGCTAAAAGACATTGCATCGGAAATTGAAAATATAGAGCAGCGTACGCATACAAACGAGGCCAGAGCGGTTGAGATTAATGAACGCCTGAGCCTGATGTATAATCTGCAAAAGAAACATCGGGTAAGCACCAATACCGAATTATTACAGTTGCAGAAAGAATTATCTGAAAATATACAACAGGCACTCTTCGGCGACGAAGAAATTGAAAAGCTGCAAAAGCAGATAGCCGCTGAAAAAGAGGAATTAGAAAAGTTAGCAAAACAATTATCTGCTAATCGTTCAAAAGCAATTCCAAATATTGAAAAACAGGCGGTAGAATCATTGTCGGAAATGGGCATGCCTAATTCGACTTTAAAAGTTGAATTATCTCCTTTACCTACTAAAGGGGGTGACTCTCATTTAGGGCCAGATGGATCAGACCAGGTTCGTTTCCTGTTTTCTGCTAATAAAGGTCATGCTTTAGCCGAGATGAGTAAGGTAGCATCCGGTGGTGAGCTTTCAAGGTTGATGTTATCGATCAAATCATTAATTGCACGATATACCGCTCTTCCAACTATCATTTTTGATGAGATCGATACAGGAATATCCGGAGAGGTGGCCAATAAGGTAGGACAGATCATGGAACGCCTTGCCGGGAATCTACAAGTCATCACTATCACACATTTACCGCAAATAGCCAGTAAAGGACAAAGTCATTACTTTGTTTATAAGGACAATGAAAGCACTACCACTTACACCCGTATCCGTCAACTGGACAAGCAGGAACGCGTGGTTGAAATAGCCAAAATGCTAAGCGGCGATAAGCCGGGTGAGAGTGCGCTGCAGAATGCAAGGGAACTGCTGAACAGTTAGCAGTTGCCCGTGGGCAGTTTGCAGAAAAGGCCCACAATTGAAAATGCAAACTGCAAACTAAAAACTGCAAACTAATCAATAACTTTACCCCTCAATAAAAACCAACCACATTATGGCTTATAACTTACTAAAAGGCAAAAAGGGTATCATATTCGGTGCGCTGAATGAGCAATCTATCGCATGGAAAGTGGCTCAGCGATGTCATGCAGAAGGTGCAGAGATCGTTCTGTCGAATTCTCCGCTTGCCTTGCGCATGGGCGAACTGAACAACCTTGCTGCCGAATGCAATGCGCCTGTTATTGGTGCTGATGTAACCAGCAATGATGACCTGGAAAACCTGTTTACCAAAACTATAGAACATTTTGGCGGGGGCGTTGACTTTATCCTGCACTCTATCGGCATGAGTGTGAATGTGCGTAAAAACATCCCTTACTATGAGAATAATTACGATTTTACACATAAAGGTTTTGACATTTCGGCATTGAGCCTGCACCGTATATTGCAGATCGCCCTTAAGCATGACGCGATAAACGAGTGGGGATCAGTTGTGGCATTGAGCTATATCGCTGCGCAACGTGTATTCCCTGATTATAACGATATGGCCGATAACAAAACCGTATTAGAAAGCATTGCACGCAACTTTGGCTATTACTATGGCACTAAAAAGAAAGTGCGCATCAATACCGTATCGCAATCGCCTACCCGCACTACTGCTGGTTCGGGGGTAAAAGGTTTTGATGGCTTTATTAATTATGCGGAGAAAATGAGCCCGCTTGGCAATGCTAATGCTGATCAGTGCGCTGATTACTGTGTTACTTTGTTCTCTGACCTGACCAAAATGGTTACTATGCAGAACCTCTTCCACGATGGCGGTTTCTCGTTTACCGGCGTAACCCAGGCGGTGATTGAGCAGATGGAAAAGTAGCCCTCTCTAAATCTCCCCCAGAAGGGGAGACTTTCAAAAGCAATAAAAAAGGTGTACCGGAATCCGGTACACCTTTTAATTTTTTAATCCTACCCTATTATTATTCCGAGTAAACCAATACAATTTTTACTTTCATTGCATCTGTGGGTTGCACCGCCGTTGTACCATCGGGCGTTTGTGCATATAACGTAACATTTCCTTTGTTGTAAGTAAAACTATAGGAAAGATTACCGTATACCTCAGGCAATTGCTCATATGTATTGCCACCATCGTAAGAAATCGACACAATAACACCGTCGAAATCTGACGATGCCTGATCTAACTCATTGACATTGATCGGCAATTGATATGACTTAACCCCGGCAGGGTCTGTATATGCAGTCCAGTCAGTTGAAACAACATCGGTATATACCGTTTTATTCTGATTTGCGACAACCGGATTAAGATACTGCTTAGTACATGAGGACACTGACAATAATATTACTGCGCAGCATAAAATAGATAAGAGTTTTTTCATAGTAATTGTGTTTTCTACTAGTATGACCAAATTAAGTTAAAAAGGTTTAAAGGTTTTTGTTAAATTTTTTTAAGGTTATTTAACATTCTTTAAAACGCTTCCTTCGATACTATTATTACTGCTTTGCTGGCAAAAATGATACAGCAGTATAGATTTTTTGTAACACATGGGGAATGGGGAACTCCAAAATGTGGATTACAATCCCCAAATTGCTGTTTAAACATCTTATATTTAAGTATACAATTGTTGCGGCACAAACATTGCCTCTGAATAAATACCGTTTGCCCCTGCGGTAATTACATTTATTTAAAATTAAAAAAGCAACCTCTACCCTGTGGTTGCCGTATTAGAAAAACAATTGATTAAACCTTAAACAATGGATCCATTTAATTCCCAGTTTATACGTAAAGAAAAAAGATGGTTGTGGGTAGACTACGATAAGGGCATCAGCATTATGCTGGTAGGTTTCGGGCACTGCCTGGACTCCCTTAACGGCCATGCTGATCTGAGCGCCTATCCTTTTTTTAACTATCTGGGCACCTTTCTTTATGGTTTCCGGATGCCTTTGTTTTTTATTATTTCGGGCTTGTTGGTTGGCAAAAGTTTAAATAAAAAAGGACTTAACGGTTATGTCAGTGACCGTACCAACAACATATTGTTCCCGTTGCTGGTATGGGGATTTATAGAAATATCCATGCAGATTTTAGCCTCAAAATATACAGGCTTTACAAATAGCGGAGCTGTCGGTCCTTCAAGATACCTGATGTTACTGCTTGATCCGCGCCAAACGGGACACTTCTGGTATCTGAATGCGTTATTTTTTATCGGGGTGCTCTATGCTTTTGTTAAATCTGTTCTGAAGCTCAAACCACTATTTCACGTGTTGCTGGGCTTTGTATTCTTCTGTATCTCGGCTTATATCCATGTTAATAATATCAATGCCTGGTTACTGACTGACATCCTTGAATATTACTTCTTCTTCTCGCTGGGCGACCTGATATCGCATATCATGCTGGACGAAAACAACATCAAACGCTTTGCTTCCTGGAAGATATTTTTCCCGATGCTGGCTGTATTTTTAACTACCCAGTATTTCGCTACTAAAATAAATCAGCAACCAAGCGAGTTTGGTAACGACCTTCTTGAGCACAAAATGCCGTTTTTTTACCTTTTCCAGGCATTGGTAGGCTGTACCATATCGGTCAACTTCTCATTCCTGCTGCAACGATATAAAGTATTTACATGGATACGCATCGTAGGTTATCACTCACTATTTGTTTACTGTATGCAAATCATCGTGATGACTATTGCCCGCATATTTTTACAGAGCTTCCTGCATATAACTTTTATCCCGGCCTTAGTTGTGCTGGTATGGGCATCAGGTATAGTGCTGCCGATATTTTTCTATAACTTCTGTTTGAAATATAGCCTGTGGTGGTTATATACTTACAAGAAACCGGTGAAACAGGTGGAGTACCTGCAAAAAACCAAAATTTTCAGCTTCAAAAAACAAGTGGAGGAAGTACCCGGAATTTAAACATAGAGATTCTTAATAACACAAAAGGCAAGCTGATCGGCTTGCCTTTTGTGCTTAACCCGGTTCGGGAAATTAATCCGAATCTTCGGGTATCTCTTTATATGCTTTCTTCAGCCTTAACAGCTCGAAAAAAAGTGTTGTGTCAATAGCGGTTACTATAATAAAACCTGTTGAATCACATACAACTTTCCATTGCACGTGGGCCGAAACAAATCTCATATCCATACAAAAACAATATACCGCAATCAAAAATGTGATCACGAATGCCGTTTTAATCTCCTGGATATTATCGTATAGTTGCTCGTTATCCATATTATTACAGATCAGTTATTTACAATCAATAATAATAAATTAACACGTGTTATATAATAAATGTTTTACACATGTTTTATAACACGTTAATATTGAAAACAAAAACCCCGCCAGTTTTAACCGGCGGGGTTTTCTTTATTCTGAAAGAAGATCAATTATTCCTGCTCTTCTTCTTTAGGCTTTTTGTTTTCGCCTTTTTTAGTTTTATCGACCACTTTGATCTGATCGGTTTCCTTGTCGTAATCTACTTCCATCACATCGCCTTCAGATAGTTCGCCTTTCAGTATTTCTTCAGCGATCGGGTCTTCCAGGTATTTCTGGATGGCACGTTTCAACGGACGAGCACCGAACTGTGAGTCGAAACCTTTGTCGGCGATGAACTCTTTGGCATTATCGGTCAGTGCGATCTTGTAACCAAGCGTATTTACACGGCCGAATAAGAATGCCAGTTCGATATCGATGATCTTGAAGATCTCTTCTTTACCCAGTGAGTTGAACACGATCACGTCATCAATACGGTTCAGGAACTCTGGAGCAAAAGCGCGTTTCAAAGCGTTTTCGATTACACCTCTTGAGTGTGCATCAGCCTGGTTAGCTTTAGCCGAAGTGCTGAAACCAACACCCTGACCGAAGTCTTTCAACTGGCGTGCACCAATGTTCGAGGTCATGATGATAATAGTGTTCCTGAAGTCAACCTTACGGCCCAGTGAGTCGGTTAGCTGGCCTTCGTCCAATACCTGTAACAGGATATTGAATACATCAGGGTGAGCTTTTTCGATCTCGTCCAGCAGGATAACTGCATATGGCTTGCGACGAACTTTTTCTGTCAGCTGTCCGCCTTCTTCGTATCCTACATAACCCGGAGGCGCACCAACCAATCTTGATACAGCGAATTTTTCCATGTATTCGCTCATGTCTATCTGTATCAGGGCATCCTCGGTATCAAACATAAAGCGTGCAAGTTCTTTTGCCAGCTCGGTTTTACCTACACCTGTAGGGCCAAGGAATATGAATGAACCGATAGGTTTTTTAGGATCTTTCAATCCCGCACGGGTACGTTGTATAGCGCGGGTCAATTTCTTGATCGCATCTTCCTGACCGATGATCTTGCTCGCGATAGTTTCAGACATTTGCAGCAATTTCTGGCTGTCTGCCTGTCCTACACGCTGAACCGGGATACCGGTCATCATAGCAACTACTTCTGCAACGTTTTCTTCAGTTACGGTATAGCGTTTTGATTTTGTCTCAGCTTCCCAAACTGCTTTAGCCTGTTCCAGTTCTTCCAGCAAGTGTTTTTCAGTATCACGCAGTTTTGCAGCTTCCTCATATTTCTGGCTGCGGACAACTTTGTTCTTTTCAATTTTGATCTGTTCGATCTTGGCCTCAACATCCAGAATATTTTGCGGAACGTGGATATTGGTCAGGTGCACACGTGAACCTGATTCATCCAGCGCATCAATAGCTTTATCCGGTAAAAACCTGTCAGTAATGTATCTTGCAGTTAAAGTAACGCAAGCGTTGATTGCTTCAGGAGTATAAGTTACGCCATGGTGCTCTTCGTATTTATCCTTAATGCGGGTCAATATCTCGATGGTTTCATCCGGAGTAGCCGGCTCGACCATTACCTTCTGGAAACGACGGTCTAAAGCGCCATCTTTTTCAATATACTGACGATATTCGTCTAATGTAGTAGCCCCGATGCATTGGATTTCGCCCCTTGCCAAAGCAGGTTTGAACATGTTTGATGCATCCAGCGAGCCAGAAGCACCACCTGCACCTACGATAGTATGTATCTCGTCGATAAACAATATTACGTCAGGAGATTTTTCCAGTTCATTCATTACCGCTTTCATACGCTCTTCAAACTGGCCGCGGTATTTGGTACCGGCAACCAATGAAGCCAGATCAAGGGTAACTACACGTTTATTGAATAATACACGTGATACTTTGCGCTGAACGATACGCAATGCCAAACCTTCGGCAATTGCTGATTTACCTACACCGGGCTCACCGATCAGGATCGGGTTGTTCTTTTTGCGGCGTGATAATATCTGCGATACGCGTTCGATCTCTTTCTCACGGCCAACGATAGGATCCAAACGGCCATCTTCGGCAGCTTTGGTCAAATCGCGACCGAAATTATCAAGTACGGGTGTTTTTGATTTAATATCGGATACTTTTTTAGGCTGACTGAAAGAATCTTCTTCCTTGAAATCGTCCTCGCCACCGGTTGGTGAGCCAGGCATTTCGTCGGTCACATCATTTTTGTGCGATTCTACTTCGCCCTTAAATATTTCGTAGTTAACATTAAACTGCAACAAGATCTGCGATGCGATATTATCCTCGTCGCGCAGGATAGATAACAAGAGGTGTTCGGTTCCGATTACATCGCTCTTAAATATCTTGGCTTCCAGGTAAGTGATTTTTAATACTTTTTCCGCTTGCTTAGTCAGCGGGATACTTCCAATGTGAACATTGGTTCCGATGGTGCCTTTAACGGCATCTTCAACGGCACGACGTAGTTTGGCGGTATCAACGTTCAATCCTTTCAGCAATTTAATTGCAATACCGTCGCCGTCGCGAATTAGCCCAAGTAAAAGATGTTCGGTTCCAATATAGTCGTGGCCAAGGCGTAAAGCCTCTTCCCTGCTATATTGAATAACATCCTTAACCCGCGGCGAAAATTTAGCTTCCATATAATACCTTTCCAAAAATTATGTACGTCCTAACTTAACAATTAGTTTGCTTCAACATTAAGACGTCTGTTTTATTCCACAATACTATGACAACTATATTGCCAATTACAAGGCCACAGCAAAAACAGACATTATTATGATACGCAATCTCATCAAAGAAAACCATTATTACAAGTATATGTTGACAAAAAACTGTTATAACAGCCATTAATCAACCTATTTTCCTGTCTTAACTTATTGACAATGAAATCATCAAAAAGTTTAACTTTTTCAAACCCGAGCCCAGTATCACGAAACAAGAAATTTCGTCACTGTTTCTGACAATTAGGCATCAACCTCTTTTCAAATCCGCCACTTCCCGTTTCTTTATACGAGCCCTATTCAAAAATGATCTTTATTTTATCAATTATATTTGCCTAGTTTTCAAGATATCCACAAGAATATGGCTTTAAACCTACCAAATGGCCTATCCCGTCAATCCAAACTCAAAAACCAGGGCATTTATTACATAGACGATAACCAGGTTTAGAATGTTACATTTTGGAGCGGATAAGTTGAGTGAGAGAATGGCCGATCTGCCGGCAACTAAATCCACTACAAAAGAATTGCTATTCTATCAAATTTAAGCATATTTGTGACCCCGAAGAAATTTATTTAGCGAATGAGTGAATTAGTGAATGACTAAGTAAAATTTTGGTCTTCAATAACCAGTATAATCACTAATTCACTCATTCGCTAATTCAGTCATTAAATAAATCATTCACTAATTAAAAACATGGCAGACGAAAAGATCATTTTTTCAATGGCCGGAGTGAGCAAGATATATCCTCCGCAAAAACAGGTTTTAAAGAATATTTACCTATCCTTTTTTTATGGCGCCAAGATCGGTGTGATCGGTCTAAACGGGTCGGGCAAATCTTCTTTGTTAAAGATCATTGCCGGGATAGACAAATCCATTCAGGGTGAGGTTGTTTTCTCGCCGGGATATACCGTTGGCTATTTGGCGCAGGAACCTGAGCTTGATCCGAATAAAACGGTAAGAGAAGTAGTGGAAGAAGGTGTAGCCGAAATCACCGCCATATTAAAGGAATACGAAGATATCAACGAAAAATTTGGTCTGGAAGAGGTTTACAGCGACCCGGATGCGATGGATAAGCTGATGGCACGCCAGGGCGAATTGCAGGATAAGATAGATGCGGTTAACGCATGGGAACTGGATTCGAAACTGGAAAGAGCGATGGATGCGCTTCGTTGCCCCGAGCCGGATACTAAAATATCGGTGTTATCTGGTGGTGAACGCCGCCGCGTGGCGATGTGCCGATTGCTTTTGCAGGAACCGGATGTGTTATTGCTCGATGAGCCAACCAACCACTTAGATGCTGAGTCAATCGACTGGCTGGAGCAACATCTTAAGCAATATAAAGGAACCGTTATAGCTGTAACGCACGACCGCTATTTCTTAGATAATGTAGCCGGATGGATTTTGGAGCTTGACCGTGGCGAAGGTATTCCGTGGAAAGGCAATTATTCATCATGGCTGGATCAGAAGGCAAAACGTTTGGCACAGGAAGAGAAAACTGAGAGCAAACGCCAGAAAACATTGGAACGCGAGTTGGAATGGGTGCGTATGGCGCCGAAAGCACGCCAGGCTAAAGGAAAGGCACGTTTATCGAACTATGAAAAACTGGCCTCCGAAGAAACGAAGGAGCGTGAAGACAAACTGGAGCTGTTCATCCCACCGGGACCACGTTTGGGCAATGTGGTGATCGAAGCCAATGGCGTAACCAAGGCTTATGGCGATCGAGTATTGTTCGAAAATCTGAGTTTTTCGTTGCCGCCTGCGGGTATAGTAGGTATTATTGGACCAAACGGTGCGGGTAAAACTACTTTATTTAGGTTGATCACTGGCCAGGAAAAACCAGATGCCGGTACTTTCCGTGTTGGTGAAACCGTTGCTTTGGGTTATGTCGACCAGATGCATGATGACCTCGACCCTAATAAATCCGTTTGGGAAAACGTTACCGGCGGACTGGATAACATTATGGTAGGTAATCGTCCTTTGAACTCAAGGGCCTATGTATCCAAGTTTAACTTTAATGGCGCTGATCAGCAGAAGAAGGTTGGAGTACTTTCAGGTGGTGAGCGTAACCGTGTGCATTTGTCTATCACGCTGAAAAAAGGATCGAACGTATTGCTGCTCGATGAGCCAACCAATGATATCGACGTAAATACTTTACGCTCACTGGAAGAAGCCCTGGAAAACTTTGGCGGATGCGCCGTCATCATCAGCCACGACCGCTGGTTCCTCGACCGTGTTTGTACCCATATCCTGGCGTTTGAAGGTAACTCGCAGGTTTATTTCTTTGAAGGTGATTATACGGCGTATGAGGAAAATCGTAAAAAACGTGTGGGTGATGTGACACCGCATAGGATAAAGTATAAAAAGCTGGTGGGGTGATGTGCGGATGCGTGGATATGCAGATGTGCAAATGAAAATATATAGAAATGAGAGAGCATAATAAAAGATGGCTGATCAGTAAAATGAAAACTTCAGGCAGTAAACGAGATCATCTTGTTAACGGCCGTTTTGCTGATGAAAGGAATACAAAGAAATATAGTCAAATTGAAATGCTTCCTCAACATGAAAGCGTAAAGAAAACCGGAGAGTTTTATAACGGCAAGATTAATACTCAACTACTTATTCGATTTTTGAGAGGGCAGATAGGTCAAGACTGGGATAGCGTACATTCTGAGATAATAAGTCGCATACCAACCAGGTTATTAGATTACAAAGAGATAGCCTTATGGTACGTAGCAGATAAAGTAGAGTTTAAAGATGGGAGGCTTTGGAACAAACGAAGCCAAAAGTATATCTGGACTGACGGCCCCTTTCAAAGCAAACGTTTTTCTGAAAGAATGTTGGCTGATGAATTATTTGAGTTTTATGTTGATCCCGAAACCAATAAGCTTATCCAAATTCAGCATAAATCATATAAGAGAATGTCTAAAAACGACCAATAGCAAATAGACTTACGAAGTTTTTGAAACTTCGTAAGTCTTAAAAAAAACCTTTTACCTTTCGCCTTTAACATTTCACCTCAAACTACCACACCTTCACCATATCCTTTTCATCACGGTACATTTTATCGCCCGGCTTAATGTCAAAGGCTTTGAAAAATGCCGGTGTGTTTGATAATGGACCATCTACACGGTACATTTCAGGAGCGTGCGGGTCGAGTTTGATACGCATGCGCATGGTTTCGTCACTGGTTTTCACGCGCCATACCTGGGCAAATGACAGGAAGAAACGCTGATCAGGTGTCAGGCCATCTATCTTCGTATCGCCTTTGCCTTGCGGGGTGTTTTTAAATGCCTGGTAGGCAATGGCCAATCCGCCTATATCCGCCAGGTCTTCTCCCTGGGTAAGCTTTCCGTTTACGTGAAGACCGTCAAGCACGGTGTATTTGTCATACTGATCGATCATCACCTGCACACGTTTGGTAAATTTTGCAGCATCGTCTTTTGTCCACCAGTCTTTCAGGTTGCCATCCTTGTCGTACTGGCGGCCCTGATCGTCAAAACCGTGGGTCATTTCGTGGCCGATCACTGCACCTATAGCGCCATAGTTGATCGCATCATCTGCATCCTTATCAAAGAATGGGAATTGCAATATACCTGCAGGGAATACGATCTCATTAAATGTCGGGTTATAATAAGCATTTACGGTCGGCGGTGTCATCCCCCATTCGCTGCGGTCGACAGGCTTATTCACCTTTTTGATCATTTCGTTATAATCATGTTTGGCTACCGATTGACCGTTGGCATAATATGAGCCTTTATCAATAGTAACATCATCGTATTTTTTCCATTTGTCAGGATAACCGATCTTCTTGGTAAAAGCAGCCAATTTAGCAAGCGCCTGCTTCTTGGTTTCAGGGCTCATCCAGTCCAGTTTTTCTATGCGGTCTTTGTAGGTGCTTTGCAGGTTGTTCACCAGGTCGAGCATGCGTTTTTTAGCATCAGGCGGGAAATATTTTTCGACATATAGTTGTCCCAGCAGTTCGCCCAGCCAGTTGTCTACATTGTATGACATCAGCTTCCAGCGCTCCTTTTGTACTTTTTGCCCCTGCAATGTTTTTCCAAAGAAATCAAAATGAGCATCTCTGAACTTCTTGCTCAACATATTTGAAGCCCCATTTATGGCCTCGAAAGTTGCTTTATCCTTCCAAACATCTATCGGCTGCGTTTTCAGCAGGTTATCCAATGCCTTATAGTAATTGGGCTGACCAACCAATACGGTATCTGTTTTAAGTGCCATTCTGTCGAAGGCGTCTTTCAGATCCAGATCAGGCATTAACTTTTGCAGATCGGTAGTAGTGAGTTTATTATAATTCTTAACCGGATCACGGAGCTCAACCGGAGTAAGGTGCGATTGCGCGATGGCAGTTTCCAATTTCAATATACCATCCGCTTTTTTAGCGGCGGTAGCAGCGTCTGTACCGGTAAACGTGAAAAGTTGAGCGATATATTTTACATAAGCAGCGCGTATTTTTTTCGAGGTCGAATCATTCTCGAAATAATATTCTCGCTCAGGTAGCCCAAGGCCGGTCTGGTCAAAATGCGCAGCATTTTTTGAGGCGATCCGGTCATCCGGCGAAACATAAAAACCGAATAAGAAGCCGTCGCCCGTTTTAAAGCCATCTGCGGCTAGTTTTACTAAGTCTTTATAATCTTTAACTTCATTGATCTTTTCTAACTGCGGTTTGATCGGATCATAACCCAGCTTTTCAATAGTGGCAGTATCCATACCGCTTTTGTACAGGTCGCCTACCTTTTGCTCCAGGCTGCCTGATGGGTGGTCTGTTGATGATACATCATTCAGTATTTCGTGCACATGTTTAATGTTGTCATCGGATACGGTATAGAATGATCCCCAACCAGTTTCTGATGGTGGTATTTTGGTATCCTTAAACCATTTGCCGTTGGCGTACAAGGCAAAGTTTTCGCCGGGTTTTACGGTAGTGTCCATACCGCTCTTGTCAAAAAAAACGGTACGTTTTGGCACAGAGGCCGATTTGTCTTCAATTTTTTGCTTACAGGCTGCAACCGCAAAAACCGCGGTGGATAGCATGGCCCAATGTGTAAACTTCATAAGATAGGATTTGGTTAATTGTTGAGAAAAGTTAAATATACAAGTCCTTTTCGACACTTTCGAAGATTTGACAACTTTCCAAAAGTTGTCAAATCTATATAGTACCGAAAAACCCGCGCTTACTGATTTTACTCAAAATATACTTATCTTTGAATAACAGCCTGTTAATAAACAACAGACTGTTAACAAATAAATCACAACGGCTTAACGTTTATATGAGAGCTTATCGCTTATTTTTATAGACCTGAAACACAGGTCAGTTAAAATTAACCTAAAAAAATTTTATGACCTGGAGAAAATTTAGCGGCGAGATCATCCATTCGCCAATCCTCGAAGAAGTAGAACAAGCTATTGAAAGAGAAAGTCTGCTGGGCAACAAACTGAAGGTTTGCATTGGTACCGACTCGCAGGTAAAAGGTAACGTTACCGATTTTGCCACTGTTATCGTGTTCCTTCGTGAGGGGCGCGGCGGCTTTATGTTCATCCATCAGGAACGTACCGGGCAAAAGATGAGCATCAAAGAGCGTATGCTTAGCGAGGTGCAAAAATCCATCGACATTGCTTACAAATTGTGCGATCTGCTCGACCTGTATGATGTTGACCTGGAAGTTCATGCTGATATCAATACCAACCCGATGTTCAAATCAAACCAGGCTTTGCACGAAGCAATGGGCTACATCCTGAGCATGGGCTTTGTATTCAAGGCAAAACCTGAAGCCTTTGCCAGCTCGTATTGCGCCAATAAAATAGTGCAGTAAGGCCGGTAAAATAGTTGCATTTGGCGGCGCATTTATATCTTTGAAGATATAAATACTGATACCATGTCGCCATTAATTGAGATTGAAGAACTAAGGTCCATAAAGGGCCCTATTATACTTATCGACGCTCGTGCCGGGGCCGATGCCCGCCGGCGTTACGACGCAGGACACCTGGAAGGCGCCCAATTTGCCGACCTGGATAGAGACCTTGCGCTCCTGCCCGAAAATGCCGCCAATGGCGGACGTCATCCTTTGCCCCCAATTGAAAGCTTTTCAAAAAAATTAGGTGAGTGGGGAATTACGCCCGAAAGTCATGTTGTAGTATACGATGATAAAGCTGCTGCCTTTGGTGGTGCAAGACTATGGTGGATGTTGAGGGCCATTGGTCATAAAAAAGTACAGGTGTTAAATGGTGGGCTGAAAGCAGCTGTTGATGCAGGTGTGCCATTAAGTACTGAATCTTATACTGTTCCTGCTGTTGGAGATTATCCTGTACCGGCAAATTTTGCAGGAACGGTGGATATTGAAGAGACCGGCAAAGCGGCAAAAGATAGCCACAAAATGGTGATCGATGTGCGGGAGACACCCCGATATCTAGGACAGATGGAACCTATTGACTTGATAGCAGGTCATATTCCGGGAGCGGAGAATATGCCATATACACTTAACCTGGATGCTAATGGCAAATACAAATCTCCGGAAGAATTAAAGGCAGCTTATGAGAAATTATTGGGCGATGTTAAGCCTGATGAGGTGATTGTTCACTGCGGCTCGGGTGTTACGGCTTGTCATACTTTGTTGGGGATGGATTATGCAGGGATTACCGGACCAAAAATGTATGTAGGCTCGTGGAGCGAATGGTCGAGAAGGGATTTGCCGATTGCCACTGATCAGAAATAAATGGAGGAGATCATCACCCGCACAGCAACACTTGCCGATCTGGATATTCTACTGGAGTTTGAACAGGGAATAATCCAAACTGAGCGTCCATTTGATCCAACTTTGAAGGATGGCCATATCAATTATTATGACATTGCTGCAATGATCCAGGCTCCGCACATTGAAGTGATAGTTGCCGAATTAAATGGTGAGATCATTGGCAGCGGATATGCGCGTATCGAGGATTCGAAGATATATTTAAAACATCCTAAACATGCTTACCTGGGTTTTATGTATGTAAAGCCTGAACACCGCGGCAAAGGTGTCAACAAAAGAGTTATAGCTGCATTACAGGACTGGACTACAGGGCAAGGCATAACCGAATTCAGGCTGGATGTTTATAGCGACAATCTGCCGGCGGTGAAAGCTTATGAAAAAATCGGTTTCAGTAAACATTTGATCGAAATGCGGATGGAACTCCCTGACAAAGATCAGTAACCCGAAAACCTTACCCCGAAAGATACCGTTAGTTCTATAGTGAAAAGCTACACCCTTAAATACGAAACATTTATTCCGACTACGCTGGATAAGGCGTGGGATTTTTTCACCTCGCCGCTAAACCTGGTAAAGATCACTCCGCCGGATATGAATTTTGTGGTTACTTCAGAGTACAAGGATACCGATAAAGTATATCCTGGGATGATCATCACTTATTTTGTCTCGCCATTATTCGGTATTAAACTTAGATGGATGACGGAGATCACCCATGTAAAAGAGAAAGAATATTTTGTTGATGAGCAGCGCTTCGGCCCTTATGCACTATGGCACCATCAGCATCATTTTAAACAGGTTGATGGCGGGATAATGATGACGGATATTGTGAATTATGCTATTCCGTATGGGTTTATTGGGAGAATGGCAAATGGACTTTTTGTGAGGGAGAAATTGAAGGGCGTGTTTGATTTTAGGGAGGAGGCGATTGGGAAATTGTTTGGGAACAAAGTCGAACCTTAATAAATATGTCATTGCGAACGCAGTGCGGCAATCGCGAACTGTACAGAGCCGCCATGCATATTCGCCCTGCATAGCATGCGATTGCTTCTTCACCGCTCAGGCCGTTCATCGCAATGACACATTAAGTAATACTTGGAATCAATGACAATACTTCTTCAACGCGTCCGCAGCGGCTTTTGAGCCAAGTTGCAGGGCTTTATTCATATCGGCACATGCACCTGTATTATCTCTGCCGACTTTTGCTAAGCCGCGATTAAGATATGGAGCTGCGTCCTGCGGGTCTAACGCGATGGCGGAATCGTAATCTTTTATTGCTCCGGAAACATCTTTCAGGTTGAATTTTGCTTGTCCGCGTAAATTGAAAAAATCTTCGTTTTTAGGGTCGATGCGCATGGCTTCGGCCAGGTCAGCGTTGGCGCCTTCGGCGTCGTTCAGATAGCTTTTGGCGAGTCCACGATAGGCGAAAGCTTTGGTATTGGTGATATCAAGATACAAGGCGCTGTTATAATCGTCTATGGCCCTCTCATAGTCCTTTTGTGCCACACGAACATTGCCGCGTACAAAATAAGCTTCACCGTCTTCTTCTTTGCTGATCTTTATCGCGCGGTCAATATCTTTTAATGCACCATCATAATCTCCCTTCATCAGTTTGGCATTACCACGGTTATAATAAGCGGCACCTGAAGCTGAATCTAATCGCATAGCCATATCATAATCGGCTATGGCTTCAGTTATGTTTCCGAGGTTTTGTTTGGCCACTCCGCGTTCTACATAGAAGTCGCCATTTTTGGGATGGGCCTTTATCATTTTATCGTACAGGTCCTGGGCCTCTTTATAAAATTTGCCATCGATCAAAATCTTGCCCAACTCCACATATAAACGCTGGAATCTTGAGTTCAGATCGATCATATCTTTCGTGTCTTCCAAAGCACCTTTGCGGTCTCCGAGCTTTATCCTGCCTTTAATCCTCCTCAAGTAGTTTTCAGCATTTGAGGCGCCAAAATCCATCATCTTATTATAGTCGGCCATAGCAGCTGTATACTGTTTCAGTGAATATTTCATATCACCGCGGATGGCATAAGCATAGTCATTTTTTGGAGCGACTTCAATAGCCTTATTCAAGTCAGCCATAGCACCTGCAGTATCGTGTTTAAATGCCTTTATACGGGCACGTGAGATGTAGGCATAGCTGTTTTTAGCGTCCAATTTTACAGCCATCTCTGCGTCTTCCATCGCCCCGGTATATTCTTTTAATCCATAGCGGGCATCTGAACGGTTCTGATAGGCATCCGAACTTTTAGGGTCAAGCTCTATCGCTTTATTAAATTCAGCAACGGCTTCACTTTTCCTGTTCATATTGCTTTTTACAAGGCCATCGTAAATGTGTAATTCGGCATTGTTCGGATCTTTCTTTATTTGGTTGCCAAAGTAGGTCAATGCTGCAGGTTCATCATCGTCATTCGCTAAGGCGTGAGCCAGGTATTTGTATACGTTTGGCATTTTTGGATCCATCTCAATGGTTTTCTTATAATCAGCAATGGCCGGTTTATAATCGCCAAGATTACCCTCCGCATTACCACGATAAAATACCGCATGAGCATTTTTAGGATCGAGACTTAAAGTGGTGTTATAATCTTCTATTGCCCCTTTAAAATCGCCTATGTTTCCTTTGGAGTTGGCGCGGTAATAGATCAGGTCAGCATTTTTTGGATCAAGTTTAACCGCCTTGTCATAGTCGATAATAGCCTCCCTATCCTGGTGCAAATTGGCTTTGGCAACACCACGGTATTCATACAATTGAGGATCGGTTGGCGCGAGTTCCATCGCTTTAGTAAAGTCTTCAACCGCACCGGTATAATCACCTGAGTTTGATTTTGCATTGGCTCGATAGTGATACATATCCGCATTGCGCGAATTCATGGAGATCGCCTTGTCGAAATCTTCAATGGCGCCTTTATAATCTTTTATTGCATTTTTCGCGTTGGCACGGTAGAACCAGGCGTTGGTGTTATTTGGATCGAGCTCGATGGTTTTAGTATAGTCGGCAATGGCCGCGTTATGATCATCAATATTCCCTTCGGCATTGGCGCGGTAAAAATATGCCTTTGATGCGTTAGCATTTAACTGAACAGCTTTGGTAAAGTCGGCAATAGCGCCTTTGTAATCTTTGCGATTGCCTTTTTCGTTTCCCGCCTGAATATACTTATCGGCGGTTTGCGCCAGGCAGTAAAAAGGTAAAAGGAATAATATGATGAGTAACCTGGTCATTGTAATTGTTTATGTCTTAAAACGGTTTCAACACTAATGAAACCGAACCACTTGCACCATCGCCCGTGTTTCGTCCTGTTATAAATTTACCTGCGGTTAAAAATATAGAGAATTCACGGCTGAATGAATGTCCGTAGCTAAGTGAAACCTGGTTGAATGAAAAGTTTTTAGTGGCGTAATATTCAGCTGGCAAAAACTGTTTATTCTGGCTTGTGGAATAAAACCCGCCAACAGAAACCGAAATCTGATTTTTGAACTGTTTATCCAGGTTAAAACCTAAAGTGCCATTATACCTGTCCTGGAAAGGGCCGGTGCTGCTAATATATTGCCTGAAACCGTTTTCGAGCGTGAAGTAGGCATTTGTTCCAAACATCTTCATGCTTCCTGAGAACATGAGTTTCAGCTCCCCTCCTGTCAAACCGTAGCCTAAGCTTGGGTTGTTAATATATAAAGGTGTAATAACTGTACCCTGAACCATGAAGTAAAAGCGGTAATCGATGTTGGCCACATACCAGCGGATGCCGGTTTCCAAATCCGACAATCCTGATGCGGTAGATCTATAGCCGGTTTGCTCAAATGTGTTGGTCACATAGGGCAGTTGGGCCACTATTGTAAAACGACGGCTTAAACCATATTCGGCATATAGCTGATAGGTCCATGACGAAAAATGACCGTTATTAGGAAAAGAACCAAGGTGCCCGGTTGAATCCCACGCCTTATTTGCATAAAAATAAGTTACCGATGGCGATAGCAGTAAACTTCCCGGCCTTACCGGGAACCCACCTGCGTAACTGTTGCTGCGCAATGCCCCAATCAGCAAAAACGCAATCAGCAGCGGCTTATATTTTATAAGTGTAAATTTCTTTGTCATATCTTAAAATAATGCAAAAGCGTCGCGCATCCATCTGCCTTCCAATTCTTTATATTTCGGACTGATCTCATGTGACAGGTCCTTAAAGATCATTATGCGTTTCCTGCCGGGAATTAGGTTATAAGTTGCAAACTCGTTATTTGGTGGTGCAAACGGGTCGAGCAAACCGATACCCATTAAGAAAGGGCATTTTACATTTACTGCGAAGTTCCTCCCGTCGAAATAATCCAGGTTGTTGAATATTTTTTCCATAGTCAGGCCTGGCTGGGTTGCTGCATATTTTTTAAAGCTGCTGATTGGCCAGTCTACCTCGCCTGACAATCCGCGGATATCGCATAAGATCGGGTTTTGGGCAGATGACAGGTTTATACGGCTATCAACGCCTGCCAGAGCAATCGCCAAATACCCACCCATACTACCGCCGGTAGCCAGGATATTATCATGCCTCAAATTAGGTTGACTATATATAAAGTCGATACAGCGAACGCAATCCATGATCACACCGCGCATCACATATTTTTCTTTGTTCTCGATGCGGTAAGTCAAAAACTCATCACGGCGGGTATCGATCTCCCCGCGACTGGTTCCCTGCCCCCGGGTGTTTAGTGTGATGATGGCCAGATCGGGATCTAAACCAACAATTGGCGACAGATCAACCTGGTAGCCGGGCAAACCTAATAACACAGAAAATTTGTGGTTCTTATTCTTCGTCTTAGGCAGGGTCATGTAGCCTTTGATGAGGTAATTATCCAGCGAGCGCATTTGAATTTCGTATACATCGCGGCTTTCGGTATTCTGTTTTGGCAGCGGTACCACTTTAAATTCTGGCTTTACTTTAGCCAGCTCGTCTTTTGTTTTTTGCCAGAACTCATCAAAATCAGCGGGGCGTGAATACGATGATTGTATTTCTTTTGGTCTGATTCCGAAAGCACGTTTGGTGGTATCATCGTAATCGCTTACGTTGATCATGAAATTGATCTTGTAAAAACCGGTTTGCAGGTCAGGGATGCTGAAGTCGTAGTTTTCAGAGCTATTGCTGCCGATCTTTACCCTAACGATCTTCGAGGTTACCTTCTCGCCTTTTTCGGTAGTGACCAGGTATGAAACGGTACCCGATTGTTCGTTACTCAATGTATTTTTTACCGAGAAGGTGAAAGACGCTGTTCCGCTGAAAATACCATCGCTGTCATGAATTTTGAGTTCGGTGCTTACCTCTCCATCCGCTTTGGATTTTATTCCGCCAGCCCCTGCCTTGTTGAAGATGAGAAGGGAAAGCAATCCGCAAATGATAACTAAAAGTCTAACTTTTTTCACTGTCAATATTTTTATTCCTAAGAAAGTATTTAAAAGTAAAGTATAAAATATCAAGTTGTTGGTTTATTAATAAGAAAGTTTGATTTCCGGATGTAATGGTTCAAAGGTTCTTCAATAAACTTAAATAATAGTACTGAAATACAGTTTAATACGATAAAAGCATACAATAGGTTCAGGCTATCATATTGAAATGGTGAATTCCAGTCGACCTCCCATTTATCATATAAGGCAAACACCTGGTCGTTGAGCCAGTTGAAGGTATGGTGGATCATGGCATACATATAGCCCAGGTGTATCAAATAGAAGATGTATGAGCTTTTGCCCAACAGCTCTACAAAGGGATTTGCGAGGACTTTTTTCAGGTTACTGCCTTCGGTGATCAGCCCATAAAAAAACATAGCTATAAATATGGGAAGGATGTAATTATTGGTGATGATACCCAACGGATTATGCAGGCCCGCCGACCATCCCATCGGGATAGTGTATCTTGACATAGCGGCTATGCAGGCAAAAATTCCAGCAAAACCCAGGTAAGTAAACCTGATATTATTTTTACGTTCCAGGCCATGCTGGCGAACATATAATGCCAGTTTGATCCCCACAAAAAACTCAAAGCAGCGACCGAAATAGGTGTACAATTCCATAAAGGTAAAGTTGCCGAAGAAACCATACCAATCCACATTGCGGAATATCAGCACCATTAAGAAACCAAAGGCGGTGATAGCGAATATTTGCGCATAGAACTTGTTATATTTTTTTATGATAAAGAATACGATAGGCGCCGAAAAGTAAAAGCACTCCTCAACAGTAAGCGACCATCCCGGCCCGATTCCTGTAAAATTTAGTTGATAGAAAAACCCGCGCACAAAGGTGATGTGCATAAAGAATAAGCCTATAGCGCTCGGGAATTTGCCTACGATTGCCGGCTCACGGGTAAAGTAATAGTATATAAACGCACCAGCTGTCAGCAGAAAATACATGGGGTAAATACGAGCCACACGATTTTTGAGATATTGCTTAAACCAGTCGCCGGTGAGATGGAAATTGTCAAAATACCTGAAGGCGATGAGGAAACCTGACAGCACAAAAAAGATGGTTACCCCTATATGAAACTCATTAAAAAATCGCTGAAAAGCATGCGGCATTTCGCCGTCAAAAACATCGGCGTAATGCGAAATAAAAACAAGATAGGCAGCTAGTGCACGTACGCCCGTTAAGGCCGGAATATAATTTTTCAGGTCGATGCGTGGCAAAACTTTTTTATTGGTTTTTAACGGAGCCCGCTGCTCCAAAGTTTTGATAACACGCTAAAATAAAGGAATATTATTGAATTATATAAAGGCGGAGCCCTGAATAATTCCGCGGTCGGAAATGGTTTTGTCGATATAGTGCTGAATCTCAGACTTCTTCAATCCCCAGTTGGGTGCGATTAATAATTCCATATCCGAGAGACCGAACAATCGTTGTATTACGACGTCGGGGCGGACGAGCGGTAACAACTCACACAGGAAATCGGCATAGTCCGGCAGGCTAAAAAGCTTGAATGGTTCCCGTTTATATTTCACTCCCATTACTGAGCCTTCCACAATATGCAGGTGATGGAACTTGACAAACTTGATCTGCGGATGGCGGTTGATCTCATCGGCATATTTCAGCATCATCTCTTTGGTTTCCCAAGGGAAGCCAAAGATGGTGTGAACGCAAATATCAAGCGGGCTGTTCTCGACCAGCTTTAATGCATTTATCAAATCTTCATGATTACAACCGCGGTTGATCTGGGAAAGTGTGTCATTATAAATAGACTCCATGCCCATTTCCAGGTCGACATCAAAGCGGTCAGTATAGCTTTCCAGCAAGGCGATTTTTTCAGCGTCGATACAATCTGGTCGTGTGCCGACTGACAGGCCTACGATATCCTCAGTATGATAGCTCAATGCTTCATCATACAACATTTTCAGATAATGCGCTGGTGCATAGGTATTGGTGTTGGGTTGAAAGTAGATAATAAACTTATCTGCCCTGTTGCCTTTGCGGGCACGCTCAACACCTTGTATTACCTGCTCACGGATGGATGGATTTTTACGCGAAACCGAAGGTGTAAACGAATCAACATTACAATAGGTGCAACCGCCGTAGCCTTTGGAGCCATCACGGTTGGGGCAGGTGAAATTACCATCAACAATTACCTTGAACACACGCTGCCCTTTATACTTTTCGCGCAGCCATGCACCGTAGTTGTTATATCCCTTTATTCCCTGCTGTAGTTGCGATTCCACTGATTTTGTTTGATCACACCGATACTTTCACGATTACACTGATGGGGTTGTGATTACACCGATTGGGGCAAAGATACGATTTTGAAGGGACACCTATGGAAGCAACTAAGGCAATGCATTGGCGGTAATGTCGTTCGCAGATTTTACCCACCCGGTCATTGCTTCGCTCGACCACCCTCCCTTTTGCAAGCAAAAGGGAGGGGCTGGTTATTACCACATTAGTCACCGTCAAGTATTTCTACTTGCGGCTGATACGTAAAAAATACCGTTAAAAAACGAATTGCGGCATATAAGAATTTGACCCAACTTTGGATTTATTTAAAACCCTAAATATTAAAACAATGGCAAATTACACTACAAGAATTGAATTAGTTAACCCTGATTCGGGCGATTATGAATTACTGCACCAGGAAATGCGCGACAGGGAATTTTACCGGGCTATAGATTATTGCGGCGTTTGGCACGATCTGCCTACAGCAGAATATGACCGCACATCGAACGCCCTGCTATCACAAATTTATAGTGACGCCGGAGCCGCTGCACAAGCTGTTATTAATAATAAACCCGTAAATGACAAGAACGAGCCAAAAAATTATTACCTGCTGGTAACTGAGGCTGTCGAGAGAGCTTATATATTACCCCAAACTACTGAGGTTGCAAAACTGCCTCCTGGTGCTAGTCTGTAGGATTTCGGATTTGCAGGAACGGTGATTTAATAATTTGTGCAAAGTGTTCCCATCGCAATACAATATCTTTTTGATAAAAACCACGCCGGCAGGATTTCGAATGTCGGATTTACGATTTCGGATTTATAAGATCTGATTCTAAACTGTTTAATTGTGCGCAAAGTGTTCCCATCGCAATACAATATTTTTTTGATAAAAACCACGCCATAATCGGCTTGGAAATTAATTAAATTATTAATTAATTATATGTCAATTGATTAAATTGAAAATATATTACCGATCGGAAATAATGGTATTGGGCATGGTTTTGACGTGAGTATAAGCAATTAACCAAAATGTTAACCTTTTAAATTTTTTAGTTATGCCTACCACAAAGAATCCTGAAAGCACAAGGGAAAATGAAAATTCAAGAAGAATGGGAGGATCATCATCTTCAAGTTCATCGGGTAACAGCAGTCGCCAAAAAGGTAACGAAAGAAGCGGCCAAAACAGGCAACAGGGCAATCAAAGCTCAAGAAGCCACCGGTGAAATGGTTAAGAAACAGCAGTGATGCTGTATAACAGCAAGGATCATTAGATCCAAAGCGGGACCTGTATTTTACAGATCCCGTTTTTTATTGCTGATTGCCAGCTTTTAATCGTCCAAATAAACCATCAGCCAAACATTTCTGTTAACATTTGGTTAATTACATATTACAAAACATTAATAATCAACACTATGAAAAATCACATTAAAGTTTCGTTCCTTGCGGCGGCGGTATGTTTTTCTTTGGCGGCGTGCAAAGGGAACAGTTCGAGCTCAAGTTCAGACTCGACAAAGAGCGTGGATTCGTCTTCTACAACAAAAGTAGACACAGCCGTAAAAGCTGATACTGCTAAGAAAGACACCGGCATGAAAATGGGTGCTGACACCTCAAAAAAAGTGGACACCATAAAGAAGACCACAACTACAACTGAAAAGAAAAAGGTTAAGAAAACGGAATAAGATAAATCTTACAAATTAAAATAGAGAGCCTGGCTATGCCGGGCTTTCCCGTTTTTGTCTGAACCATGATTTTCATGATTCAAGGACTACCATGATTAATAGCAATTTGAATATCATCTGCATATTTACTCATCTGCATATTTGCACATTCTCGCATTTGCACATCTCCTCATCTGCACATCCACTCATTATTATGCACGCATAGCTTTTTAACTATTTTGCTTAGCTTTGTGGTATAAATACCGCCAATGGAAACCATTGCACCCTACCATTCTAAAAATAAGATACGCTTTGTAACTGCCGCCTCGCTGTTTGACGGGCATGATGCGACCATTAATATTATGCGCCGTATTTTGCAGGCTTCTGGTGCCGAGGTTATCCATCTGGGGCATAACCGCTCGGTGGATGAGGTGGTGAATTGCGCTATCCAGGAGGATGTGCAGGGTATTGCCCTAACCTCGTACCAGGGCGGGCACATGGAGTACTTTAAATATATGTACGACCTGCTGAAAGAGCGCGGTGCTGGTCACATTAAAATATTTGGCGGTGGTGGCGGTGTAATATTGCCCGAGGAAATAAAAGAGTTGCAGGATTATGGCATAGCACGTATTTACTCGCCCGATGATGGTCGCCGGATGGGTTTGCAGGGGATGATAAACGATATGCTACAGGAATGTGATTTCCAGACGGTGGCCAAGCTCAATGGTGAACTAAAACACTTGCCAGAAAAAGATCCGAAAGCGATTGCGTCACTGATTACGTTAGCAGAAAATCAGCCCGAGCAATTTGTTATAGCGGGTGGCGCAGGGCGCAAGGCGGTGGGAATTCCAGTCCTTGGGATTACAGGCACAGGCGGTGCTGGTAAATCATCATTAGTGGATGAATTTGTTCGGCGTTTTTTGATGGAGACGGATAAAACACTGGCCATTATTTCTGTCGACCCATCCAAACGTAAAACAGGCGGCGCTTTGCTTGGCGACCGCATCCGGATGAATTCTATTAATAACCCGCGGGTGTATATGCGTTCGCTGGCTACACGGCAGGCTAATTTGGCGTTGTCCAAATATGTGCAGGAGTCGATCGATATTTGCAAAACTGCAGGCTTTGACCTGATCATTGTTGAAACGTCGGGCATTGGTCAGTCGGATACGATGATCACTGATTATTGCGACCTCTCTTTATATGTAATGACACCGGAGTTTGGTGCGGCAACACAGTTGGAGAAGATCGACATGCTTGACTTTGCTGATATCGTTGCGCTGAACAAATTTGATAAGCGCGGAGCTTTGGATGCCCTGCGTGATGTGCGTAAGCAGTACAAGCGCAACCATCAATTATTTGAGGCTAAGGATGAAGACCTCCCGGTTTTCGGAACAATGGCGTCGCAGTTTAATGATCTGGGGATGAACAATTTGTTCGAGGCCCTGATGCGGACCATTAAAGCTAAAACGGGTATCGATTTCATCGGCAAAAAATATGATGTAGCCGCACTTCATTGGGGCGAATCGGAAAAGATATTTATTATTCCGCCTGATCGGACGCGATATCTTGCTGAGATTGCCGAAAACAGTAAGGCTTATGATGATTGGGTGAATGAGCAATGTAAAATTGCGCAGCAGATGTATCAAATAAATGGAGCGTTGGATTTACTAAATGAACGTTCCGCTGAGACGCAAAGCATTGCGTCTCTACAGGATATAAACAAGCATCTTGAAAGTCATCTGCATCCTGAATGCAAACGATTATTGAACGAATGGCCGGAAACGGTGAGAAAATATAAGGCTGATGATCTGATATACAAAGTCCGGGACAAGGAGATACGTCAGCCGCTTTATTATACTTCGCTTTCGCAACTGAAGGTGCCAAAGATTGCCCTGCCACGCTATGGGGCCTGGGGTGATATCCTGAGGTGGTTGCTGACCGAGAATGTGCCGGGAGAATTCCCATATGCCGCCGGCGTGTTCCCTGTTAAGCGCGAGGGTGAGGACCCTACCCGTATGTTTGCCGGTGAGGGCGGTCCGGAGCGGACTAACAAACGTTTCCATTATGTGTCATTGGGGCAACCTGCGCACCGGCTATCAACAGCATTTGATTCGGTTACACTTTACGGCGAAGATCCGCATACACGACCCGATATTTATGGGAAGATCGGCAACTCGGGTGTAAGCATCGCCACTGTTGATGACGCTAAAAAACTGTATAGCGGATTTGATCTGTGCAATGCGTCAACTTCGGTTTCGATGACCATTAATGGCCCTGCGCCAATGCTTCTTGGTTATTTCATGAATGCAGTGATCGACCAACAATGCGAGAAATATATTCATGAGCATCAACTGGAGCATTTGGTGGAGGCGAAGTTTAAGGAGTTGTATGATGACAGGGATGTTCCTCGTCCGCACTACTCGGGTAAGCTTCCCAAAGGCAATAACGGCCTTGGTCTAATGTTGCTTGGCCTCACCGGCGACCAGGTTTTACCTGCCGATGTATACGAAAAAATAAAGGCTAAAGCTATTGCAACCGTTCGCGGTACCGTTCAAGCAGATATATTGAAGGAGGACCAGGCACAAAATACCTGCATATTTTCTACTGAGTTCGCCCTGCGCATGATGGGTGATATTCAACAGTATTTTATTGATAATCAGGCGCGTAATTTTTATTCGGTGTCGATATCAGGATATCATATTGCGGAGGCCGGTGCTAATCCGATTACGCAATTAGCATTTACCCTCTCCAACGGGTTTACTTATGTGGAGTATTATCTGAGCCGGGGTATGCATATTGATGATTTTGCCCCGAATCTGTCATTTTTCTTTTCCAATGGTATCGATCCGGAATATTCAGTGATCGGTCGTGTTGCTAGGAGGTTGTGGGCGAAGGCTATAAAAAATAAATACAAAGGCAATGACAGGTCTCAAAAACTGAAATATCATATTCAAACCAGCGGTCGCTCGCTGCATGCGCAGGAGATCGACTTTAATGATATTCGCACCACTTTGCAGGCTTTGTATGCAATCTATGACAACTGCAACTCACTGCATACTAATGCTTATGACGAAGCGATCACTACGCCTACGGAAGAATCGGTTCGCAGGGCGATGGCTATACAGTTGATCATTAACCGGGAGCTGGGATTAGCCAAAAATGAAAACCCGCTTCAAGGTTCATTCATAATTGAAGAATTGACCGACCTGGTGGAGGATGCGGTGCTGACTGAATTTAAACGGCTTAATGATCGTGGCGGGGTATTAGGCGCTATGGAAACCATGTATCAGCGAGGTAAAATACAGGAGGAATCATTGTATTACGAAACACTAAAACATACCGGTGAATACCCTATTGTTGGGGTAAATACTTTCCTGAATAAAAAGGGTTCACCGACTATTACGCCATCCGAAGTGATTAGGGCTACTGAAGAAGAAAAGCAGTTCCAGATCTCGGCATTAGCGGCTTTCCAGGAACGAAATGCGGATAAAGCGCCTGCCCTGTTAAAAGAACTGCAAGCAAAAGCCATTGCAGGAGAGAATATTTTTGAAAGCCTGATGGAGGTTTGTAAATATTGCTCGCTGGGGCAGATATCTCATGCTTTGTATGAGGTGGGTGGGCAGTATAGGAGGAATATGTGATTGCAGTGATCGGTTATCAGTGACCGGAGATCAGTTAACCAGTTTTTTGATTAATTACCTGTGAGATTTATGTCAATCAGTCATGATCATAGCTTTGGTAAGTTCCCTGATCTATTATAATTCTGAATCGAGGAAGAATGTGGCCTTCAACACTAATTGATTTTTATAATTCCTGTCAGCCGATAAAATTTACCATTATTATTTTTAAAATCATCGGTCGACCACTTGCTATTGAGTATAATATATTCGAAACTGAATATCTGTGTCGCGTCGCTATTTGTGGCAGTAATAAATAGCGAATCAGTTTTTTCGTTTACCATCTGGATGCTATTGAAAGCATTCTTCAATGCAACGGGGTGAGCCGGCAGGATAATCCGCTTGCCTGTAAATCCTATCACATTTTTCAAAGCCTCTTTTTGAGTAAACTTATGCGCGTTCAATAATCCAGCCTCCGAATAAATATACATATACCGTAGTAAAGCAGCGATGTTATCGTCAGGATCATTCTTAGGTGTTTTGTTTAAAAGCGAGGTCGACAGATCATTGGCATCTTTCCATTTCTCGTCCTGAAGGCTTTGTATAAGGTTGTCCCATTCTTTTGTTTCTGTTAAAGACTGTGCATGGACATTTAATAAAAAGCCCGGTAATAGTATGAAAAGCAGGATGATCTTTTTCATTATTGGATAAAGTTTACGTTATTATAAAATTACAAATTCTCCTGATTTGTTGGTTGGATTTTCAAAAAGAACCTTATCTAACAATTATGTTATTTTGGCTAAGTTTATTCTTGATCAAATCTTATGAGAAAAATCATCCTGAGCATTATTATTTTTCTGGTTGCCATATCTGCATTCGCTCAAGAAACCATCCCCCCTGCTGCAAAAAAGCTAATCAAAAGTTATCCTGGTTTTATTTCCGGTTTCTCAAACAATCATATAATATTCAAAGATGGCACCAGCTTGGTTTGGGATGATGGCATAAAAAACAAATCATTCAAAGACCTGCTTGAACAACCTGATTTGAAAGATATGTTCGGGCAGGTATACTCTACCGGCAAGTTAAAATCACCGTCTGCTAAAAACTTTGACCCGGGACGCGTAAGGAATGAAGCATTTTTTATGAAGATATATGGGTCGACGGAAAGGCAGGTTAGTCAGCATCTGACTGAAATTACCTGGTGCCCTAAGCTGGTTCGGCAAAAGGTTAGGGTGACTACCGTTAATGGGATCGATAAGAAACTGATGCAGATATCCAAAGAATTAGATGAGCATCCTGAACTGAAAAAGTACCTCACCAATATTGGCGGCACTTTTACCTGGCGCAATATTGCAGGGACCAACAGGCATAGCATGCATAGTTTCGGGATGACAATCGATATCAACACGGCTTATTCCGATTACTGGCAATGGGCCTGCAAATGCACCAAAGAGGACGCCACTTTCATCTACAAAAACCGGATACCGCAAACCATTGTGGACATATTTGAAAAGCATGGATTTATATGGGGCGGCAAGTGGTATCATTTTGACACGATGCATTTTGAATACCGACCGGAATTGATAAATTAGTATATCAAACCCGGAATAATGAGATTTATTTTAGCCGTCCTGAGCCTTGGCATTTTTTCGTCATTAATCCCTCCCGATAATGTAGTAACCCGTTTTAAAACACCTGACGGTTATACACAGCAAAAGGTAACGCCCGGTAGCTTTGCCGAATGGCTGCAAAAGCTTCCGCTTAAACCAGCAGGCTCGCATACTATGACCTATAATGGCACAATAGCTCATACGGATATAGAAACTGCGGCCGTGGTCGACATTAGTGTAGGCAAACAAGATCTACAGCAATGTGCCGACGTGGTAATGCGGCTCCGTGGTGAGTATTTGTACCAGGCTAAACGATATAGTGAGATCAGTTTTAATTTTGTGAGCGGTTTTAAGTGCGACTATATTCATTATGCGAACGGTTACCGTTATCGTAACGATCATTGGATATTGCAGGCTAAAAAGGATTACAGCTATCCCACCTTTATGCGGTATATGGAACTGGTATTTTCTTACGCAGGGACCTTATCGCTGGAAAAGGAATTGCATAAGGTAACCGATCCAAATGAGTTAAAGGCAGGAGATGTGTTTATACATGGCGGTTCGCCGGGGCATTGTTTTATTGTGATGGATGTGGTGGAGAACAGTCAGCATAAAAAACAGTTTCTGCTGGCGCAAAGCTTTATGCCCGCGCAAAATTTGCAGGTGCTGCAATATGATAAGGGGCAATACTGGTTCACGATGGATAAGATCACTAACATTTGGTATGGCGATTTGGTTACGGCGCAATATTTGAGGAAGTTTGATTGATATAATTATAATATTATTATCGTTTAACTATCAAAAATTTCAGCATAGTAAATTCAGCCGTAATACACACATCTATCTCATAATTACCTTATTAAATTAGATTATATCAATATTATTTCTCTATATTGTTATAAGCAAATCAAATCTCTTCACCCTCTAATTTTTTAACGTTATGAAAAAACTATTGATCGCGGCATTTATACTGCTTTCATGCGGTGTTTTTGCTCAAGAACAAAAAAACGGGACCATCTACAAGGAACATCCCTACATCACTGTTGTTAACAATTCATTTGACCTTTTCTTAAAGCAGGATTGGAGTGGGTTGGCAAACCTTTATGCAGATACGGCTAAATTCTATGATCCTTCAAGTTCTAAACCTTACAGTTTAGCCGATGAAAAAAAGGGATGGGCAGGTATTTATAACGATTGGGAACAAATTACTGTCACAAAGCAGGGATATCCTGATGGCCTGCAATACGACAAAGATCCGTTCACTGTGCAATCGTGGTGGACGGTAACTTGTGTCAATAAAAAGACAAAGAAAACAGCCAAGTTTTATATGGTTCAGTTTGATGAGTTTAATAAAGATGGGAAAATAGATATGGAGCTGGCTTATTATGATCAGACCCCGCTTATAGAAGCATCCAAAGAGGCGGCGTCTACCAAATAGATCTTTTTGAAAAAGTAAAGGCCCTTTCTATTTATGCAGAAGGGGCCTTTAAGTTATAAGGGTTCTAATTTTACGTAGTGATTCAATTGATATTCTGTCCGCTCAATTGCCGCGGAGGCTTTGTTACTTTGTCTTGATACAAAGTAACCAAAAATCAAGTCAACAGACACTTGCTTCTTTTCGCAACAAGCCTTTGCCCTGCAATCAACCAAAACCACGGGCTGCAATACTTTGCCCTACTATCGTTCCCGCAAAGCCCTCGCTTCGGCAAAGTTTGCTAATGCCCTTTCCACTACACAGGCCACCATTGTTTTGATTGATTTCGCCCGAAGCTGGTCTGTTGACGGGGTTCATTTGTTGTTATTGGTTCTGAAATGAATCGCAAAACTATTTACCTATGACTAACCTCGCTTCTCTACCCTATCATAAAACCCGCCAAACGTGTTCATCTTTACACCGTCTTCTCTGAAGAATTCACCGGGGAAGCCGAGCTCGATGGCACTGGCATCGTTAAGGCGTTTGATTTGTTCATCGTTTAGGGTTACGTCCACTGTTTTGAGGTTGTCTTCTAATTGAGACAATTTAGTAGCACCTACGATAGGTATAGAATGAAAACCTTGCTGCATCGTCCATTTTAGGGCGACATTGCCGGGTGATACGCCTAGTTCTTCAGCCACTGCAACTACAGCTTTTGTGATTTCAACCGAATTATCGTTACGGCGTTTGCTTTCTGGTTTGATACGACCCTGTTCTCCGCGGATATATTTCCCTGTAAGTACACCACCACCTAGTGGAGCCCATGGCAAAACGGTCATGCCGTAATGTTTGGCCATGGGGATCAGCTCACGTTCTGGCGTGCGGGCAATCAGGCTATATTCGATTTGTAAAGCAATAAACTGGCTCCAGCCCATTAGTTCGGCGAGCGTGTTTCCTTTAGATACGATCCATGCTGGAGTATCGCTTATGGCTAGATAGTTCACTTTTCCTTGCCGAACCAGGTCATCCATACCGCGCAGCACTTCGTCAATTGGGGTCAAATCGTCCCATATATGCAGGTAAAGCAGGTCGATAAAATCAGTTTGCAGGCGTTTCAGGCTTTCTTCTACACTGCGCATCATGTTCTTGCGGTTATTGCCGGAAGCATTGGGGTTGGTGATATTGTCCTTCAGAGAATATTTGGTCGCTACTACAAAAAAGTCGCGATCGTGATTTGATAAATATTCGCCGATGATCTGTTCGCTGGAGCCCAGTTTGTACATATTGGCGGTGTCCAGGAAATTTCCGCCGGCTTCGGCATAGGCGTCCATAATGGCAAAGCTGGCTTCTTTATCGGCGCCCCAGCCGTTTTCGGTGCCGAAACCCATGGTGCCTAAGCATAATTCAGAAACTTTAAGGCCCGAGCGGCCCAGTAATTTGTAATTCATAATTTAAGGATGATGTATTGAATCCGAAGGTCGGATATTATCAGGTATAAAGGCAAATTTAATGTAATCCTTTTCTTTTAATCAGTCCGCCTGTGGTGTCATCAACACTGTGCTGAACAATGAAGGCGGCGGGGTCAATATTCAATATGGCACGTTTTATGGCCGGTATTTCGAACCGGGTAGCTACCGTAAAGATAATATCCCGTGTATCGTTCACATGGCCATCTTTTCCGTAGCCGCTTTTGCCTTCGTACACCGTAACGCCTCGCCCCATTTTTGTAATAGCGCTCCGGATAGCTTCGCCTTTAACGGATACAACGGTAATACCTGTATACTGTTCGATACCGTTCAAAATAAAGTCGACCATTTTGGATGCCGACAAGTAGGTAAGGATAGAATACAATGCCGATTCGACCCCTAAAAAGAACAGCGCGGTAGTAAATATGATCACATTAAGCAGCAATATCACGTCGCTAACTTTTAATAATTGTGTTTGCTTACTCAATAATAAGGCGGCGATCTCTGTACCGTCAAGCACGGCCCAGCCCTTAATGGCCAATCCGATACCAACGCCTATAAAAAAGCCGCCAAATACGGCAGTCAGTAATTTATCGTGCGTCACATCGGGGAAATGCACAAGGGCCAGGCAAAGTGACAAACCCGCGATAGAGGCCATGCTTTTAATGGCGAACGACATCCCAAGACGTTTATAACCCAATAAAAGAAACGGAATATTAATGACAAAGATGAGAATGGATAACGGCGCACCTGTTATTTCGGCGATCAGCATAGAGATACCTGTTACGCCGCCATCAATAAACCTGCTGGATAATAAAAAGCCTTTTACACCCATTCCTGCCGACAGGATACCCATCAATATCAAGGTATAGCTGCCGCATATCTGTCGTATTTTGAGCCCTCTGTTTTTCATCCCTAAATATAAATTTAAAATTTGAGGATGCTGTTTTATCGCAGCTTTAAACGACCATATCAGGTAATCTCATTAAATCAAGGAGATATAGTTCAAATCATAGCTCGGTGTCGACTCACCCCGAATGCGCTGCGCTGTTCGACCCTCTCTCCGCTGTGCGGAAAGAGGGTGAAAAAACAAAGAATCCCCTCTTTGCGAAGCAGAGAGGGTGGTCGAGCGAAGCAATGACCGGGTGAGTCGACTGTTCGACATGCTTAGCTTAATTACATTGCCTATCATAGCAGGGTCAAAAAGAAACAAACCGCTGTGCAGATTGTACTTATTTGTATCAATACTACCTATTATGAAAGTCATCACCCTGCATAAAAGAATTAAGACCGAGGAATTATTCGACCTTATTCAAAGACAACTTAATACGCTTTTCCATGAACAACGAAAGAGCGATTTAAACTTTACAACTACCCGCTCAGGAAATATAATTGAAATCACTCAGCCAGATCTGTACCCGGGAGATATTTTATATCATATTGAAGTTCAGCAGGATGAGCTGCACATTACTCGAAGTGAGCATTATGTGGATGATGTGAATTCGCTGACTGTGGAGTCTATTTTGAATGATCTGTTTAAGATAGTTGCGGGTAAACCAGGGACGGATTTGATTTTGGAAGGATGATTTTGAAGGCGGATGTCGGAGGGCAGATGTCGGAATGCTTTCCTGCATGTCATTTCGATGAGCCGGAGGAGGTATGTGAAGGGGGGCGAAGAGAAATCTTATACGACATGCAAAGTTTGCGAGCCGCTTGTATAAGATTTCTCCTCACGGCCACTACACATTCCGGGCCTGTTCATCGAAATGACATGCTTATTTAATAAATCTTAGATATAAAGACTTTCGACTCAGAACCTAAGACTCCAGACTAAAAATCACCCGTTTATCCAGCTGAATTTATACTCCAGCATGGGGTTTTTCATGCGTTCGGCTACGCGGAGGAGGCGTGCGGGGAGGTTCATGATATAATCGCGGGCCTTTTCGCCGCTTTCGTTCAGGTCTTTTGCGCTTTCGATGTGCCAGTCTTCTATCAGTTCTTTCAGGATGTCTACATAGTCAATGGCCGTATAAATGCCTAAACGCTGTGCAGCATCGGTAAAATGGCCGAATGTTTGACCGACTTTTAAACCTACTTCGCGAAGAAAATGGGCAGGCATTACTATCTTTTTGCGCATCATATCCTCAAAAGCGATCATCGCTTCGCTTGGATCAACTTCAAATACTTTCTCGATAAAATACTTGTAAGCTTTGGCATGACGGGCTTCGTCACCAGCTATCACACCACACATTTTTGAAAGCAGGGTATCACCATCTTTTTTTGCCTGTGAGGCTACGCGGCGGTGTGAAACATTGGTTGCCAGTTCCTGGAACGAGGTATAAATAAAGTTGCGGTATGGATCAGTACCGGTGCCGATATCAAAGCCATCGGCTATAAGGTATTGGGTGGATACCTCCATCATCCGCATATTTACACGGCCCGACAGGTATAAGTATTTATTCAGCAGGTCGCCATGACGGTTTTCCTCTGATGTCCAGTGGCGTGTCCATTTCATCCAGCCGCCTTCTTCATCTTTTGATACACCTTCAACCATGGTGAGCCATGATTCGTAAGTTGGTAAAGCTTCTTCGGTAATGGTGTCGCCAATTAAAACGGCGATCAGGTCGTAGGATAGACCTGCTGCGCTTTCCTGTAATTCTTTGATCTCTGAAAAGAATGTTTCGCGTGTAGAATCAGGCAAAAAATCAGACGGCTGCCAGATAGTTTCTACAGGCTTCAGATACTCGTTGATTTTTTGGAGCATAAATATTTCAATATGCTTCATAACTTCTCTGCGCTTCTCTTCAAAAAATCTCATATTTATACAATAGTGTGCAAAGGTAACTATTTAAATAAGTAAATACTAAAGTATTTATTTTAGTTCGGGGTATGATAACTTATCGCATCTTTCATGCAATCAGGCAGATTTGCCGGTGATGGTTTGCCTTCAAATATGGAGAAATTACTGTTATAATCCCATAAAATTCCGGGTATATGCATCACTTTTAACGTTTGCCTTACTGCTTTAATATAACGGCAACGACTATTTAAATCGGCATATTTATTATAAGCGCCATATTCGCCGCATAATAAAGGAACATTATATTTATGTCCCCAGTTTTTTACAATTTGTAATTTATCCCGTACTGACTGTTCGTTTCCGTCTGTGCGGTATTGGTTATAGTTGGTTTCGCCCCAGGTATTTTTAGCTTTTGGGTTCAAAGGAGGGAAAGTTGCGGCGTTATATGGGAACGGTACGCCGGTAGTAGCAACCTGGTCGCCTATCCATTCAGCACCCTGGTGGGTAAAGAAAAAAGGCTCGTAAAAGTGAAAAGTGTAGATGATATTATTGTCATTTAAGGGCGTTGTCCTGCTCAGCTCATAAATACTATTGTAGTTAGACGCGCCTACAATAAACGTGCGCTTTTTATCAATTTTCCTGATCGCTTTAATGATCTCATTAGCCGCATTTTGCCATATATCGGGGTTCATGTGGGGCGGTTCGTTATAGAGTTCAAAGAAGAGATCATCAGGGCTTTCCTGATAATATTTTTTTGCAAGTATTTCCCATAAATTAATAACATTCTGAATTTCAGACTCGTACATGTTTTCATCTAAATTTCCCGAATGGTAACAAATGATTACCTTAAACCCGTATAAATGGCAAAACCTGAGGATTTGATCGATACGTTCAAGCAGCTTTGGGTTATAGGAGTTATTGGTTTGAAAGTGACTGAAGGCCACAGGAATCCGGATGCATTTGAAGCCAAGTTGTTTTAATAAACGGAAGTCGGACTTCGCGATAACATTGCTATCTAAGATGTTCTTATTCCAGGTCTGTTCGAGCCACGAGATGCTTACACCGTTATCCAGGGACTGCGCTCGCTTAAACACATCAGGCTGATTATTAAACGACTGCGCATCGCAACCAATTGAAACAAATAACGTTAAAAGTGAAACCATTCCTAACAGCTTGTTAATAAACATTGTTGAATACGGCAAGATTTTCACTTAATTTTATTTTATTAGCGTACGAAATTAACAACTGGTTTAATCTTATTATAAATTAAGAAAACTAACTATAATGTTTGTTCAGATCAACAAAGACGAATTATTAAAAGAGATCACCAAAAAGGCCTGGTACCAGACTAACATTGTTATCTGGTCCGTTATTTTCCTTTTTCCTCTTTTCAGTATAATTGATTTCATTTATACTCCGGGCCTTTGGCTTCAGTTTTTTATCGTTCGCCTCATTATTGTTCTGGTAATTTACATGTTATTTAATGTATACCAAAACAAGGGACAAAGATACCGGCTGCTGCTGCATGTCGCGTTTTTCCTGCTTTCGGCTAACTGTGCGCTCATGTGTACGCTGGTCAATTCCCAGGATCTGAGCGTTTATTTCCTTTTATATTCTGTAGTGATCTTATTTTTCAACCTTCAGGTATTCTGGGAACCGATCAACTCGGTGGTGGAAACCTTAATTTCCATTTTGCTGCTTACTTTGTTTTTCAACTTGTTTGCCGATTACGGCGCAGATATATTCATCAATAATGGCGGCCAGTACTTCTTTATCGTAGCCATTATTTCCTGTTTGATCCCTAATGCGCGTTATAAAGTGATTATGCGCGATGTACGCTCTTCCATTTTGATCGAAAAATCAAACGAGCAGCTGAAAGAGCAAAACCGGGACATCTCTGAAAAGAACAACATCATCGATATGCAGTATGAAAAGCTGCGTCGTTTGGATGAGCAAAAGAACAGCTTTATCAATATTGCAGGTCACGACTTGAAGAACCTGATCGGCTCTATTATCATGAGTAATAACATGGTGAAAGAAGAAGAAGACAGGCTAAGCAATGACCAGAAAGAATTTGTAGGCTACATAGGCGAATCAGCTGAGAAAATGCAATACATGCTGAACAAACTGATGGATGTGCGCGAGATCGAGGCTCCTGAAATGAAATTCAACATGGAGATCTTCGATATCAATACCGAGGTGCAGCACGTATTCAGAGGTTTGGCTGAAACTGCCCAAATGAAAAATATTCACCTGATCGATAATATTCTAAAACTCCCCCTCAACGTAAAACTCGATCGTGTATTTACAGGTCAGATATTCCAGAACTTATTATCCAACGTCATTAAATTTTCGCAAACAAATAACAGCATCAAGGTAATTACCAGCCTGCAGCGTCAAAAATTCATCTTCGAGATAGTGGATGAGGGCATTGCTATTGGCCAGGAAGAACTGGATATGATGTTTAATAAACTAAAAACATTAAACGACGCATCGGGCAATGTAGAGAGCCGCTTGGGTCTTGGTTTATCAATAGCCAAGCTGATGACCTATGAAATGGGTGGCGAGCTTGTTTACAGAAGCGACGAAAACGGAAATTATTTTAGAGTAGAATTCAACGTGATCAATTAATACTAAAACAAATGAATAAATTTTTAAGCCTTTTAGCTCTTGCATTACTGTTAAGTACGGCATCAATAGCGCAAAGCATTGTGTCATTCAAGGCAATGGGACATGACGATGAGTCAATATATGGAATGATCGGAGCAAAGTCATTCTATTTAAAAGTAAGCCCCCTTGTTGAAATGAAGGGAAGCAAGCTGGTGCTATACATCGAGCCTTCCCAGGCTTTAATAAAAGATCATTCTTTTGTGAATATCGTTATCAACGATCGTCCGGCCTACAGCGCCCGTCTTACCAAAGACACGATCGAAAGGATAGCGATCAACTTAACCCCCGAAGATCTTTCAGCAGACAAGTTCCTGAAAATCCAGGTAAAAACCTTGCTCACGGTATCAGACGACAAGTGTAAGGACCTTGACAATCCCGCTATGTGGGTTAAGGTGAAGGACTACTCTTACCTGTCGCTGGTTAAAACCAACGAAAACTTCTTTAGGAATGTAAACCTGAGCAACTGCTTTGATTCTAAAAAAGCTATCGTTTATCCTGCCAATCCTACACTGCACGACTTAAAAGCCGTAGCATGGGCCTATGCAAGATTGAAAAGGTCGATGAACAGGGATATTAAGGTTTATACTGCCGACCAGGTTCCTGACAGCGTTAAAAACTACATACAGGTGGGTAACTGGAACAGTTTGCCTGCTGATAAAAAAGCTTTGATCAACGTTGCACCAAAAGCTAACCAGGGTTTATTGTTCCTGAGCAAAGCATTGGTAACCTATAGAGATACCGCAAGGTCTGACGCAAAACTGACCGAACCGGGTGAAATATTATTTGTAACCGGGGCCGATGATACCGGTTACGAAAAAACCATTACCACACTGGGTAATCTGAATATTCTTAATTCGTCTTTCGGTCAATATCTCCTGATCGATAACGCACAAAACAACTACTTTAAAACTGTTGACGAAAACCGCTCAAAACTGACTTTAAGGCAGGTGGGCGGTGCACCGAACTTTATGTCGGGTATCGGTTCGTTAACCAATGTTTACAGCTTCAAGAACAGTGATTTCAGCTTTACGCCGAAAGAAGTTGAAATTCACTTTGTGGCAAACTACAGCAGCCTTTCGCCTGGCGACCGTGGCTATTTTAATATTTATTTGAATGGCGCGCTGATCAGCAGCGAACGTTTGGATGCATCGGGTAAACTGAATACATCGGTTTCTATCAACCGTTATCAGCACCACAAATACAACACGGTTGAGGCTGAGTTCCGCATTTATCCAAGCAGCGGTAACTGTATCAATGCGTTTACCAACTTCTTTGCTGAAATTGATGTAGATAAATCATACCTGGAGTCAAAAAATCCGTTTATTACCAACGATTTGAGCTTCTATCAATACCCTGAAGCATTTAATACCGGTACTACCCGTATTGTGGTAACCAAGGAGTATGCAAAATATGCTGCTACCGCGATGGGTGAGATCATTTATGAGCTGAACAACAACATCAACTCAAATAATTTCCCTGAGTTTGTTTATTCGGATCAGATGAGTGCTGCCGATCTGAAAAAATATAACGTTGTTGCCTTATTGTCACAGCACGACCAGCTGATGGACCTGTTCCCTGATGCGCCGATAAGCTTTAATAAAGAGTTCCGTTTATATAATAACGAAAACAATAAGCCTGTTTACTCATTGTCTGATTCGGTATCAAACGGTTTGGCACAGATATTCTACGGACGAAGCAACAATGCTGTGCTGGTGCTTACCGCTACAGGTAAAGAACAGTCTGATGCATTTACAGCTGCTGCAAAATCCATTACCGAACAGTTGTCGACCTTGTCGAGCAACGTATGTGTGGCTGATGTAAATGGTAATAAATATTTGTTCAATATCAATAAATCAAGCGAGAATTTGGAGTATGTAGATACCAAGAACGCTTTAACCCGTTTCTGGGAAAACTATAACCTGTACATATTGCTCGGCATACTTGTACTGATATTAATGTCATTCCTCTACGTACGCTCAAAAGTTCAGAAATCGCAGGAGTTATTTAACGAATAATTGCGAAGAATTTAAAAAGAAAAGAGCACCTGAAATTTAATTAGCCTGGATAAGATTTGACAACTTTTAAAAAGTTGTCAAATCTCTACAGACTAAACAACAGTAAACACCTTTTATACGATAAAATGAAGATCTCTATCCCCGAACTTTTGGTTAATGATGGTTTTATTACACCAGGTGACCGGGAAAAGATTGAAAATTTTTCTGCCAGGACTGACCTGTCCTTTATCAAAATAGCGCTCAATTACGGTTACATATCCCGCAAAAACTACGAGCGCTCGATGATCAATGCGAAGTTGGATTTTAAACCCGTAAGAGACGAACAATTTGATAAAGAGGTACTCGACAAGATCGACCTGAAATTTGCTGATGCACATCTGGCCCTGCCATTGCGTATTGAAAAAAAGAAGGTAGTCACCCTGATGGCTGATCCAAGTGACCAACTGTTTCTCGATTTCATCCGGATGACCTATAACATGGAGCCCCATGTAATTGTCGCCGATGACCTGGACATTACCTGGATGACGCACAGGCTTTTGGGCGAAGACTATGTTAAATCATCTGTATTCGAGTTGCACAATCACGACGCAGATAGTTCGGCGCTTACTACTTTTACTACCGGTCAATTAGTGTTCATATTCATCATCATAGGCGCGCTTGCTGCCGGTTTGGTATTGAATTTTAAGAACGTTACCATCACGGTAAACGTGGCGATGAGCTTATTTTTCCTGATCGCTATCATCTTTAAGCTTTTTCTTTCATTAGTGGGCTCCAGGTTCGAGTTGTTCCAGGCTGTCAGCCGCGAAGAAGTGCGTGCCGTAGATGACAACGAGCTACCTGTTTATACTATACTACTGCCGGTTTATAAAGAAGATAAGCTGATCAAAAAGCTGATCTGGAACCTGCAAAGTATTGACTATCCACGCGAGCAACTGGATGTTAAACTGCTGATTGAAGAGGATGACGACCTGACACTGAACGCGGTTCGTGGTCTTGACTTCCCTGCTGTGTTTGAGGTGATCGTGGTGCCATTCCATATGCCGAAAACCAAGCCGAAGGCATGTAATTACGGCCTGCATTTCGCGCGTGGTAAATATCTTACTATTTATGATGCAGAGGATATCCCCGATACTGACCAGCTAAAAAAGGTAGTTACGCTGTTTAATAAACTGCCGGATAACTATATCTGCATACAAAGCGCTTTAAACTACTTTAACCGTAATGAGAACTTCCTTACAAGGATGTTTACCCTGGAGTATTCTTACTGGTTTGACTATATGCTGCCGGGGCTGGATACGTTGGATATCCCTATTCCATTGGGCGGCACCAGTAATCACTTTAAGATGGATATGCTGATCGAACTCGGAGCATGGGACCCTTTTAATGTAACTGAAGATGCCGATTTGGGTGTACGTGCATATGCTAAAGGTTATAAAGTAGCTATCGTAAACTCCACTACTTACGAGGAAGCGAACAATGAGCCATTTAACTGGATACGTCAGCGTTCGCGCTGGATAAAGGGGTATATGCAAACTTATTTGGTGCATATGCGCAACCCGATCAGATTGATCAAAAAGATTGGTTTCAGGGGTTTTATCGGTTTTAACTTCTTCGTTGGCGCTACGCCGATCACCTTTTTGGTATACCCGATATTACTGTTTATCTTCTTAGCCTACGTGGTATTTAACCTTGCGGCTATCAAGACGTTATTCCCTGACTGGGTGCTTTTCATGTCGATCTTCAACCTGATGGTTGGAAATATATTGATGATCTATGTAAATATGATGGCGGTATTTAAACGCCGTTTTTACGAGTTGATCCTGTTCTCGATTGCTAACCCGGTTTATTGGCTGATGCACTCGGCAGCGGCATATATGGGATTGTACCAGTTGATCGTGAAGCCGTTCTACTGGGAAAAGACCACACATGGTTTGAGTAAAGTTAATAGCGCCACTAACGTGATAAACTAATGGGAAACAGAAGAAGACTATATCTTATCCTGATCACGGTGTTTATAGCGGTGTACTACCTGTTCTTGGGTATTTACCTGAACAGGCTGGGCTACTATAACCACGAATCGCTTTTCTTTATTGAAAAGAGCAAAATACTGTTTGAGGGATTGGGTAACCGTTTGAAGGTAATGGGTCTGACTACGCCTATCCTGCCCTTTTACGGAACGGTTTTCTTTTCGTGGATCAATCCGCAACTGGCGCCGGTAATTGCCTCGGCATTGGGTACGGCATTGCTGTTTTATGTGATGTGCTCCACGCTCATCAAGCGCACTAATGATGATTTTTACTTACTGCTAATCATTGTATTGTTTCTGTTTCATCCGGGGTTGTTATATAGCGCATGTTCAGGTAAATCCATCTACATGGTGCTACTATTTTTCTATTTGTTCTTTTTCCATATTATCAGGTTCTACTCATCAAATACTACTTTCCATATTTCTATCGCGAGTATATGTCTGGTAATACTGGTATTCTGCGATTATAAATTCATCTGGCTGAACCTGTTTTTTATACCGCTGGTATTGTTCATCGCAACGCAGAGTTTAAACCTGGGCGAAAAGGAAACTATCTTCCGGCTGTACCAAAGCTTTAACAGTCCGGCACTACGCCGCAAGCTGGTGAATAAGACCTTTGCGATCTATATCATCCTGTTCATATTACCGCTGGCGTCGATCCTGATCTATAAGATGCTGAACCTGACGCATGCCAACGACTTGAACTACTTTATTGAAAGTCCGTATGCTACGTGGACCGTATTGTCTGATAAGATCAATTTTGAAACAGCGACCAGCTTTGCACATTATCACTCATCGCAGATATCGCCGATTGTGACTGCCAGTATCGCCCTATTTTGCCCGATGATATTGCTGGCGATCTACCTGTTCAGGAACAGTACTTACCAAATCCTGACCATTGCCGCGCCATTTGCTTTTGTGGAATTCTTACAGATAAAATACGATAAGATATTTCTTTCGCAGGAGTATTTCCTGATCTTCCTGGTACTGGCGATGCTTTGCGTAACGCTGAAAGTTCATGAGTCAAAACACCAGCTTAGTATGAAGATAATACTGAGCTTCCTGGTATTGTTCCAACTGGTAACCGGTTATTTCTTCCTGAAAAAATCGTTCCTTACCGAGGAGCAGGATTTTGTTAAGGTATTGTTCAACCCAGCGCCTGTCGATCAACAAAGTGATAATATGGAAATGGCAGATTATATCAATGGACTGCCAACCAATGCACAGATCATGGTGGATGATGCGATTGCCTACCAGGTGGTTGCCTTTACGCATCATATACAACGCCTCACCATGCCTTACCAGGAATCGTACCTCAGCTCGAGCGAAGCTCCTGAGCATTATGTAAACTACATCCTGGTAGCAACCGACCAAAATATTCTTACCGGCTATACCCAGCTCAATACCCGCTACCTGCCTGCCATCAAAAAATCCGACAGTCGCCTGAGCCTGCAAAAGGTTTATGAGACGGGGGATTGGGTGTTGTATAAGGTGTTGTAGTTAGTTGGCAGTACGCAGTTGACAGTTAGCATGAAATAAAAAAATACGTATTTTTGTTAAAAGTAGTATATCATGCGAAGCCAGAAATTAAGTGCGTTACAATTGGAACTTCTAAATATTTATTCTTTTCAACCCAAAGAAGAGGATTTGCTTGCTATTAAAGAACTACTTGCCAATTACTTTTCGGGTAAACTTCAGAAAAATATCAAAAAGGCAATAAGGGAAAAGAATATTACTCAAGAAGACCTTGACCAATGGATCAATGAATAAGTTACGCTTGATTCTTGATACAAATATTTTCCTGGTTTCACTAGCCCCTAATTTCAAATATCATTGGATATATCAATCACTGCTTCAAAACAAGTATGATTTGATTCTGTCTAATGAAATCCTTACGGAATACCAGGAGCAAATTTCGATAAGGTATGGCCTTGAACGCACTGATGCTTCTCTTGATTTCTTATTGCTATTGCCGAATGTAATACTCAAAAACCCTTCGTTCCTGTGGCAATTGGTAGAAATTGATAAAGATGATAATAAATTTATTGACACCTATATAGCTGGACAATGCGATTATATTATCAGCAATGATCGCCACATACATCAGATAAAAGCAAGTAAATTTCCGCAGATAGCCGTTTTACGGTATGATGAGTTTGAGGCTCTGTATAAAGAGCAACTTACTCAATAGCACAAGTTCTTTGACATGCAAACCTCGAAGTGTCTGTCCGTCACGCTATCCCTTTATATTTTGACAGCATGTGACAAGCGTCATTCCGTCGAACAAAAAAATAAACTTTCAAAATATTTTGAAAGTTTAAAAACTTATTTACCTTTGTATATGGAATTGGCAGAAGCAAAGCAAAAGTTTATTGAAGCCTGGGGGAAACTGGGGTCTGAATGGGGTATTAACCGCACGATGGCGCAGGTGCATGCTTTGCTGCTGATCACGCCTGAGGACCTGACTACCGAGGAGATCATGGAAACGCTGCAGATATCACGTGGTAATGCCAACATGACTTTGCGCGATCTGATAGGCTGGGGATTGGTGGAGAAACGTCACAAACCAGGTGAACGTAAGGAGTATTTTTATGCTGATAAAGATACCTGGAACATTGCCCGACAGGTGGCAAAGGAACGCCGCAAAAGAGAGCTTGACCCGATAATAAAAATTCTGGATGAGCTTTCTAAAGTGAAGGGAGAGAAGAACGATCCTGAGTTTAAGACTTTTAATAAATCGATTACTGATATAAACAAGCTGGCTAAGAATGTAGACAGAACTTTAGAAACCATGCTGAAGGCTGAAGAAAGCTGGTTCTGGGGTTCTCTACTGAAAGTATTCAAATAAAAATTTTTTATCTACATATTTCATTTTTTTCTGAAAGTTCAATTTGTACAATTAAAATTTAAAACTTAAAATCATGAACTACTTTATCCTAACCTACGCAGTCTATTTAGCAGCAAGCATTGCTTTAACCATTTGGGTAGCAAAAGTTTTATTCAGGAATGGTCGCGTGTTTTTGGTCGACATTTTTCACGGCAATAATGAGCTTGCCGATTCTGTAAACAAGCTCCTTGTAGTTGGCTTTTACCTGGTTAACTTCGGTTATATGAGTTTGGCGCTTAAAGAAAGCAGCAGCATACCTAACACACAGGTAGTAGTCGAGGTGCTGAGCTTTAAGCTGGGCTGGATCATACTGATCCTGGGCGGAATGCATTTCCTGAACCTCACCATCTTCTTTAAGCTAAGAAAACGCGCCCAAAACCACGCAGAGGAAAACAACATTTAATACCCGAGTTATGAAAATATTTAAAGATTACCTGATCCTTTACGATGCTGAATGCCCGGTTTGCACACTGTATGCAAAGACACTTGTAAAAGCAGGTTTATTTGAAAATAAAGGCCGAACACCTTATCAGCAGCTCGCTCAAAACGCCTGTCCCATGGTGGACAGGCAGCGCGCTGTAAATGAGATCGCATTGGTTAACCAGCAAACCGGCGAGGTTACCTATGGCATCAAAAGTCTTTTCAAAATTTTCGGTTCATTCATGCCTTTCTTCAAACCGCTGTTCAACTTCAAACCATTTGTATGGCTGATGAGCAAGGTGTATGCTTTCATTTCCTACAACCGCAGGGTAATTATTCCTTCTTCTGGTGACGGCTTTGAATATCAACCTACCTTCCGGTTAAGATATCGTATTGCCTATCTTGTATTTACATGGGCCGTTACCGCTTATTTCCTCACCCGTTATGCTGATCTGCTTATCGGCATTATCCCGGCAGGAAATATTTACAGGGAAGCTTTGATATGCGGTGGCCAGATCTTCTTCCAGGGAATCATCGTCAGCCTGATTAATAAAGAAAAGAAATGGGATTATCTTGGGAACATGATGACCATCTCTTTTGGCGGCTCTTTGCTGCTTGGTATAATGCTGATGTTAGCTGGTATGATCGGTCATTATCCTTTATTGTACAGCTTTTATTTTATGATGGTAGCCTTTTTAATGTTTTTAGAACACATCCGCAGAACCAAACTGCTAAAACTGGGTTGGACGCTCACTATTACCTGGACTTTGTACAGGGCGGCTTTATTGGTTATCATACTTTTAATCAACTAAACCATGAAATACAAAAAGATCATACTCGCAGGCGGTAACGGTTACTTAGGAGGCGTATTAGCCTGGTATTACCGTCATCTGGCTGAGGAAGTTATCATCCTTAGCCGCAAGCCAAAAGCTACTGAAGGCAATGTGAAAACTGTATTGTGGGATGGAAAGACAAAAGGCGAATGGGTAGATGAAATAGAAGGGGCTGATATGCTGATCAACCTTTGCGGCAAGAATGTTAATTGCCGTTACACTGCCAAAAACCGTGAGGAGATTATCCGTTCAAGGGTAGTTCCGACCACCTTGTTAAATGAAGTGGTTGGTGAACTAAGGAACCCTCCTGCCCTTTGGATCAATATTACTTCTGCCACCATTTATCGTCATGCTGAGGATTTTGCGCAGGATGAAGCTACGGGTCAAATCGGTTATGGGTTTTCTATTGATGTTTGCCGGCAGTGGGAAGAAACATTCTTTAGTGAATGTAAAGCGCCCGTCCGGAAAGTTGCTTTGCGGATGGGAATTGTTTTGGGACGCAGCGATAGCGTTTTCCCACGACTGCTTAACCTGGTGAGATTCGGTTTAGGCGGAAGGCAGGGAAACGGTGAGCAGTATGTATCATGGGTGCACGAACAGGATGTGGCCCGGAGTACTGAATGGATACTGGATCATCCAAAAATGAATGGGGTGATCAATTGCACCGCTCCTGAAGCAATTAAGAATACTGAACTGATGCATTCCTTACGTAAAAGTTATGGTATGCCTATTGGCTTGCCTACCCCTGCATGGCTGCTGAACATTGGGGCAAGGATTATCGGCACTGAAACGGAGTTGATTCTCAAAAGCCGTTGGGTAACGCCTAAACGCTTGCTTGATTCAGGTTACCAGTTCCTGTTTACCAAAGCTGATTTTGCAATAGATGATATTTTAAGCCTGAGAGTCTGACAGCTATGAAAACACCTGAACAATATCTTAAAAACCGAATACGTTTATTGCTGATCTTCTTCATAACGGGATTGGTATTAAGTGGCCTCACCGCCTTTCCCATTGAAAGTGAACTGTCGCTTCTTGCAACCAACCATCCTTCAAATAGCTTACAGCAATGGATCAACACCGTTTACCATGCCGTTACTGCTACGAATGCCCGTTATCCTTTCATGGCTTATGGCACCGACTGGCTGGCCGTTGCGCATATTGTTATTGCGATTGCTTTCGTCGGGCCGCTAAGGGATCCGGTGCGGAATATTTGGGTGCTGCAGTTTGGGATGATCGCTTGTGTACTTATTTTTCCGCTAGCATTTATTGCCGGGCCTGTGAGGGAAATACCTATTGGATGGTCGCTGGTGGATTGTTGTTTTGGGGTTGTGGGGGTTATTCCGCTGTATATCTGCTATCGTTATGCCAGAAAGCTGGAAGAATTGGTTAAGTAGTTGATTGAGTTAAGTGGTTGATTAGGTTAACTAATATAAAAGTCACGTCATCCCGAACTTGTTTCGGGAACCCACAGAACCGGTAGACGCCATGCTGTAGACCTTGCATGTTACAGACTTAGCAAGTGGGGTGCTGAAACAAGTTCAGCATGATATGTCTTTTTTAACCGACCGTCCGTCACACTACCCCGATTTTGTTACAGCACACTACATTCGCGCCAGGGATAGGAATGGATACCGGCCTTTTGTTTATTAAGTGGCAGTGGCAGTTTTTAGTAGCAGTCACTTGTAAAAGCGCAAAAATATTGACCAATACGTGCGACTAAGGCCTGCAGGTGTATGAATGGATAGCCCGCCCGGGCGCCCATATTCAGTTAGCAGTTTTTAGTTGGCAGTGGGCAGTTAACAGGCAACGTCATCCCGAACTTGTTTCGGGAACCCACAAGACCGGTAGACGCCATGCTGTAGACCTTGCATGTTACAGACTTAGCAAGTGGGGTGCTGAAACAAGTTCAGCATGACGTGACTTTTAATTATTACCAACTAATGCAAACTGCCAACTCCTAACTGCCAACTGAAAATCACTGCCCCACCGCCTTATTCAGCGCAATAATCGCTGTTTTAAAATGCTCGCGGGCTATCAGGAACTGGATATTCACTTTGCGCAGGGCCATGCCGGCGCTGATGATGTTGATGTCTTCCTTTGCCAGGGCCTCGGTGCTGCGGGCGAGTAGTCCGGGTTGATCCATGTTGGTGCCCAGCAGGCATACCAGGGCCGATTTTTCTACTGTTATCTTCTCGAACTTCTTGCCCAGGTCGTCGATCAGCTTTTGTGAGAAATCGCTCTCCCATATCACTATCGAAATGCTGTTGGCGCTGGTGGCCTTAAAGGTGTAGCTGATGCGGTGATCGTAAAATACCTGCATTATCTGCAAGTCGCTGCCCACGTTGCCTACCATCAGGGGGTCGTATACGTCGATGATCAGCATCTTGTCGTAGCCCGTTATCACCTCCACGCGCTTCAGGCCCGACACATAATCTTTGGTGATGAGCGTGCCCGGGTGCGCCGGCTCGAACGTGTTTTTTATGCGCAGGTTAATGCCGTTTATCTCCAGCGGTTTGGACGCCTTGGGGTGAATAGCCTCCATACCCACGTCGGCCAGCTGATCGGCAATGTCGTAATTGGTGAAGCCTACGGGCTTGCAATTGTCCACCCCAACCAGACCCGGATCGGCGGTTGAGAGGTGGTACTCCTTATGAATAATAGCCTCTTCAGGCTTCAATATCTGTGCAATCTTACTGAAGGTGACCTCCGAATACCCGCGGTCGAACTCGCGCATAATACCCTCGGTACCTTTGGCATAACCGGTAACGATGCAGATGCACGATGCCAGGTCGATGCCGGAGAATACGTCGCGGATGCGCTGATCGATGGTGAAAGGGCGCATATCGTCAAACCCGCCCAGGTCGATAAACTTGGCGTTCGCCCCCTTGTTTTGCAGGATATTGGACAAGTTAAAGGCCGAGTGTGTTTCGCCTATTGACGCCAGGATCTCGCGCGCCGCCTGCAATATACCTTCCCTGCTCACATAGCCCGACGCCAGCACATCCACCAAATTCTCCAGGTACGACTGCGCCTTTTGCACATGCCGCTCAATAAAAGCATCGGCAACCGCCACATCCAGTCCAAGCGGTTCATATTTTTGGTTGATCTCCTTCAGTTGCGCAACCAGTTGGTTCAGCAGATCGTGAAAATCCTCGTTATTGGCAATACGGTGATACACGCCCGGCTCCTTGGTCTTCTTATTTTCGAGCAGCAGGTTGGTAACGCCCGAGAACGCCGACACCACAAACACGCGGTTATACAGGCTCTCGCCCTGGCGTTCAAAATAAATAATGTTATTCAATACCTCGGCAAGCGCACTCATCGATGTCCCGCCGATCTTCTCAACAGTAAGCATGGGGGCGAAGCTACTAATTTTTGTGTGAATGGTGGGTGGATGTTGGTTAATCAGTTAACCGGTGATCGGTTATCAGGGGGTGATTGCAGTTAAATTCCCCTCCCGGGAGGGGGCGCGAAGGGAAGTGTAGTGGCAGGGGTGGGTTCACTGCATATTGTCTGAACCATGATTCGTAGGATTGAAAGATTAACATGATCACTGCCAATTAAAAAGGGTGTCACACTGAGGCTCTCGAAGTGCGGTGCGGTGGGCATTACTGCATATCGTCTGAACCATGATTTTTCACGGACGATTGTTTTTTCAATGGCGTTCAAGAGGGCTGCGCCGTTCGCTTGATTAAAGGATTAACATGATTACTGCCAACTGCCAACTCAAAACTGCCAACTGAATAAGGGCGTTTCCCCGATGAAAAATCGGGGTCAGGCTGTACGTTTATACTGCGCAGGCATTAATCACAGAGCCGGTATACACTTCCATCCTTAACGCGGTTTAGTACATTTTCAGGAAATCTGCTGCCGAGAGTATTGGAATTTGCTGAAATGGATGCAATACAAGTAAATCTTTATCGCCGGTTACAATGCAAGCGGCCCCAGCTTCGATTGCCAGTTCGAGAAACTTGTTATCTTTTGGATCACGACAAACTTCCACGCTCACAGATACCTTGATAAGCTGCCCGTTCTTTTTAAAAGCGTCAATAATCTGTCGTTTGGTTTGAACAGGTAAATATTTATCAAATTTTGGGCGACTCAAAGTCACTTCAAATTCTTCAAATGTCGAATCAGAATATACAGCAATTCCTATTTCACGGGCTTTGTCGTAGGCTTGCCGGTTAACGGAGTTGGGTAATAGGTTGGCACTGATAAGGCTATTGGTATCAAAAACAAATATCTTAGTCATCAGATGCCAGCAGGTCTTTTAAAATTTCGGTGGTGAGGCCATTTTTTACTGCCTCGCTGCCTGCATCGTCCAACAATTTCGAATATTCAGCAAATGTGGCATCATTAACCGCCTTTTTCACCATCAGGCTAACTGTTTGGTTAAACTGCCGCTTACTCTCCTTACTAAAGCTCCGGTATATTTTTCCTACCGTATCGTCCACTTCTAATACTATCCGTTCCATATGCTGTTTGTAATATTACGAATTTACGAAAAATATAACAGATGTTATAGTGATGAATGGTGAGCGGTGAACTTAAAAACTTGTCATAGAGAAGCGCAGTGGGTAGCGCGTGAGGGCGACAAAGCAATCGTATTCAGTACTGGGCGGAGATGCAAGATAAAATTCTCCCGGAAGGGGGCGCGAAGGGAAGTGTTTGGCAGGGGTGGGTTCACTGCATATTGTCTGAACCATGATTTTTCAGGGATGATTGTTTTTTCAATGGCGTTCAAGAGGGCTACGCCGTTTGTTTAATTAAAGAATTAACATAACTGCTCACTGCCAACTCAAAACTGCCAACTGAATAAGGGCGTTACCCGCTGATAGAAGCGGGTCAGGCTGTACGTTTATACTGCGCAGGCGTTAGCCACAGGGCAGGTATACACGTCCATCCTTAACGCGGGGTTTGTTTGAACTGGATTATATTAATTAAGGGGGGTAATATGACTAAACATGAATTCACAACTCTCTAAGTATAGGGTTTATAATATACTATTTAAATAATCAACATCTTGCTTAGCAAAGTCCCATTTTATTACTTGAATTTTTCTCTTTGGTCTAAATTCCAACACATCCTTTCTATTGTAAGCTAATAGTAACTTGTTCAGAGTTGTCCCCATTCCTTGAGGACTTAAAAGAATCGAATATATAGGAAGGGCAATACAAGAATATCCAATAAGTTGTGAAAGATGAATCAAAGAAAGATATGTGTTTTTGCACTCCACAAAAACCAATTCAACTCTGTCATCATATTCAATAAATCCAGTTATGTCTTGCCTGATCTGAAAAGTGGTAAATTCTGGAAAATAATTTTGATATTTAAGAATTGTAATAAAATTGCTAAGATCACTATGATGAGTGTCGAGCACCTGTATTCGATTTGCTATTTTACAAAACGTTTGCTCAAGGTTATTAACTATACATGGACAATAAGGCAGTAGTAAATGACTTGGTCCACTAATTTCTTAGCAAAATCCAAATTTGTTCATCGCAATTTGGGCATTTGAACACTTGAAAATCTAAAACGTTTATACTGTTTGGATCAATGTCTTCCGAAATAGATGTACATTCTTCACTTGAGTATAAATCCATTTTTTCTGCACAATTGCAGCAAATATGTATAACTTCTGTCCTAACGACCTCGGTATTGTTTCCCATAATTAGTAAGCTTATAAAGACCGGTATATTTTCCTTTGGTTTCAAATAATTCTTTATTATAAGGGTTATCATTACCGACCAATTCGTCGTAAATGGCTCCTCGTATATTTGCTCTAAAATTTGTTAAATTAAATTCAAGATTTTTATTACCCTCTATCCTTCTTAAAACATAATCACCTATATCTTGCAATTGGGCGTATTCAGAATTTTGCGTTAAAATCTTAATCCCGTCAATTATTAATGATTTGAACGTTGGCACGGTTCCTGGTAATTCTTTTTCCTTTCTTTCAATTTCCTCTATTGCTTTTTTTACGCCTTTATCATTTCTCGCTTTATGCTCATTTTTGGAGAATGCAGAATACACATCAGCATAGCCATTTAGATACTCTTCATCGGGTTCAAATATTGAAGGCGTAAATTTTACAGAGCTATAAATTGCTTCAAGTTGTGAAAAGTATAGTGGTTTCTCTTCAGTAATTACAGTATTTACTTCAAAATTTGAAATTAAGCCGCCACCAGTTAGGTTGGTACTACCGATAATACTAGTCGTTTCCCTAGGTTTATTAAATAGATAGACTTTGGGGTGAAAAACTACATCTGTTTTATTTTCCTGTTTATCCCCAAAACAAAAAAAACTCAATTCCAAATTTGATCTTTTTAGATTTAAAAGAAATTTAATTGCTTGTGGATCTGTTGTTTTGAAATCTAAACCCGCTATAATTTCAACTTTCCCGTTTTTGTTCAAGCAGTTGTTCAACGATTCTTCTATTACCTTTAATCCTGAATACTTCATAAACGCGACAGCAATTCTCACCTGAATTGAGTTTGCTAATTCCTGATTTATTATGTTACCAATCGGATAATTCAGGTTCGAAAGAATTTGCAGTTTCATTTCTCCATTAGAGTAATTGCGGATTGACGGTTTTAATATCAAATATGAGCAAATTTTAATTTTATAGCTAAATCTGTTAGTAATAATATACATTGTTCATAATTTATTATATCATTTTTCTCATGCCCGTTCAAGCATGTCGCTTGAATCCAAAAGGTTATGAGCGTTCGGCTTACGACAACCCATTTGTAATGTCTCAAATATTCAGCACATATGTATCGGCGGGACCCATCGATCATATTGTGGAGTCGGCTGAACGCTGGGATATTGTAGGTTTATGCGAGACACTTAAACCGGTGAAGAGTGGTTTCAGTTTTTAGTACCGGTGATTCGCGTTAGGGACAGCAACGGATACCGGCCTGTGGCCAAAGCCTGCGCAGTATGAGTTTATGGCCCGGCCCGCTTCTATCAGCGGGAAACGCCCGTATTCAGTTGGCAGTTAGGAGTTGGCAGTTTGCAGTGTATGTTTTAAAACTTGTCTGGTAAAAAAATAACCTGCTATTATTTTAGATTTAAGGAATGTGCTTGCTTGCATGGTGAAGAACACACCCCTGCCCCTCTCGAGAGGGGAATTCAATTAATTCTTAAATTCTGGAAATTCCGGTTCTGACAATACGCGGAGAGGCCTCTGCGCACCGCACTTCGAGTGCCTCAGTGTGACACCCATTTTTCATTTCCGAACCATCTGCACATTTGCACATCCGCAAATCTGCACATCTAACTCACCTGCCGCAATAATTTATTCACATACCCAAGACTGACGTTAAGTTCCTGACTGATCTGTCGCTGGCTGAGGCCGGTGGCGGAGAGCTGGGCGGCTTTTTGGGCTAGTAATTCGGGCTTTAGCTGGTGGCGGGTGCGCAGGTGTGGGGTTTCGGGACTGTTGCCCATAAAACGGAACTGCAGAAAGTTGCCGGGCTTGTGGATGCGGCAAAGGCATACGTTATCCTCGCCATATACCTGTGAGGTGTTGCGCTGCTTGATCTGTTTGAGATAACACAAGCCGTGCTGGGTGCTACTTGCGCCGATGGCGAAGGTGCTGTCGGCAAAGTTGATGAGGAGTTTGCTGCCGTGCAGGTCGTCGGTAGAGATGGGTGCGCCGGGATTGCGCCGTTTTGGCGTATGGGCCAGCACCAGGATTGACAGGCCGAGCTCCGTTTTGAGGCTTTTCAGGTTTTTCATGAGGTTGAGCGCTACGGCAGTGTTTTCGGTACCGCCGCGCAGGCAGGTGATGTTATCGATAATGAGCACCGTGGCATTTACCTGCCTGATCTTATACTCCATACCGGCAAGAATGTATTTGTCGTAGTTGGTGTAGGTATCGGGCATTTCGTGGTCGGAATTGAACTGGGCACGGAAAAAGTTGTCGTTAAAATTGTAACTGCCTTCTGTTGTGTTGCGGTAGCGCCTGTAAAATTGTTTGGCACTCAGCTCGAAATCGATATAAAGCACTTTGGCCGGCTTTGCGTGCAGGGCAAATGGCGCAATGCGTTTGCCAAGCGCTATGCTGTTGCCGATCTGCGTGGCCAGTATGGATTTGCCAACGTTGGTGTCGGCAAAGAGAATACAGAGTTCGCCCTGGTACCAAAACTCGCCGAAAAGCATTTTTGCCGCGGGCTCGCGCGAACCGAGGTCCATCCAGCGGTTGCCGGTTTCGACAGTGAATGCATGACGGCATTCTTTGGGAACGATCTTTTCGATCTCCGCTATTGATTGCTTGGGCGGTTTGTACTTGTAACCCCGGGCCTCGGCACGGATCATTTCTATTTCAGGGGGTCGTTGGAAGGGCATGGGTTAGAGATTAGTTGATTAGTGATTAGAGATTAGGGCACTAATGTGATAAAATGTTGTAGGTATGACGTGGTACGTTATACGTATTTTGAATAAGGGTTGACGTATTACGTAAAACGTACTACGTATAACCTTTATATTCAAATATAACTTAAAGGGGTGGGAGATGTGGTGACAGGGTTTTGGCAATGGGTTTTAATGAGTGAGTTAGTGAATGAGTGAATGTTGCAATTAGGATACAAGCGCTCAAAATCAGGTGTTCATGGGCGTTCACGGCGTGGTGAACGTGAACGGGGTGGTCATTGGTTGGAAGGTTATAAAGCCATCTTACGGACTTTCGAACTTATGCGGACTTCCGGACTGCCATAAAACAAGAAAGCCCTTGTGTTTCCACAAAGGCTTCTGTAAAAAGGGGCACCGACCTACTCTCCCACGTATTACCGCAGTACCATCAGCTCTGGCGGGCTTAACTTCTCTGTTCGGAATGGGAAGAGGTGGACACCGCCGATATAGGCACCTGAATTTCTTTTTGGTTCATTGGTTGATTTGTTCATTAGTTCATTGGTATGAGCATGATGGCAAATCTTCCTTGACC
>NZ_DATCRU010000016.1:0-7133 GCF_036568825.1 Mucilaginibacter sp. | reverse complement strand
CCAGCAGGTATTTGTAGCCGGTGACTTTGCCGACCCGCATGGTACGCACCTGGTATGTTTTAACATTGTGATAGCCGCCCTAAGAAAACTTAGGGCCACAGAAGACTGGGTAAAAGATTGCTGGGTGTGGATGTACCGCGGTGCATGGAAAGAGTTTGAAACTTACGAAATAGAAATGGCCGTGCCGCTTTCACCGCAGGAAGTACTTCGTAAACGTAACGCTATCTTCAAGCACCAGTCGCAAAAAGACAGGGCGGTGTTTCCGGGTGACGATGCAAGGGAATTCTGGGTACGTGCTGAAGACCGTAACAGGGAAACGGCGCAGGCTTATGACAGGCTAGGGTTAGCTGAATATCAAGCGATGGAAGCTTTTGTACGGTACAAATATTGATCGCGTAATTATATTTCACGTCATTGCGAGGGGCGAAGCAATCTCCGAACTATGCAAGTCAAGCACACGGGAATTTCTTAGTGAACGTTCATCAAAATATTCTCGTGCATTGAATATCCTACGTAGAGATTGCTTCGTTCCTCGCAATGACGATTTGTTAAAAATTAAAAACCTATAACCCAAATGACAGGAATTTCCACCAACGAATCCGTACTAAAAAAACGCCTATTATCACTTGATGTCTTCCGCGGATTAACTATCGCTGCGATGATTCTTGTGAACGACCCGGGCAATGAACATGCCTATGCGCCACTGGAACACTCAAAATGGAACGGCTGCACGCCTACAGACCTGATATTTCCTTTCTTTCTTTTTATGGTTGGCGTTTCTATTGTTTATGCGATGGAAAGCAGAAAGGAAGTAACCGCAGATCATAATAAACTAATACTACGAGCTTTAAAACGCACCTTAATATTATTACTGATCAGCTATGTTATCCGGTTCTTTTTCCTGGGAAACTTTGCTCACATGCGTATTCCCGGGGTGCTGCCGCGCATCGCTGTTGTTTATTTTATCTGCGCTGTACTGTACGTTAAAACATCGCAAAAAACGCGTGATTGGCTGTTTGCTATTTTTCTGGTGGGGTATTATATCATCATGAATTTTATCCCGGTACCGGGTGTTGGTTATGCTAATTTGGAGCCGACGACAAACCTTGGAGCCTGGTTAGACAGATTAGTGTTCACCCCAAACCACCTTTGGGCCGAAACTAAAGTCTGGGATCCCGAAGGTCTATTGGGAACTATCCCAGCTGTAGCTACAGGTTTATTCGGAATTCGCTTAGGAGCATGGATCAAGCGGAAAGACCACGAGGATAGCATTAAGGTTACCTGGATGTTTGTTTACGGGACTATCGCAGTAATACTGGGTTTGATTTGGGATTTGTTCTTCCCGATCAATAAGGCTTTATGGTCAAGCTCATTTGTGTTGTATACTGGAGGTCTGGCTTGTGTTGGATTAGCTTTAAGTTACTGGATCATCGATGTGCGTGGGCATAAAAAGTTTACGCCACCAATTGTTGCCTTCGGCGCCAATGCTATCACAGCTTATATACTGGCTGATTTTATTCCGCATTATGTCGGTCAGATCAAACTTTGGGGTAAATCACTATATGAAATTCTATTTGCACCGTATTTTTCTCCGATCAATGCTTCGCTGGCGAGCGCTATATTTACCGTGTTTTGCGTGTGGATCGTCATGTGGGTACTCTACAAGCGCAAAATCATAATTAAAGTATAATAACGTTTGAAACTAAACCTGTCCTTCAATATCTAATCTTAAAATATAAAATGAATAAGAAACTCCTTATAGCCGCACTGGCCTTGTCTGTTACTGTCAATTTTTCATTTGCACAGGTAAAGAGAAAGCCGGTATCGTCGCCTAAAAGTAAACCGATTGCCGCTGCAACCCAGATAAAAGGCAACCTGTTACCAGTTGATCCGGATGTGATCATTGGCAAACTGCCAAACGGTTTAACCTATTATATCCGCAAAAACGCTGAGCCGAAGAACCGCGCTGAATTGTACCTGGTAAACAAAGCAGGCTCAGTATTGGAGACTGACGCACAACGGGGTCTGGCGCATTTTACCGAACATATGTCCTTTAACGGAACCCGCGATTTTCCCAAAAATGAATTGGTGAATTACCTGCAAAAGGCAGGTGTAAAATTTGGCGCTGATTTGAATGCCTATACTTCTTTTGATGAGACGGTGTATCAATTACCGGTACCGACCGATAGCGTGAAAGTATTTGAAAAAGCCTTTGATATACTATCAAACTGGGCAGGCTATGTCACCTTCGATCCAAAAGAAATTGATGATGAACGTGGTGTGGTTCTGGAGGAAGAACGCCTGCGCGGTAAAAACGCACAGGAGCGTTTGCAGAACCAGATATTGCCGGTATTGCTGAACAATTCGAGATATGCCGAACGTTTGCCAATCGGTAAGGAAGATATATTGAAAACCTTCAAGCCTGAAACGATCAAAAGCTTTTACCACGATTGGTACCGGCCCGATCTGCAGGCTGTAATTGCTGTGGGTGATTTCGATCCAAAACGGGTGGAGCAATTGATAAAAGATAATTTCTCGGAACTAAAAAACCCGGCCAACGAAAAGCCAAGAACAAAATATTCGATCCCGGCGACTCCGGGTACAGCGGTAAAGATCGCCACAGACAAGGAGTTCCCTTATACACTTTGCGAGATCGTGGTAAAGCACCCCGAAACAACGGTGCGCACCAAAGCGGATTACCTGCAAAGCATGCGTGTAAATCTGTTCAACCAGATGCTGAACGAACGTTTGGGCGAATTGACCAAGCAGGCCAATCCGCCGTTTCTTTTCGGCAGGGCTAGCTATGGAGGTTTCTTAGGTCATCAGGATGCATTTACTTCCATTGCTGTTGCTAAACCAGGTGAGTTGGAAAAAGCGATCAAAGCCGTTGTGGCTGAAACAGAGCGTGCGCGCAAATTTGGCTTTACGCAAACCGAATTCGATCGTGCCAAACAGGATGCCTTAACTGAAATGGAAAGCGCCTATAAGGAACGCGATAAAACTAAATCAGTAAATTTTGTGCGTGAGTATCAGCAGAACTTCCTTGATGGCGAGGCGGTCCCGGGCATTGCGTGGGAATATAACTTCTTTAAGGAAAATGTAGATAAGATACAGCTGAGTGAGATCAACGCACTGGCTGGGAAATACATCAGCGATCAGAACCGTGCTGTGGTTGTAGAAGCGCCTGAAAAGGAGAAAGACAAATTACCAAACGAAAAAACCTTGTTGGAATGGATCAGCAGTGCGGGTAAGGACGTGACAAAGTACGTAGATAATGTAAGCAATAAGCCGTTGCTGGCTAAAGAGCCAACTCCGGGTAAGGTTGTATCTGAAAAGAAAGATACCGCTATTATTACTACTACGCTGACATTATCAAACGGCGTGAAAGTAATCCTGAAACCGACCACATTTAAGAATGACGAGATACTAATCAATGGTTATCACTTCGGTGGTACTTCATTGGCAAGTGACGTTGACTTTACCTCGGCTGATATGGCGGACAATGTGATCGGAAACAGCGGTTTGGCTGATTTTAATGAGATTCAGCTTGGGAAACTATTGAGTGGCAAAAACGTACATATTTCGCCACAAATCACTGAAACCACAGAAGGTATTAACGGCAGCTCGTCACCAAAAGATTTGGAGACCGCTTTGCAATTGGTGTACCTGTATTTCACCCAACCACGTAAAGATGCCGATATCTGGCAGTCGAGCATGACACAAACCAAATCGGTGCTGGCTAACCGTAGTCTTGACCCGACAAGTGTTTTCCAGGATACTGTTTCTGCTGTGCTAAGCAATCATAACTTCCGACGAATGGTACCATCGACAGAAAGATTAGATAAAGCCAGCCTGGATAAAGCATATGGTTTTTATAAAGACCGTTTTGCTGATGCCAACGGGTTCACTTTTACTTTAGTCGGAAGCTTTGAGGTTGATAAAATAAAACCATTGCTGGAGAAATATCTTGGAAGCCTGCCATCGGGCAAAGGTGATGAAACCTATAAGAACTTAGGTATCCACATCCCGGCAGGACAACTCATTAAAGAAGTACACAAGGGCATAGGCGATAAGAGCAGCGTGCAGTTGGTTTTCAGCGGCGACTATGATTTTAATGCTGACAATAACCTGCAGGTAGACGCATTAAACGAAATCTTGAATATCAAACTGATCGAGCGTCTGCGCGAAAAGGAGGGCGGCGTATATGCACCGGGTGTAAGGGCTAATTTTGTGAAGATACCTAACCAGCGTTATAGCATCATAGTGTACTTTGGTTGCGCCCCCGCTAATGTTGAGAAGCTGATCAATGCCACGATGGAGGAGATCAACAAGATCAAACAAAACGGTCCTGAGGCAGTAGATATACAAAAATTTGTTGCAGAAGAAAGCCGCTCGACCGAAGTGCAATTAAAAGAAAACACATTCTGGGCTGCACATTTGGCAGCTTCATCGCAAAATGGAGACGATCCAGATGCTGTGCTTCATCATATTAAAGACTTGAACAAAGTAACAGTTCAAACTGTAAAGGATGCAGCTAATAAATATTTAAGCGGTAATAATTTGATCAAATTGATCTTGTTGCCGGAGAAACAGTAAAAATTTTAACCCTTCTCTAAAAGAGAGGGGTTTTTTATTTTCAAAATGATAAACAATTTTCAAACGCCAATCGACTTTGACATCACAGTAAACGTAAACAATGTTGAAATCAGATACATTGATTTAATGGAGATTACACAGGGAGGTCCGGTGGTGGGCTCTTTAATAATAAATAATAGGCCCTTATTAGGACACCGTTTTGGTGGGCCAGCTATTTGTCAAAGTAATAGCTTATACATTCCCCTTTATTCCAAAAAGTTCATGGGTTGGGGCTTTAAACTCGTCAACATCGACTTGAATAACCTCGATATTAAATTTCTTGGAAGGATTAAAAATTTGATTTTCCTAGATAAAATAGAAAATGATCGCATTTATTTTTTTGAGGACATCAATAAAGTAAAAAGCAATTATTATGAAATATAAATTGTGTGATCGGGAATGACTTCACGTTAGTCCGGATTTTCAATTCTGGACTAAAAAGCAAGCGGATTTGTAATCCGCGAATAGTTTCAAATTATTATTAACCCAGCTTTAGGCCAAAGTCAGCATATGGCTTACTTTATAACTATTTACGTTCTGAAAGCCAAGCTGCTCATAAAACCCTGCTGCAGTAGGATTGTCTGTAAATAGGCGAAGAGAAGTGAAATATGCGCGTGCATTATTTATGATCACATTCATCAGCAAAGTTGCGTACCCTTTGCGACGGTAGGCTTGCAGAACATACAAATGCCTTACACGCCCGGTATTTGTATCTTCGGTGTAAGGATCACGGTTAAGGCCACCTATACCAATCAGTTCGCTACCTGAAACTAATCCCCATAGCTTTTCACCCGGTTTGTCGAATTTATTTGCGCCGCTGTTCCAGTCGTCAATCGTCCTTTGTATGAAATCATGCCTATTATGCTTAGCCTCATGTACCAGGCCATAAATCATTGTGAAGTTTAAATCTGTAAATTCAATTAATTTAACATCATGCACTGATGACATATCGAAATTCTTATAGATCATGACAAAGTTAACACCGTAAGTTTTACGTTAGTCCGGATTTTCAATCCCGGACTAACAAACAAGCGTATTTGTAATCCGCGAAAGATTAAAATCGGGGATTGCAAATCCCCTTTTTATTTTTGGTCCGGAATTGAAAATCCGGACCAACATTTATCCAGACCAACATTTTTTTAATAGAATGATTTTCTCTGAAATCGAAGCACATATCCAAAATATAGCGGGTAATGCAGCGCTCCAGAATGAGAAGAATTTCGATGCCCGTACTGATGCCATCGATTTTTTAGACTTTCATATACTTGATCAAATCGAAACATTAAGAAACGTTGAACCATATCAAGATGGATTGACAACGCTTCAGCAGCAAGCCGAAGAAGTTAAATTGCAGCTCGAAGAAATAGATAACAAGCTATTTAAAAGATTACAGCAGAAGATCAAACATAAAAAATATAGTGGTGACGAATTTGAGGCGCTGGTCAGAGAATATGTAAATTTTGAAAACTGCCACCTCGACGAAGAAGGCTATGACAACCTCGATATTTTTATAAACCGTTTACTTTCCATTGGGGACATGCCGGAGCAAAGCCGGTCGCTGGAGCCGGAAATGGTGTTTTACCAGAAGACCCCGGCAAGAATCGCTTTCGACCTGGTAAAGGAAGCGGGCTTAACAAAAGGCGATGTCTTTTTCGATATAGGTTCAGGGTTGGGGCAAGTGGCTATGCTGGTGAATTTATTGACAGGTACTCAAACCGTAGGTGTGGAATTTGATCCGGCGTTTTGTAAATATTCTAAGGAATGCGCCGCTGTGCTTGGCTTGCAGGATGTAAGTTTTATTAATGCAGATGCAAGAAGTGCTGATTATTCTGGGGGAACTGTATTTTTTATGTACACGCCTTTCAGGGGTAAAATTCTACAGAATGTATTGGGGATTTTGAGGAAAGAATCACTTAAACGAGAAATCCGCATCATCACTTATGGTCCTTGTACACATGAAGTAGCTACACAGGATTGGCTATACCCGGTTTCCGGCGATGAATTCAAAACTACACGTCATGCCGTCCGCTGGTTAGCGGATCAGTCATCCCATCATAAAAGTATTAGATAGGCAAGTCTGCTATTAACAAATCGTAGACTAAGCAAGCGGGAATGTCCTGTGGGGTGCTGAAATAAATTCAGCATGACACGGTGTATAGTTTTGCCGTAGTACACAAAAACAAAGCCTTCAGTTTTCGCTGAAGGCTTTTGTCAAAATATGGTTGATTGATTAATTATTCATTGTAATGATAGTAGCCGGTAGTATGCTCGCATCAATGCTGGCTTTCAGGATATTAGTGTTCCATCCGTCGGGCTGAAATGCGGTTGATGGATCCCACCATGCATCCATTTCTGCCCCTGATTTCTGGAAGAATTTCACTTTATTATATCCCATGTAAATATCCGAGCTCGATGCACCAGAATAGTTGCCATAGCACAAACCGCAGTTTGAGTAAGGTGTGCTTACACCATAAATGGTATTGTGATCCATTTTAATA
>NZ_DATCRU010000015.1:0-64794 GCF_036568825.1 Mucilaginibacter sp. | reverse complement strand
CCTTAGCTTTGCGGCTCTAAAACAAAAGCATTTTATAGGGAACTATTTCATTTACAAAATCTTTTAAATTACCAGGTTATATATGCCAAACATTGGAAAAATATCACAGATCATCGGTCCGGTAGTTGACGTTAGCTTCTCCGAAGGTCATCTTCCTAAAATTTATGACGCGTTAGAGATCACCAAAGACAACGGCCAGAAAATCGTTTTGGAAGTTCAGCAGCACTTAGGCGAAGACCGTGTACGTGCAGTAGCGATGGACTCAACTGATGGTTTACTGCGCGGTATGCCGGTTGTGGATCAGGAAGCAGCTATTAAAATGCCTGTCGGTGACGATATCAAAGGCCGTGTATTCAACGTTGTAGGTGATGCTATCGACGGTTTGGGTAACCTGGATAAAGCAGATGGTAAACCTATTCACAGCAACCCTCCAAAATTTGAGGACCTTTCTACCGAGAGCGAAGTATTGTTCACCGGTATCAAGGTAATCGACTTACTGGAGCCTTACGCAAAAGGTGGTAAGATCGGTCTGTTTGGTGGTGCGGGTGTAGGTAAAACCGTATTGATCCAGGAATTGATCAACAACATTGCAAAAGCTTATGCAGGTTTATCAGTATTCGCCGGTGTAGGTGAGCGTACCCGTGAAGGTAACGACTTACTGCGCGAAATGATCGAATCAGGCATTATAAAATATGGTGAAGACTTTGTTCACGCTATGGAAAAAGGTGCATGGGACCTTTCTAAAGTAAACAAAGACGAACTGAAAGATTCAAAAGCAACCTTCGTATTCGGACAGATGAACGAGCCACCGGGTGCACGTGCACGTGTGGCATTATCAGGTCTGACTATCGCTGAGTACTTCCGCGATGGTGACTCAGAAGGTAAAGGCCGTGATATACTGTTTTTCATCGATAACATTTTCCGTTTTACCCAGGCAGGTTCAGAAGTATCGGCGTTGTTAGGCCGTATGCCTTCAGCGGTAGGTTACCAGCCAACACTGGCTACTGAGATGGGTACCATGCAGGAACGTATCACTTCAACCAAACGCGGTTCAATTACCTCTGTACAGGCAGTATATGTACCTGCGGATGACTTGACCGACCCTGCGCCGGCAACAACTTTCGCCCACCTGGATGCTACTACCGTATTGTCACGTAAGATTGCCGAGCTGGGTATCTATCCTGCGGTTGACCCTCTTGACTCTACTTCACGTATCTTAAGCCCGCAAGTTCTTGGCGACGAGCACTACAACACCGCTCAGCGTGTAAAAGAAATTCTGCAACGCTACAAAGAACTTCAGGATATCATCGCCATCTTAGGTATGGACGAGCTTTCTGAAGAAGACAAACTGGTTGTGTCACGTGCACGCCGTGTACAGCGTTTCCTTTCTCAGCCATTCCACGTTGCCGAGCAGTTTACCGGCTTAAAGGGTGTACTGGTTGACATTAAAGATACCATCAAAGGCTTCAACATGATCATGGACGGCGAAGTGGACGAATATCCTGAAGCTGCATTCAACCTGGTTGGAAGCATTGAAGACGCTATAGAAAAAGGCAAGAAATTACTTGCAGAGGCGAATAGTTAATGTGCAGATGAGTAAATGTGCAGATGTGCAAATTCTAAGCACAGGCATATTTATTCATCATTCAATAAAAACATTCGCACATCTGCACATACGCACATTTGCACATAAATTATGCTACTAGAAATTCTGACTCCCGATAAAAAAGTGTTTGAAGGCGAGGTTGCTTCGGTAAACCTGCCGGGCACTATGGGCGCATTTGAAGTATTGAACCAGCACGCACCGCTGATCTCAACCCTGGAAGATGGCAAACTGATCATCCGCCACGGGGGAAATAAGGAAGATGTATATCTTATTCATGGCGGCGTTGTTGAAGTGCTGAACAACAAAGTGATGGTACTGGCCGAAGGCATTACCCACCGTTAATAACACATTCACATTTAAAACGAACGCCCGGTAATTGCTTACCGGGCGTTTTTTATTATTGTTCGTTCACGAACACCGTGAACGCCCGTGAACACTTACTACAAACCTAAAAGAGCCGCCCTTTTGATTTGGACAGCTCTCCTAATGCTAAAAGCAAAGACCGTTAATTTTCAGAATGGTGTTCAGCATGATGCTCTTCAGCGTGATGTGCAGAATGACGATCTGCGTGGTGCTTTGACGCCTCTGCAGCATGCTCACCTGCTTTTGCGTGGTGACCGTGCGCTGCATGTGCATGATGAGCAGCAGCCTCTTCATTTCCTTCAGTGTGATGTCTGTGGGCTTCGGTGTGGTGCTTTGCAGCCTCCATGTGATGCTTTGCAGCTTCTTCGTGATGTGAATGTTTCATAATATTACGGTATTTGATGGTTTAAATAAATGTAGAATTAGCCCGTTAACTGGCTCTTCCAACCGTATTATTTTTGAATCATTTTATCATTAAGTTTAGATGGAGTTTGGATCGCCGATCGATTATTAAATTGACTTTTAATTAATGCTTATTCAGTTTGCAGTTTTGAGTTTGCAGTTGGCAATCAATTCGACTGCCAACTGCCTACAGCTGACTGCAAACTTCTTCCCGGCTACTTCTTAATCACCAACTCCATCTGCGGATTGCAATTCGTACTGCATACCACACTATCATTAAGCATAATACTTTTCACATACCTGGTGGCACAGCACTTCTGACTATTAATGGCAGTAGCTATCTTGATCTGATCAGCGCTCAAATTGGCCAATTGCAAAGTGTAGGTTATGTCCTGGCCATCATATAACCGCACGGTGTGGTCTACGGTATCTGTTACCGCGTAGAAATTAGGATCATTTACAGACTTGCTCACCTTCAAATCAGAAGCCTTATAAAGCGAGTTGGGCGGCAACAGATCGGCTCCGGTAGTTTTGTCCACCAATCTTACTTTCATCGTCATATCTATAGCGGCAAGAGGACACGCCCCGCATTTTTCTGATGTGTTATTGCATGATACCCCTATAAATGCCAATAACAATAATAATAACCCAATGTAGATTTTTTTCATGTGACAGATTTTAATGTATTACGCAGGTAAAAGCGTTTGTGTAACAAGATATATATTTTTGACCGTTGATTGGTTTGATTACAATGATTCCAATAAATATTCACTGCTCACCACTCACTATTCTCCGCTCACTACTTCCTGATCACCACCTCCTGCTGAGCACTGCATGGCGCACATACCAGGCTGTCATTAAGCATCATGCTTTTTACCTGGGGAGTAGCGCAACACTTTTGGTCGTTAAGGCCTGCAACTATTTTAATTTGATCGGTACTCAGATTGCCTAACTGAAGGGTGTAAGTTACAGACTGACCGTCCAACCAACCAGACAGACGGGTAACTGCTATATGACGAGGTATCCACTATAAAATGGTAACCGGTATCGGACAGTGAGCTGCTCACTTTCAGGTCTGAAGGCTTATAAGGCGAGTTTGCCGCAAAGATCAGGTCGGCGCCGGTAGTTTTACTCAGCATCCTGACTTTCGCCACCATCAATATCTCGGCAGTAGCGGTCAGCGGGCATGGCCCGCATTTGTTGGTCATGTTCCCGCCCGAACCATTGTGGCACGATGCCCATACCGCAGCTAATAATACTACCCCGATGTAAAGCTTTTTCATAAGGCTTGTTTTTAGGGTATTACGTGCGGGGAGAGCGTTGTGCTACAGAGTAGATTGTTTTGTTCGTTCGGTTTTTGAGTTAGGATGGGATTGGACAGGGTGAACAGTTGCTTAGATACATGTAGCATATTTAGTCGGCAAGGCAAATCTTTATTTTAGATTATTCAACAATGCAATCAAGGATATCAATAATGCTCCAAATGCAATTATAATGGATATAATTGCGAGTACTCTGTTTTTTCTGTTATTGGAAGGCGTATCTTTTGAGATAAGTATATCATACTTCAATTTCTCAACATCACCTTTTAGTTTTTCAAGCTCTAAACTTTCCCTTTCCTCTTCTTTTTTAGATAAAACACCTAGATATCCCCTTATCCCTCCTGGATGGTGAAGTACTTTATGCCCTGGTATTGAAATATTAACAAGCTTAGTTGCTGTCAACTCCCCACTATAAACAATGAGCTTATTTTCTATCATTATCTGGATAGCGGCTTTTCCCAGGGGATCCAAAAATAACTTTCCAAAAGCTTGCGGTTCTTTTCCTTTAAATTTCCCTAAAAAGTCATCTATAAATTTGTATACCTCATCTTCCATATTTTATAATTTCACGCTCGAATTTACAGATTTACACCAAGACGCTTACGCTCTATTCTAATCTAATTAGCAAAAAACGAATAGCTTTGCACTTGATGAAAAAAGAAGGCCCCCAAAGTTGGGAGCCTTAAAAATCACCTGACCGCTTTTGCGACCAGTGTCATCGCCTTATAGGTAACTACAAGGGACATCAAGACTATAATCTTTTCCATATGGAAAGATGGCCGATTTTTATACGTCTTTCACTATAGCGTCAAAAATTCTTGATAACTTTATCAATTATTATTGACAATTGTGTTTACATTTGTATTAACAATTTATACGAATGTATTGCAAAATACTATCGAAAGAACCGGTTAGTGAGACAACCGGTTTTTTTCGTTTATCGAACCAAGACAAAAATAACCTTTTAATCAATACCTTTTTGGCGTAGTGCGTTCAAATTCGCCAACTTATTATGCAAGTTTTCCACACCGAGAGTAAAATGATGAAAACCGCGCATCAATAGCATTAAAAATCAGGAATTTAGTAATGTAAATACATTCTCTAGTCATTTGTTACAACCCGTTTTTTCACTGTATTTTTGTTCGTTCGCTTCCCAACCCCATACTGGCGCAAGTATGACGGGCAGGGTTACGTGCAAAGGCTACTTGTGACTTTTTATTAGCATTCACAAACCACGTACCCGTATAAATACGTACCACGTATTAATCCCTATCGCTAAGTTTATATAAATTTAGCCGATACTGCGATGATACATGAGCCGTTCCGGGATATAATGAGTTTAAAGCAGGTATTAGAAAGTAATACCTGTCATGAGCACCGTCTAAAGCCTGTCATTGTTGTTTTTAACAGCACAATGATCATTAAATGTTGCTGCAACGAATCAGGCGATAAATGCCGCAAGCAGGCAGAAGGGTTCAGTGAGGTATTGGGGATTAAGAATTTGATTATTAAGTAGGTTTTTTTAGTGGCAGTTGCAGCAGCAGTGGCAGTTAAGGCATGACACCCTTTTTTTAGTTGCAGTGGCAGCAGACAGTTGCAGTCGGAAAAAATTATTCATCGAACTAATCAATGGTCCGCCAACCGCCGTCCGCCTACCCCTTCTTCAGCACAAACACATCCTGGAAAAACACTCCCGGCTGTTCTTTCCAGTTGCCGGGATAGTATTGTGTCACCTTCAGACCCGAGCTTATTAATAAAGCTTTCATTCCGTCAGGGGTAACACCAATAGCATCTTCCGGGGCGTTTGCCCATTTGGTGGTAAACCAGTCATGTGATGCATAGGCTTTCTGGTCGAATATCCAATCGGTCTGGTTGGTGTTGTGGAACCTGCCTTTGGCGTGACTTCTTTTTCGCAGCGAATCGTCATAATCCTGGTCGAGGTGAAAGAAGGTGATAATAGCCTTGCCATTGTCTTTTAAAACGCGGCTTACCTCTTTCATATAAAACAGGGCGTCGGTTTCGTTCAGGTGCGTCCATACAGAGAGGGCGGTCACCAGGTCTTGTGATTTATGTTCAACCGGCCAGTTTTTCAATTGCGTATCCTGATCACTGGCATAAGTAGCGTTAGCCACGTCAAAATGGATAAACTGGTAATTATCTGCATGGAAATGCGACCGGCAGAAATTAATATCATCTGCCATCACGTCGATGCCTGTATAGGTACCGCCTCCGTATACAAACGGTTCCGCAGAAATACCGAGCAACCCGGTACCACAGCCGATATCCAGGACGTTATTGCCTGTTTTCTTTTCGAGCGTTTGATACATTAGGGTCTGAAATATCCCGATCACGTGGGCCCATTCGCCATAAGCCAGTTTGCCGCCTCTCCGGTTCTTAAAATCAGGGATCAGGCGTATATTTTTTGTCCGTCGTATTTGTTCCTTATCTGTATTGAGAAAAGTTTTGTCTATTCGGGTGAATAACCGGGTGTTCATAGGATGCGTTTTTCAGGGTTTAGGGGACTGCAAAGTTATAAACTTAAATTACAGGTTTAAGTTTTTGATATTTGAGAAAGTGTAACAATTTAGATCAGTTTACAGTTTTGAGTTCGCAGTTGGCAGTTAGCAAAACCATTCACCACTCACCACTGACTCACCTTTCTCAGAAAGAAACCCATTTTTTACTTATCGGGAAATATTTATTAAAATATCGTAAGAAATTTGAGTATAAAATATTAATATTCAGAAAATCAGATGTCTATCTTATTGATATAATCAAAAAAAAGTTACATCTTTCAGTCCTAATTTGTTTAAACGCTTTGACCGAGAGGCCGCGTGCTGCCCCCGCGTGCCAAACTTTGGAAGGCAATGATTATGACCTTTAACGTTAGTGTGTAATTTTTAAAATGGGTGAGATTGAAAACAAAGCGCCAAAAACGACAGTTGGCCAAAGTATTAAATTAATTCGTCAGCGCAACGGATGGACGCTGGAAGACGTGGCAAGCAGGCTGGGAATCTCTATTCCTGCCATGTCGAAGATTGAAACGGGGGTAACCGATGTAAACCTTTCGCGGCTGGAGCAGATTGCCGACATTTACAACGTCACGCTCCTGCAACTGCTCAATGTGTACAACGAGGAGCTTGCCCCTATTGAGTTTACGAGTGATATACTGAAAAAGAAAATTTCCGAGCAGGAAGCCGAGATCACCTCGCTTCAACGCAAGGTGATCGAGCTGTACGAGGAATTGCACGGCCGTAGCAGCAAGTTTTAACTATCAACTATTGATCATACCTTAAGAAAGGCAGGGTGCACTTACCATTATGGTAAAACCGTTCCTGCCTTTCGCTCCACATTAATCTCCATTCACAAAGATCAATTTAGTTCATCATCACCTTATTACCGGGCTGGTGCACCACGCGCATATAAGGTTTAACGGTTTTAAAGCCTTCCGGATATTTTTCCATCGCCTCTTCGTTTGATACGCTGCTTAGTATGATCACGTCGTCGCCGTTCTTCCAGTTAACCGGAGTAGCCACTTTATGCTCGGCAGTCAGCTGCATCGAATCCAGCACACGCAATATCTCGTCAAAATTGCGGCCGGTGCTCATCGGGTAAGCAAGCATTAATTTTATCTTCTTATCCGGTCCTATAATAAATACTGAACGAACGGTTTGGTTGGTGGCCGGGGTGCGGCCTTCCCAATTTCCCGGTTCATCAGCAGGCAGCATATCATAAAGTTTGGCAATTTTCAGATCGGTATCACCTATCATAGGATAATTTACTGCTGTGCCCTGTGTTTCTTCAATATCCTTTGCCCATTCTTTGTGCCGGTCTACCGGATCAACACTTAATCCTATTATTTTGCAATTACGGCTCTGAAATTCAGGCGCCAGTTTAGCCATATAACCCAGTTCGGTGGTGCAAACAGGGGTAAAGTCCTTTGGGTGCGAAAACAATATGGCCCAGCCATTGCCTATCCAATCATGAAAATTGATGGTGCCCTGCGTAGTTTCAGCCTGAAAATCCGGGGCGGTGTCTCCTAATCTGATACTCATAGTGTTAATTTTAAATGGTTAAATAGATAGTTGATTCAATTGTAAGCCGATTTAGTTTTCTCTTTAATCCAACGATTGTCTGCCCTAATGCCCACTGCCAACTCATAACTGCAAACTGAGTTGGGCGTTGCCTGCGGCCCAGGCTTTCCACTCATACTACACAAGCATTAGCCACAGGCCGGTATCCGCTTCAATCCTTAACGCGATTGTCTGAACCCGAATTGGTCGAATTTTTGGAATTACCAGCATTCTGACAATTTTATTAATTCAAAAAATTCCGGTTCAGACTAGTAATTGCTGCCCATTGCCAACTCATAACTGCAAACTGATCAATGCACCAACGCCGCATCATACTCATAATGCACAGGTGTAATCACCGGTTTGGCCGAGTCCATGTTTACCCCGGCTTTTGCCAGGATTGGCATCAGGGTTTCGCCAAACCTATTGAATGCTTCCATTGATTCCCAAACGTCCACTACCAGCCAGTGATCGCCTTGCTGAGCGCCTACGTGATAATGAAGTCCTGCGGGGTGCGATTGGCCTGCTTTGCGCAGTTCGTCCCAAATCTGGTCATACACCTTTGATGTCATACCGGGAATGTTGAATTGAACGATTACTTTTTCCATGATGAATTCATTTAAATGCGTAATTGAACTATTAACTAACGATACAAAGTAGCAAGATGCCGTGTAAACAGGGCGTTAGGCATGTAAAGAAGAGTAATCTAAGTTAGGTAAAAAAGAATGTCAGAAGCAAAAGAAATGGGGTGAATTTATTGACATTTTTAGCAAAAAAATGCACTTAAAAAACTGCTCGGTCCGAGACGCAATGCATTGCGTCTCTGCATTATTATTATTACCCACTGCAAACTAAAAATTGCAAACTGTATACGCCCAACCCGACATTTCACGCCGAAAATCGGCCCTTTATTATGCATACATAGCAACTGTACCGAATACCGTTTTTAACTTTGGTCTATATTGATACTAATTTTATTCTGAAATAAATTATATTTACAGAATATTTATAATAATTTATAGTTTAAACAGAATAAAATACTAAATAAAAATTTATTTTTTGACTATTGCGGTTTGAGAAGCATCTGGGTAACTTGCTTTTGCTTGATGAAATAGTTGAAGTAGTTGAAAATGTTGTAATGGTTGAAGTAGTTGAAAAACGCCTTCGACAACTACAACCCTTACAACTTCTACAACCTCTACAACCAATACAACTAAAATACAAAATGAGTACTACCACTGCTACCGACGAACAAATCGTGCTGAACAAATATAGCCGCACACTTACGCAAGACCCAACCCAACCGGCCGCACAGGCTATGCTTTATGGTGTCGGCCTTACCGAGGATGACATGAAAAAAGCGCAGGTGGGCGTTGCCAGCATGGGCTACGACGGCAACACCTGCAATATGCACCTGAACGACCTGGCCAAACTGGTAAAAGAAGGTGTGTGGGAAGAAGACCTGGTGGGCTTTATCTTCAATACTATAGGCGTAAGCGACGGCATGAGCAATGGTACCGAAGGGATGCGCTACTCATTAGTAAGCCGCGATGTTATTGCCGATTCTATCGAAGCAGTTTGCGGCGCACAATATTATGATGCGGTGATCACTCTTCCGGGCTGTGATAAAAATATGCCGGGGTCAGTAATGGCAATGGGCCGTTTAAACCGTCCTTCTATTATGGTTTACGGTGGTACTATTAAACCAGGCCATTGGAAAGGTGAAGACTTGAATATCGTTTCAGCTTTCGAGGCGTTGGGTAAAAAGATCGCAGGTACTATCACTCCTGAGGATTTCATGGGCGTAGTAAAAAATGCTTGCCCAAGCGCTGGCGCTTGCGGTGGTATCTATACTGCTAATACTATGGCAGCAGCTATCGAGGCTTTGGGTATGAGTTTACCTTACTCTTCATCAAATCCTGCCCTGAGCGAAGAAAAGAAACAGGAATGCCTTGAAGCCGGTAAATACATAAAAGTATTGCTGGAGCGTGATATTAAACCAAAAGATATCATGACCCGCGAAGCTTTTGAGAACGCTATCACTACTATTATGGTAATGGGTGGCTCAACCAACGCCGTGCTGCACTTGATCGCGATAGCAAAAAGTGTTGATGTGCCTTTGACCCAGGATGACTTCCAGGAGATCAGTAACCGTATTCCGCTACTAGCCGACATGAAGCCAAGCGGCAAGTATATGATGGAAGACCTGCATAAAGTTGGCGGTATACCTGCGGTAATGAAATATCTGTTAAAACTAGGCTGGCTACATGGCGATTGCCTGACTGTTACCGGCAAAACATTAGCCGAAAACCTGGCTGATATTCCTGAGCTAGACTTTAATACACAAAAGATAATATTCCCTGTTGAGCAGCCAATCAAAGCTACTGGTCACCTGCAGATTCTGTATGGTAACCTGGCCGAGGGCGGTTCGGTGGCGAAGATCACCGGAAAAGAGGGCGAGCGCTTTGAAGGCCCTGCCCGCGTATTCGACGGTGAATTTGAATTGATAGATGGCATTCTGAGCGGCCGAGTCCGTGCGGGTGATGTGGTGGTGATCCGCTACGTTGGTCCGAAGGGCGCGCCGGGCATGCCGGAAATGCTGAAGCCTACCTCAGCCATATTTGGCGCAGGTTTGGGTAGCTCTGTTGCCTTGATCACCGACGGACGTTTTAGCGGAGGCACGCACGGATTTGTGGTTGGCCACATCACTCCCGAGGCCCATAACGGCGGCAATTTAGCCCTGGTTAAGGATGGTGACATTATAGAATTGGATGCCATCGGCCGTACCATGAACCTCAAAATATCGGATGCCGAACTGGCACACCGCAGAAGTGAATGGAAACAACCGGCTCTAAAAGCCACAAAAGGACTGCTTTACAAATACGCAAAAACAGTAAGCACTGCTGCTGAGGGTTGCGTAACAGACGAAATGAGCTAAAAGCAGAAAGGTTAAAGCTGAAAGGCGAAAGGTGAAAGGTCTTCAAATCACTCATTCACTAATTCGCTCATTCACTAATTAAATTGATTTACAGAACTAAAATAAGCATACAGTGGAAACACAAACAATTGCTAAACAAGAAATAGATGCAGCCGCAGAGAAATCAGCGGGAGCACCATCGAGAGAAGTTACCGGTTCAGTTGCCTTATTAGAGGCATTGATAACCGAGGGTGTTGAGACGATATTTGGGTATCCGGGCGGAGCGATCATGCCTATTTATGATGCCTTATATGATTATCATGATAAACTGGATCATATCCTGGTGCGTCACGAACAGGGCGGCATTCATGCTGCACAGGGCTATGCACGCACATCAGGCAAAGTGGGTGTGGTATTTGCAACCAGCGGTCCGGGTGCTACCAATTTGGTGACGGGTTTAGCTGACGCACAGATAGACAGCACACCCGTGGTATGCATCACCGGACAAGTATTTGCCCACCTATTAGGCACTGATGCTTTCCAGGAAACTGACGTGATCAACATCACCACTCCTATCACCAAATGGAACTACCAGGTAACTGACGCAAATGAGCTTCCTGAAGTGATCGCCAAGGCGTTTTATATTGCCCGCAGCGGCCGCCCGGGTCCTGTATTGATCGACATTACCAAGAACGCACAGATACAAAAATTCCAATTCAAAGGCTATACACCTTGCAACCACATCCGCAGTTACAGACCGAAGCCTATTGTTAGGCCTCAATATATAAAAGAAGCCGCTGATTTGATCGCAACAGCTAAAAAGCCATTTATCCTGTTTGGCCAGGGTGTGATTTTAGGCGGAGCTGAGAAAGAATTCCAGGCTTTTGTTGAGAAATCAGGTATCCCTGCTGCCTGGACAGCTTTAGGCGCAGGTGCTATCCCTACAGATCACCCACTTAACGTAGGTATGCTGGGCATGCACGGCAACTATGGCCCGAACGTGTTAACCAATGAATGCGATGTGCTGATCGCCATCGGTATGCGTTTTGACGACCGCGTTACAGGCCGACTGGATAAATATGCAAAACAAGCCAAGGTAATTCACCTGGATATTGATCCGGCTGAGATAGATAAGAATGTGAAAACTACCGTTCCTGTTTGGGGCGATTGCAAGGAGACATTGCCATTGCTTACACAGGCTATTGAGACAAGAACATACCCTGAATGGCTGCAAAAATTCCACGATCATACCGCCGAAGAAGTTAGACTGGTGATCGACAAAGAGCTGAACCCAACTACGGATGAGATGACGATGGGCGAAGTGATCAAACAGTTGAATGAGCTAACCAAAGGCGACGCGGTGATTGTAACTGACGTCGGTCAGCACCAGATGGTGGCCTGTCGTTATGCAAAGCTGAATAAGACACGCAGCAACGTAACCAGCGGTGGCTTGGGTACTATGGGCTTTGCCCTGCCTGCTGCTATGGGCGCTAAATATGGTGCAAAAGATCGTGAAGTAGTGGCTATCATTGGCGACGGCGGTTTCCAGATGACCTTGCAGGAACTGGGTACCATTATGCAAAGCGATATCGATGTAAAGATCATCATACTGAACAACAGGTTCCTGGGCATGGTTCGCCAATGGCAGGAATTGTTTAACGAGCGTCGCTATTCTTTCGTTGATATGCAAAGTCCTGATTTTGTGAAATTGGCTGGTGCTTATGGCATCGCAGGACAATCAGTGAGCGACAGGAAAGATCTACAGGGTGCATTAAAGGAGATGCTGAACCATAAAGGCGCTTATCTTTTAGAAGTAATGGTTACCAAAGAGAACAACGTATTCCCGATGGTACCGCAAGGTTGCAGCGTAGCAGAGATCAGGCTAAAATAGTTTGCAGTTTTGAGTTGGCAGTTTGCAGAAACAACAACCAATGACTGATGACCAATGACTAATGACAAGACAATGAGCACACAGGAAGAAAAACAAGAATTTAATATAACCGTTTACAGCGAAAACCAGATCGGCCTGCTTAACCGCATCGCTATCATCTTCACCCGTCGCAAGATCAATATCGACAGCCTGAATACTTCGCCGTCAGAAGTGAGCAGTGTTCACCGCTTTAATATTGTGATCACCGAGACCGAAGATGTGGTACGCAAACTTTGCCGCCAGATAGAAAAACAGGTGGAGGTATTGAAAGTATACTATCATACCAACGAAGATGTGATCTGGCAGGAACTGGCTTTATATAAGTTATCCACTGAGGTAATCGTGGAGAAAGTAAGCGTAGAGCGCCTGCTCCGTGAGAATGGCGCCCGGGCGGTAGCTATCCGTAAGGATTATACAGTATTTGAAACGACAGGTCACCGCGAAGAGATCGACAACCTGATCAGCATTTTACAGCCTTACGGCCTGATCGAGTTTGTCCGCAGCGCACGCGTGGCTATCATTAAAGACAGCGAGGGCTTCAATGCTAAATTGCGTGAGTTTGAACGTTTGGAACCGGGTGAAGAAGTGATAGAAAATGAGTTTTTGAACGACGCTGATAAGGTGTTCACAATGTAAGCTGAAAGCAGAAAGTCAAAAGGCAAAAAATAAATCCGAAATCGAAAATCCGAATTCCGAAATCAAAATGATCTTAGATAACGAAACAGAAGTCCATCCCAAAGCCTACGATAGCATTAAAAAAGCTACCGAGGCTTGCGGTTTTTTGCAGATGTCGGAAATATCAACCTGTACGCTTCTGAAAACGCTGGCTGCTTCAAAACCTGCTTCCAAATTTTTAGAGCTGGGCACAGGAACTGGTTTAGCGACAGCATGGATATTAGATGGCATGGATCAGGATTCAACTTTGGTATCACTGGATAATGATGAAACATTATTAAGTATAGCAAAAGAGAATTTGGGTATCGACAGACGCTTGACTTTGATCTGTACCGATGGCGGAGAATGGATAAAGAAAAATAACAGGCAAAAATTCAGCTTTATATTTGCAGACACCTGGCCCGGAAAATACACGCACCTCGAAGAAACCTTGGAGATGCTGGAAGAAGGCGGGTTTTATATCATTGATGACATGCTGCCGCAAACCAACTGGCCGGACGGTCACGCAGATAAAGTAGCGAACTTGTTGAACTACCTTGATGAACGTGAAGACCTTGTATTAACCAAAATGGGTTGGGCATCGGGGATTGTGATAGTGGTGAAAAAATAAGGTAAAAGGATAAAGGTCAAAGGCGAAAGGTAATAATGACTGATGGCTAATGACTAATGAACAATTGAACTAATGAACAAAATAATCGGTGTAATCATAAAATCATCGGTGTAATCAATAAAAAACAAAACAATGGCAAAACTAAATTTCGGCGGCACTGAAGAGAACGTAGTAACCCGCGAAGAGTTTCCTTTAGCAAAAGCGCAGGAAGTATTGAAGAACGAAACCGTAGCTGTTATAGGTTATGGTGTTCAGGGTCCCGGTCAGGCACTCAATCAAAAAGATAACGGTATCAACGTAATTGTTGGTCAGCGTAAAAATTCAAAAACATGGGATAAAGCAGTTGCTGACGGCTTTGTACCCGGCGAAACTCTTTTTGAGATCGAGGAAGCTTTAGAGCGTGGTACCATCATTTGCTACCTGTTGAGCGATGCGGCACAGATCGAACTGTGGCCAACTGTTAAAAAACACCTGACTGCAGGTAAAGCATTGTATTTCTCTCATGGTTTCGGTATCACTTTCAAAGAGCAAACCGGCATCGTTCCTCCTGCTGACGTGGATGTATTCCTGGTAGCTCCAAAAGGTTCAGGTACTTCATTGCGCCGTATGTTCCTGCAAGGCCGTGGCTTGAACTCAAGCTTCGCCATCTTCCAGGACGCTACAGGCAAAGCTAAAGACAGAGTTATCGCTTTAGGTATTGCAGTAGGCAGCGGTTATTTGTTTGAAACCGATTTCAGAAAAGAAGTTTATAGCGATTTGACCGGCGAGCGTGGTACGCTGATGGGTTGTATCCAGGGTGTATTTGCCGCTCAGTATGATGTATTGCGCAGCAAAGGCCACTCTCCGTCAGAAGCATTCAACGAAACTGTTGAGGAGTTAACTCAATCGTTGATGCCATTAGTAGCTGAAAACGGTATGGACTGGATGTATGCTAACTGTTCAACTACGGCACAACGTGGTGCTTTGGATTGGTGGAAGAAATTCCGTGACGCTACAAAACCAGTGTTCCAGGAATTATATGAAAGCGTTGCTACCGGCAAAGAGTCGCAACGCTCAATCGACTCAAACAGCCAGCCTGATTACCGCGTGAAACTGGATGCAGAACTGAAAGAACTGCGTGAAAGCGAAATGTGGCAAGCAGGTAAAACTGTACGCAGCCTGCGTCCTGAAAACCAGGTTGTAGAAGCGTAAATTTCTGAATCAGAATTTACAGAATTAAAGAATTAACAGAATATTGGAAAAGGATGAGTTAACATACAAGATAATAGGTTGTGCTATGAAAGTGCACAACACTCTTGGAAATGGGTTCCAGGAAGTAATTTATCAAAGATGTCTAGCTATTGAACTGGCAAATGCGGAATTAGAATTTGCGAGAGAACAAGATCATCCAATATTTTATCAGGGAATAGAAGTGGGCACGCGACGTGCTGATTTTATTATTGCAGGCAGAGTAGTCGTTGAGTTGAAAGCATTAATTGATTTGGAAAATGTGCACATTGCACAAGCTAAAAATTATACTGTAGCTTATGATTTCCCAATCGGTTTATTGATCAACTTTGACAGTCAAAGCCTGCAATACAAATTAATCTTCAACCCAAGATATAATATTCAGACAAGCAATTAACATTCTGGTCATTCTTTAATTCTGTAAATTCTGATTCAGACAAAATACCAGGAATGAAAAAGTCTGCTGCATCATTTTTATGATCCTTTTCCGACTGTTGAACACTATTGGAGTGAATAGTGAATGGTGAGTAGTGAATAAATAATGAAATTGCAAATTCACTATTGACCATTCACCATTGACTAAATGACCAAATAAAATGGGAATAAAGAAACACATATTAGTAATACCCGGTGATGGCATCGGCCCTGAGGTGACTACCTGGGGTAAGGCTGTACTGGAAAAGATCGGCCAGGAATATGGTCATGAGTTTACGTTTGACGAGGGTATAATGGGTCACGTAGCTATCGAGGCTACCGGAACCTCATTACCTGACGACACGCTCGCCAAAGCAAAAGCCAGCGATGCGATCCTGTTCGGTGCTGTTGGTCATATCAAATATGATAATGATCCTTCCGCGAAAGTAAGACCTGAGCAAGGCTTATTGAAGATTCGCAAAGAGTTAGGTTTATATGCTAACCTGCGTCCGATCATGCTGTTTGATGAATTACTGAATGCATCAAGCCTGAAACCGGAGATATTGAAAGGAACTGACATCCTGTTCTTCCGCGAACTAACCGGCGACGTATACTTCGGTGAGAAGAACCGCACTGCTGATTTCGCATCAGATTTGATGAACTACAACCGTTACGAGGTTGAGCGTATCGCGCGCAAAGCTTACGAAGCGGCAAGAGCTCGTACCAAGAGACTTTGTTCTGTAGACAAAGCAAACGTATTGGAAACCTCACGCCTGTGGCGCGAAGTGATCCAGGGAATAGCCCCGGAATATCCTGATGTAGAAACCGAACACATGTTTATCGACAATGCCGCCATGCAACTGGTAAAGAACCCTAAAAAGTTCGACGTGGTGGTTACAGCCAACTTGTTCGGTGATATCCTGACTGACGAAGCTTCTCAAATTGCTGGTTCAATGGGTATGCTGGCATCAGCTTCTGTTGGTGATGGTACAGGCTTCTTTGAGCCGATCCATGGTTCAGCGCATGATATTGCAGGGCAGAACAAAGCGAATCCGCTTGCCTCTATCCTATCTGTTGCCTTGATGTATGAAATTGCATTCGGACTGAAAGAAGAAGCAGGACGCATTACCTCAGCTGTAGATAAAACATTAAAAGCAGGTTATCGCACCGGCGACATCGCTGACGCAAATACCGATAAAGCAAAAATACTAGGCACTGACGCCATGGGCAAAAAGGTGCTGGAATACTTATAAGAGTTGTACGTCAGACGTCTTACGTTGTACGTAATAAAGAAAAAAACGTATCACGTAAAACGTACAACGTATAACCCAATCAGTGTAATCAAAATTAATCTGTGTAATCGTGTCTTATGAAATGGAACCCTGAATTATATGACAACAAACACGCTTTCGTATCGCAATACGGTGAGAGTGTATTGGAGTTGCTGGATGTGAAACCCGGCGAGCGTATCCTTGATCTGGGTTGTGGTACAGGTGATCTGGCTAAACAAATTCAGGAGCATGGCGCTGAGGTTATCGGCATTGATGCGTCTCCCGAAATGGTCGCGAAAGCAAAAGCCAAATTTCCTGAATTGGACTTTAGTGTAGCTAATGCTGCAAGCTTTCATTTTGATGAGCCTTTTGATGCGGTTTTCACCAACGCAGTATTGCATTGGATACACGATGCTGATGGTGTGATCAAAAGCGTTTATAGTGCGTTGAAACCAGGCGGCAGGTTTGTTGGCGAGTTTGGCGGCAAAGGTAACAACCAATTGATGTTAGCCGCCGCGTCAACCGTGCTCAGGAATCATGGATATATCAAGGGTGATATTGCTATCCCCTGGTATTTTCCGTCGACTGCAGATTACGCAGCTAAACTGGAAGCCGGTGGTTTTAGGGTGACGTTCACCTCGCACTTTGATCGCCCTACCTTATTACAGGACGGTCGCGAGGGAATAGCCAAATGGTTCAATATGTTCGGTTCATCGTTGTTCCAACAAATACCGGCTGCTGAGCTTCAACAAATATTGAATGAAATTACCGATCTGCTGCAACCGACCAACGAAATAGACGGTCGGTGGTATGCTGATTATAAAAGGCTGCGATTTGTGGCGGTAAAAGAGATATAATTGAGATATGAGACGTGAGATTTGAGATATGAGATTTCAATCACGGCCATAAATTGATAAATTTAATTTAAATAGATAGAAGTTATTAACCGATGTTTAAGTATAAGATAGGACAGTGTCTCAAATCTCATATCTAACATCTCAAATCTAAAGAAGAATGTTACACGATCCCAACCGCGTTTATGTTTTTGATACCACGCTCCGCGATGGCGAGCAGGTACCGGGCTGCCAGTTGACCACACCCGAAAAGATAGAGATTGCCCGCGAACTGGAAGCGCTGGGTGTTGACATTATTGAAGCCGGTTTCCCGATATCGAGCCCCGGCGATTTTCAAAGCGTGGTAGAGATATCAAAAGCGGTAAAAGAACCAACCGTTTGCGCGCTTACACGTGCCAACAAAGGTGATATCGACTCAGCTATCGAAGCGTTGAAATATGCTAAACGTCCGCGTATTCATACCGGCATCGGATCGTCTGATATGCATATCAAACACAAGTTTAACAGCACTCGCGAAGAAATTTTGGAGCGTGCCGTTGAAGCAGTGAAATATGCGAAACGTGCGGTGGAGGATATTGAGTTTTATGCAGAAGATGCAGGAAGGGCCGACGTGCATTTCCTTGCGAAGATGGTCGAGTCGGTCATTGCGGCAGGTGCTACCGTCGTCAATATTCCTGACACTAACGGTTACTGCCTGCCTGATCAATATGGAAGCAAAATTCGTTTCCTTAAAGAAAATGTAAAGAATATCGACAAGGCCATCATTTCCGTTCATTGTCATAACGACTTAGGCCTTGCGACAGCCAATTCAGTTGCCGGACTGCAAAACGGCGCCCGCCAGATAGAAGGCACCATTAACGGCATCGGCGAACGTGCCGGAAATACTTCGATAGAAGAAGTGGTGATGATCCTGAAAACACACCAGAGCCTGGGTTTACACACCAATATCCAATCGCAAAAAATTTACGAGATCAGCCGCATGGTAAGCACCCAAATGCGTATGCCTGTGCAGCCGAATAAAGCTATCGTTGGGGCAAATGCCTTCGCACATAGCTCTGGCATTCACCAGGATGGCTTCTTAAAGATGCGCGAAAACTACGAGATCATCCGTCCGGAAGATGTGGGCTTCCCAAGCGCAAGTATTGTGCTGACAGCCCGCAGCGGTCGCCATGCATTGAAGTTCCATTTAGAAAGATTGGGGTACACTCTTGATAAAGAAGAATTAGCAGGCGCTTATCACCGCTTTTTAACTTTAGCCGATAACAAATTAGATATCAGCGACGAGGATTTGCACGGACTTGTGGTAAATCGTTTAGTAAAACAGTAGCCTCACCCCAACCCCTCTCCAATGGAGAGGGGCTACAATAATAAATTTACAAGGCTCATTGCCGTTGGCTTCAGCCAACGGATTATTAGCAAAAGAAAAAGGCTTCAGCCTAATCTCCACGTGCTAATTTTGGCTAAAGCCCGATACTTCTTTTATTTTGTTCCGTTTGACTAAAGTCAACGGCAATGAAATGACTTTCAATTATTTAAAAAAATGGACAACCCAACCAAATATCCCCTCGATTTCGAAGCTGCCTACGAGCAACTCAAAGGCATCGTAAAGCGAACTCCTTTAGAGTTTAATCAACGCCTATCTGATCGTTATGATTGCGAAATCTACCTAAAGCGTGAAGACTTGCAGGTGGTTCGCTCCTATAAGTTGCGGGGTGCTTACAATATGATCAGCCAGCTAACCGCCGATCAATTGAAGCGGGGTGTAGTTTGTGCCAGTGCGGGTAACCATGCGCAGGGTGTTGCTTTTTCATGCCGCAGGCTGGGAACTAAAGGGGTTATCTTCATGCCGCAGATAACACCAAAGCAAAAAGTATCTCAAACCGAAATGCATGGCAATGGCAACATCGAGATCATATTGGTTGGTGATACTTTTGATGATTGTTTGAAAGAAGCTCTAGCTTATACTGAAGCCAATGGCATGACTTTCATCCCTCCTTTTGATAATTATGAGATCATCGCCGGACAAGGGAGCGTTGGCGTTGAGATATTGGAGGATCTGCCTGATGTAGAAGCAGTCATTATTCCAATTGGTGGCGGCGGTTTAGCGGCTGGGGCAGGCACTTACCTGAAACAACATAAACCCGGCATACTTATAGCTGGTGTAGAACCCGAAGGCGCTCCGTCTATGCGCCACGCATTGGATGAGGGCGAACCTGTAACATTATCTACCATAAACCGCTTTGTGGATGGCGCTGCCGTAAAACGAGTAGGTGAGCTCACCTATCCTATCTGCCGGGAAGTATTGGATGATATGCTGTTGGTACCTGAAGGTAAAGTGTGCACCACCATACTCAAACTTTACAATGAGGATGCTATCGTAGTAGAACCAGCAGGGGCTTTGTCCGTGGCCGTTTTAGATCTATATAAACATAAGCTGAAAGGCAAAAAAGTAGTCTGCATCATCAGCGGCGGCAATAATGATATCGACCGCATGCAGGAGATCAAAGAGAAATCGTTGCTGTATGAGGGTCTAAAACATTATTTCATCGTTCGTTTCCCTCAACGGCCAGGTGCTCTAAAATTATTTGTAAACAACGTTTTAGGTCCCCATGACGATATCACACGTTTTGAATTCATCAAGAAAACCGAAAAAGAAAATGGTCCGGCTTTAGTAGGTATCGAATTAAAATCTGCCGATGACTACCCCGCCCTCCTGCAACGCATGGAGGAACATCGCTTTGATGTAATAGAGCTGAACAGGGATCAGACCTTGTTTGAGTATTTAGTGTGATCTTGCCCTTGTGTCCCAGCAATGAGCAGCCTGTACCATAGTTGTTACTGGGAAATAATCTCGACTTAGATACGCTCATTGCACATGTATGTTTTGGGTTTAAAACATACTAACAAAACTAGCCCTGATGCTGAAGGTGGTATTGGATTTGGATGACTATTGCGAATAATATGCACAGCGAAATGCCAATTGGCGCAAGCCACTGATCAACAATTTTTGGGACATAAAACAAGGTACGAATTGGCGGAAAATGGCTACGTCCTATCAAAGCCATAAATAGCCTGTAAATATAAATGGGTATATTAATTACCCAAACTACAAGGATACCCATCACAACAAATATTTCACCGCGATTCCCCATCAGATAAGGTCTTTTTTAAGCTAATATAATAAAAGCAAGTAAGGATAGAAATAAATTACCATGTTGAGTATCTCGTATAAAATCCGTATGTTCGCTTTTGAATAGTGCTTATCGCGGATGCTGGCCCTGGCATCGTTGGTCTACTGAATAATAAACAATGCTTTTAATTTAACACGAATGCAAGCAATTGGGCTAGTTTTGCGTTTGTATAATCAGAGATGGTAAAGTTATTTGTCAGCGGCTTTCCGCTGAATATGGATGAAATTGAACTGGCAAAAATATTCGCCCTGCATGGCGACCTGAAAACTATTAAACTGGTTCGTGACAAAAAAACACGCGTTTGCAAAGGCTACGGATTTATCGAAGTTGGCGACCAGGAATCTGCTGATAACATGGTTTCGGTACTAAACGGTTATCCAATCGGCGACCGCGAGCTTACCGTAAATATTCGCCCGGATGAACCCGAGGCCCCTGCCAGACCTCCGGTATACCGCAAATTATCCAAACCTGGCGATCCTGAATTTAGGAAGATGCGCCCAAGAAGACCGAGATAATTTTCTTCTGCTAAAATTTAAATGATATACTTTCTTAGGCTGCCAATCAGCCTAAGGTTCTGATTGATATAAGTTGTGGTTTGGATATCAATATTCCAGGTAACGACCGATTTTTATCTTCACCCGGCTGCCTTCTATAAATTTACCGGGGTGGCCATTGAGTATGCGCAGGATAACCCCATCGTTCTCCAGCAATAGTTCTTCATAAAAGCCTTTAAAAAGTACCTGCTTTACCACCCATTTGCTGGCCGCCCAGCTATCGCGTGCCTCTATCCATTCAGGATAAAGCATTACAAATTCTTTTTTTGCTGTGATCCCACAAAGCTCAGCTTCATTAGCATTTAGCACGTTACAATTATTGAGAAGTCTTGCAGTATATAGATATAATGGATCATTATATACCTTTTTCGGATGTCCGGATTCAATGATCTCGCCGTCTTTCAAGACAATCAGTATATCCGCCATAGACAATACCTCGGCAGGGTCATGTGAAACCATTATCACTGTGAGGCCTGTATCCTTGACGATCTGCCGGATATCATCCTGCAAACCATCTCTGAAGGAAGTATCCACCTGGTTAAAGGGTTCATCGAGCAATAAAACTTCCGGTTGGGTTACCAAGGCCCGTGCTATAGCTACGCGTTGCTTTTCTCCACCACTCAAATCAGCCACCCGTTTATCGCCCAGGTGCAACATGTTGAGTTGTTTCAGCACCTGTTCGGTCTTTTCCCTTTTAGCCTGGATATCGGTATTTGGCAACAGAACTGATACGTTATCCCGAACCTTGGCAAACAGGTTCAGGTCATCTTCGGCCTGCGTTACCATCTTCATGGCATCGTGGCCGGGGATTAGTTTTTCTTCGGGCCCCCAAACACGGTCGCCTTTAAAATGCACTTCTCCTGTGTCCGGCGACTGTAAGCCATAAATCAAGCTTAATAGCGTGCTTTTACCGCTGCCGCTTGCACCGATGATAGCCGTAATTTGTCCGGACTGAATTTCCAGGCTGGTTAGCTTAAGTCCGCTGCCGGTACTGCCGGGATATATTTTGCTGATAGAGACCGCGTGTAAAAAAGGAGTAGCCATTGAGCTACAAAGATAACACGATTTAAGGATTAAAAAGATTGCCGGGATTATACTTGATTATCCAATCAAATAAGTTCCGGCAATTTCTAAAATCGTGTCTTTTAGAACCCAAATGTCAATCCAAAGGATAAGTTCCTCAACCCTGCCTGTTCCGGACTGTTCTCGAACATGTCGTTGACGTAGTATTTGGCAAATACCCCCCATCCGGCATAACCCATCCGGACAAAGCCGCCGTAGCGCACTTTGGCAAAATGATAGTCATTGTCGATTTTCTGCTTGCCATTTTCCTCGCTTATCTGCTTTACTCGACCGTTAAGGAATATCCCGGCAATCGGGCCGAAAACAAAGTGTGCCCTGTTTCCGCGTGCATCTTCATGTGTGCGGATATCAAAAGACAAAGGGATGCGCAGGTAGCTCGATCCGAAGCGGTTTTTGCTGTAATTGATGCTGTCTGTGCGATAAGTTAAAACAGGTTGATTAGGCAGTATAGTGATATTCTCACGCAGGCGGAGTAATGTCCAGTCGAAACCACCTGACACATACACTTTAAATACATCGGTAAAACGATAACCAAACTGGAACACATCAAAACCCACATTGCTTGATTTCCATGAACGATAGCGCAGGAAATCGTTTTTTGGAGACAGCGTAAAGCTGCCATTATCTACCAGCGTGGTTAAGCCCAGATCGAACCGTGAAAAGGTAAGACCGATGGAAAACCCACTGTTATTGTGATGGTGATAGTGATGACGGTAATGAGTAGTGTCGTCGCCATCTTCATGATTGCTCCAGCTCCAGTTATGATTGCCCGAGGTGTCTTTTTTAACCGTATCGGTTTTGGTATCCTGAGCATAAGTGTTGCCCGCCACTGCACATACCAGGGCAACGATAAATAGTAAACGTTTCATAATATTTTTATCTGTTTAGATTGAATTGATTAATTATCTCTTTTTATTTTGAGCGCCCCCAGGTGCACTGCTGATATAATGGACTCATCGTCGTCATTATCCTTAAACTCTATTAGTTTGTCCTTGCGTTTGTCAACCTTGGCAACCACCAGGTTCACAATATCGCCAAAATTGCGTATGCCGCGTTTTTTTACAACCGGCTTGGTTGTTTTAGCAGGTTGATTTGAAGCTAACACAGGTTGAGCAGGCAAACTAACCGCGCTGTTATCTTCGGCGTTTTTAATAGTTGCAGAGGTTGCTTCAGTTAACTCGATTGGTTCCTGTTTTACAACTTCATCTTGTTTTGGAGTAACTGTCGAGGCTATTAAAGGTTGATCATCGGTTTTAACCGTTTTTACAATCGATGGATTTGCCTGTTCTTTATATTCAGCAATGTTTGTTTTTATTTTAGGTTGATTGGCCTTTATTGTATTCTTAACCGGTGTTTCAACTGTAGCCACTTGTTCCTGCTGTGATTCAGATGAGGTTACAGGTTTGGTGCTTTCAGGTTTTACTACTGCTGGATTTGCTTTTGCAACCACATTGGTATCCTGCTTATTGTGTTTCATAACACCTTTCTTAGGGATAAATAATATACCTGCGACAAGCAGTATCAACACACTCGCAGCAATGCTCAGCATCGGGAAGATGCTTTTCTTTCTTTTTCCGGCAAGTTCAGCATCGATATTTTGCCATACTTCTGCCGATGGTTGTACCTCAAAACCTCCCAGCTTTGAGCGGAACAGATCATCAAATTCTTTATCCTGCATATTCATACCTTTTTCCATCTGATTGTATAATTTGTTCTTTTAATATAGCCCGGGCCCTCGATAGCTGCGACTTGGAGGCGCCTTCTGATATCCCCATGATCTCGCCGATCTCCTTATGTGAATAACCTTCTATCGCGTAAAGGTTAAACACCATCCGGTATCCCGGCGAGAGCTGTTGTATCAGCGTCATCAGGTCTTTGGCATCCAGTCGTGCTGCTGCAACTGCATCAACGGATGGTTCTTTACCTGTTTCCTCCAGATCAGCCACCGAAAGCATTTTATGATGTTTGCGATAATATTCAATAGAGCTGTGTACCATGATCCGTCTTACCCAGCCTTCAAAAGAACCGTCCCCGCGGTAGTCGGCAATCTTTTGAAACACCCGGATAAAACCGTTTTGCAGCATATCCTCGGCCTCCATCCTGTCGTTCGCGTAACGCAGGCATATCCCCAGCATTTTCGAAGCAAACTGCTTGTAAAGCAACTCCTGCGCCTTGCGTTCGTTTGCCTTACAGCGTTTTACCAGATCATCAATTGTGTACTTGTGCTCCAAAAACATCATTTAAAGGTAAGATGAAAACTAAAGGCAATTGGTTGCACGAAGGATAAATTATTTTTCGTTATTTTTGAGTATTATGAAAGTAATAACCTTAAATATACCCGATTCGGCCAATGTAGATGCAAAGGAAGCAGCTATGATATTGGCTGCCAGCTTATATGAAAAAGGAAAGCTTTCATTGGGTCAGGCTGCCGAAGTTGCCGGACTCACCAAACGTACCTTTACCGAATTGCTTGGAAATTACGGTGTATCTATCTTTAATCATCCTGCGTCAGACATTACTAAAGACGTAAAAAATGCCTGATGTTGTTATCTCAGATACCAGTTGTCTGATTATCTTATCGAATATACAAGAGCTTGATTTATTAAGAGCAGTTTACAAGGATGTTGTTACCACACCTGACATTGTCAATGAATTTGGGGAAATTCTTCCGGATTGGATAAAGATCAAATCGCCAATAGATCGCAAGAGACAAGAGATACTCGAGCTGCAGGTTGACAAAGGTGAAGCAAGCGCCATCGCTTTAGCATTAGAATTGCCGGGAAGCGTATTGATTCTTGACGATCTCCAGGCCAGAACTCTTGCTGAAAAACTGGGCATTTCAATTACCGGTACTTTGGGGGTTATTATCAAAGCCAAATTGAATGGCATAATTCCATCAGTGAAGCCCTTGTTGGTCAAAATCAAACAGACCAATTTCAGAATATCCTCCGCACTGGAAGAGATAGTTTTGAAAGAGGCTGGCGAATAATTAGTGAATTATTTTTAATAATTTGCTTACACAATGAAGAAACTGCAGCTCATCTTATTGCTGATCCTGGCATCAGCATGTCTTGTTTTAGCGCAAACAACGGAAACCTATACCCTTTTAAAACCCGACCGTGTTTTTGATGGCGAGCAAATCCATACAGGATGGGTTGTGCTGGTAAAAGGCAATCGCATCGAAGCGGCAGGCGATGCAGGTAGTGTGAAAGCACCCTCCTCGGCAAAAGTGATCAATCTAAAGGGCGCAACGCTAATGCCAGGTTTGATAGAAGGGCATTCGCACTTATTTCTCCATCCCTATAATGAAACGCTATGGGACGACCAGGTATTGAAAGAAAGCCGCGCTGAACGTACTGCCCGCGCAGTAGTACACGCCCGTGAAACGCTGATGGCAGGTTTTACATCGGAGCGTGATCTGGGGACCGAAGGCGCTGGCTATGACGATGTTGGACTAAAAACAGCTATTGATAAGGGAATAATCCCCGGTCCGCGGATGATGGTGGCTACCCGGGCTATAGTGGCAACAGGCAGCTATGGGCCAAAGAATGTAGTAGATCAGAATACAATTGTAGAAGGCGGAGAAGAAGCGGACGGAGAAGAAGGTATAACCCATGTAGTACGTTCCCAAATAGGGCATGGTGCTGACGTGGTGAAGATATATGCCGACTATGGCTGGGGACTGGATAAAAAAGCAGAACCGACGTTTACAGTAGAAGAATTGAAAAAAGCCGTAGAGGTGGCCAAAAGCAGTGGACGTATCGTAGCGGTGCACTCAAGCACGTCAGAAGGTCTGCGCAGGGCTATTGAAGCCGGCGTAACTACTATTGAACATGGCGACGGCGGCACTCCTGAGCTTTTTAAACTAATGAAAGAGAAAAATATAGCCCTTTGCCCTACCCTGGCTGCTACCGAAGCCTATGCTACTTATTTTGATGGCTGGAAAAAAGGCGACCCGGATATTGCATCCATCAAACGTAAAAAATATATTTTCAGCGAGGCCATGAAAGCTGGCGTAACCATCTGCATGGGTGGCGATGTGGGCGTATTTGCGCATGGCGATAATGCACGTGAGATGATCCTGATGGTGGAATATGGCATGAAACCTATTGATGTGTTAAAATCAGCTACATCGGTAAATGCTTCTGTCTTTCAATTAAAAAATGTCGGGAATATTAAGGCCGGTTATTTTGCTGATCTGGTTGCTGTTCAGGGCAACCCGGTTGAAGATATCAAGGCTGTGAAACAGATGAAATTGGTGATGAAGGACGGCGTGATTTACAGGCAGGAATAAGCATTATTTATTAGATTTACCCCAATTATAAACCATCATAATGAGACTTTTTGTATCCAAACTTGCAATTGTATGTTTGACAGTTGCTGTATTCTCTCTAAAAGCAAAATCACAGACCATCCCCATTGAAACAAAAGACCATGCGCTCGTACTGCAAGTCAGCAATGACAAGCACCTGGATATGGTTTATTTTGGCGGAAGGTTGGCCGATAAAAATGAATATAACACCATTGCCAAAACTTATAACCTGGATGAGAAAACAGATGAATATAATTCAGCTTATACTCCGGCAGGGTCGCGCAATCTGCTTGAGCCTGCCATAGCGGTAACTCATGCCGATGGCAATAAGTCGCTTGATCTGCAATATGTTGATCATAAAGTAACGAAGATCAACGATGATGTCTCTCTGTTGACCATCCATTTGAAAGATCCGGTTTACGATTTTGAGGTCACTTTAAACTACCAGACCTACTTTAATGAAAACGTAACCGAGCAATGGAGCGTGATCAAACATCATGAGAAAAAGGATGTGGTGCTGAACAAATATGCCTCAGCCAACCTGTACCTGCAGGCAGGCAGCTACTGGCTCAGGAATTATCATGGTGATTGGGCCAAGGAAATGCGCCCGGAAGAAGAGCAATTGATGCATGGTATCAAAACACTGGATTCTAAGCTAGGCTCACGTGCAGACCTGTTTCAGCCTCCTGTTTTTATGGTCTCGCTTAACAAACCCGCATCTGAAGATGAAGGTGAGGTATTATATGGTAACGTAGAATGGAGCGGCAACTACCGCATCGACCTGGAAGTGGACCCGGCAAATAATTTAAGGCTGATCGCAGGGATTAACAACTATGCTGCTGATTATACGCTAAAACCCGGCGTCGAATTTATAACGCCAAAATTTGTTTACACATTATCCAATAAAGGCGAAGGTGAAGCCAGCCGTAACCTGCAAAGTTGGGCGCGCAAATACAAAATTGTGGACGGCGAAGGCGCAAGGTTAACCTTGCTGAACAACTGGGAATCGACTTATTTTAATTTTAATGAGCAAAAGCTTGCCGGTATCTTGAAGGATACCAAAACCCTGGGTGTCGATCTGTTCTTATTGGACGACGGTTGGTTTGGTAATAAATATCCACGTAATGATGATCATGCCGGCTTGGGTGACTGGGAGGAAAACAAAGCTAAATTACCCGATGGAATAAGCTTCTTAACCAAAACGGCTAAAGAAGATGGCGTAAAATTCGGCATATGGGTCGAACCTGAAATGGTTAACCCCAAGAGTGAACTATACGAAAACCATCCTGACTGGATAGTAAAACAGCCCCAACGGCCGGAGTATTACATGCGTAATCAATTGGTTCTCGATTTGAGCAATCCAAAGGTTCAGGAATATGTATTCGATATCGTAGATAATTTGTTTACCAAAAACCCGGATCTGGCCTATATTAAATGGGATTGCAATTCGATCATATATAACGCTTATTCCACTTATGAAAAGAACCAGGGCAATTTTTACACTGATTATGTAAGAGGTTTATATAATGTACTGGACCGTCTGCGGGCTAAATATCAAAAAGTACCGATGATGCTATGCTCAGGTGGCGGCGGCCAGGTCGATTACGGCGCGCTGAAATATTTTACCGAATACTGGCCAAGTGATAACACGGAGCCTATCGAGCGCATATTTATACAGTGGGAATATTCCTACTTCTACCCTGCCTTAGCAAGTTCAAATCATGTGACGGATTGGGGCAAAGAGCCACTCAAATTCCGCACGGATGTGGCAATGATGGGCAAACTGGGCTTTGATATTGTGATAGGCAAATTGAAACCTGAAGAGTTAGCATTTTGCCAGGGTGCGGTAAAAACTTACAAGCAATATTCAGAAGCCATTTGGCATGGCGATCAGTATCGTTTACAAAGTCCGTGGGATAATGATGTGACTTCTGTAATGTATGTCGATCAATCAAACGGAGGTGCCATTATGTTCAACTACCTGGTGAATAACCGGTATGATGCAGGCTCACATTTGCCTATTCGTTTAAAAGGACTTGACCCGGATAAAAAGTACACCGTGAGTGAGGTAAATTTATTTCCGGGTACTAAATCAACTATAGTAGGCGCAACTTATAGTGGTAAATATTTAATGACGGTGGGGATTAATCCTGATGTGCGGGAAGGACGGACAAGCGTTTTATTGGGAGTGAATGAAGTGAAATAAGAATTTACTATTTTTAATTATGCCAAAAATATTCGAGTACCTTGGAATAATTATCTTCTTTTATTCTAATGAACACGAGCCAATTCATGTTCATGCATCTTATGATGCAATGGAAAGTAAAGCAGAATTTTACATAATCGACGGAAAAATTTCGGAAATAAGAATTAAATTAGTAAAAGATAGAAAGCCGCTAAAAGGGACGCAGCTTAAGGACTTTGAAAAATTTTTAGAGGTTTATGCTGACAAAATAGTTCAAAAGTGGATTGATTATTTTGTTTATCATAAAGACATAGAATTCGAAAGAATTACTAAAAGATTAAAATGAAAATTATTCATGATTATATAGAAACACAATCAGACGATGTAATAGAGATTATATCAGCTAACTATATTGGTGATTATGCGGTCAGGATTTCTTTCAATAATGGTACAGAAAAATTGGTCGACTTTAAACCATTCTTATTTAAATCACTTCATCCCTCGATTATAAAATATCGGGATGAATTTCTTTTTAAACAATTCAAAATAGTTGATGGTAATTTAAACTGGAATGATTTTGACTTGATATTTCCCGTACACAATTTGCACGAAGGTGTTGTCAGGTAATAACTATAGAATATTCCATGAAAATTGCGATTGAGATAAACGACGATTTGATAATCAAGGCAAAAAAGCTTAGCAGGATTAAAGATGAAAGTGCATTAATAGAAAAGGCTTTGCAATTTTTCGTTACTATCGAGACTCAGAAAAAGCTGAAAGATTTATTGGGGAAAATACAATTAGACGATGAGGCTTTTAAATAATCACTTTTTTGTCCTGAAATACTTATAAATTTTCACTGCCGACATGATGATCATCGAGAAAACGATGATGCTAACAGTGCCGTAGATCCAGCTTAAGCCATCCTTTACTACCGCCAGGAAAACAATGGCAAATAGAAATATCGTTGCAATCTCATTCCAGATACGCAGGCGTGTGGATGACCAGATGAATAAACCATTACGCATTTGTTTGATCTTATTTTGGCACATAAAGTGGTAAACCAGTAGTAGGACTACAAACGTCAGCTTGATATGCAGCCAGGGTTGCTGCAGCCATCCGGGGACTAAACATAGCATGGTAATACCTGCCGCAAGGGTTAGTATCATGGATGGAACCGTGATCACATTCCATAACCGCCGCTCCATAATCACAAATTGGTCGGATAGTATTTTCTTTTCAGGATCGGGTTTGTCCTGTGCTTCGGTGTGGTAAATAAACAAGCGTACAATATAAAACAGCCCTGCAAACCAGCAGACTACAAAGATGATGTGTATGGCAAGCACATAATGATAAATATCCACGAATTTCACTAATTATATCGAATTACACGAATGGGCGTCTTAGTAAATTCGCCTCAATTCGTGCCATTCGTGTTATTTATATTCTTTTATAACGTCAACAGCATATTTTACATTATCAAACGGGATATCCGGCATAATACCATGTCCCAGGTTAAATATATAGCCGCTTTCATCTTTCATTCGGTCGAATAAGCGGTGTATTCTTTCTTTTATCACCTTTTTATCGGCATATAAAATATGCGGATCAAGATTACCTTGTACGGCAATGCTTTTCGGCAATCGTTGCTTCATATCCAGCAGATCAACGTTCCAGTCGATGGAGATCACATCCGGTTTAGCCTCAGCCATTAATGGCGCAAAAACTGAGCTGCCTTTACAAAAAGAAATTACCGGAATATCTTTTCTGTTTAAACCTGCAATGATCTGGGTAATGTACTTATGCGAAAATTCTTTATAATCATCCCATGCCAACGCCTGTGCCCAGCTGTCAAATATTTGCACGGCATTTACTCCTGCTGCAATTTGCAGGTTCAAATAATCAACAGTTACTTTGGCGATTTTGGATAGTAACTGGTGTGCCAGCTCCGGTTCATTATGGATCAGCAGTTTGGTCAGCTTAAAATCTTTTGATGACCCACCTTCCACCAAATAACTCATTACGGTAAACGGAGCGCCTGCAAAACCGATTAATGGTATACGGCCATTTAAACGCTGCTGAATTACTTTGATCGCATCGGCTACATATTGCAATTTACCGATAACGTCAGTTTGCAAAGCATCCACCCCTGCCTGATTGCGAACAGGATTTGAAAACTTCGGTCCTATTCCATTGGCAAAACTCAGGTCACCGCCTATAGCCTCGGCAGTAACTAATATATCTGAAAATAATATTGCCGCATCAATTTCCAGCAGGTCAACAGGAAGCATGGTCACGTCAGCAGCAATTTCAGGGGTCTTGCACATTTCAAGAAATGAGTATTTATTCTTGATATCCCAATATTCCTTCATAAAACGCCCGGCCTGGCGCATCATCCATACCGGCGGTCGCTCTGTCTTCTCTGAAAATGCTGCTTTAATAAATAGTGAATCTCTCATGTTTCTTATAGAGTCAAGAGCCAGGATTCAAGAACCAAGATTTGGCTCTCCTGGTTCTTGAATCTTGACCCTTGGTTCTTAATTCAGTGTTTTTTTATTTCCTGCCTCAACCGTTCAATTACCGACATCATTCTTGCCGTGACCTTCTCCTTATCCTTTAAGGCCAGTTGCAGATAGGCTTCGGCTTTATCATATTTTCCCTGCCGGATACTGATATTGGCAACGTGTACCAATGCTGCAATATGGTCATTCAGCCTCTGCAGCGGGTATTGTGCTGCCAGCTCATAATGACGTTCTGCGGCATCGAAATCATTTTTTTGAAGGGATATGCCACCCATCATGTATTCATAATAGCCCCTGCGCTTTCTGCTGAGCCATTCGGGTTTTCTTATCTGTTTCAGTAATCCTTCTGTTTTATCGAAATCTTTCTGATGAAAAAATTTGGCAGCCAAAACGAGGGTTCCTTGCTTAAAGTATTCAACAATAATCATCACGATCATCAGGGCACAAAAAGCCGTTAGCTGATATACGCGCTGGTAAGCAAAAAGCACCAGCATGATAAAAAATACGCTTAATACAAAAATCCGGGCCTTATTGCTGAACATTAATGCTGATCTGTAAATTTATAACCCACTCCACGAATTGAATGAAAATATACCGGGTTTTTTGGATCAGGTTCAAAATATTTACGGAAGGTCAGAATGAAGTTGTCGATGGTGCGGGTTGACGGATAAACGTCGTAGTTCCAAACGGTTTCCAGAATCTGCTCGCGTGATACGGCATCATTTCTGCGCTCGATCAGCAGCTTCAGCAGCATGGTTTCCTTTTTGGTTAGCGGAGTAATAGAGCCATCTTCATTCACCAACTCAAATGAGTTAAAGTGAATGGTTTTATCACCGATCTTGTAGCTGTTGAACTCTTTTAGTTCTTCGCCTTTCAGGCCTCTTTTCACCAGGTTGTTTACGCGCAGGATCAGCTCTTCAAGGTTAAAAGGTTTGGTCAGGTAATCATCAGCGCCTTTTTTCAGACCTGATATTTTATCCTCGTTGGTGTTTTTAGCCGTCAGGAACATAATAGGCACTTCAGAGTTTTCCAGGCGGATAGTTTCTGCCACTACAAAGCCGTCTACTTCGGGCATCATTACGTCCAGTATTACCAGGTTAAAGCGCTCTTCTTTAAATTTCTGCAACGCTTTTTTGCCATTATTAGCGGTTGTTACTTTATAACCTTCCAGTTCGAGGTTTAATTTTATAGCTTCTAACAGATGTTCTTCGTCTTCTGCCAGTAATATTCTTTTTTTATGCATGTGATTAATGATTTATTAACACTAATATTCACGAATTAGGTTGAATTTCACGAATTTATTAAAATAGTTATTCAGCATCTTATGATAACCGATTCGCGAAATTCGTCCAAATTGGTGCAATTCGTGTCATCCTTATGCAAAAACAACTTCAAAAACACTTCCGGTAGGGTCGTTATCCTTTACGCTGATGCTGGCTTCATGCCGGTTCAATACCTCTTTCACAATGTACAAACCTAAACCTGTGCCCTTAGTATTACGTGTCTCCTCACTTCCTACCCGGTAAAATCTATCAAAAATGCGGTGTTTTTCAGCATCTGCTATACCGATACCATGATCGGCCACTTCAAGAAATATTTTGCTATCCTTTGAATACAGTTTAACATCCACCACCTCGCATGGCCCTGAATATTTGATGGCATTCTCGATCAGGTTGGTCACAACGGATGTCAAAGCGAATTTATCCCCTGTGATCTCGATCTTCGGCTCAATTTCAGCATTGATCAGTTGTTGGGTCAGGTCGCATTTGTTCAATTGCAAACGGTTAACTATGCTGTCAACCAAAGCCGACAAATTAAACTGCGCTTTGGGGAAAGTATATGACCGGTTATCGATCTTCGACGCCAGCAGCATATTCTCTACCATATCGTCCAGGCGCTCGATATCCAGCAAGGATTTATTGATAAAATCATGTACCTGTTGTTTGGTCAGGTCGCGTTTTTGAATAGTTTGAAGCAATAATTTGATCGACGCCAGTGGCGACTTTAACTCGTGAGTTACCGACATCAGGAAGTTTTTTTTCTGCTCCTGCAAACGGCGTTCTTTTTTGATCGATTTATGCAGACTGATAGCTCCGGCAGTAAACACGATAACGAACATACTACCTTCGCCCAGTATCATACCCGTGCGCTGCGGCTGAAGCTTTACCAGCATATATCCCCACCAAATCAGCTCCGCTACCGCATAAATAATGATGGCATAAAAGATCACAAATGGTCGTTTCATTCTTTTTTAGTTTGCAGTTCCCAGTTTGCAGTTGGCAATATAGTCTGCAAATTAATGCAAACTGCCCACAGCAAACTGCCAACTTATTATTTGTCTCTGAAAACGATATCTAAACTATCAAATATAGCGCGTTTTGCTTTCTCTAAATCAGTTTTATTATGTGCTGACGAAATAAACCCTACTTCATATCCCGACGGGCCTAAGTAAACACCCCTGTTCAGCAATTCGCGGTGCATTTTTTTGAATTTCTCCATGCTCGCTGCATCGATCTCATCCGCCCTGCTGATCTTCTCCTGGTCAGTAAAAGCAAACCAGAATATCGACCCGATGGTAAACACTTTGAACTTATAATTCCGGGCCGTAGCAAAGCGCTGTATCGACTCGGTAAACTCTTCCGTTTTATTGTTCAGGTCACGATAGAAACCCATTCTCAGCAACTCGCTCAACTGTGCAATGCCCGCAGCCATTGCAACCGGGTTACCCGATAACGTACCTGCCTGGTATACAGAGCCTACCGGTGAAATATGATCCATAATTTCGGCCGATGAAGCGTAAGCGCCTACCGGCAAGCCGCCTCCAATGATCTTGCCATAGGTGATGATATCCGGTTGTATGCCGTAATGCCCTGCTGCGCCCTCAAACCCAACCCTGAAACCGGAAATTACTTCATCAAATATCAGCAAAGTTCCGTTTTGTGTACAAATTTCGCGCAGATATTGAAGAAACTCTTTATCCTGTAAAAGTAAGCCATTATTAGCGGGAATAGGTTCGATGATGATGGCTGCAATCTGGTCTTTAAACTCCTCAAAAGCTTTTTGCAAAGCTTCTCTGTCATTCAGTGCCACTACGATAGTCTCATCAGCAAATGATTTTGGCACACCTGCAGATGAGGTTTCGCCAAAAGTAACCAATCCCGAACCTGCCTTTACCAGCAGCGAATCGGAATGGCCGTGATAGCAGCCTTCAAACTTTAATATTTTATCTCGTTTGGTATAGCCGCGAGCCAGCCTGATGGCCGACATTACTGCCTCGGTACCCGAACTTACAAAACGCAGTTTTTTGATGAATTTATTATGCTTCAGGATCAGTTCCGCCAATTCATTTTCCAAAGCTGTCGGTGCACCGAATGACATACCTTTTTGCATTACCTCGGTCACCTTTTCACGAACCTTAGCATTGTTATGTCCCAGGATCAGCGGTCCCCATGAGCAGCAGAAGTCGATAAACTGGTTACCGTCGGCATCCCAAACGTGGCAACCATCGCCTTTTTCAATAAACAACGGCGTTCCGTATACCGACCTGAAAGCCCTTACCGGCGAGTTTACTCCCCCGGGAAAATAAGTCTTGGCCTTCTCATACAACTCAGCAGATCTTTCCCTGCTGATATCCGGTTTGCCAGTGGTGTTAACCGGTTCATCACCCTCTCCTGAAAATATCTTTTTTAGTGAATCGAGCATTCTTAAATTCTAATTTCTAAACTCTAAATTCTAATTTTTTAAAATCCTAAACTCTAATTTCTAAACTCTATCCTTTTTCTTTTTAGGATTTAGAATTTAGGTTTTAGAATTTTTGCTTAAAGCCATTTATTCTCCAGCACCTCTTTCGCATGGTATGTCAGAATAGCTGTTGCGCCTGCCCTGCGGATGCTGGTGAGCACTTCAGTAATGGCACGCTGCTCGTTCAACCAACCTTTTTGTATGGCTGCTTTTATCATGGCGTACTCGCCGCTTACGTTGTATGCTGCAATTGGCAGTTCGGTATTGTCTTTTAATAGTTTGATTACATCGAGGTAGGCCAATGCAGGCTTTACCATCAGGAAGTCGGTGCCTTCGGCTTCATCCAGGTCAGCTTCGATCAATGCTTCACGCTGATTGGCCGGGTTCATCTGGTAAGATTTTTTATCTCCAAATTTTGGGGCGGAATTTAATGCATCACGGAAAGGGCCATAAAATGCACTGGCATATTTAGCCGTGTACGACATGATCGATACGTTGGTAAATCCATTATCGTCCAGCACATTGCGGATATAGCCTACACGACCATCCATCATATCTGATGGGGCAATAATATCAGCACCAGCCTCAGCATGTGCTAAGGACATTCTGCCTAGTATTTCTAAAGTTTCGTCATTCAGGATCTCGCCATTCTCCACAATGCCATCGTGACCATCGCTGCTGTACGGATCCATCGCTACATCGGTGATCACACAAGCTTCAGGGAAATTCTTTTTTACTTCGCTGATGGCACGTAGATACAAACTGCCGTCGCGGTAGCTTTCGGTAGCGAATTTATCTTTTAACGACTCTTCTATATTGGGGAACAGGTCGAATGATTTCAAGCCGAGTTTCAGGCAGCTTTCAATTTCGCGAAGCAGGTTATCGATGGAATTGCGATAAATGCCCGGCATAGACGCTACTTCACTTTTCTGATTATTACCTTCAACAATAAACAAAGGGAATATCAAATTATCGGCGCTCACATGGGTTTCCTGTACCATGCGGCGAATCACTTCGCTTTTCCTGTTTCTTCTTGGTCGTTGTAACATATTTTGAAATTCTAACTCCTAAATTCTAAACTCTAATTTTTTAAATTCTGAACTCTAATTTCTAAACTCTATCCTTTTTCTCTTTAGGATTTAGAATTTAGGTTTTAGAAATTGGAATTTAGCGTTTAGGATTGGGCTCACTTATTTCTTGTAAGTCAAGGGCTCAAATTTATAGAAACCCAAACAATTATCAGGTGAATTGCGGCCCGAAAGATATTTTATGTCTTAAAAATGATCTTTTGCAAAACCAGATACAAGTATTATAACGATGATTATAAGCCAAATACCGCTTCTGCCAACCCAACCTCGTCGGGAGAGAAAGGAAGCACATACTTTGTCCCCATCTCATCAAATTTTTTGCCGGTAGACTTACCTATGGCAATTACTTTCTGACCGGGTTCCAGCAGATTATTTACAAAATAGGCATCCACATTCGACGGGCTGGTGAATACCAGCACATCCGCTCCGGTGCCTTCTATATCTTCTTCAAGCACGGTTTCATAAACCGGCAGATCGATCTTGATCGTATCGTCCGACATGCCGTTCTGTATACTTTTCAGCGACCCTTCAGCGCCAGGGAAAATAACCTTTTTGCCATTAGCCAGTTTGGCAAATTCATGAGCTACTTCGGCTGTATCGATACCGCCGCCTACGTAGCTGGTGAAATACCCTTTTAAGCGCAGTGTTTCCTCTGAGCCTGCTCCCACTACCCCAAATTTTACCTCTTTTGGCAATTGTGGTTTTAACTCAAAGAAATATTCAATAGCATTTTTGCTGCTGAAAAATATCCAATCGGCATCTTTCAATACATGTGGCGCCAGTTTGGTGATCACCGGCACTGTACGGATCAATGAACGGTCTTCTATTGCTATGCCATGTTTTGAAAGTGCTTTCCGGAAATAGCTGTGTTCCGAAAGCTCTCGCGATATAAAAACGCTTAGCGGGTGTTTGCGCTTTTTGTCGAATTTGGCAACTACCTTCTCAGCAAGTCCCTCAGTTGTGTTTGACTCAATAAATAAACGATCGGGAAATTCATCGCCTTCATCGGCTTTGGATGTAAACACCTGGAAAGCGCCTTCATCCTTGCGGCAATAACAGCCCAAAGGCAAATGACAGCCGCCACCAAATAATTTCAAAACAGTGCGTTCAACAGCCAGCTCTTCAGCTACATCAGGGTGATTCAATACCTGAAGCGCATTATATAAATCAGTATCGTTCTCCCTGATCTGAATTGCCAGTACACCCTGGGCCGGTGCAGGTATCAGTTCAACCGGGGTTAATTCCTCCACATGAAATTCGCTCAAATCAATATTCAGCCTTTTTACGCCTGCTTTGGCGACCATAATGGCATCGTATTTCTCATCGCGCAATTTGCCGATACGGGTAGGTACGTTGCCGCGCAGGTCTTCGATTTCAAGATCAGGACGATAAGCCAACAATTGTGCCTTACGGCGATTAGAGGAAGTACCTACAATGGCGCCGTATTTCAATGACATTTTTTGATGAACGTCCACACAGTCTTTCAAGATCAGCAACAGTTCAGAGGGGTCTTCCCGTTCTGAAACTGCTGCGATGATGAGTCCCGGAGGGTTTTCGGTAGGCAGGTCCTTGTGCGAGTGCACGGCCAAATCAATAGTACCTGCCAATAATTCTTCTTCAAGCTCTTTGGTAAAAAAGCCTTTACCTTCCAGCTTATCAAAGCTCAAATTCAGGATACGATCGCCCTGGGTTTTAATGATCTTTAGTTCAGCAGCTACGTTATGCTCTGCCAGCCTGTCTTTTATAAAATTAGCCTGCCAAAGCGCCAATTCGCTGCCGCGCGTACCAATAACCAGTGTGCCAATAATCAATTTTCTGTCCAAGTGATCGCAATAATTTATTGCGCGAATTTCACGAATTAAATTGAATTTTTCACGTGGTGTGGAAGGATATGAAAATTTACTGACGGATTGGTAATTATATTTATATTGTCGCTGCCGCGAGTTTAGCGCAGCGTAACTCGTGGCAAAGCATGGTTAAAGCTTTCAGCTTTAACACAAAACCTAACATTACACATGAGCCGCAATTATAAATTCCACAATCAGGAACACCCTTACTTTGTAACCTTTTCAATAATAAGATGGATAGACGCATTAACCAGGAGAGAATATAAAGACATTATTGTTGACAGTTTAAAATATTGCATCGAGAACAAAGGGCTTGAATTATACGCGTGGGTAATTATGAGTAACCATGTCCATCTGATAATGGGAACTAAAGATAAGCCTATGCAAAACATTTTGAGAGATATTAAAAGACATACCTCTAAAAAGTTAACTAAAGCGATCAGTGAAAATATGCAGGAAAGCAGGCGTGAATGGATGCTTTGGCTTTTTGAACGGGAAGGCAAAATCAATCCCAATAATGAACAATATCAATTTTGGCAGCAGGGTAACCATCCGATTGAATTGTGGAGCAATGATGTGATTGATCAAAAACTTGATTATTTACATAACAATCCGGTAGTGGCGGGGTGGGTAGAAGAGCCGGAACATTATTTATAGCAGTGCGAGAGATTATGCGGGATGTAAGGGATTGATTGATATTACATTAATGGTTTGAATTCTTAAGCTGGAAGCTTAAGTCATGCGGTACCACGAGTTACGCTGCGCTAAACTCGCGGCAGCAAACATTAGCTATTGATAAGTATCTCCTTCGCCATGATCATTGGTACGCTGATGTACTTCTTCTCCATGTAGGCAATTACTTTTTCCAACACCTCGCGTGAGTGTTCGTCCATGTTTTGAACTTCATCTGCGAAAACGGTATTCAGTGCATTGTGGCGGATCTCTTTGATCTTTTCGGGAACCTTGCTCATCGCTACTTCAATACGGCGCTGTTTCATCAGCGGAACAAATTCGGCTATGTTTTGATCGATGATCTTTTCGGCATGAACCAGTTCCTGGTAACGTTCCTGCAGGTTGTTTTTAGCAACTTCGTTTAATGAATGTACCTCGATAAAATTAACCGGGAATTGGGTTAAAACCTCAGGCGCAGTATCGTTTGGAACTGCAAGGTCGATGATTGTTTTCTTATCGGTGTCGCCGTTCAATAACGACTTATAAAGCTCCGCTGTAATGATCGGCTGTACGGCGGAAGTGCAGGTAATGATGGCATCAAAACCTTTATCATAAATTTTTAATGCATCGAGTTTATAAGCCTCGCCGCCCAGGTCATTAGCCAGCTGCTGCGCTTTGGACAGCGTGCGGTTAAATACTGCAAAATTGGTAAACTTATGTTTTTGCAGGTATTTAGAAATGCACTGATTGGTCTCGCCTGCCCCGATGATCAAAACACGGGCATTAGCATGCAATTTAAGCTCTTTTAATTTACGGTAAGCGAGGGAAACGACGGAGATGGGATTGCGGGAGATGTTGGTGTGGGTGTAAACTTCTTTAGCGGTTTTGACGACGGTGTTCATCACCATTCGCAGATAGTCGCCGGTAAGCCCGGCTTCCTTACATTGCTCATAGGCCTTTCGGGTTTGCGCCAGTATCTCCTTTTCGCCAACCACGAGGCTCTCCAGCGAGCACGAAGTACGCAGCAGGTGGTTCAGTGCGTCCTGGTCTTCATAAATGGATGCTCCGTTCATAAATACATCCATATGCTCTGCGCAAAGACCGATTTCCAGCGCATCAACAAATTTTTGAGCAAAGTCTCTGTCAACCGGCTTGTCGGAAGCCATAATGAATTCCACGCGGTTACAGGTAGCCAGATAAAACAATTCGGGAATGTCAAATTGAGATTGAACGCGACGAAGTTTGTCAGACAGATTTTCCTGGCAGATCACCAACTTTCCCAAATGCTTCAGTTCAATCTGTTTATGCGTGAAAGCAATTATTCTTAGATGCTTCAATTCAGTTTCAATTTTGACCCAACAAAAGTAACAGGATAAACCACTTTTCAATGTCAATACTGTGTAAAACACACTAATTTAGAATGGTTATAAATAGTACTCAATTGTGATTAAAAAGCGGTTTTCAATAATACGGCAAACAGATACAAAGCGTTGCGCTGATGCCGAATTACCTGATTCAAAGGACGATAAACTGATGCTCAGTGCTACATAAAAAGATGATTCATTTCAGCTTTTTGATAATTATCATTCACCATATTATTACAGTTTCAATTCAAGATAATTTTATTACAAACTTTCGAACTATCTATTACGTTGGTCAGGTATTATAACGATACTTGTGCATGAGTTTTGAAAGCGCCCGTAAAAGGGGTAAAAAATATCTGAACCTAATTCCTACTGACTCAGCCGGATTTGGCAAACTGATACCCATACTAAGAGAATACATTAACAATAAGGCTGAAACCGTCCCCAAGCGTCAATTGGGACCATTCAAAACTGATACTTCCATATTTAAGAAAGAATCAAAAAGCGGATTGCGCATCACCTGGATAGGACACTCCAGTTTACTTATTGAAATTGACGGCAAAAGAATTTTAACTGACCCTGTATGGAGCCAGCGGGCATCGTTCCTCACATTTATGGGGCCAAAGCGTTTTTTTGATCCGCCGTTATCTTTGAATGAACTGCCGCCATTGGACGCTATACTAATCTCGCACGATCACTATGATCACCTGGATAAAGAAACTATAAAATACTTTTCTGATAAACAGATCCCGTTCTTCTGCTCAATGGGTGTCGGTCAATATTTAGAGCGCTGGGGTGTGCTGCGTAATTTTATTACCGAACTGGATTGGGGCGACAGTGTGATGATCACTAACGACTGCATTCTGACCTCTACCCCGGCAAGGCATTTTTCGGGCCGCGGAATAGTTGGCCGGGATGAAACTCTGTGGGCATCATTCGTTATAAAAACAGCTCAGCATAATATATTTTTTGGCGCCGATTCGGGTTGGTTTCCTGGCTTTAAAGATATCGGCGATCAGTTTGGCCCTTTCGATCTGACTATGCTGGAGATCGGTGCCTATGGCAAATATTGGCCGGATATTCATATGGGACCCGACAGGGCATCGGATGCTCACCTTGCTTTAAAGGGAAAACTGATGATGCCTATACATTGGGGCACTTTTAATCTCTCTACCCACGCATGGTACGATCCTATTGAACATTTATTATTGTATGCAAAAGCGAAGAATATCGATCTGTTTATTCCTGAGCCGGGTAACCCGACTGAGGTGAATGGCCCGTTTAATTCGGAATGGTGGGTGGGAAGTAAGTCTTGAGTCGAAAGTCAAAAACTTAAATCGGACTTTAGACTTATGACTCCCGACTTAAGACTCAAGAGCAGGTTCTATCCAATTACCGTCCTCGCGGATAATATTAATCAGTTCATCCAGAGCATTGGTTGAGTTAATGTTCTTCTTCACCGCTTCTTTGCCACGATAAAGTGTCACCTTATCGGTTCCCGAACCTACATAACCATAATCTGCATCGGCCATTTCGCCGGGACCATTTACGATACAGCCCATAATGCCGATCTTCAATCCTTTAAGGTGACTTGTTCTGCTGCGGATCATTTGGGTAGTAACCATCAGGTCGAATAAAGTGCGCCCGCAGCTTGGACACGAGATATATTCTGTTTTTGATATTCTTGAGCGCGTGGCCTGCAAAATGCCAAAAGCAGTTGAAGTAATTACTTTGGTTTCAATCCCCGGAGCATCGATCCAGATGCCATCGCCAAAGCCGTCTACCAGGAGGGCGCCGAGGTCGGTGGATGCGAAGAGTTGTAAGTTCTGAGTAGCCTCTCCTAAATCCTCTCCAAAGGAGAGGACTTTATTTTTTAAGCCCCTCTCTATTGGAGAGGGATTTGGGGTGAGGCTGTAGCTACGCTTGATTATTACTGGCACATCCAGCCCCAATTCTTCCATCTTAAAGAAGAGACTACGTTGATCGGCCATGCCGTGCAGAGCATCTGTTTCCAGTACAAATACCAGAGATTTATCTAAAGGCAGCGAACCAAATTCATCAGAATCAATATCGGCAGGTTTTATTTTGACAAGATTTAAGGGTGATGAACGGTCATCTGTTTTAAGGTATTCCTGTAGGGTAAATACCGGATGACACACGGTTTTGTCGACCAGTTTTTGCCAGGTAGAAAAGTTATACAGTTGCTTTAGATTTCCAGGGAAAGTAAATGAAGGCAACTGATCAGCCAGGTAAACAAAATCAACCGATTGTTCGCCCATATTATATTTATCCAGTAAAGGCGAATAGATATAACCCGCGTCATTCAGCACTGAAGGATCCTTCAGATTTGCATGCGACAGATCAACCACTACCCTTGGCACCATATGACCACCTATGAAAGCGTTGGCTTCGTAAGTGTGCCGTTTTCGGTATTCGTAGGGATTGTGCGAAGGAGGTGAAAGCTGAAAGGTGAAAGCTGAAAGGTCTTTCTCATCAGCATTACCTTTTACCTTTTGCCTTTCGCCTTTCGCCCTTTCCACATATCTGTTGACTAACGCAATTGCTACAGGTGCTTCTGCTTCAGGCTCTTCAGTAAGTGACACGCGCACTGTATCACCTAATCCATCTTCCAGTAAAGTTCCAATTCCCACAGCAGACTTAATACGGCCATCTTCACCATCCCCGGCTTCAGTTACGCCTAAATGCAGCGGGTAATTCATTCCTTCGGCAACCATAGTTTCTACCAGCAAGCGGTAAGCCTGAACCATTACCTGCGGGTTGCTCGACTTCATTGAGATCACCAGGTTATAATAATTCATCATCTCGCACATCCGCATAAACTCCATCGCCGACTCAACCATGCCTTGCGGAGTATCACCATAACGACTCATGATCCTGTCGCTCAGTGAACCATGGTTGGTGCCGATACGCATAGCTGTACCATACTCCTTACAAACTTTTACCAATGGAGAAAACTTCTGGTAAATACGCTCCAGTTCGCCCTGGTATTCGGCGTCGGTATAATCTATCTGGTCAAAGCGTTTTTTATCGGCATAGTTGCCTGGATTCACGCGCACTTTTTCTACTATCCGGGCAGCTACCTCAGCGGCATTTGGGGTAAAATGTATATCGGCTACTAACGGTGTTGTATATCCCCTTTGTCTTAATTGCTTCTTTATTTCAGCGAGGTTTTGCGCTTCCTTAATGCTTGGTGCGGTAATACGCACGTATTCGCAGCCCGCATTAATCATCCGGATAGACTGCTCAACCGTACCGATAGTATCCATCGTATCTGTTGTGGTCATACTTTGGATACGGATAGGATTATTTCCGCCCAACGGCACGTCGCCAATGGCAACCTCGCGGGTTATAAAGCGGGAATATTCGGTAACTGAGTTACAGTAACGTCCGGGCAGCACTTTAGCGGCATCTGCATTCATGGAAGGCATTCTTTTTGTTTTTTGCAAAGTTACGAAAGATGTTGAAAGGTTGGAATTTGAAATATTGGAAGGTTGATCAGGATTGAGAAATAAAACCTACTTTAGGGCTGCCTTAACAATTTCACATGAAGAATATATTTTACGCATTCATCCTTATTAATTTCCTATTTTCTTGCAGGAGTAATAATAGACAAACGGTAAAAGACACGTTGACGACTGAACCAACTGCAGGCCAGACAAATGAATTAATCAAAAAATTTAAGCCAATTGTACAGGGTAACTGGGTTAAGAAGAATTATATTGATAAGGTAGTTGAAAAGAAATCTGTCCTTGCTGCTGCAGATGAAGTAAATGATATTACTGCTATGAATATCGATATTGATAGCATCAAAAAAGACAGCTTGGCGGTTGTATTGGGATGGGCGAACCATGATAGCAGTGAAGGAATATTAAAATTTCAACAAGGGAAAAATCCTTCATCATTAAAATTTAATGGTGGCAATCTGGAATACTCAATTAATAAGGGCGACACACTTTTGACTTTCTCGAGATTTGATGAGCAGAAAAAGAAAACCATTTCAACCACATTTATTAGGGCAATGATAAAGTCGCCTAAAAATGATTTAGGATATGGATTGAGTCACCTCATCAATAAAGGGTTGATTGCTGGCAATTATATTATGACTGATACAACTGGTTCCTCATCTAAGGTTGCTTTTACAAATGACGGTAAAGTCGATGGCTTTTTAAATCACTCAACGTACGAGATAAATTTTGATTTAAATTCTGACCCAATGGATAATTTAGACGAAATTCGATTCGACAGAGATAAAAACACATATTCCTCTTTCTCCTACAAAATAACCGCTGATACTTTGAGTCTTTATGAAACTTATCCAAATGCCGACTCATCAGAATTAATCTTAGGCAAGCGTATCTACAAACTCGTTAAACAAAGGTAAATTAGCTTAATGACGGAAACCATCCAATATCCTTATAGTAAAAACACAGCCGTGTTTGGCTTGGTTCTGCCATTGGTTTTCTTCATCATCACTTTTAATAACCTGAGATATTCTTATGCCAATGGATTTATCTTGCCCTTGAGCCTTATTTTATTTGCCGATCTGATATTTCTGACTCAATTTATATACATCTTCCTTAAACGTTTTTTGCCTGCCATACGAAACCAGGTGGCACTTGAACTAAGCGAAGATGGCATAACCGATTTTACCCGCAATATTGTTATCGGGTGGAACGACGTAAAGAATATCGACATGCAATTGGGCCGCAACTTTTCAAAAATGATTATCGACCTGAAACAGGAAACGGATTATGGTACCCAGATTGCCATTTCGTTACGATGGATAGCCGGGAGGGACATTGACATATGTAATACTACACAAGCTTATTTTGAGGAGATGACGAAGTTGAGGTGAGGAGTGGCAGTTGCAGTAGCAGTAGCAGTGATGTCATCCCAAATTATTTTTCTCAAAATATTTCTTCACCAATAGATTGATGAATCGTTTTAAATAAGCCTCGTTAAGGAAAGTGTTCGACCAGTTATCGAACCGCTGGCATTGGATACCCAGATAAAAGAAATATAAACTCACCCCGAGTGCAGGCAAGAGCCGTCTTTCCTCGTCGCTTATTTGGGTGACCGATTCATAGCCTTTTAAAAAAGCTTCAGTTTTTAAACGGCACTCATCTTCATCCTTTTCAGTGCTGTTTATTTGCAAAATGTAATAAGCAATATCATAGCAAAGCCAGCCATTACCGCAAAAATCAAAATCGAATAAAGTTACCTGGTTATTCTCATCAATACTCAGATTGTCGAACCAGATATCCATGTGGACCACTCCATTTCTTATTTTGCTTGTATCTGCCTTAGCCAACACATCAAGCAAATATTTTTGTGCCGATGACATAAAGACCATCTCTGACGTATCAACAGAAATGAATTTTTTGAGTTGTTCAAATGAATCGATCAAAATTATTTTGGACGAATAATTTACCCGCTCTAATTTCAAATTGGCAGTAATCTGATGCATTTTTGCCATGATCTGCCCTATCTTAAAATGCACATCTGTCGGAATATTGAGCAATTTCTCGCCCTTGGCAAACGAGAACATAACACCATAACGTTTACCTTCCGGCGCAGCAAATTCATGGATGTAATTTCCAGCGGTATCGGTTATTGGGTATGATACTGGAATGTCGTTTTCTTTCAACAGGTTGAGCAGCCTGATTTCTTCCCCTATTTCTTTTTCAGAACGCCAGTTGAGACTGTAAACCCTGAAAATGTATTTAACATCACTGCTGGTAATCAGATAGGAATCATTGATGCCTGTTTTTAATAAACGGCATGACGCATTGCTGTCTAAATTATACTTACTCTGCAGAAATGACGCGAGATGTTTTGCGGAAAGGGTCGAATTAGTTACGGGGAAGGTTTCCAATGTGCAGGCTTTAGGTTACAATAATAAAAAAAGACTTATGAAATTTTGAAAACTTCGTATGTCTTATATCGGTATATCCACATTGTTAATCGGTAAAATCAGAGTTCAATATCAAGCAACCTCGAACCGTGTACAACCCTGATAATATAGATGGTTGAACTATTCTTTATTTGATAAATAATTCTGTATTTGTTAACCAACAGTTCCCTGATTGATTGGTCTTTTATTTCGGGAACAAATTTACCTGACTTAGGGTAGAGGTATAATTGGTCTATTTTATCAAAAATCCTGCTTATAAATCTCTGGGCGATTACTGGAGAATCTTGCGCGATATAACTTTCTATATCTTCTAAATCAGCATCAGCAGATTCTGTAATGATAATTGTTATTTGCTCCACTTATCAGTAAACTTTTTCTTTACCTCCTCATAATCAAGCACTTTTCCCTCTTCCACGTCTTTTAAACCTCTTTCAACTTTCTCGGCAAACAAAAGTTTCTCGATAAGTTTTTCCGCGTCAAACTCGTCCCCAAAAGAATCAAGAGTTTCAATTACTGTATTCTTTTTCATATTAATGCTAATATACGAAAACGTGAAATATCAGTTACTTGTTTCTGTCAACATTTACCAAAACCACAATCCAACTAAGACTTACGAAGTTTTAAAAACTTCGTAAGTCTTATCAATTGCAAACTGCAAACCCAAAACTGCCAACTGCCTAAACCGCGTCTGACAATGAAGTAAACGTAAACTCCTTGATCTTCATCGACGGGATCAGGTAGCTGCGATAGCTTTCCACGCTGATGCTTCTTTCGGGTTTGCCCAATGCTTCCACATTGTTGAGCATGATCACCGGGCTCTCATTAAACCTGAAATTTTTGATCGGGAATTTGATCTTTCCGTTTTCGATATAAAACAGGCCATCGCGGGTTAATCCGGTCAACAATAACGACTGCGGGTCCACCATTCGGATATACCATAACCGCGATACCAAAATACCTTTCTCCGTACTTTTGATCATATCTTCGATGGTCGCATCGCCGCCTTCCATAATAATATTGGCCGGACCGGGTAACGGTTTAACCCCTTTCTTATCTGCCCAGTAGCGGGAGTACGAAAGATTCTTCATCACACCTTTATCGACCCAAACAGTTTTCTCGCGCGGCAGGCCGTCTCCGCCCCAGGTTGCTGAAGGCAATTCAGGATTGAACGGATCAGAATAGATCGTTACTTTTTCATCCATCAATTGCTCACCCAAACGGGTGCCTCCGCCCTTCTTGCTCAAAAAGCTACGGCCTTCTTCTGCACTGCGGGCATCAAACCGGAACATGTTTTCGAGCATATAAGTAGCTGCAACAGGTTCCAAAATCACAGTGTATTTTCCGGGCTCAATAGCCTTTGCCCCTACCGAGCCTGTCGCTTTACCAGCGGCAACTTTTGTCGCCGAAAATGTATCCAATTTGCTCACGTCAGTAAAACCACGTGCGGCGTAGCCTGATGCCGTCCCTTCTTCATTACGGGTAGTAACCGAAAAAGTAACATCGCTGCCTTTGTTATAGGCAAATAAACCTTTAGAATTCATGATCGCATAAAATCCGGTCGAATTTTCCAGGAAACCCGCTGCAGTCAGCTTTGCTTCTTTTGTCACCGATAGGCTTTTGGCCACCATTTCCGCACGGCTTTCGGGCGTTATGGCTGCAGTATTGGCGTTATAAGTGATCGACTCAGCAAATGTCTGCGGGCCGAGCATCGGCATGTATTCCGGGTTAGGTGGTGCTAACTGCGCCAGTTCTTCCGAACGGCGTACCACACGCTCCAAAGCAGCATCGTCAAATTCATCTATGGTTGCGGTTCCGGCTTTTTTACCGTAAACCGAAGTTACCGCCAGACCCATCACACTGATATCGCCGGCAGTTGAAACTGCATTTAATGCATAACGGATGTTGCCTCCTTCGCTGCCATTTAGGCTCAATTCGCATTCGTCGGCTTTTGAATAACTGAGCACTTTCTTCAATATCGCCTGTGCTTCTTCTTTACTTAATATAGGCATGACTATCCGATCTTTCTTTTTGTATTGATTACATTAACTCCCTTAAACAATGCGGTTGATGAACCGTGAGAGACAGCGCTCGACTGACTTGGCTGACCTTTACCATCATTAAAAGCTCCGCCTAAACGGTAATCTTTCTCATCACAAACCTGTGCACATGAGTTCCAGAATTCGCGGGTGTTGGCCTGGTACGCCACATCATTCAGCATACCGGCAATTTTACCGTCTTTTATCTCGTAAAATAACTGCCCGCCAAACTGAAAATTGTAACGCTGCTGGTCGATAGAGAACGAACCATCACCTATGATGTAAATGCCTTTCTCTACATTTTTGATCATATCATCCACACTAAGCGGTGTTTTACCTGGCTGTAGCGACACATTAGGCATACGCTGGAACTGCACATCCTGCCAGCTTTGTGCGTAGCAACAGCCCTGTGATTCTTTTAGTCCGATGATATGTGCCTGATCACGGATGGCTTGATAATTAACCAGGATGCCGTCCTTTATCAGATCCCATTTTTTGCACTTTACGCCTTCATCATCATAACCTACTGCACCTAATGAGCCAACCTGTGTTTTATCAGCAATGATGTTTACCTGCTTGCTGCCGAAGTTAAAGTTGCCCGATTTCCATTTATCCAGTGTAAGGAAGCTGGTTCCGGCAAAGTTGGCTTCGTAACCCAAAACACGATCAAGCTCTGTTGGGTGACCTATAGACTCGTGTATCGTCAACCACAAGTGACTTGGATCGAGTACCATATCATATTTTCCGGGGTCGACTGACTTCGCTTTTATTTTATCACCCGCCTGCTGAGCAGCCGCCTTGATATCTTCGATCATATCATAACGCTTTTTGTAACGGGTAGTAACGCCAGTTACTTTCTCATTATCTAGCGGAGTTAAATACTCATAACCCATACCAACTGGTGAGCTTAATGAACGGCGCGTTTCAAAGCTACCTTGCGAAGAGTCGATCTTGGTGACGTTAAAAGCAGGGTAAATGCGGTGAACATCCTGATCGATATAAGAGCCGTCTGTAGAAGCAAAATATTTCTGTTCGTTCACCATGAATAAGTTCGAGTTCACAAAATTGGCTCCTCCCTGCATGGCAATCGAGTTGGCATTCAGCAGAAGATCGACCTTTTCTTTGATAGGTACCTCGAACGCATTTTTCTCGATCGGTGTTTTCCAGCTTACTTCTCCATAGCCTTTTTGCGGAGCTAATTGCACTGGTGCACCACCAACCTTAGCATTAGCCTTGGCAACTGCCACTGCCCTTTCGGCGGTTTTAGCAACGCCATCCTTAGTCACCACATTACCTGCCGCAAAACCCCAGCAACCGTTGACAATAACGCGGATACCCACACCAAACGACTCGGTATTGGCCACATTCAGCACTTTGTTTTCGCGGGTGATAACGAACTGGTTCAGGTAGCGGCCAATGCGGATATCGGCGTAGATTGCCCCTTTTGATTTGGCGGTGTTAAGGGCCACATCGGCCAGTTCTTTTTTGGCTTTTACATCGATACCGTCATCCAGCAACTGCTGCGCGTCGATGGGTTTACCGAAGGCCTTCAGGTCGGGCAGCAACATAGCGCCGGCACCGAGACCCGACAGATAGATAAAATCTCGTCTTCTCAATTTATTACTCCTTATGATTTGTTCAGTTAATAATTTTCGCCTCGACCCACAAGTATGCACACGAGGCCAATAGCAACAGATAAAAATAAATTTTCGGCACCTCAATCCGCACCTTTTCGTGTATCTGTTTTGTTACAAAGCCGTTGGCTGGATTTGTGCTAACATAATAGCGCGTTGCAGCCAGCTTTTCAGTGATTTTCGCATATTTCCAATCATCCTTTCCATACACATAATACCACTGTACCCGACCGTTATTTTGTTTAACGTTATGCCAGCCTGTTGTTGCAGGCCAATAGCAACTCGCCCATTCAAAAGGTATATCCGGATTTTGAACAGGAGCAATTTCGGAACTATCAGCAACTATCTTTCCAGGTGTTTGCGCCGATTGCAGTTGCAGATCGATTGGCTCATTCACTGTCGGAAATTTTGGAGCGTTCCAATTTTCTGAGACCGGGGTCTTACGCGCTGCATTTTTAATTAGTAACGACCAGAATGCGGCATAATCATCCTTATCTCCCGCAAGCATCCAGTTGTAGGAGTTGGTGATAGCAGTAAATATCAACCTACCCGAACCTGCAAGTGACGAACTTGCTAAGCTATGGCTCTGTGCATCACTTACCAATGTTTGGGTCGATGGCATTTCACGGATAAAAGTCTGATCTGTTTTTAGTGGGGCTGATTTATTCTTTTCTCCACGGATATTTAAAGCAAGAGGCGATGGATTTTTAACCGCCAATTTCTCAAGCGGAAAATTCGTTTGCAGCCATGATGAACCTTTTGATAAACTATCGGCCCGGATGATAACGCCTACGCCTTTTTGTGTCACTTCTGATTTTAAAGTTCCCTCAGTTTTCAATACCGACAAATCGCCGATTACCACATCAAATTGCTCCAATAATTCAGAATTTAAATGCTCAAGCTTAACCGGTCGCATATTCGCATATTCGCTGCTGAATTTATCTTTGCTGATGGTTGACCTCACAGCTACTTCATAGCCATTTTCAGCCAGCCAGTTTTTTAAAAATTTGGTTTCAAAATCGGGGGACGCAGATAGTATCAAAACTTTTAAAGGTTGAACAGGATTGATCTCAACCGGTAGGTTTTCATTTTCAAGTGTATCTCGGCCTGCAATCGCTAATAGGTGATAAACCGCCCTACCTTCACTTTTTGGGATAGCGGTCAGTTCAAACTCTTTATTGCTTTTAGCCGGAATTATGGCAGTATCTAATTGTGTGCTTAATCCCCTAAGAATCAATTTTATTGATTTTGAGCTGTTGTTATACCTGCCCTGTACTACCAGGTTTTCTCCTGTTCTGAGCTTTTGATTCCAACTAATATTAGTAATGCCACCGGGAAACGATGCCGGATGAAATACTACAGGCAAATGCTTTAACTGATTTAATTCACTCTCGTTCAATCCATATCCAAACACATGCACTTTGCTAAACCCCGGACTATCTGCTTTAAGCTCATCTAACCGGATCAGTTTTGCCTGCGGACAGGCTTTCTGAACTGACTTGTATGTTGTAAATAGCTGATCGTTTTTATAATTGTTCAGACTATCAGGATTAAAACCCGGAGTAAGTAAGATGGCTGAATGATCGTCAGCAATAGAAACCTCTTTACTGTAGTTTATTGGTAATATAATACAAGCTAATGCAACAACCGCCAATATTGACGCGATGATTCGCAGAGCCAGTTTAGCCTTTTTGGGTCGACTAGCTTCCTTCCAAACTGCAAAAGCGGCCAGTATGCAACAAATGATTAAAACGATAATTGTCCAGCTCATTTGTTGCCCAGGTTTTTATAGTATCCGGAAGACAGGCCCATATCGGCAGCATTTTGCGGCGCAGACGGAAGCAGCTTGCCCGCAGGTAATATTCGTTGTATGGCTTTTTCAACTGTACTGATGTCGCTGCTTTTTGCTTTCCCGGTAGAAATAATTTTGCGCAAAGCACTAACGGCAGGCAGGTAAAGCTCCGGCTGTGCCGATGCTTTTTCGCTCAACTGCTGATTAGCCAGTTGCAGCGTATGGATATCAGCATTACTACTGATCTTTTCATATCGCAAAGATTCTAAAACGCCAACGGCATTTTTTAAAGCGACATACTCATCGTCGCCTAATTTTATTGTTTGATGATCCGTAGGTTGGATGATTTTGCTCAGATCACCGGTTAAGCGTTTCTCCATTTTTAGAGAAGCAGGATTGTAAGCCGTTTTTGCCACATAGACACGTGATTTTTGCTGCAAGTCTTTCAGTAACCGCAACGCTTTATATTCAAATGGTAACGCTGCTTCCGGTTTATACAAACGCAATTGCAGTTCGGCTTTCCACATCTCGGTGAGTGTAGCTTTCAATTGCGCTTTTATAGCCGGGTCAAAAAACTGGGCGTCTTCGGCGTTATCGTGTTTGTCGGAATATTTATCCAGTACCACAGCCGCATTACCAAAATTTTTCGGATCGGATACCGCATCTTCCTGTTCTTCTTTGGGGTTAATATCCGATTCCGCCTCTTCACCTAAAAATTTGCCATAACGCAGGCGCAATAACTTCTGATCGTTGCCTAATTCGTTACTCCGCGTATTAAATGCTTCTTTGCTGATGCTATCTCTGTCGCGCAATAGCTTTTCTGAGTCAAGGATGATCTGCCGCTCGCTTCTGAAAAATTCGGGTTTTACATTAACGCCGCTGATTAGCCCATCCATGCTCAGCAGTTGCGCAGTATCCTGTAATGAGACGATATATACATCGCTCCGGCTCTGCTGATTGTGATTATCCTGCGCCTGAACATAAAAATAAAGTTCATCGCCAGGCTGCATGTTAAGCGATGGAAGATTGATCGTTTTTTGCAGATCGTAATGGGGGTTTTGCCTATTAAATGAAATCCCGAAATCGATCCTTTGCTCTTTAAACTTTACCACTTCGCCGCTGCCTTTGGCTACCGTTGTATAGATAAAGGCATTGCTGATGCCGTAATCATCATCCAGGGTAGCATTGATGGTTACGCGCGGCGCTTCTCCTGCATCAATATAGGTGTATTGCTGTGGCGATTTGATATGGATGACCGGTGGATTATCTTTAATAGTCTGTAGCTGGTAAAGATCGGACAATTTGCCATCGATGCTTACCTGGTAAAACCCGGATTTACTGACCTGCTTTTGTCCATCGTAATCGTTTCCGGCAATATTCTTTAGAGATAATTTATCTCCATTATTAAAGATCAGTGCAACTTGCTTACCCTGCACATTAAGACTTAATCTCCAGGTAATTGTACTGCCTTCTTCAGCCTCTATCGTAAATCTGTCCTGTTCGCGTGTAGTTTTGCGCGTATAGGCAGGCGGCGAAATTTTTATGCTGACAGCGCTTACCTGCGGCAATACCTTTTCGACGATATTATTTTTTGATGATCCGGTTAAAGAGGCAGTTTGTTTAAGCCGCTCAATACGCCAGTCGTTGTGCAGCCAGGTTATCTCCCAACAGAAAATTGGCATTACCAGGAAGAATAAAATGCCTAAGCGCAGCCGGTACGCGAACTGTTTTTGAGTCAATGGGACAGCCTCCAAAATTCTTTCGACATGTGATAATTGCATTTTCTCCAGCAGGTTTAAGTCTGACGATTCCTTTAATACCAATTCACTGCTTTCTTCCAAATCGGGATATTTAAGGTTGAGAAAAGTTGTGATCGGTTTTACTCCCATCTCCCACCACCGGCTCAGCAACAAACTGAAGCTGTATATCGCCAGGAAGATCAGCACACCCCAAATCCACGAGAGACTATAAAGCGTGTAGGCAAAGCTCCAGATCAAAGCGGCCAGGGCGGCGGCAAAAAAAGCATCAGCCAGCAACTGGTATATGATGTACCGCTGCCTTAACCGGTCGACTTTATTTCTTCCCTGCTCAGCCATTCTTGATTACTAATTTACTGCGATGTGCCAGCCATCGTTCTCCAAAAAATATCACCGCTAACAGCAACCATATATATCGCGACAAATCGGTGTGGTTAATTACTTTTTCGGTCGAAATTGTATGTTCGTTATTTATAACAGGCATTATCTGCTGATCACTCAGAATTCGTTTATCATTCTTTGTATCTGGTTCCGTTAAAGGGTCAACGACAAGCTTTAGCAGCATTTTTGGAAACTCATCGCTCCAAACCAAATAGCTCCACGACGGATCAAAGCGGCTATAAAAATGGTATAAGTTTTTTCCCGATTGATTTTCTAAACTCAAAACAGGGTTTCCAAATCCATCTTTCCAAATTGCAAAACCCTTATCTTTTGCACTGATCGATTTATATAATTCGATCTTTTTATCAGATGACACCTCTATCCAGGAATTGCCGTGACCAACTTTCCCATTTTCATAAACAAACAGGTTGTCGGATTGCAATTGATGATTAACCGGCTTTGTTGACAGCCAAAATAACCAGTTTTGTTTTGATGGTATCTGACTTGCATCAGCATATTGTTTAACGATAGCCTTATGCTTTGTGAACTGAATGATCGATTGCAAAGCAGCCTTTAAATATCCTGCATCAGGACTGTTTTTATCGGTATAAATTGAAAACCGCCAAGTCGAGGTATCTATGAAAACTCGTTGTATTTGATTTTTTACAGCAATTGCAATAGTGTCCGATTTACTCTTATATGCAAAGTCGGTATCATGCTTGGCACTCTTTGAGCCAAGTCTGTAATTAACAAATGACGTTCCATTGGGCCGACTGACTCCATTTATTATCTCCACATTCCCATCATTCGTCAACCATACTTTTTCGACCCATCTTCTAATAGAATCTGTAGGTGTGTATGTTTGCCAAAAGAGTTTCAGTGAGATATTTGGCTTTTCTCCGGTAAAATGAGTGGCATTATTTGAGGTGAAAACATAGACGGGTAATGACGATGGGATTCGCCCGTTCAGTTGCCCTATCAAAGTCCAATACAAAGCACCTCTATCTTGGTAACGGATAGTATCGGCTAAAGCTTTGTTGAAGTCTTCTTTTGTAAGGCCTTTATCAAAATAATGAAATTCAAAACCTGCTTTATTGAGTGAGTCGATCTTAGGTTTGAAATTATTGTAGGCTTCCTTCACATCGACCTTAGGGATCAATATCCAACCTTTGGTTTTAGAGGAATCATTATTTCGGTTCCATAAAGGTTTTGCGAGAATAAACGCCACAAGAATCACCAACAAGCAACGAAACAGCAATAATACTATGTCACTCAACCTCCGGCTTACTGCCTTTTTCTGCGAGGCGGCTGTGATAAGTGCTATGCTGCCAACCTTTAATGTTTTTCCTTTCCGGATATTCCACAGGTGTATTGCTACGGGGATGCTTATCGCCGCCAATGCAAAAAACCATATGGGGTTGAGGAAAATCATTTTTTTGGTGAGTGGTGAGCGGTGAGTAGTGAATAGTCAATTGTGAATAGTGAATTAACTGTTTCGGCTATATTTTCTGAAATACCTTTCACCTTTATCCTTTAACCTTAAATCTAACCTTTATTTCGTTGTACGAGAAAATCCCTCAATGCTTCATCCAGCGGCTGATTGGTGCTGATCATTCGATAAAAAATCCGTTTCCCAAGCAGTTGCATCCTGATTGCTGACAGATGTTTTTCCAAAGCTTCTTTGTATTCATCCGTTGCCTGTTTGGTGTTGATGGCAATTGTTTCGCCTGTTTCCAAATCCTCCAAAGCACCGTAGTTTTCAAAGTTAAAATCGAGCTCATTTTGCCCCATCAGGTGAAAAACAATGATCTCGTGTTTTAGTGCCGATAACGAATCCAACAGCTGATTAATCTCGCCATCAGCCTGGTACATATCAGTGATGACGACCAGCAACTCTTTCCGCCCTGATCCGGTAAATAATTCTTTGTAATGAACAGGCTGTGTAAACTTCCCGGCAGGCTGCACCTGATCTAATTGATAAAACAATCGTTGCAGGTGCTGTGGATCAGCTTTGGACGCGAGCGAAAATAATTGTCCATTACTTAAAGTATATAGTCCGACCGAATCCCCTTGTGAACTGGCTAAATGAGCCAAAGATGCTGCAAGGTAACGTGCATAGTCGATCTTTTTAATACCATTGCTATCCTTGTGGTTCATGGACGCACTGGCGTCGATCAAAAACCGGATAGATATGCTTGTCTCGATTTCTGATTCGCGGATATAGTAACGGTCGGACCGCGCATACATCTTCCAGTCGAGCCAGCGCAGGTCATCTCCAGGTTGATAGCTGCGGTATTGGCTGAATTCCAGTCCGGGGCCTTTTACAGTGCTTTTATTTAATCCGATCATAAAGCCATCAACAACCGTTTTCGCCAGCAAAGGCAAATTCTTAATCGTCATCAATACTTTGGGATCGAGTTGCATGTTTTATTTCGGAAGTCGGAATTACGATTTCGGATTTATTCGATTATCATTTGTGTGAACGATAATGTATTTTATGTTGGGTGTCACACTGAGGTACTCGAAGTGCGGTGCGGTATGGCCCTTACCCGCCAATGCTTCGAGTGCCTCAGCATGACAACGCTCTTAAGTTACTATTAATGACGCGCTGATATTCATATTGGGCTTACCCGCTCTATCGCTTGTAGTAGCTCAGCTGTTACCATATCCGTCGTAATATTTTCGGCTTCGGCTTTAAAATTCAGCAATATCCTGTGGCGTAAAACCGGGGCAGCCATAGTTTGCAGGTCGTCCATGATTACCGAGTACCTGCCTTTTAGCAGCGCCCTTGCTTTTGCAGTCAATATCAATGCCTGCCCTGCGCGCGGACCAGCGCCCCACCTTACCCATTCTTTTATATAGTCTATTTCGGTTGTATCAGGCCGTGTGGCGCGTATCAGGCTGCTTACATATTTTATCAGGTCTTCGCTGATGTTTACTTGTCGAACTAAAGCCTGTGCCTGCAAAATTTCTTCTGCCGAAATTACTGCTTTTACATCTGCTTTTTGTGCGCCGGTTGTACGGTTCAACACTTCAAATTCTTCTTCCGCCGTAGGATAACCGATCTTCACTAATAAAAGGAAACGGTCTAACTGCGCCTCAGGGAGCGGATAAGTACCGGCCTGTTCAATCGGGTTTTGTGTAGCGAGGATGAAGAAAGGCCTGTCCAGCGGATAAGTTTGGCCTCCGTAAGTTACCTCAAATTCTTGCATAGCTTCTAACAATGCAGACTGTGTTTTTGGCGGCGTACGATTGATCTCGTCAGCCAAAATAATATTAGCAAACAACGGCCCTTTGTTAAACTTAAAAAAACGTTTTCCGGTGGTGTGGTCTTCCTCCAAAACTTCTGTACCGATGATATCAGTCGGCATCAGGTCGGGTGTGAATTGTATGCGCCTGAATGACAAATGCAAAGCCTGCGACATAGTCTTCACGATCAGCGTTTTTGCCAGGCCGGGTACGCCTTCCAGCAGGCAATGACCGCCTGCAAGGAAAGCCACCAGTAATTCATCCAGTATATGATCCTGCCCTACAATTACCTTTTGTATCTCGCCTTTAAGCTGTGGCAATTTGGCAAGCAGTGTTTTTATGTCTTTTTCTGTTAGTTCCAAGTTTATTTGTTTGATGCTAATTTAATACACAATCGCATATTTGACTCACCCGGTCATTGCTTCGCTCGACCACCCTCTCTACCGCAAGCGGTAAAGAGGGGATTTTAAAATCTTTTTTCACCCTCTTTATGGCTTGCCATAGAGAGGGTCGAACAGCGTAGCGCCTTCGGGGTGAGTCAACAACACAAGATATTACGCTTTTGCTTAAATACCATGTGTTTTTATCAAAAATCAAATAAAGTATCCAAAACTTTACAGCCTCCTCAAACAAAAGTGAGTTTCGCATAAATTTTTGTACTACTTTTAAATTTTTCAAAATGTCGTTCGGATCGAAGTTTACTTTCATGCGTTTTAGCTATCACTCGGGCGACTGGGATACCGACCAGCGCATGCCGTCCAACCTCCTTAACTCTTTATTGGAGTATACAACTGTCCCATTCGATCCGCATGAAAAAGTAATACCGCTTAGTAGTAACGATATATTTTCTTACCCCTTCGCCTACATCAGCGGGCATAAACTGGTGCAATTTGATGCGCAGGAACGGGCCAACTTCAAAAAATATGTGCAAAACGGGGGTTTTGTTTTTGCAGATGACTGCAATCATGATATCGATGGTCTCTTCGCCAAATCATTCGAGGCGCAGATGACGGCTATTTTTGGACCAGCGGCGTTGAAAAAGATCCCCAACAATCATAAACTATATCATTCTTTTTTCAGCTTTGACAAAGGTCCGCCGACTACCTCCTTTGAATTGAATGGTTGGGGTGACGACCTGGTGCATGATTACCTCAAAGCTATTGAGATCAATGGCCGCATAGCTGTTCTATATAGCAATAAGGATTACGGCTGCGAATGGGATTACGATTACCGCAATAAACGCTTTCTTGCAGAGGATAATACCAAGTTTGGGGTGAACATTATTCTATATGCATTAGGCTCGTAGCCTCCTTTTTATTTGGCGCGTAAATTGCTATCTTTCCGAAACAATTATCACAAATGCTAAATACCTATTACCTTATCGAAGACGGTCAGCAGACCGGCCCGTTCTCGCATCACGAATTAATGGATCGCGGTATTACTGCTGAAGACCTGGTGCTTTCACCCATTACCAATCAATGGGAAAGCGCGGCTGCCATGTTTGAGTTTGCAGATTATTTTGAATCTCAGGGCATTTATTACCCAAGTTACACAATTCTTGCGAATTTTTGGTGGCGCTTGTTAGCCTACCTTATTGATTACGTTATACTGATCGTATTCATGACCATGGTGGGAGCCGTGCTTGGCTTTGCTTCAGGTTACACCGGTCACCATTGGTTTAATGATTATGATACGAGCAGGGATATAGAACTGGGAGCGCGGTTCATTAGTGTTATTATACTTGCCTTTTATAATGCCACATTCGAATCTACGCGTTTACAGGGGAGCGTTGGCAAAATTATTTGCAAACTTAAAGTTGTTAGTGCGGCAGGCGAAAGAATTGAGTTTGGAACAGCATTGGGACGAAATTTTGGCAAGATATTATCCAGCCTGGTATGCGGTATGGGATTCTTCAGCGTTTTATGGGATAAAAACAAGCAGAGCTGGCACGATCACCTGGCCAAAACTTTTGTTATCCGGAAACCATAAGCCCATCACCCTAATGGGGTGATTTTTTGATAAAGCACTGATTTTATTTTCGTTAGCCCTTCGTATTCTTAAAGTCTCTTTCTATATTTAGTATCTAATAATTACTGACTTGAAAAGAAAAGACTTCCTTTACCTCACAGGCATGGGGTTTGGTGCCACCATGCTCAGTCGTATACCGGTCTTTGGCTCTCCCCTGCAGCCCCACGGTATATTAAACGGCGCTGATGCAGCCCTGAAAAAGAAAATGGCCGATGTGGCCCTCAATGCTGCCCGGTCAAAAGGCGCTACCTACACGGATGTGCGCATTGGCAGATACCTTAATCAATATGTAGTTACCCGCGAAGACAAGGTGGAAAACATTGTCGATACCGAATCATTTGGTATGGGTATACGCGTAATTGCTAACGGTTGCTGGGGCTTTGCCGCTACAGACAGGCTGGACAACGACAGCATTGCGAAAGCTGCTGAAATGGCCGTGGCTATAGCCAAGGAAAATTCCCGTTTACAAACCGAGCCGGTACAGTTAGCGCCGCAAAAAGGTTATGGTGAAGTAAGCTGGAAAACGCCTATCGAGAAAAATGGCTTCGAGGTACCGATCAAAGAAAAGACCGACCTGCTTTTATCAGTAAACGATGCGGCATTAAAGGGCGGCGCTAATTACGTGAACTCTATTATCTTTTTGGTGAATGAGCAAAAATACTTTGCCTCTACAGACGGTTCATACATAGACCAGGATATACACCGCATATGGCCGTTATTCGCTATTACCAAAGTTGATTCTGCTACAGGCAAATTCGAAACACGGCAGTCATTAAGCGCACCACGGGGCATGGGTTACGAGTATATGGAACCACGCGAAAGCGACAAGATACATGGTGTAACCACTCTTTACCGCGACCGCTACGATATGCTGGAGGATGCAAAAGCAGCAGCCCCGCAAGCTGCGGAAAAGCTAAAAGCAAAATCCGTAGAGGCTGGTAAATATGACCTTGTACTTGATCCAAGTCATTTATGGTTAACGATCCATGAGTCGGTAGGCCACCCTTCGGAGCTTGACCGTGTGCTGGGCTACGAAGCCAACTTTGCGGGAACAAGCTTCCTTACTTTAGACAAATGGAAATCGGGCAAGTTCAACTTTGGCAGCAAAAACGTAAATATTGTGGCTGATAAAACGCAGCCGGGTTCACTTGGTGCTGTAGGTTATGACGATGAAGGTGTTGAGGCTAAAAAGTGGGATATCATTAAAGACGGTATCCTTGTAAATTACCAGGCCATCCGTGATCAGGCACATATCATCGGACTAAAAGAGTCACAAGGATGTTGCTATGCAGACAACTGGAGCGATGTACAATTCCAGCGTATGCCAAACGTATCGCTACAACCAGGGAAAACTCCTCTGACACCTAATGATATGATCAAGAATGTAGAAAAAGGCATTTATATCGTTGGCGATAGCTCTTTCTCTATTGATCAGCAACGTTATAATTTCCAGTTCAGCGGACAGCTTTATTATGAAATTAAAAATGGGAAGATCGTAGGAATGCTGAACGATGTGGCTTACCAATCCAATACTCAGGAGTTCTGGAATTCATGCGCGGCGGTTTGTGATAAGAACGATTATCGTTTGGGTGGATCATTCTTTGATGGCAAAGGCCAGCCGGAACAGGTGAGCGCCGTATCGCATGGCTCGTCCACCGCATTGTTTAAGGGAGTTAACGTAATCAACACAAAAAGAAAAATCTAAGAAATTATGGCTATAATAAGTCGTGAAGACGCTCAGGCCCTTATGAAAAAGGCGCTGAGCTTTTCTAAAGCCGATGAATGCGAGATCAACCTGAATGGTTCCGACGGCGGTAATATCCGGTATGCCCGTAACGCCGTTTCTACCAGCGGGTATATCAGCCAAACCACTATGGCCATTTCATCTGCCTTTGGCAAGAGGCTGGGAATAGTTACCTTGAATGAATATGATGATGCGTCGATAGAAAAAGCGGTGCGATTGTCTGAAGAACTGGCGCACCTGGCCCCTGAGAACCCGGAATTTGTTTCATTCATGGGACCGCAAACCTATCTGCCCGATAATCCAAAGCTGTTTGATGAAAAAACACATTCCATGACGCCGAAACAGCGCACCGACATGGTGGAGCAAAGCCTTAAAGTGGCAAAAGATAATAAGCTTACCGCAGCGGGTTTTCTGCAAAACAATGGCAGCTTTGCTTCTATCATGAATTCGCATGGGTTATTTACCTATAATACCTATTCGGATATCAATTTCTCCATTACCATGCGTACCGAGGATGGCCAGGGCTCTGGTTACGCTACAAGGGACTTTGAGGATTATAACGATTTGGATACGCTTAAACTAACCCAGGTGGCTGCTAAAAAAGCTACGGGTTCTGTTAATGCAAAAGCCATTGAACCGGGTAAGTATACCGTGATATTGGAACCCGCTGCAGGTATAGTTTTGCTGGAGCAATTATATGGCGGACTGGACGCACGCAGCGCTGACGAAGGCCGCAGCTTTTTAAGTAAAGCAGGCGGAGGCACCAAACTTGGCGAAAAGCTGGTGGATGAAAGGGTGAATATTTACTCAGATCCGGAAGATCCAAGATTGCCCAACAGCACATGGGCAGGCGATGGCCGTCCCCAGGAAAAAACAAGCTGGATAGAAAAAGGGGTGCTTAAGAATCTTCAATATTCCCGCTATTGGGCGCAGAAGAAAGGCGTTAAAGCTGTGCCATCCCCACAATCAGTTATTATGGAAGGCGGGGATGCATCATTAGAAGAACTGATAAAAGGAACTGAGAAAGGGATATTGGTAACCCGTTTATGGTATATCCGCCCTGTTGATCCGCAGACATTACTCTACACAGGCCTAACCCGCGACGGTACTTTTTATATTGAGAATGGACAGATCAAGTTCCCTGTTAAAAATATGCGCTTTAACGAAAGCCCGGTAATCATGCTGAACAATTTAGATGCCCTGGGTAAAGTGGAACGAACTGTAAGCGGTGAATCATTTTCAAGCTCCTTAATACCGCCTATGCGTATAAAGGAATTTACCTTTACTTCGTTATCAGACGCTGTCTAAACAAGTGGCAGTTGCAGTAGCAGTGGCAGCTAATAAGCTCAAAACTGCTACTGCTAGTGTTAGTGCTACTGCTACTGCTACTAAATAAGCCGATCCTTCATCACCAAAGTCTCCGCCATCATATCGTGCAGGCATTGTTGTTTTTTGTTAAAGAAACTGAGCAGGTAGCCTATAACGGTGATCAATGAAAATATCTTGAACAGGTTTCTGCTGATGGATCTTCCTGTGCTGATCCGCCGGCCTTCAAGGTCACAAACCTTTATTTTGAGCATTTGCTTGCCGTAGGTAGCCTGTTTGGGTGAGCATTCCATTACGATGTGATAGATGATCTTGATCAACGGTATCAGGGCCAGGATGCTCAGAGCAACTATCAGCCTGATTGATTTGTCGTCAATGGTATAAGCTGCAACGAAAGCCAAAACAATAAAGCCGCCGCCTACAAAAACCCAGTCCAACGCCGAAGCCATCCACCGCTGATCGAATCCGGCAAAGTATTGGGGTACTACTGACCGTTCGCTAAAATGAAACAACTCCCTTAGTTCGTTGATTTCATGCGCCTCCTTGTAATCCACCATGTCGGCAGTTTTTAGAAAATCAGATGGCTTAATGGACATGCCTTTTAGTTGCTCCATGCTATAAGGGCCTTCGGGTTTGCCTTTGATGACGAGGAAGTATTTGTTGGAAGGTTGAAAAGTTGTAAAGTTGGAAGGTTCCATTAGTTCAAAATTAAAAGAAAAGGTTGTAATGTTTCAAGGCTTAACCTTTCAACATTACAACCTTCCAACATTACAACTTCTTATTAATATCTCTTCACTTCAAAGCCTGACATTGCGCCGCTGAAGTGGATATAGAATTTATTTTTTGCAGCATCAAAACCTGGTGTTTCATAGTCGCCATTACCTTTTTTAGTAAATCCTTCAAAATCATCTGATGAGAATGCTGAGGATTTAGTGATACGGCAGGCCGCATTTTGCGGGATAGTAAACTTAACACTTGCCGCTCCGGTTGAAATATTGATATCGGTAGTAGCAATTGGCTGACCAAGTTTCATGGCGAATGAACCAGCGCCTCCGTTCAGTTTAATGCTCCTTACCTTAAATTTTGAAAGGTCGAAGTTTACGTCCGTTGCACCGGCATCTAATTTCACATTCCATACAGGGTTAGGATTCAATCTCATATCCACCTTGTTCCCGTGATCATCGTCGTCGCTATTAAAATTGAAGCCGTTTTTACCGTCTCTCAGTTTAAAATCAACCACGTACACCGAATCTTCCATATGGTGGTTCAAATCATAATTACCTACGGTTTCCTGGGTAACGGCGTTGAATAATTGGTTGGTAGTGTCATTTAACGTATAGCTGGTGGCTCCGCCGGAAATGTTTAACTGAGCAATTTTTATAGCCTGGTCGTAAGGCGTATTAAAGGTGCTGTTGCCATGTGTTTTAACCAATCTTCCGCTGTCGCTGTCGTTGTCATCGTCGTCGTCATTGCTGCTGTTATTATCATCACCATCGTCATTATTATCGCTGTGATGATAGGTGTAGTGCGGCCACCACCACCTGTTGTACCTGTCGTTAAAGTTTCCGAATACAATCAGCGCAAAGCCAGCTACCACAACAGATATTTTAAGAATTGTTGCCCAGGCCGATTTGTTGTTTGCAAACACCAGGTTTACACCGCCGATCACCAAAAATATAGGCCACAGGTGGATCAGGTTGTACCAATGAAAATGGATGTACCCAAAATTATGCAGCAGAAATATAGCGCCGATCATCACCAGGATCATGCCTGGTATCAGTTTATCGTTTCTCATGATCTTGAATGTTTTAAGGTTATACTGTAGGTGTATTATCGGCCGGTGGATTTGCTTCAGAAGAAGCATCTTCTGCCGGTTTTTCTTCAACTATATTGGTTTTATTCCAGTCGGCCTGCTCCCATGGTTTCTTGCGTTCGCCCGATATCATGATGGCACATCCCACCACGATCAGAACAATAGGCCAGAGTCTTTCAAAATCCCAGTAAGGCAGGATATCGAAATCATCCAGGAGAATAGATCCACCGATGATGATCAGGATCACCCCGAAGACAATGGCTACAAGCGAGGTGCTGTTGCGGGGAGCCTGGTATGGTTGATTTGGGAACGGCTGGTTTGGGAACGGTTGGTTAGAAAATGATGCCCCCGGGTTGCTATAAGAAGTACCTGTGAACTGGTTCCCGCTGTCCATCGGGTTCTGAGGCGGTACCCTGTAATCAACATTCGGATTGATAAAAAGCGGCTTTTTAGGCAGCACGATCCAGAATATGATATATATTAAACCGCCGCCTCCGTGAAATATAAGCGCCAGTACGAATATTACACGTACTATGGCCACATCTATATTGAAATATTCGGCAAGGCCGGCACAAACACCAGCAATCTTTTTGTGGTATTCGTCGCGATATAGTTTCTTGTCCATTTTATTTATGTTTAAATCGGTTTTCATGATTGTTTGTCTGAATCAGGATTTTCAGAATTAATGAATTCTCAGAAATCCCACTATTTATATAATTGATGTAATTAGTTACTTTTAAATCTGCCCTCCCACAGGCTTAATTATTAGATCGTCCACATTGGCGCCGGGGCTCATTTTGTAAACATTTACAATAGCCGAGGCAATGTCTTCCGGTAATACAAATTGATCTTTAGGTATCGTGGTTCCTTCCCACG
>NZ_DATCRU010000014.1:0-17327 GCF_036568825.1 Mucilaginibacter sp. | reverse complement strand
GTAACACCTGTACGCAAATATTCATCGCACACTTTTCGCTTAAATGCCTCATTAAAAATCTGAGCTGGCAAACGCTCTTTTGCTGTCTTTTGTCCTTTCATCTTTGTTTACTTTGTGTAAACCTATTTCAGGACAAGACATGCATAATAGTCCGAAGTCAAAGACTTTGGACACCTGGGGAGCTGAACAAGTTTTACAAATTTCAAAAACACATTTCTAATGAAAAAAATTAGAATCCAAATTCAAAATTGTAGCAATGATTGTTTGTCAATAACGAAGGAACCGGAAGCCATAGAGGCATTTATTAATGTAAACGATGTCGTTGAAGTTGAAACGAATGAAGAAGAAGACAACATCTTAATTAATGTTGGTAAGAATGATAATGGAACAATTTACATCCAAATATGGGATGCCCTCAACACAAGCTACTCTATATATCATAAAGGAAAAAATATGTTTGAAGAGTATCTATAGTGATAGTATAGGTAGTGTTATTGTTCACAGCGTTCACGTTCAGTGCGTGAACGCTTGTGATAAAGAAATCCCGGTGTTTAACCGGGATTTCTTTGAAAAGTGCGATGGTGCCGCACGTGATGCATGTGCTTGAAATGATGATGGTAACGATGATGGCGGGTTTGCGCTTGTGATGCGAAGGTCAGCATCGTTAATCCGGCTATTGCTAATACTTTTAAATATTTCATAAACTGGTTGTATTAGAATTAATAATTACGATAGTCGTGATCATGATCATGGTCGTGATCGCGGTGGTCATCATCCCTGTGATGCCTGTGATTCTCCCTGTATTCAACCGAGCAGCTCGACATAGCTACTGATGCAAAAATCAGCAAGGCTATTAATCTTATTATTTGCTTTTTCATGGTAGTATTATTTTTTATAGATGTATTGATACAACCATCGGGCATCAAAATGGTTTCTATTTTTCTTACTCGCTCAGCTGTATACGCGTTGAAAAACCTTCTTCTTCCAGGCTCATTAGCAACCTATTAATGTTTTAATTCGTACTTTTAGCTGCGCAAGAGGCATAGTATGAACGTCGGTCCCCAGGTTAATAAACTTCTGTTTTTCATCGTTCTGGTCATACTTTATGGTTTGGATCCTAATTTCGCCCAAGGCCAGGTTGTTGTGCCCGATCAAATCATTCCCAACGGTACATTATCAAACTCAGTAATTTTTCCGGGTTCTGGTTGCGTTTATAATTGGGCTAATAGCAATCCTGGTATTGGTCTAGCTGCAAGCGGTACTGGCAATATTTTATCATTCAAGGGCGTTAATACCGGTACCACTCCAATTACTGCTACTATCACTGCAACACCTGCCAGCTCTGGCTTTGCTTATATAACCGATGATGGCTCAAATAGCGTCGCTGTGATCAGTACACTTACACATACGGTAACAACAACTATACCTGTAGGAGTAGAACCATGGGGAGTAGCGGTTAATCATAGCGGAACATACGTGTATATTGCTAACGCAAGCCAGACAGGTACGGTTTTGAATGCCCGCGGTTCAGTCTCTGTAATTGATGCGTCGGCAAATGTCGTAATAGCTACAATTCCTACAGATGAAACGCCACTTAATTTAGTAGTTAGCCCCGATGATAGTAAAGTGTATGTAGGTAACATTAATAGTGGAACTGTTTCTGTGATTAATACTTCAACCAATTCAGTTGAATCCAGCATTTTTGTAAGCGCTCCTGGCGCAATGGCAATTAGTCCGGACGGTAAATGGCTCTATGTAGTATCAAACGATCAAAGTAATCAATTAAACATTATTAACACTGCCAATAATGCCATTGTTAATACGATCAGTTTGAATGGACAACCTATAGAATTGGCTATAAGTCCCGATGGTACTAAGATTTACACTAGCAATCAAACACAGGGAACTATTACAGTTATCAGCCTGTCAACTAACTCTATAGCGGCTACCATTCCTGTACCTGGTACTCCATATGGTTTAACAATCACCCCGGATGGTAGTAAAATATATGTTGCAGATCAATTATTAAAGAGTGTTGAGATCATTAATACTTTAACAAATAGCGTATCATCTACCATTCAGTTAAATAGTGGTAGTCCCGTAGGTATATTTGCGAGTCCGGATGGTAAAGAGGTTTATATAGCTACCCAGGCTCCCGGATTAGTTTATACCATTAATACATCATCCAATTCTATCACCAACACTATAGCTTTAGGCGCCGATGGTGCTATAGCGCTCGGAAATTTCATTTCTTCCGGTTCAGGGTGCAATAGTTCTCCTATAACATTTAAAATAACTGTAAATCCCCCTGTCTCCGCACCAAAATTCACGTACCCAACGCCTGATAATTATACAAAAAATACACCCATAACTCCGATTGGGCCTGCCACTTTAGGCGGGCCGGTACCTGCCACAACCTTCGGGAGTGTGAGCACGCTGGCTGGCGACGGTAACCTCGCCGGTTATAAGGACGGTACAGGTGCTGCTGCGCTTTTTACCAGCTTATGGGGAATAGATGCAGATGCATCAGGCAACCTGATTGTCGCAGATGGCGCCGAGATACGTAAGGTTACCCCGGCAGGCGTAGTTACTACATTGGCCGGGGGACCGCCAAATGGGGTTACCAGCGGCCCCGGATTTCGCAAGTTAGCGGGATTGATCGTTTTGCCCTCCGGCAATGTTATAGTGGGTGATATCGTGAACCATAACCTATGGCAGCTGACGCCGGGCGGTGTCGTTACAAATTTAGCGGGTGCTGCCCTTATTAATTTCGACCCGACAGGCCTTGCTAAAAGCCCGTCAGGTGACATATTTGTAACCGATCAGGCAAACGAAGTCGTCCGGGATTTCAACACGGGTGGGAACTCAAGCATTTATGCAGGCACCCTAAATACAGTAGGTTCAATCAATGCAAGCGCCACTACTTCTACGTTTTATGATCCAACTGATCTTAAAGTGGACGAAGCCGGTGATATTTTTGTAGTCGACCAGTCTAACAACATGATCAGGGGAATAAATGCTGACGGTACTGTTAAGACCGTAGCAGGACAAACCGTCACGGGTTTAACAAACGGCCCTATTGCTACTGCCTTATTTAATAAGCCAATTGCGCTTGCTGTTGATTTGCCTGACAATGTTTACGTGTCTGATTGGAACGGGCACGTGATCAGAATGATTGATGCAAACGGGTACGTGATCTCTGTTGCCGGTGATGTTGTAAGGCCGGTATATGGCGATGGTATAGGTGGTACCGCATCTTTTGTACATGTATCCGGCCTGGTTTATTCAAACGGCGTGCTTTATGCGGCCGACCGCTACAGTGTAAGGAAAATAATTGTCACCGGGTATACCATCGATAAAACATTACCGTTTGGACTTGAATTTGATGGTACTACCGGTATTATTAGTGGCACACCAACAGTCCTCAGTCCGGCAACGCAGTATACCATTACCGGTTATAATACAGGCGGCAGTTATTCTACAACCATTACACTTGGAGTCGACCCTCCACCACCACCTGTAATAACCTACCCGACTCCGGAGGTCTATACGCGTAATACAGCTATTGCTCCTTTGGTTCCAAATACCGGTGCGGGTGGCACTCCTTCATCTACTACAACTTCTGCTGCTTATACCATTGATAAACCTTTACCATTGGGTTTAATACTTAATCCGACAACTGGTATCATTTCGGGCACTCCGTCAGTAATTTCGTTGCCAACAGATTATACGATTACGGCCCATAATGATGGCGGAACAGGTACATTTATTATTAATATCACAGTGGTAGCCCCCATCCTAAATAACGCAATAATCACCTTTAATGCATTACCTGTAAAAACTTATGGAGATGCTGATTTTGATCCGGGGGCGACCAGCGACAACACTGGCGAGCCAATTGTATATAACAGCGACGATCCGACTGTGGCAACCATTGTAAACGGGCAAATACATATAACCGGCGCAGGTACTGCAAATATTACCGCAACACAGCCGGGCGATAATAATTACGATGCGGCATATCCGGTCGTTCAGCCTTTTACTGTAAAGCCATTTCCATTAACTATTACTGCCGATGATCAAACGCGATATTTCGGTCAGCCTAATCCGGCATTTACTTTCAGTTACAGCCCGTTTGCATACAATGAGAATGCATCTAATCTGCTTACACCACCTATAGGGTCAACCACTGCAACGCAGACTTCGGCGCCTGGCCAGTATGTCATCAATACCAGTGGTGCCACTTCAGTAAATTATACGATTACCCAGCTTCCCGGCACATTAACTGTTTTACAAACATTGCCAACCGTCGTGATCCCCAATGCTTTTACACCGAATGGTGATGGTATAAACGATCTCTGGAATATCAAATCCATCGAGGCTTATCCTAAATGTATCGTATCGGTTTACAGCCGATACGGAACACTGGTGTATCAGTCAAAAGGCTATCCGCGTTCATGGGATGGCACAAGCAATGGTACGCCTGTGCCAACCGGTACTTATTACTACATCATCAGTCTGAATGAAGGTGATAGCAAGCCGCTAACCGGTTATATTGCCGTTATCCGTTAAGATCACCCTTTATCTTAAGCCAAAAGAAACTTATTTAGCTGTGACCCGTAATAATCTCAAAATCCATGAGAGGTTACATTATCATACCGAAGTCTGTTCAATGCCACAACTGCAAATATTGTGGATCGCGACCCGTTATTGCTCTTAGCGGTAAAGATGGGTATGTTGTAAAATGCTCTATGAACAGCAATCACTATCGGACACCGGTCGGCCTGATCGATATTGACGATTGGAATGCACATAATGTTCCGACTAATGAGTTTGAACCGGAAAACGACCAAATGGTAGCCTGCTACGACAGCAAACTCAATTATACTTTCTTTTTGCCCGCTTAATATATCTGGTAAGCTTTTTTGTACCTTGCCTGTATGAAAAAGACCAATCTGTTAACCCTCGTATTATTACTATTCGCCCTGACATTTTCGGGAATATGCTACGGGCAGGACAATAAGCCTACCATGAATCACGTGGCCATTTGTGCCCACGATTTAAAAACCAGCGTAGCCTTTTACAGCGATGTAATGGAGCTGACGAAAATTCCAAATCCTTTTCATGATACCGTGCACCAATGGTTCGCTATCGGGCCTAATAATGCGCTCCATGTAATCCAGGCGGGTTGCCCTACTGTAGCTCATGACATTAATAATCACCTGTGCTTTAGCGTACCTTCGATTGAAGAATTCATGAAGCACCTGGACAAATTCAACATTAAATATGGCGACTGGAACGGCACCTACAAGAAAACCCAATTAAGGGCCGATGGTGTGATCCAGATCTATTTCCAGGACCCGGATGGTTATTGGATTGAAGTGAATAACGCCAAATAGCTCTATTTTTCACCGTAAATAATTGTCGCGCCGAAATCAAGTAATGCCCTGCCATTGGTGCTGTTAGCATTAATCAGGGCATACACATCATTCTTAATAGCTGCAACTGTAGCTTCATCTAATTTAGCTAACGTGGCAATTATTGTTTCCGACAACTCAGTCCTGTTTTTCCAGTAAGTATCGGCGTCTATAAAATCAACTTTCCCGGTTATCTCCTGCTCGCCAACGTGTTTGAAACCGGCTTGAGTAAAGATATTAGTCATAACTCCGGGCTTTGCGCAACGGAACATCCCCGGCGCATCCGGGGCAGGTTGCGGAGTTTCAATATATTTACTCATAACGCTTGCCATAATAGTATACCAAAAGTTTTTTTCCGGGCCACTCCAAACTGCTATGGCCACTCGTCCGCCCGGTTTTAATACCCGGTACATTTCATTGGCAGCCTGTTGCATGTCCGGGAAAAACATGAAGCCCATCCGGCTGCTGATTTTGGTAAATGTATTGTCTTCAAACAGCAATGCACAAACATCACTTGGTGTTGTACTATAGTTTTTCAGTCCTTTGGCTGCTGCATTTGCTTCAGCTATTTGCAGCATTTCTTCCGATAGGTCGGTTCCGGTTACCTTCCCGTTTTTGACAATCGCTGCAATCGTTAATCCGGGTTCACCGGTTCCGGCAGCAACGTCCAAAACAATATCGTCTTCTTTTATTTTGAGCCGTTCAATAATTGCATCACCCATCGGACGCATGAATTGCATAATAAACTGATTCCATATTTTCCACCCGGGTGAAACTTTGTTCCACAACTGCTTTTGCTGCTCGCGGATTTGTTCTTGCTGAATCTCCATAGCTGACATTCTAAAGAAGCTAATTTAACACACCGTTTTAACTATCAATACTTTGCAATGACAAATGACATAGAAATGTTATTTTTTAATCATAGCCGATAAAGACTATAAATTATATAGAATAAATTTTACATTTATCAGACTTATTGAAAATAAATGTTTAAACATATAATTATACATTTGCGTCAATTATTTGAAAACAACCCATAATTAAGAAACTAAATGAAAAAGATTATTTTATCAGCTGCCATTATCCTGATGAGCACCGCAGTATTCGCACAAACGTGGAAAGTAAACAAAGCGCATTCACACTTTACTTTCACTATCACTCACTTGGCCGTATCAGATGTTGACGGCGTATTTAAAGATTTTGATGCTACCATCACTGCTTCAAAACCAGATTTCAGCGATGCCAAAGTTGAATTCGTTGCACAAACAGCTTCTGTAAATACAGGTGTTGATCAACGCGACGGCCACCTGAAAAGCCCCGACTTTTTTGATGTAGCTAAATACCCTACTGTTAATTTCGTTAGCACAGGTATCAAAACTGCTTCGACAAATCACTACAAGCTGACCGGTAACTTAACTTTAAACGGTATTACCAAACCGGTTACACTTGACCTGGTATATCGTGGTACTATCACTAACCCGATGACCAAAGCTCCTGATGCAGGTTTCTCAGTTTCTGGTTCGATCAACCGTTCTGATTTTACCTTCGGCAGCAAATTCGGTTCGCCAATGCTGAGCGACGAAGTTACTTTCAAAGCTTCAGGCGAGTTTGACAAAGCAAACTAATAAGAATTTATATTGATTAACTATTACAGAAGCGTCGCGGAGATTCCGGGACGCTTTTTTTTATACTCTCTTAAAGACCATGGTGCGGCCTATGAGTTTTAAATGCCAGTAACCTTTCACTTTCATGGTTCCATCCTTGTCGATATATCCCGCAGCATCCCATTCTTTACCATGTTGCGCATCATATATTCTGCCGCCTTCCCAGGTATGGCTGCTCCAATCGTAATGAAGTCCCCTTAATATTTCGAGGCCTAATATTTTACGGTTACGCAAAGCTGGATTAGGGTTATGCTTATCACGCCATTCATCCATCGGCTTGCTTGGATCATCGTTAAACCATATTATTTTGGCTTTAAACTGTTCCTTCTCCTTATAAACTTCTACCATCAGCTTTTTGTCAGACGATAACCATTTGCCCAGTATCCGGTCGCTTTCGGGCACAGTAGCATGAGATTGAAAATTTAAACCGACAAAAAACAGGAGAGATAGAATTTTAAACATAGCAGATAAACGGATAAACGGCACAGCGGTTTTGCAAATATCCGATATAAAACGTGGATATCAACGTTTAATTACACAACCCGCCGAAACGAAGTGGTAATTAAAATATCATTTAGTACATAAAATATACTTATATTTATAAATATGAAAAAGGCGTCAAAATTGAGATTAACCTCCTTAAGAGATCAGGAAGTTTTTTTCAATATTGTCGTTAATCCTCCAAAACCCAATGAAAGCTTAAAGAAGGCTTTTAAGAAATACCAGCAAACTCGCGGATAGTGTCAGGGTGTTTATCCCTAAGGGTACAATAGCATAACTGTCTCAACATTTCCTAAAAGATATATTATACTTCGCAGGCTCTTGTTTATCGTTTCCCTCTTGTCGGAAGGAAGTGAATCAATATATAAAGACAATCATTCAGATAATATTTCTCGCAGCGCATTAAACCATTGTTTATCCTTGGCTATACCTATTAGACTATAGTCTATTATTAAATAAACGACTTTTTGTGTACCACCGCCATAATAACTTACCCTGAGCGGTTGCCAGAAAACACCTGCATTTTTAACGTAAGATGACTTATAAACCTCATCGAAGCCCAGGTATAACTGGTTAAGATCTGTTAACGGGATATTAAGATCAATATCTCCATTAATAATTAAACTATTATTGGTCAATATAATTTCGCCTTCATGATGATGCAGAGGCTTTACGAAAGAAAATAGAGCATGGATTTCATCTTCTAGTCCGGCTTCTGCAATCTCATCCGTATAGCTCCATAAAACATGACCACACATTAATATATTCATTTGATAAATATAAATCCCGAAACCGAACTTCCGAAATCCGAAATTGATACGGTGTATCTCCTACACTCTTTATATATTTGAACATAAACCTATATTTCATCTCCATGAAAAAACTGCTACTGCTGCTGCCACTGCTACTATTGTCACTTAACACGCCAGCTCAGCAAAAAAACATCTACCATAAAGGCTGGATCGATTTTAATAAGAACGGCAAGATGGATGTATTTGAAGATCCATCCCAACCGATCGATAAACGTATCAATGATCTGCTGAGCCAGATGACTGTTGAAGAAAAAACCTGCCAGTTAGCCACGCTTTATGGTTACAAACGGGTTTTGAAAGAGGAAATGCCGGCCGAATCGTGGAAGCACGAGGTTTGGAAAGACGGCATCGCTAATATTGATGAGGAGCTAAACAACCTTACTTCACATACTGACGCCGCCCCTACCCAATACTCCTACCCTTACAGCAAACATGCCGAGGCGATCAACACCATACAACGCTGGTTTGTGGAAGAAACCCGTATAGGCATCCCGGTTGATTTTACCAACGAGGGCATCCACGGTCTTAACCACGACCGCGCCACATCGCTGCCTGCCCCTATCGGCATCGGCAGTACATGGGATAAGAACCTTGTTCGTCAGGCAGGTCAAACTGTAGGCCGTGAAGCAAGAGCCTTAGGTTATACCAACGTGTACGCTCCTATCCTTGATCCGGCCCGCGATCAGCGCTGGGGACGTGTGGTGGAATGCTATGGCGAAGACCCATTCCTGATTGCTGAATTAGGCAAGCAAATGACTTTGGGTATTCAGGAAGAAGGCGCGGCATCAACCCTAAAACACTTTGCTGTTTATAGTGTGCCTAAAGGTGGTCGTGATGGCGCTGCCCGTACCGATCCGCATGTGGCACCCCGCGAGATGTACCAGATATATCTTTACCCATTTCGTCGGGTGATCCAGGAAGCACATGCAATGGGTGTAATGAGCAGCTATAACGATTGGGATGGACAACCCATAACCGGCAGCTATTATTTCCTGACTGAATTGCTGCGTCAAAAGTTTGGCTTCAATGGCTATGTCGTATCTGACAGTGAAGCGGTTGAATATCTTTACTCCAAACACCACGTAGCCGGGGATATTAAAGAAGCTGTTCGTCAGGCCATTGAAGCAGGATTGAATGTCCGTACCAACTTCACCATGCCTCAAACTTATATCATGCCTTTGCGCGAATTGGTAAATGAAGGCAAAGTCTCCATGAAAACACTGGACTCGCGCGTAGCGGATGTGCTACGGGTGAAATTCAAATTAGGTTTGTTTGATGAGCCTTACGTTAAAGACCCGAAAGCTGCCGATAAGATCGTTCATACCGCGAAAGACCAGGCAATGGGTCTGCAAATGAACCGCGAGAGCATGGTATTGTTAAAAAACGCAAACAACCTGCTACCATTAAATAAATCTGCTCTTAAAAAGATATTAGTAACCGGTCCGCTGGCTGCTGAAACCAATTATGCCATCAGCCGATATGGACCATCGCATAACCCGGTAACCAGTGTACTTGATGGAATCAAAAATTATGTAGGCAATAACGCACAGGTAAGCTACATAAAAGGCTGCGCCATTGTAGACGCCACCTGGCCCGAAAGTGAGATCATCGAAACACCGCTTACTGTACAGGAACAATCTGGCATCGATTCGGCTGTAAATCAAGCTAAACAATCAGATGTGGTGATAGCAGTTGTTGGCGAGGATGTCGACCGTGTTGGCGAAAGTCTCTCACGGACTGGTTTAAATTTACCCGGTCGCCAATTAAAGCTGATACAAGCCTTGCAAGCAACAGGCAAACCGGTTGTGATGGTGATGATCAACGGGCAACCGCTTACCATCAACTGGGAAAACAAATATGTCCCTGCCATCCTGGAAGCCTGGTTTCCTGGCCCCGAGAGTGGTAAGGTGATAGCCGAAACGCTCTTTGGCGATAACAACCCCGGAGGTAAACTATCCATCACCTTCCCGAAAACTACCGGGCAAATTGAGTTTAACTTCCCTTTCAAACCAGGCTCGCAAGCAGGACAAGGCGGTGCCAACAGTTGGGGAAAAACCAGTGTGAACGGAGCTCTTTATCCATTCGGTTACGGTTTGAGTTATACTACTTTCGATTTCAGCAACCTGCAGGTATCGCCTGAAAAGGAGCATCAACAGGGCGATGTTAAAGTAACTGTCGATGTAACCAATACCGGTCAGCGTAAAGGTGACGAGGTAGTCCAGTTGTATTTGAAACAAGAGATTAGTGATGTAACCACTTATGAATATGATCTGCGTGGCTTCGAGCGTGTTACCCTTAATCCCGGTGAAAAGAAAACAGTAGAGTTCACCCTGCACCCTGACGATTTGGCTATACTGGATAAAAACATGAACTGGACCGTTGAACCGGGTAAGTTCCAGGTGATGATCGGTAATTCGTCTGAGGATATTAAGCTAAAAAAGGAATTTGAGGTAGAGAAGTAAGTTGAAGTCTGATGTCGGAAGTCCGAAGACATCATCCTTGGCTCATTTATAACGAGCGCCTGAAATGCTCTTCCGATCGTATTGCAATAATCTTTTCTCTGGTATTATTTTTTACAAATCCTATAAAAACCGCTAACCCAAAATCAATAGTGTATTTGTTACAACCAATAATTTGCAGATTATTTTCTAATTACATACTTTTATAAATATTTTAAGAAGTTTTAGTGCTTTCTAAAGCTCTGTTAACCTAAATTATTTGATGGAAATAAAGCCAAAGACTGTAAAAAGCGCTCAATTAAAGAATTTGATCGTTAAACAGCTGTATTTTGATACGGCCCTATCCTGTGCCGAATTGAGCGAACTTTTTGATAAAAGTATCCCTTCTATCACAAAAGCAGTCAACGAACTGATTGCCGAGGGTTTTGTTGTAGAACATGGTTACGCGCCGTCAAGCGGTGGGCGGCGACCTTTGTTATATTCCATCAAACCGGATGCGATGTACATACTGGCCATTGCAATGGACCAGCTTTCTACACGCATCCAATTGCTCGACCTGCTGAACAGACCGGTTGCCGAATCCATGACTTTCGATTTGAAGTTGCTTAATAACGATGCGGCGTTGGCCACACTGGTAAAAAGCATCAATAATTATATCCTGAAATCGGGCATTTCAAAAGAAAAAATTGCCGGGATTGGTATGGGCATGCCGGGTTTTATCAATGTTCGCCAGGGCATCAATTATACTTATCTTAATGCTGGTAACAGGAGCCTTGTCCAGTACTTGCGCGACGAGATCGGACTGCCTGTTTACATCGATAACGACTCGAGCCTTATCGCACTCGCCGAGCAGCGTTTTGGCATAGCCAAGTCCCAGCAAAATGTTATGGTGATCAACCTGGGCTGGGGCATTGGCTTGGGTATGATCGTTAATAACGAAATATTCAGAGGACACAATGGTTTTGCAGGTGAGCTGAGCCATATTCCGCTATCAGATGATGATGCACTTTGTGCCTGCGGTAAACGTGGCTGTCTTGAAACCGTCGCTTCTATGCAAGTCGTAGCCGAAAAAGCAATAGAAGGCATAAACAGCGGCAGGGCCACCAGTGTAAAAGATACTGATTCTGTTGCATCCAAGGCTTTGCTTGATGATATTCTGGATGCAGCCGGTAAAGGCGATCAGTTTGCTATCGAACTACTTTCCGATGCAGCATATAAAATAGGTAAAGCACTGGCTATCCTTATCCATATCATGAATCCTCAGGCTATTGTATTAAGTGGTCGTGGGGCGCGAGCCGGAAAAATTCTATTGGCTCCCATCCAACAGGCTTTGCACAAATATTGCATTCCACGCCTGGCCGAAAGTACTCAGTTATTAATATCAGATCTTGGCTTTGATGCTGAGCTGATCGGCGCAGCAGTATTGATGATGGAGAACTTTGAAAAAGAAGTAAAAAGCCTGCCCGTAGTAACTGCTTAATTTAAAGTTTAAACATAACATAAGCTTTATTTTACTCTAATAGCATTTATAGTTAATTTGGTTGCCATCAACCCCATTAAAATTAGCTATGCACATCCTCATCCTTGGTGCAACCGGAAGAACAGGACGGATATTGTTATCCGAAGCATTAAACCGTGGCCATAAGGTAACCGTATTGATAAGTCACAAAGGTGCTTTAAGAATAAAACCCGAATTGGTTGATGTATATGAAGGCACCCCGCTAAACAAATTCACCCTGACCGATGCCATGAAAGGTTGCGATGCGGTTCTTAGCGCGCTCAATATTTCCCGCGTATCCGATTTTCCCTGGGCAAAGCTGCGTACTTCCAAAGATTTTTTGTCAGCATCCATGGGGCATATTCTTGAAGCTTCGAGAGAAAATAAAGTAAAACGTATCATCATTACCACCGCATGGGGCGTTGCCGAAACTCGGAAAGATATTCCATTCTGGTTCAGGTGGCTGATAAAAAACAGCAATATCCGTTACCCGTATTACGATCACGAAAAACAGGAACAATTGCTCCAATCGTCAAATATGGATTGGACCATCGTTCGCCCTGTCGGGCTTACCGACTCCGGGAGGAATCGGGAAGTGAAAGTAACGCTCGACAATCGGCCCAAGCCATCATTTACTATCAGCAGGCGTAATGTGGCGCTTTTTATGCTCGATGTGCTGGAGAAAAATCTTTATAAGAGGCAATGCCCTGTGATATCAGAGAAGTAATCTGAATCAGAATTTACAGAATTATCTAATTTTCAGAATGTATAGCAACAGTTATTCTGTTAATTCTTAAATTCTGTAAATCCTGATTCTGGCAGACTTACACCAACTCCGCCAAATCCCCCAAACTACTAATAGTCGCAACTGCCCCGCCATCAATAGTGCCGAAACCATAATTTGCAAAAATGAAGGGCACACCCGCTTTCGCAGCCGAGTCGCGGTCTCCTTTGGTATCGCCAATATAAACGGGGGCTTTAAGCTGATGGTCGTTTACAATGTCTTTAATATTCTCCGCCTTAGGCTGACCTTTAGTACCATAACATTGATGGCCCGAAAAATATTCTGCTACAGGGCAGTGACTGAGGAAAGTTTCGATATACCCACTCTGGCAATTGCTTACAATGTACAATTTATACTTACCGGCCAGGTATTTAATAGTTTCTGCAAGGCCAGGGTACATATCACCGCCTCTTGAATCCAATATGTCGATCTCGCTTTGCGCACAAATAGCTTTAAAATGATCGCGCTTATCTATTTCCAGATCAGGCAATAGCACTTCAAAAATCACATCATAAGCCATACCGGTGATCGATTTAACACGTTCTACCGTGATAGCTTCTTCTACATAGTCCACCTGCTTTCGGGCTTCTTCCCACGCCAGGGCGACATTGCCTGTTGAATCCCAAAGTGTACCATCCAGGTCGAATATGATGCTATCGAACTTGTCTTTTAATGAATTGCCATTTATTTGCATGGCCGCAAAAATAGTATATTTAAGGCCTAATAAAATTCTATACCATGAAAACTATAAAATATCTTACTGCTGTCATCCTGTTCATAACAGTAACCACTGTAAAAGCTGCCCCTGCCGATCTGCATTCGGCTATCAATAATGTCTATAAAAGCTACCTCGGCATCAAAAATGCGCTGGCAACCGATAACAGTAAAGCCGCAAATGACGAAGCAAAGAAATTCACTGCCGCACTAAAAGATGTGCCTGTAGCCTCGATGGATGCCAAACAAAAAGCAGCATGGACAAAATATGCCGAAAAGCTGCGTTATGATGGCGACCATATCAGCGAATCAACTGCTATTGATCATCAGCGCGAACATTTTGGCAGTTTATCAAGCAATATGTATGAAGTAGTAAAGGCTTTTCAAACCAATGATATGGTGCTTTACAAACAATACTGCCCAATGGAAAAAAAATCATGGCTGAGCGAATCGTCCGCGATTAAAAACCCTTATTACGGTAAAAAAATGCTTGATTGCGGCAGTACTAAAGAGACTATGCCAGCTGCTAAATAATCTGCTTTCAACCACTCTATTTATAATTAAAGGCTCCCGGAAATTCCAGGAGCCTTTTTATTTGACAATTAATTGCCATTGAAACAAGTTGCACCGCAAGTTTTCATATCCGAACAGGCGTCACTACTTGTACATTTTTGTGTCTTGGACTTTTTCAAACAAGTACCCTGGCATTCCTGCTTTGCCTTTTTAGGCTGATTTTTTATCATTTCAGTGCCTTCGGCAAACAGTGTAGCGGCGGCCAATAAAATGGCCAAAGCGCTTAAGCTTATCTTTTTCATTTTATTAAATTTTAAATATTAAAAATTGATTCTGCCTCAACCCAACCCTCTCCTTCGGAGAGGGAGTCATAAAATCTTTCTAAGTCCTCTCCTTCGGAGAGGATTTAGGTGAGGCTATTAGAATAATTTGATTGAATCAGGATAAGCGCGGCGGTCGCCAGCAATCAGATAGATAGTTAGAGAAAATAGGTTCGTTAACTGCCGGCTTCTTAATAACAGATAATTCGAGTGCCTGGTTCCCAAACTCAAATTCTATAGCACGACTGGCTACCGAAATACCACAGGGCACAAACGGATTACAAAAATCGGTATTGCAGGTAGCACTCCCACAAGGCCTTGACGATGTTTGATGTGTCATCTTCTTGCAGCACATCTCCGCACCGCATTTCCCTGCTTTTGTCCTACTCATATGATACAACGGCTGAATGATCAGCACGCTGAAATAGCATATTAATATCGTGGCGATGACCTTCATTAGTACAAATATAGATATAACCTGATCGAGAAAAAATGAGCCTGTAGAAAAAGACTGGGTTGATACCCTTCAAATCATGAAAATTACATTACACAGATTTTCAAGAGCGTTGTCATGCTGAGTAATAAAATCCGGACGCCTCTAAAGGTGAGATGACATAGGGGCGCTGTCACCCTGAGCCTGTCGAAGGGTATGCGGGTAAGGCCTTTGCGCACCGCACTTCGACAAGCTCAGCGTGACACCCAACACAAACATGTCATGGGTAGCGAGAGCGAAGAATCTATCACGACATATCTTGGGAACACAACAGCTTCACGGAATAGATGCTTCACTATCGTTCAGCATGACAAGATGTAAAAATCATGGTTCAGACATAAAAAATCCCCCCGACCACGCCGGGAGGATCTAATCAACCAATTACGCTCAATCCCATAAGCGCATTATCTTTCGTTTGACAGCGAATAAGGGAAATCACTGTCTTTAACACCTCTTTGTTTGTTTGGTGTGGCCGACATGTTATAGTTCAGCACCGCGCCTTGGAGTAATGTTTTGTGATCGAAATAGTTCAAATCATAAGGTTTGCCGTTATAAGTAAGCGTACTCACATATTTATTGGCAGTGCTGTTGTTCGGCGCATTAATGATTACTTTTTTACCGTTTTCCAGGTTTACAGTGATCTTGGTAAACAATGGCGCACCTAACACATATTGTCCCGCGGCAGGACAAACCGGGTAGAAGCCTAATGCAGAGAACACATACCATGCAGATGTTTGGCCGTTATCCTCATCGCCGCAATAACCATCCGGGGTAGCTTTATACATCTTGTTCATAGTTTCGCGGGCCCAGTATTGGGTTTTCCATGGCTCGCCTGCATAATTATACAGGTAGATCATATGCTGAATTGGCTGGTTGCCATGTGCATACTGGCCCATCCCGGCAATCTGCATCTCGCGTATCTCGTGGATTACTTCGCCGTAGTAGCTATCATCAAAAATCGGTGGCAGGGTAAATATAGAATCCAGCTTAGCAACAAACTGCTTTTTACCCCCCATCAGATTAACCAGGCCTTGAATATCGTGAAACACGCCCCAGGTATAGTGCCAACTGTTGCCCTCGGTAAAGGCGTCTCCCCATTTGAATGGATTGAATGGCTTTTCCCATGAACCATCTTTATTCTTACCACGCATCAAACCGGTCGATGGATCGAACAGGTTTTTGTAGTTCATGCTGCGCTTTTTGTAGATGGCAATTTCCGATTCAGGCTTATTAAGCGCTTTGCCCAATTTGTAAATGGCAAAATCATCATAAGCATATTCTAGTGTACGTGCTGCATTTTCGTTGATCTTCACATCGTAAGGCACATAACCCAATTGGTTATAGTACTCTACCCCACGGCGGCCTGCTGCGCGTGGACCGGTATTGTTGGCATCGTGGATCAACGCTTTGTATAAAGTTTCGATATCATACCCACGCAACCCTTTAAGATATGCTTCTGACACGATAGACGCGGAGTTATTACCCACCATTACATCCGCATACCCCGGGCTTGACCATTCGGGCAACCAGCCGCCTTCTTTGTAGTCGTTCACCAGGCCTTCCTGCATTTCTTTATTGATAGAAGGGTAAACCAAATTCAGGAAAGGATACAATGCGCGGAAAGTATCCCAAAAACCGGTACCAGCAAACATGCGGCCAGGCAATACCTCGCCGTTGTATGGGCTCCAGTGTACGATCTCATTTTTAGCATTGATCTCGTACAGTTTGTTCGGGAAGAATAGCATGCGGTACAGACAGGAGTAGAACGTGCGCTGCTGATCGAGCGTTCCGCCTTCAACTTGCAATCTGCCTAAAGTTTTGTTCCAGATTTCTTTTGCTTTTTGACTGGTCGCGTCGAAGCTGTCGTTGCCTAGCTCGCGTTTCAGATTTAGTTCAGCTTGTTCTATGCTGATGAATGATGATGCTACTCGTAAGTGTACTTTTTCGCCTTTTGCTGTTCTGAATCCAATAACTGCACTGGCGTGTTTTGAATGTACTTCTGAAGAATCCACCTGAGTACTGTCGCTAAATAAACGGCTTAACGCAATCGGTTTATCCACATAGATCACAAAGTAGTTTTTAAAATTCTTCAGTGGGCCCCATGAGTGGCGGGTTGAGTAGCCGATGATCTTTTTTTCACTCGGAATTACTT
>NZ_DATCRU010000013.1:0-8534 GCF_036568825.1 Mucilaginibacter sp. | reverse complement strand
ATAGCCATCCTCCTGATGGAGTGCCTGGATAGCATGAAAATGCGCAAGCTGCCAAAGGTACAAATATTTGCTACCGACCTGGATTCAGAAGCCATTGAACAGGCACGCCAGGGGATTTATCTCGATAATATTGTAGCCGATGTTTCGCCGGAACGGATCGAGCGCTTCTTCACCAAGAAAGAGGATCGGTTCATCGTGAAAAAAGAATTGCGCGAGATGATCGTCTTTGCACAGCATAACATTATCAAAGATGCCCCGTTCACACGCCTCGACCTGTTATGCTGCCGTAATGTGATGATCTACCTTAATGCTGATCTGCAAAAAAAAATAATCCCCATATTTCATTATTCGCTGAACCCCAAAGGGGTATTGTTCCTCGGCCCTGCCGAAACATTGGGCGGATTTAGTGAAATGTTTGTTCCGATTGACGCCAAGTGGAAAATATTTGAGCGGAAAGAAGGAGCGGCGTCTATGGGGAAAATGCTTGATTTCCCATTCAATGTATCAAAGCAACCTGTACAAGTATATAAAATGGATGAACCAAAGCCCATAAGAAAGAAAACAGTATCAGAGACATACAATAAAATACTGCTTGATAATTATACGCCTGCATCAGTGCTCATTAACGAAAAAGGCGATATACTTTATATTAATGGCCGTACCGGCAAATTCCTGGAGCTTAACCCGGGCGAGGCCGTAATGAACATTACCAGATGGCACGCGAAGAGCTTAAATATGCTTTAAGCAACGCCATCCACCAGGCCAGGATGCAAAAAACCCCAATTGCTGTCAACGACATCAAAATAAAGGAGAACGGAAGTGTAAGGCTTGTTAATCTGAAAGTTGAGGTATTGCAAGACTCGGCACTGCACGGCCTGGTTCTGATCATATTTGAAGATAAGGGCCTGCAGAAAAAGGTTAGCACGAAGAAAGAAGCTAAATCGGAAAGCAATGCAATTACTGAAGAGCTGGAAAAGGAACTGCTTTACACCAAACAGCAACTGCATAACACTATTGAGCAGATGGAAACATCGCTTGAGGAGTTAAAGTCGACCAACGAAGAGCTGCAAAGCACTAATGAAGAACTGCAAAGCACCAATGAGGAGTCTCTGACCACCAAAGAAGAGATGCAATCGCTCAATGAAGAGTTGATGACCATTAATATGCAGTACCAGGCAAAAGCAGAAGAGCTTACCCAGCTGAACAATGACATGAAAAACCTGCTGGATAATACGGAGATCGGTACCGTATTCCTGGATACCAACATGACCATTTTGCGCTTTACCCCGCAGGTAAAAAAACTGTTCAACGTAATACCTTCGGACATAGGCCGCTCGATAAACGACATTGTATTTAATTTTGATTATCACGGGCTCGAGGATGATATTCACCAGGTGATTGAAACGCTGACGATAAAGGAAACGGAGATAAAAACCAAAAATGATGAGTGGTACACCCTGCGGATAATGCCCTACCGTACCATGGACAACTTTATTAACGGCGCGGTATTAACGTTCAATAAGATCACATCATTAAAACACCTGGAATACCAGCTTGAATCATTAAGAGATTATGCGGTTGCAATAATTGAAACATTTAAAGACCCGGCGTTGTTGCTTGATAAAGATCTTCGGATACTTAATGCCAACAGCAGTTTTACCCGTTTTTTTAAATCGGAACAGGATCTTAAGGGGATGAATTTTGCGGTTGTTGCGCATGAATTATGGAAAACCAGCAAGCTGGACCAGTTTTTAAAAGAATGTTTGAAGCATGACAGGGAACTCACCTTTACACACGATTTTCCTTTAATCGGCACCAAAACGCTTTCCATAAAGGCTAAACCATCCATTAACAAGGAAACGAAAGAGACATCGGTTATTATGGTAATTATAGAAACAAAAGCCTGACGTTTTGAAAGGTTCGGAAAACACGGCAATAAAATCAGAGTTTTTTGATCAACTCAGGAAACGCGCGGAGCATATGCTCCAGGAAGAGGGTTTTACGCTGGATGCACCGCAATTTATTGAGACGCAGAAGCTCTTCCAGGAGTTGCAGGTCCACCAGCTGGAGCTGGAAATGCAGAATGACGAGCTTAATCTGGTAACCTTTGAACTTGAGAATGAACGGGCCAAGTTTTCGAGCCTGTTTGAGATGGCTCCTGTTGGTTATGCGGTGATAAACCGGAAAGGTACCATTGTCGATATCAATCAGGCAGGCAGCAGGCTATTTGGGCTTCGCAGAGAATTATTGCTGAATAAGGCCCTGCGCGCTTTTGTGTTTGCGGACGATGCCCACAAGTTTTATGGCTTTTTCAGGAAAATGCTTAGCGAGATAGGCGAGCAAAACTGCCAGGTACGGTTATTTAAATCGGGCGAAACCGCGTTTTATGCACAATTGCATGGGATTTGTATTGCCAAAGGTAATATGAATAACTGCTACATCACCATATCGGATATCAGTGAAAAAAAGAGAGCCGAGCTGGAACTGCAACGGGCCAGGCAACGCCTGGACGCAGCCCTCAGCGCTTCACTAACCGGTACATTTGAGATCAGGCTGCCATTGGGCGAGATATTCCTGGATAACTTCAGCAAAACAATTTTTGGGATTGAACCAAACGACTTTGATGGGAAATATTCCTCGTTGATGAGGCTCATAAATAAAGCCGACCAGGAAGTAGTGGATGCTGCCCTGCGCACAACCATGGTACGCGGCAAAGACTTCAATATTGAATTTTCGATCCATACCCCCTCAAGAGAACGTAAATATATAAACGCCCGCGGCCAGGTGGTATACGAGGACGAGCAAAGCCGGATAGCAGGAACGGTGATGGATATCACCGAAAAAAAACTGATGGAACTGGAAAGCTCAGCGATGAAAGAACGACAGCAACAGGAGATCAGGGCCGCATCGCTCCAGGCCGAAGAGAACGCAAGGCGCAGCATCAGCGAATCGCTGCATGATAGTGTTGGCCAGATATTGTATGCACTCAAGATCAACATGGAACTACTAAAGTGCGATTCAATAGACCCTCATTATACACAAGCCTCGGAGTTATTGACAAGGGCCATTAGCGAAGTCCGCAACCTTTCGTTTGAACTGGCTCCGGCTATTTTAAAGGATTTTGGGATTGTGGCCACGATTGAAGAAATGGCCAGGCGATTATCGACAGACGGACTATCAGTAAAGCTAAAAAGCACTTTTAGCGGCAACACCGAGATGCAACTGATGGTAAATATATACCGCATAGTGCAGGAACTGGTGAACAACAGTATTAAACATGCCGAAGCAAGCCAAGTTAATATTGAGTTGTTCAAAAAGAAATCCGATATCCATATAGAGGTAAGGGATAACGGGAAAGGATTTCGCCCCGGCAAGCCTTCTGCAAAGCCAACAGGCACGGGCTTAAGCAGTATCCGCAACAGGCTTACCGTATATAACGGCTCGATGAATATTGAATCGGTTCCCGGAAAAGGAACTTCTGTTTCTATTCGATTAAAACAATAGCGAATTGGCAAGGTTAAACCTATATGGACATTAACTCAGTTGTTGTCATTGGCGGCTCTGCAGGTGGTTACCAGGCAGTGGCCGATCTGATGGCACATGTGCCTGCGGACTTAGATACGTCTTTTTTTGTAGTCGTCCATGTATCCAGGAAATCTGTAGGCGCCATATTGGTGCAGCATATCCAGAGGAACACGTCCTATCAATGCAGCCTGGCAAAAGATAATGAGCCGATCAAAAAAGGGCATTTATACGTTGCCCCGCCCGACTTTCACCTGATCATAAAAAACGGACATATGAGGGTGTTTCGAGGCCCGCATGAAAACCGCTGGCGCCCGTCTATCGATGTGCTTTTCCGTTCTGCTGCCGCTGCTTACGATTCAAATACAGTAGGAATAATTTTGTCGGGTTTGCTGGACGATGGCACGTCAGGAATGTCGGCCATTAAGCGTTCGGGCGGTATTTGTATTGTCCAGGAGCCGCATGATGCGGAGTTTGACGATATGCCCAATAATGTACTGAATAATGTAAATGTAGATCATAGCGTACCTGTTTCGGAAATGGGTTATGTCCTCGATGATATTTTTTCAAAACCCTTTCAAAACAAGGACCTGAAAAAAGTTCCCGACGATGTAAAAATCGAGTCGGAGATAACGGAAAGGATGAACACGAATATGAATGAGCTGGATAAAATAGGTGTCCGGAGCAACTATTCATGCCCGGATTGCGGGGGAGCTTTGTGGGAAATGAAGGACGATACCGTGCCAAGATACCGTTGTTACACAGGGCATGTATTTACCGGCAACGTATTGTTGGAAAAACAGGCGGAGGGCCTGGAAGAGTCGATATGGATCTCGATCAGGATGCTGGAGGAGCGCAGGAATTTGCTTAAAAGAATGGCAAAGAACCCGGCTCATAGCTCGGTTATTGACGGAGATGTCGATATGGATGAAAAGGCAGACGAGCTGGAAAAACATATCGAAAGGATGAAATCCCTGCTTGTGAGCATTGGGAAAAATAGTCCGAAAACTGCGGGGTTTGAGTAGGCACGATTATTAAGCAAATCGCACATTTGACTCACCCGGTCATTGCTTCGCTCGACCACCCTCTCTACGCTGCGCGCAAAGAGGGGATTTTTTATTTTTTGTTTCTCTTATTTACCCTCTTTATGGCTTGCCATAGAGAGGGTCGAACAGCGTAGCGCATTCGGGGTGAGTCCTCTGCGAGCGATTAATGGGCAGCTAGTTTAGAAGCTATTATTTCTAAAACTCTATTCATATCATCAAGAATCTCTTCATTCGTAAACCTTAAAATCGTCAATCCCAAACCAGATAATACCTCATCCCTATTTTTATCATATTCCTTTTTAAACAGATGAATTGGTCCATCAGCTTCGATCACCAATTTGGCTTTGTGACAATAAAAGTCCGGGATATAATACAAGCTTTTCCCGAATACCGATGATACGCAAACCGGGTGTTGCCTTAAAAATTTATGGTCTGAAAATCTTCTGTTTCTGAGATGCTTCCATAAAAGATCCTCGGCAGGGGTTTGTTGTTTTCGGAGTTCACGGCATAGATCGATAATGTTAGGCATAGATCAAAAATAGAAAACTTGGCGGATATGGCAAATCGCAAAGTTGACTCACCCGGTCATATTCCGCTAGCCAGCGGATCGACCACCCTCTCTACGCTTCGCGTAAAGAGGGGACTTTTTTTATTTTTTTGTTTTTCTTCACCTCTTTATGGCTTGCCATAGAGAGGTCGAACAGCGTAGCGCTTTCGGGTGAGTCCTCTGCGAGCGATTACCGGGGAGGAACTTATTTTGCTCAGTTAATACTTCAATTACTCCTGAAATCTCACTACCACTACCATTTATTTTCCTTGTATATTTATACAATGAGACCCGGGGCTAAATTTTTACATTCTCTTTTCGAGGTAACACATGTTGAATTTCAAACGTACGATATACTTAACCATAAATTACTTTTTTCGAGCGGTGCAATTGAGCAGCTATTGGGCTATACCCCGGATGAATACCTTAGCCTTAGCGAAGATTTCTACAAAACCATCCTTCACCCCGACGATCTTAAAACAGTAAAAGAAAACATTGATAAAGTTCTCCATGCAAAAAATGGTCAGATAATTGAGATGACTGTACGGCTGCGTAAGCATGACGGCAACTATATATGGGTGTATTCGCGCCAGATGATCTATGAGAAAAACCCGGTCAATCATATCTGTACGATCATCCGGGAAGTTGAAGATGTAACGCAGCTGGTCGAACTGCAGGAAGAAATTAAAGCCAAAGTTGATCAGCTAAAGGTTGTTTCTTATAAAAACTCGCACCTGTTAAGGAGTCCTGTAGCTAGTATCATTGGCCTTGTCGACCTGGTAGAAGAGCATGGGATCACCAGTGAACATAACCGGCAAATATTACATTACCTGAAAGAAGCCATTATGAAACTGGACAATGTAATCTATGAAATAAATGATGCAGCGCGGGTAGATTAACTGGTATATTATTCTAAATATTAGGTCTTATTATTCCGAAATTAAAATCAGACGGCCTGGTTGGTGTAAACAAAGTCACACGCGATTGTAATTCGGGATTGAAAAGGGAATCTCCCAAGGACTTTACATCATCCTCACTTAATGTATTTGCTCCCTCCCATTGCCAATACCGCTTATTGTCAAAGTCTACACATAAGCTTCCTAAATAGTGCTTTTCAAAATCCTGCCCGTAATTAATAATAAACTGATCTGACTTAAATTTATCATCCAAAATTTCCTGTTCAAGATTTGCGACATAACCATCATCACGGAGTTGATAGTAAAAGTATAATTTAGTGAGTTTACCAGATTTAATATCATCGGGTATTTTTTTCGCCTGCAATAAAAATGGACTTATAAAAACCTCGCATTTTATATCGCCAATTTTAACATTAACAGTGAAAGAGTTAAGCATACTAAGCAATTTATTAATATTTTCTTTTGCCGACCAACTGCCTGAACATTGAAAAAACTGCCCTCAACTGAATATCTTTTGCGCTAAAAGGTTCAGCACTTCTACCAGGATCAGGATGATGACGATCAACTCCAGGCGGTAGCTATTTTTATATTGCAGCAGGTCCCTGAAAAGCTCCAGGTTGTCTTTTACGATATTCAGACCTTCCTGTATATCCCGGAAGCGTTCCTGCAGGTCGAAGGTCCGTTTCAGGTCGTTGTGAATCTTGTTTAAATTCTCATCGTCCCAGGTTTCAGGAGGCGAGTCGAAAATGTACAGGTTCTCGGCAATACGGTTTTTTAGGACCAGGCTTTTGCCGATGTATTTTTTAAGGTTAGTGCCCGATATATTAAGGCGTCCTTTTGCCTCCAACATTTGGGTATGACGATTGGTCTCTTCGAGCATCTTGTTGGTTTGCTCTTCGTAATAATCAAGCGCAACAGATTGTGAAACGGTCAGCATGATCAGACGTATCACCTCAATGTCCGCTCCGATGATCTCGATCGAATTAAAACCGATCTTATTTTTACCTGCATTGGTATGTATCTCAAATTCTTCGGTCAGGTTTTGGTCGAATGAGTTTTTGCAATAAGAGGATATGAGCCGCAAAAATTCGCTTATCCTGATGGGGTCGTAATTCAGGAAACATACCACGCCATACTTAAAAACATAGATAAACTCGTTGAATCCTGTTTTATAAAATAACTCATCGGCATCGCTATAATGCAGGTCAGCCTTAAATGCGGCTTTGAATGCTTTTATATCAATACTATCTGCTATCTGGTACGATAAAACCTTTTGTAACATCATCTTGGATAAAGCTACGAAAATACTTTGTTAGGCCAGCTTCAGTTCGTCACCAAACTCACCCATTCACTAATTCACTCAATCATTAATTCACTAATTAAATCAATATCCCGGGTTTTGAATCACGGCCCCGTTAGATGCATTGATCTCCCTTAATGGGATTGGGAAACAGGAATTAGAAACCGATATACCGAAAGTAGTTAACGGTTGCAAGACATTTACTATTTGTCCGGTCCGCGCCAGGTCAAAGTAACGGTGACCTTCAAAATTGAATTCTGCCCGGTTTTCATCGGCAACCGCCTGGGCATAAGTGGTATTATCGGGTACATCTGCCAGCGTTAAAGCGTTCAGGCCACGGTTGGTTCTGATAGTATTCAGATCAGCCAGCCCCTGTACCCTACCCAATGCTTCGGCCCTGATCAGGTACATTTCAGCGATACGTATCAATAAAGCTGAGTTATCCTTGTACTTGCCATCACTGCTATATTTAAGCGTGCGCAGGTAGCCGTTGGCATTGGTGGTATCAATTAAGTTATAGCGTACATCCCCGCTCCTGGATTCGAAGAATGATTGCAGATCAGAATTCGCAATAAATAATACTTCAGTCGAGGCCGCATCCGGACGCGCATAGGTGGTAGCATAATACTGACTCTGATTTTGAAAATCGAAAGGCAGCTGGAAGATAAACTCAGTTGAGTTTTTAGCACCGTTATTGTACATCGACGTATATTGACTGGCATCGACCAATTGATATGCGCCGTCATTAATAACCAAAGAAGCATATTTAGCGGCATTAGTATAATCTTTTTCATACAGGTACACCCGCGCCAGCAAAGCATTCACTACAGCAGGATTTACATAATTAGGGTCGCGGTTGGGTGAGCCGTTGAGTAATGTGGCTGCTTCGGTCAGGTCGGCAATGATAGAAGAATAAGTAGCCGCCACAGTGCTTCGTGGTACAATGCTGTTGGCTGATTGCACCGTAGTAACCACGGGTATGCCATATGGCGAATTGATGTCCCAATGGTAACCAAAAGCACGAAGCACATCAAAGTGTCCCATTGCTCTGAGCGTGAGCGCCTGGCCTTTCACGCTATTCAGATAAGCAGGTGAGGCTCCTTTTACCGTGCTTATTCCTGCGATAACCGCATTCGCCGTCGCAATAGTTTTGTAAATAGCCACATAGGTATTCTGGATGAAGATATTGGATGAGGTAACGC
>NZ_DATCRU010000012.1:0-90267 GCF_036568825.1 Mucilaginibacter sp. | reverse complement strand
CAGTGATGGTCGGAAGAATAAATCTTCCGACTTTTTCATTTTATGGGTGTTAATATGTTGATATAAATATCTGATTATCAAATATTTAACTTGTTTTTCTCATGGATTTTAAGTATATTAAATGCTGTAAATCAATGAGATATGGCAATATTTAAAGATCATAGCATCACTGCAAAACAGCTCTTAGGCTTCATTCCCGAGGCACTGATAGCAAATTTGTCACAGACGACCAAGATCGATCATTACGCAAAGGTTTTGCATGGCAATAAGTTGTTTTATTTGCTGCTCTATGGCATTTTAGACAATGAACGGCTTAGCCAGCGAACCCTTGAAGATACGTTCAATGATTCCGTATTCAAGATACTTTTCAATCTTGATGAGGATGAAAAAGTACGGCGGAGTTCTATTTCGGAAAGATTGTCCAAAGTTGATCCTGGCTATTTCAGGCAGATTTACGAATGCATCTATGAGCAGTTTGCCGGCTTATATACCTTAACGGAAAGAAAACAATATAACCTGATCCGGGTGGACAGTACAATGGTTAGTGAAGCTGCCGGTAAACTCGCCGAAGGCATAGATAACCAAAGTGGCAAGAAAGCTGTCAAGTATAGCATTGCCTTTGACGGCGTACTACCCGGCCACGTCGGTGTGTTCACCGATCCAAGCTATAGCAGCGAAGATATCGCATTGCCGGAAGCCGTAATGGAACATGTAAAGAAAGAACCCGGCCATCATAATATTTATGTATTAGACAGGGGATTACAATCAACCAGGACAATGAAGGCTTTTAGTGCGGAGCAGGTGACCTTCATCTGCAGGTCAAAGGAAAACAGAAAGTTTGAACTGCTGGAATCACTTCTTGCTGAAGGCCAGGACATGGATATGGGCGAATCCATCCTGCTTCGGGATTGCACAGTCCGGCTTTATACCGGCATGCCCATAGCTAACAAGCGTGGGAACAAACACTATAGGGAGCAGTTGGTAGATTGTCCTTTTCGTTTAGTGATTGTAAAAAGCAAATCGGAAGAAAGCAAAGAATACTGGCTGTTAACCAACGACTTCAACCTATCCGCCAAAGAGATCGCCCAGGCATATCGGCGGCGTTGGGACATCGAGGTCTTCTTCCGGTTCCTCAAACAGGAACTCAACGTAAGTCACCTGGTTTCACTTAATAAAAACGGCTTACAGGTCATGTTGTATATGACATTGATAACCGGCATTCTGGTATTGATATATAAGAAGGGAAATAACCTGGGATATAAAACCGCCAAAAGGCGCTTTGCAATGGAAGTAAGAGATTTGGCAATAGCCCTTATCGTTGTACAATGTGGCGGCGATCCAGGCTTGCTCTTTAAAACATAATAAATGGCCGGAATATTCTTCCGACCATCACTGCCCGTAAGTCCCCTTTTCATTTTTAGCATGTTGGTCAAGCGTGGCGTATATTGACTCACCCGGTCATTGCTTCGCTCGACCACCCTCTCTACGCTGCGCGTAAAGAGGGGATTTTTAATTTTTTCTTCTTTTCCCTCTTTACCGCCTGCGGTAGAGAGGGTCGAACAGCATAGCGCATTCGGGGTGAGTCGACTCTGCGAGCGACCTTTCATTTTACCCGCAAATGCATTAACTTGGATGCATCAGCTTACGCCCATGAAAAAAATACTGCTTATTGCTTTCATACTCGCATCATTCAGTAAACTTTCTATCGCTCAAAATAAAATAGTTGTCTTTCAATCCGATTTTGGGTTGAAGGATGGTGCCGTATCCGCTATGAAGGGCGTCGCCATGGGCGTATCTCCCGATCTGAAGTTATTCGACCTAACGCACGAGATTCCAGCCTATAACATTTGGGAAGCGGCTTACCGCCTCGAACAAACCGTACGTTACTGGCCTGCTGGGACGGTGTTTGTATCGGTGGTTGATCCGGGAGTGGGCACAACGAGGAAATCTGTTGTGCTTAAAACAAAATCAGGGCATTTTATCGTCACTCCTGATAATGGTACGCTGACTTTAGTCGCCGAATCACTGGGAATTGATGAAATAAGAGAAATTGACGAGGCAGTAAACCGACGTAAAGATTCTCAGAAATCATACACTTTTCATGGCCGCGATGTTTATGCTTATACCGGTGCAAGGCTGGCCTCCGGCACGATTACATTTGAGCAGGTTGGACTGGTATTACCAAAAAAAGTTGTAACTATTCCTTATCAAAAGCCAGTATTGAACGGGAAGACGCTAAAAGGGAATATTGCCATACTAGACATTCAATACGGCAATGTATGGACGAATATTCCTGATTCTTTATTCAACCTGCTTCGCCCTAAATTTGGCGAAACGTTTCATTCTGTAATCTCCCACAATGGCAAGCCGGTTTATACGGTCGATGCGCCTTACTGCCAGACATTTGGCACTGTTGCAAAAGGCAAGCCATTGGTCTACCTGAATAGCCTGCTGCAATATTCGCTGGCATTAAACCAGGGCAATTTTGCTGAAAAATATCATATTGGCAGTGGCAGTGGATGGAGTGTAAGCGTTGCCAGGAAAAGCAAATGAAAGTATTAAACAGTTAGATCATTGACTTTTTCACCGACATTTTAAGTCCCCTCACCGATATGTTAGCTAATATCACCAATATTTGATAGGTTCGCCACAAGTATTACCTTAGTTTTGGATATGATTTTAATTTGCGACGAATAGCATGGATAACGATATAAATTTTGAAAATAATAAGCCCCGCAATAACAAGGCACTCGCCGGCATCATTTTGCTGGTGGTAGGTTTGGCATTGCTGGTTCACCAATTGGATCTTTTCTTTTTCCCGAGCTGGCTGATAAGCTTACCGATGGCACTTATTGTAATAGGCCTTTACAGCGGAGCTAAACACCAGTTTAGAAACTCCGGATGGCTGATAATTATGCTGATCGGTGTAATCTGGCTATCAAATGACATGTTCCCTCATTACGATGTCGGAAAGATCACCTGGCCGCTGTGTATCATCATATTCGGATTATGGATGATATTAAGAAGAGGTAATAAATGGGATAAACACAAAGCCGATTGGGACAAATGGCAACAAAGCCAGCAAACACCTCCTACTACTGATCCAAATGCACCTAACGACGATGCCGGTCAGGCTAACAAATGGGATTTCTCAGGCAAATACAAAAATTCTTACGGTGACGATTACCTTGATGCTGTATCGGTATTCGGCGGTGTAAAAAAGACCATCCTGGCGAAAGACTTTAAAGGCGGCGAGATCGTTAATATCTTCGGTGGCGCTGAACTCGACCTGACACAGGCCGATATCAATGGCAGGGTTGTTCTCGACATCACCCAGATATTCGGGGGAACCAAAATCGTCGTGCCGTCCAACTGGCAGGTGGTATCTGACATTGCTGCTGTATTTGCAAGCGTAGACGACAAGAGGATACGGTCGACCGCAGCTTCAGGTAGCGAGAAGATCCTGGTACTCAAAGGTGTATCCATCTTTGCAGGAATAGACATCCGTAGTTATTAATTATAAATGTGCTGAATATGAATTGGTTTGTAGCTAAAATTGTGTTCAGGATCATCAGCGGCGATGGCAATCACCACGCGCAGTTTGATGAGCAATTGCGATTGATCAGTGCAAACGACGAACACCACGCCTTTGAAAAAGCGACAATAATGGGTCTGAACAATCAGGACAGCTTTCTGAACGATCAGCGTCAGCCTGTGAAATGGGAGTTTATTGACGTAGCCGAGATTCATCCCCTTAATGATCTGACCGATGGTACCGAATTGTACTACCAAATACACGAAGCGCCCGATGCCGAATTATACATGGCGTGGGCTCATCATAAATCAGCCTTATTAGGCGTAAGAAACTAAATAATAAACCTTAATAACCCGTTTTGGCAAGTTCACAGCTTTCATTTTCCAAAATTCGCACCGCGTTTTTAGTGGGTGGCCTGGTATGGGCCGCACTGCTAACCTATTTGGTGCATGGTTTTGGCTTTTCCTGGTTCATTGCCTTGCTGGATGGTGTTATCAGCTCAGTATTGCTGGGTGCTGCCTGCTGGCTAATCAACAATAACCTGCGCTATTTTCAGCCGGGCAAAGGCAGCTATGTTAATATTCTGATATGGTGTGCTGCTCTTGCTGCAGCCTGTGCGTTTGGCAGTCGCTGGATATTGCCTTATATCACCGGCAACACCGTTTATGCCAACTTTGTTATCCAGTCGCTTACTATACGTCTGTTTACCGATTTTTTGGCAATAGGCTGGATGGCGATGATCAGTATGATCTATTATTCCCAGCTCGATCAGAAAGAGAACGAGAAAAGAAAAGCTGAAGCCGAAAAGCTTGCCCGTGATGCGGAGCTGTACAACCTTCGCCAGCAATTACAGCCGCACTTTTTGTTTAATAGTTTGAACTCCATCAATGCACTGATCGGTTTTAAGCCTGATCAGGCAAGGAAGATGATTCACCAACTTTCAGATTTTTTGCGTGGAACATTAAAGAAGGACGATCAGCAGAATGTGACTTTGACCGAAGAGTTGGCGCATCTGCAACTATACCTCGATATTGAAAAAGTTAGATTTGGCCATAGGTTGATGACTGAGATCAGCTGCGATAACAAGTGTCAGGAATGTAAATTACCACCGATGATATTGCAGCCGATCGTAGAAAATGCAATAAAATTTGGTTTGTACGACACAACCGAAGCCGTAACGGTAAGCATCCGTGCCGAATGGGATGATAACTACCTGATCATCATGATCCAAAACCCATACGACCCGAATACCGCACGCCCAAGAAAAGGCACAGGGTTTGGTCTGAGCGGGGTGCAAAGAAGGCTCGATTTGCTGTATGCGCGCACTGACCTTGTTGAAACTCACGCAAATGATAATATCTTTACAACAATTATTAAAATCCCACAAGTATGAAGCGAGTATTACTAATTGATGATGAACCTTTGGCACGGATGGTTGTACTCGAATATTTGCAGGAATTTAAAGATAGCATTGAAGTATTAGGCGAATGTAACGACGGTTTTGAAGGCCTGAAAGCGATCCAACAACACCAGCCCGACCTGATATTCCTCGACGTGCAGATGCCAAAAATAAACGGCTTTGAGATGCTTGAGCTGGTTGAGAATCCGCCTGCCGTAATATTTACCACTGCATTTGATGAGTATGCCATAAAAGCTTTTGAGGCTCATGCAGTGGATTACTTGCTTAAGCCTTTTAGCAAGGAACGCTTTATTAAGGCAGTTGAAAAGTTCCTTGCTCAGAAACCGGTAGATCAGCCAGCCAAACACACCGAAAGCTTACTCGAAACCGCCGCACAATCTCCCGCCCAGCATGAACGAATTGTAGTAAAAACCGGCACTAAAGTAAAGATCATCCCGGTTGCCGACGTAGAATACCTGGAAGCCGATGACGATTACGTAAGCGTTCACACCAAAGAAGGTTCGTTCCTGAAAAATAAAACCATGAGCTTCTTCGAGCAGACTTTAGATGCCGATCAATTTGTTCGTGTGCACCGTTCCTACATTATCAAAATTCAAGATATCACCCGTATAGATCCATACGAAAAGGATGCTCACATCGCCATACTCAAATCAGGTGCTAAAATACCTGTGAGTAAAACGGGTTATGCGAAGTTGAAGCAGGTGTTGGGGATTTAATCAGCACTCATTTCAAAAAAAACTAAACTTATCATGTTATCTAAAATTTTCCTCCCCCTACTTGTTGTTACTGTTTTTGCCTGTAATAGAACACCTGCGCAATCGCATTTACAGAGCGATACCGCCTCCAACAAATATGACAAGTTCTTAACTGAACGCGAGAAACAAGCTTCTGAAAAGCAAACTGATAGTCTTGGTCTTTTTATAACGAGAATAGATTTCAAGGTTAAAACAGATAATTTAAAAGACTTTGAAGACGGTTTGATCCCTTGGGTTGAATTAGAATATCCGGATAAAGAGCTGAAAAAATTAATGGATAAAGATGAGATGGTAATAAGCGATAACAAAGTAATACTTATCATTGACTATCCTTTAACAAAAGAAGCCAAGTTCGAACTAACATCAAACAATGGATTTACGAGAGAACAACTTGTTAAACAGATAAGTGAAAAGTATCATCAGCTTTACCAGGAGGAAGAAAGCACTGCTACTATTAAAACTGTTCCGGTTAAGGAAAGAAAAACTCTTTATAATCGAAATCAAACCAATGGGAAATACGGCATTTGGGGTCATGACCTGGCAGATTTAGCTTTAGACCATATCCTCGTTTATAAATCGCCTAATGGAGATATTCTCTTGAGTTTAGACATTGATTCTTAGGATTTAACCAGCCAGCAACACACTTTCCATGCCTCTTCTACCCTGCCTTCATCAAGCAATTGTTTGGCTTTTAGGTGCAATTGAAGTTCACGTGTCTGGCTATCGCCTATAGTAGCATCCAGTATTTCTTTTATTTCGGGTGATTGGCTGTAAGCCTCCGTTTCTTCATCAGTTGGCAATACTTCTACATTACCCAGTTGACCGAGGTTATTCCCTGTCAACACTTTTGAATTGCGGATACTATACGGGATACTATCCACACCAATACCTATAGTTCGCACCGGCTTGGCTACTTTAAACAGGTTGTCTTTATTAACCCGGCAATACCAGTCGCCGCCCAGGCGTGCTACGAGTTCCAATTTTTCCTGATCGATCTTGCCCTTATCATCCAATATTTTTTCATCAATGTGGATCATTTTTATTTCAGCTATCACCAGGTTTCCTGCACCGGGTCCGTCGCCTAAAGCCTTTACCTCTTTTACAACACATTCCAATTGCACCGGCGACTCAGCTACACGTGGTGGTTTTACTGTTAGTGATGGTGCAGGTGTAAATCCTGCCTTGATAAACTCATTTACTCCTTTCGGGTACTCCACACTGGTTAGCGAAGTTTGTTGCACCATATCATAGGTTACAATATTAATCACGCATTCCGGCACTTCTAGCAGATTCTGCAGCGTATGCTTAGTGGTATTATCCCTCACCCTGCGCGATGGTGAAAACACACAGGTAGGCGGATTGGTACCAAACAGATTAAAAAAGCTGAACGGGCTCAGGTTCACGTTCCCCTCACCATCAACTGTCGATGCAAAACAAATAGGTCGCGGAGCGATGGCGTATTGGAGATAGTTATGCAGATCGGATATGGTGAGATCTTTGATATCGAGTGTCAACATTTTTTTAGTTGAAAAGTTGGAATGTTGTAAGGTTGTAAAGTTAAGCAACTACTCAACCTAATCAACTACTTAACTCAATCAACTAACACTACAATAACTGAATATCTTTCCTTCGATGTGCAGGTTCGGTAATCAACGTTGGTTGTTTTTCGGGTAAATAACCAAAGAATTCCCAACCGGCCTGGTGATCATCTGAGTAGATCACATAGCCGCCTTCAGGCTGATCATTATAATAAATGGAATAAATAACGTAGCTCTCTTTTTTACTGGTTTTTGGAGCTGCTTTTTTACCGGTTAGGGTATTGCCGGCTATACTTTCTTTAGGTTTTTCTATTACAGTAGCCATCGCATTGTCGTTATGTTGATGTATACGTGTATTGAAATAAAAAAAGTTTCAATTTATAAATATCTAATTATCAGATAATTTTACAGATTAAATAAAACCATTTAGTGTATCGAAATACGAATAACCGTATAAGTCTATATTCAGCCTGTGTAAACAAACTTATCTGACTGGATGTTAATTATATTAAAATCTACCTATGAAAAATATTGTATTTACTTTATTGTGTTTAATTACACTTAAAGCAAGTGCACAAACTACCGACACTACCAAACGATCTAAAGCCGATACGATAAAAAATGATGTTACTTCTGTGCCGGATACTGTTAAGCACTTGCACAGCAAAGGTTGGACTTGGATTCCGCCTGTTGCTTTAGTTGGTTATGGCTTTTCGTCATTCGTCATCAAGCCTGTCCGCAATGTCGACTATTATTTCAAGATGCGCGTTGCACGTAGTGATCCGTATTACAATTCAAAAATTGCCGACTATCTTCAGATAGCGCCCGCAGTAATGGTTTATGGTTTGAACCTGGCCGGAGTAGAAGGCAAAAACAGGTTTGTCGACCGTACTGCCATCCTTGTTTTATCCGCGGGTATATTAACTGGTGCCGATGGGCTTAAATTTGTCATGCACAGAAAACGCCCTTACGGTAACGATCCGCTTTCTTTCCCTTCAGGGCACACAGGTGCTGCTTTCCTTACAGCTGAATTCCTGGCCCAGGAATATTCCGGAAAGTCGATCTGGTATGGAGTAGTGGGTTATACTTTTGCGGCTGCTACCGGGATACTCCGGGTGTATGGCCGCGACCACTGGTTTAGCGATTGTGTTGCCGGGGCGGGTTTTGGTATTTTTTCTACCAAAGCAGCTTATTGGATCTACCCTTATATTCGAAACGCATTAACCCATAAAGGAAAACATGGCAGAAGTTCGATGATCATGCCGGGATATTATAATGGCACACCGGGTTTGTCATTTGCGATGCAGCTGTAGATCATTGAAATAGGTTGGGATTTTCATTTTTTTTGAACCATTAGGGTTGACAATCCTAAAGGAGCCATAACATTTATATTTCCGGTAGCATCTGTGTTGACCACAATATGCGTAAACTTACCCTGGTAATACCAGAAGAACTCTTTTGATATTGGGCTCTGGCCTTGACTATAGGATTGCTCTATCAAAGGCTTTATCTTTTGTATAAACTTCACAAATTCTACCGGTTTTTCGTGGCTTATCTTACAAATTGCTACCAATCCCTTATTCGGAAAGGCTACAACCGATCCCCATTCGCCAACCATTTCAGGAGCGTTTCCAGACAAATCCAAGGCATAACTTGCCCCATAATCCTCGTTCTCCAAAAAACTGAATTCAACCTGCGTCCCCGATATATCAAATGATTTTGTGAGCCTTTCCATTTTTTGTTTACCAACATTTGAAATAGCTGCTTTAAATACTTCATCGGCACTTTTATGCCATAAGTCAAAATATTTTTTTTGAAGAGGAGTAAACGCCTGGGGAAGATCGAGCATTAATAAAGTAGTTGTGCCCTCCAGATCAGTTTTGCTTACAAAGTTATCCCGTCCACCTCGTTGAGCTATCGTCTCATCCGGATAGATGCGAACACTTAAGTAATTTTTTATTTTATTAAAATCAGTAGGATCGATACCTTTTTCCGCCTCGATGGAGTTAAATAAACTGGCAAAATGATTATTAATTATACCCTGCCATTTTGAATGATCTTTCTCATCAATACATTTTTTTACCAGGTTATCCAGGTTCACAGCAGCAGTATCTTTATTATTACTTACTGAGACCGTGCCTTGCTCTACATGATCGACCTTGTAGTGCTTGCTTAAAATCGAAACTGATAAATCAACTATTGTTTTATAATCTTTAGCACTGATCGTGTTATCAAAACCTGGTGGTAATGAATATTCAATTTTTATGTCTGTTTTTGACTGGGCATAAACAGGTAGGCCAAACAGAATAAAAGCGGCAACAAGGATCAGGTATTTCATCAATTAAAAATAATAAAATTTATTTATAACCGGTGCCAATAAAAAAAGCCTTTAACCTGATAATTCAAGCTAAAGGCTCTTTCCTCTTATCTTGGCGGTTCTGCAGGTGCAGGCGGTGGTGGTGGTTTACTCACATCGTGTGGAGGCGCACAACTGGTGCATATTGTGCCGACTATCGTAGCCAGCAATACAATGCTCATTATTTTCTTTTTCATAGCAGTAGGATGTTTTAAAATATAATGTTGCCTGCCCGCTTATTGTTTTAATTTATTGATTTTCAAAAGAAATGAAGCCAAAAGCCGGATGTCAGAAGTCTGAAATCAGAAAGATGAATAAAGATTAAATCCGAATTCGTAATTCGTAAATCTAAAATTCTACGATGGTATGATCACTTTTGGAGTTGGTTTTGCAGGTGTTGGATCGCAATAGCATTTTCTGGAACAACTGCTGCATGCCAGTCCTATCATGATCAAAATCACCATAAGACTTATTATTTTCTTTTTCATAATGCTTAGTTCATTGTTATCATCTCTGCATCCTTAAATCCTTCTTCATTTGCACATCTGCATATTTACAAATCTGCACATCCGCACACTTATTCCCCATTCAACTTCTGCAAATGCCGTTTCTCAGGTGGCAGGGCCTGCCATTTCTTGTACGAGTCGTTAATATAAACAGCTAATGACTCGCTATTGTTGCTGGTGATAAACGAATAACTTGGACGATACAGCTGCATAAAATCTTCCAGTTCCTGTCCTTTAAGCGGCACGATGCTGCCCACATACACGCGGTTAAATACCTGGTCGACCTTCCGTTCCTGCTCTTCACGGGCAAAATAACGTTTCAACCGCCGGGCATCACGCGCCTCCTTACCAAACCAGCTCGATGGGGATAAAGGGTATACCTTACTCTTTTCATACACGTCGGGATATTCTTTATGCGGATCAAATGCGAGTCGCTGAGCAGTAATATTTACTTCTTTTAACGAAATGCTTTGTGTTTTCAATTCTACGTGCTTTTGCGTCAGATCAACTACATACATAGTATCGGGAACATAAGTTGGCGCTGAAAAGATTAAGATATGTCCGGTTTCTGATTTGATCTCGAACTTGCCCGATTTATCTGTCAGTGTGATCTGTTTATTGGTGATGTCACGCACAAAAACATCAGATAGTTTGGCGCCATTACTGGCATCAACCACATTTCCCCTGACATAGATCTGGGCGTGTAATGCGTTTGAGATAAATAATGCAATAGTGAGAAGGTAGAATATTCGTTTCATGGCAGATCAATTATAGCGTAAGTATAACCTAAAAACCCATCATTTAAACTAATAGTTTGGGATTTAACATTTAATTTAACACTTTGCTGAGACAAAACATAAAAACCCGGCTTTTTTGCCGGGTTTTTATGTTTTGGGGTGATTGGTTGAAGTGGTTGTATTAGTTGGATTGGTTTACTTAGGATATTTCTGATAAACCACTTCAACTAATACAACCGGTACAACAATTTCAATCAATACAACTATTTCTTCGTCCAAACATTATTATCAGGGTTATAATCCGGCATTACTTTGTCAGGATCATAAGTAACTGACTGGATCTCTTCTGTCGACGGATATTTGAATGTCCAGGTGCTGTTGCGCTCCCAGATTTCAACCGGCAGTTTCACACGGTCAGTTTTACCACTCACTGTTTTGATTTCCAGGGTTACAGGCATTGCCATTTTCTCCAGGTTATCAATAGTGATCAAAGCACCTTTAGACGGATCATTGTCGAAATACTTTACGTCGCGTACAGCAACATCCAAACGCCAGTTGTTCAGGAACCAGCCTCTCCAGAACCATTGCAGACTCTCGCCTGATGCATTTTCCATAGTGCGGAAGAAATCATCCGGTGTAGGGTGCTTAAATGCCCAGCGATCTATGTAAGTTCTGAATGCAAAATCGAAACGCTCAGGGCCCAATATCTGCTCGCGCAACATAGTTAATCCCATACCAGGCTTAAAGTAAAGCAGTATACCGGTGTTTCTTTCCTTCAGGTTTGCAGGCTGGCTTAAAACTGGTTCTAATGCCGGATTAGTTACTGCAGCGCCTGCTTTTTCAACATCCGCCGGTTTGCGGGCGTATTCACCATTGTTAAAATCAGCAGTAGAAAGTGTATTGATAAAGGTATTGAAACCTTCGTCCATCCAGCCGTATAGACGTTCGTTAGAACCAACGATCATCGGGAACCAGGTGTGGCCAAACTCGTGGTCATTCACACCCCAAAGGCCCCCTTTTTTAGCTTTATATCCGCAGAAAACAATTCCGGGATATTCCATACCGCCTACTATACCAGCAACGGCGGTAGCAGCAGGGTAAGGAAATTCAAACCATTTTTTTGAATTGTATTCGATAGATTTCTTTACATATTCGGTTGAACGGCCCCATGCATCCATGCCATCGCTTTCAACAGGATAAGCGGAGATAGCAATAGACTTTTTGCCGCTTGGCAAGTCCATTTTAGCAGCATCAATAATAAACGCAGCTGATGAAGCCCATGACGCGTCGCGGGCATTCTTTATCTTAAAGTGCCAGGTTAATTCTTTTTTGCCTGCCGGGCGCGACGAAGCCTCAGTAACTTCACTTGCTGAGCGGATAACAACAGTTTTTTCGCTCTTTGCAGCCTCTGCCCAGCGTTTTAATTGCTCGGGTGTATAAACTTCCTGCGGGTTCATTAACTCACCGGATGCTACCACGATATGGTTTGCAGGCGCAGTAATGGTCAGGTCGAAATCACCGTATTCCAGGTAAAACTCACCCGGACCGGTGTATGGAATAGTGTTCCAGCCTTCTACATCATCATACACGCACATGCGCGGGTACCATTGTGCTACCTGGAATATTTTACCATTTTTGGTTTCCTGGATACCCATACGGTCTGAGCCATAATCAGGCGAAATAAATGAATATTCAATCTTTAACTTAACTTGTCCGCCATTTGGATTTAAGTCTTTAGGCAGGAACAATTGCATACGGGTATCATTTACCAAAAACTTGGCATCAGTTTCAGCGCCTTTTTCACCAACCAGTTTAACCGATTTGATCTTAAAGCCCGCATCAAACACCTGGCCGCGGCCCCAGTTACGGCTTTTCGGCACAGGCGGATTACCAACCAAAGGAACGATGGCGGTACCTCTTGAATCTTGTTTAAACAAGTTCTGTTCAAGATTCATCCACAAAAAGCCAAGCTTTTGAGGGCTGTTGTTGGTGTAAGTCAATACCTCTGATCCGGTGATTTCGTTAGTCTGATCATTCAGTCTGGCTGACAATTGGTAATCAGCACGGTTTTGCCAGTATTTTGGCCCTGGTGCGCCGTCAGCTGCACGAAACTCGTTTCCATTTTTTGTAAAAAATGGCGGCCCGAAGGTTTCATGATAATCATACTTGGTGTTTGGAGCAACGGGAGGTGGGTTGTCTTGCTGTGCACTCACTGCACCTGCAATAGTTAATAAAGCCAATGTGAGATTGGCTATCAATTTAAATTTCATCTCAGTTAGTTAATTATTGGGGTGCAAAATAGTATAAATTAAGCAATTACACGAAGTGGTAAATTAATTGTTACATAATAATAATTTGCAAATAATTCCCCAAAAACTAACGAACTAGTCAGTTTTTCAAAATACCGTTGCCAGACATATCAGGTTATCGAAAGCTTATAACTAAATTGGCAGTGATAAAGGCCCCTAAACCTTATCACTTTATTCCGAATTAAACCATAATATTCCTATATTAGTTTTATTTAAACCTGATAATGAGAAGAGTACTGATCATTCCCGTGATTGTATTTCTATTTTACCTATGTGCCCCTGCTGTTTGCCTGGCACAATATACGATATCTGGCAAAGTAGTGAACAATGACGACGCTAAGCCTGTTGCCAATGCCAATGTTTTTTTAAATAATGCAACTACAGGCACAAAAACCACTACTGATGGTACGTTTACCCTAACTAATGTTCGCCCGGGCAGATATGATCTTATTGTGTCTGATATCGCCTTCGAAACCTACAGTATACGGATCGACATTACAAATGCCAACTTAAAACTGCCCGACATAACATTAAAAGCAAAAATGATAGGCCTGCAGGAAGTTGTGATTAAAGCTAAAACAGATCCTGACAGAAAAAGAAACCTGGAATGGTTTTCCGGTGAATTTTTGGGTCCGGCCTTTGCCTCAGGAAAATGCAAAATATTGAACCCGGAAGTAATAGATCTGCAATATGATGAAGGTAAAAAGACATTATCCGCTTCATCCTATGATTTTATAGAGATTGAAAATGATGTTCTTGGTTACCGGATCAAATATCTGCTTAAGGATTTTTCGTTACAAATGCTGGGTGCCGATAAGAAAAGGGTACACTACATGGGCGCCGTACTATTTGAAGATTTAAGAGGTTCTGAATCGCTGGAAAAACGCTGGAGAGCAAACCGCCTGGAAGCTTATCAGAATTCGCCTATGCATTTTTTAAGGGCGGCATTAAACAATAAGCTGAATGAGGAAGGCTTCAAGGTACAACAATTGGCAATTGTTCCTAACCCTGAACGGCCTGATGACAATGTGATAGATTCCCGGATACATTATTACGAGGCTATTAAATCTCCAGGTCAGCACCAGCGTGATTCCTTGTCTTACTGGCGAAAAAAATGGAAGCTTGAAAAAACAGTTCAAAAGCTAATGCCGTTTCCATTAGAGAAACGGGATATCATTGTCGCTACAAATAAACCCGGCGAATATGCATTAAGCTGCGACAATGATGGATTATATATTGGCTTCAATAAAACACATCATTTTCAGGCAAACGATAATTTGAATTATCTGAATAGTACCAATAATTCTGATAATACTTTGTTAATGTTTAATTCTCCGCAGGTATTATTTGATGACAATGGTGTAATTGCCGACCCTTATGGCGTTTTATATTATGGCGTGTGGAGCAAGAAGCGTTTGGCAGACTTACTACCGGTGGATTATCAACCTGCTACAGTAAGCTATGAGCCGATTACCGAAAACAATATGATATCGGCAAAACTGGATAGCTTTCAAACTGCCCATGCTGTTGAAAAAGCTTACCTGCATTTCGACAAACCATATTATACTGCCGGCGATACAATGTACTTCAAGTCCTATGTCACCCTGGGGGACAGGCACCTGCTATCTGATCTGAGTGGTATCTTGCACGTTGAACTGATCAACCCGAACAACAAGATCGAACGAGCCATAAAACTTCAGTTGCTGAACGGTGTAGCCTGGGGAGATTTTGTTTTGCAGGACACACTGGCCGCGGGCAATTATCATGTAAGGGCCTATACGCGCTGGATGCTGAACGCTGATAATATATTTGAACAATTGATACCAGTCGGTTCGCTGCAGACACAAAAAATTCCTGAGCACAGTACCGTAAAAGCGGTAGCTGCAAAACCTGATCTGCAATTCTTTCCGGAAGGTGGCCAATTGGTTAATGGGGTGGCTGCAAAGGTGGCTTTTAAATCTATTGGAATGAACGGCCTGGGCCTGGGTGTAAAAGGCATTATTACTGATAATTCTGGCAAAATTGTTGACCATTTTTCTGCCGCACATGCGGGCATGGGTTATTTCAGTTTTACACCGCACGCAGGAGAAACCTATAAAGCGAATGTTGCTTTTGCAGATGGCAGTAAAGATATATTGGACCTTCCTGCTGCTGTTTCAAAAGGTATTTCCCTGTCCGTTAATAATGACTCTATTCCCAAAGCGGATATATGGATCAATACCAATCCTGCTTATTTCGCAGAAAATAAAGGCAAGGGATATACGCTGCTTATCTATTCGGGTGGAGACGCCATCACCGTTCCGATAAAATTGGATAGTGCTGCCATGCATATTATCGTATTGAAGCGGCACTTACATACAGGCATTGCTACAATAACGCTGTTTTCCGGAACGAATGAGCCTTTATGCGAGCGGCTGATATTTGTGCAAAATTATGATAGGCTTAATCTTGGCGTTGCGTCAGACAAGGGCAGCTACCACGCGCGTGAAAAAGTTAATTTCAAATTAAATGCAAAAACCAGAAGTGATTCTGCGTCAATGGGACATTTCTCTGTATCAGTCATTAATGAAAATATTGTACCTGTTGATGAGACAACTGAAAACACCATCCTGAGCAACCTCTTGCTTACTTCGGATTTGAAAGGTACTGTAGAACAACCCAATTATTACTTCACCAATATTACCGATGAAAAACTGAAAGAGCTCGACCTGGTGATGCTGACCCATGGGTACAGGCATTTTGAGTGGAAAAAATTATTAAGCGATGGATATCCTGCGCCCAAATGGCAACCTGAAAAGTCGATACAGATAAGCGGCAATATTAAAAGCCTTGCCGGAAAACCCATCCCTAAGGCCCCAGTTGCACTGCTATCATTTGATCCGGAATCACTTACCACCATTCTTGCCGATAACTCGGGTACATTTGTATTTGACACCCTTGCGTTCCGGGATAGTATCCGGTTTGTGCTGCAAGCCGTAAATGCAAAAGGGAAAAACAGAACAAAGATCAGCTATACCCCGGACGTAAAAGCCCCTATGCCTGCATATCCAATGTTAAATAATGATACAATTCCGGTTTCCTATATTTCAAACAGCGAAAAACAACAGGAAGAATTAAATAGGTTGGGTTTGGGAAGAGGCAAAATGCTTAAGGAAGTAAAGATAAAAGACAGGAGGGTGGATGATCAATATGAAACCCAAAGCCTTGCCGGAGCAGGTCATGCCGACCAGGTAATGCATGCTAAGGAAATAGGTATGATCCAGGGGCCATTAGGTATAAGTTTGGTTGGCAGATTGAGAGGAGTAAGGTTTTTAGGTGCTTTCCCAAACATAGTTCCTTCTTTGGAAGGAGGACTATTTGGCAGGCCTATGTTAGTAGTTCTGGATGGAATGGAAGGAGCTGATATTAATTCGGTAAATGCGAGTGAAGTTGAGACCGTTGAAGTATTAAAATTTTCGGGCGCTATCTACGGGATGGCTGGAGCAAATGGAGTGATAATTATCACCACCAAACGGGGAGCCGGTACTGACTGGAAGGATGTAACCGCTACCGGCATTTTGCCTGTAACCGTTCAGGGCTATGAAAAAGTAAGGGAGTTTTATTCACCTAAATATGAAAGCACTGTAACCAATAATCATCCAGACCTCCGCAGCACGATTTACTGGAAACCCGAATTGACCACCGATAAAGATGGCAATGCATCATTTGATTTTTATAATGCTGACGGCACAGGCACCTACCGGGTAGTAATTGAAGGTATTGATGAAAAAGGAAATATCGGCCGGCAAATATATAGATATAAGGTTGATTGAATTAAGTGATTGATAGAGCGTTGTCACTCTGAGCTTGTCGAAGAGTCGCGCGCAGAGGTCCAACGCACCATACTTCGACGATGCTCGGCATGACACCCTTATTTTATTTCTTCAAAAAATGCTTTTTATAAACCTCCGCATCAAAACCGAAATAGAGGAAATTACCATCTTCAATTACCGGCCGTTTGATCATGCTGGTTTTTTCCTGCAATAAAGGCAAAGCATCTGTAAAGGTTTTTACATCTTCCTTTACTTCAGGCTGCAGGTCTTTCCAGGTAGTACTCTTTTTATTTAAAAAGGCTTCATAACCTGCCTTGTCATTCCACTCCTGCAATTTTTCAGGATTGATGCCAAGCTTTTTAAAATCGTGGAATTCGTAATTTATTTTATTTGCCTTAAACCAGTCCAGTGTTTTTTTAACTGTGTCGCAATTGGGAATACCGTATACTTTCATGCCGCGAAGATACATTTCAGTTAGCAGTTTTGAGTTGGCAGTTTGCAACGATTACTGCGAATAGTCGATAATGGATAGCGTATCTTAGCTGGTTCAAATGACTTCCGACTTCCGACTTCCGACTTCTAATTACCGTTCCCGCTCGAGCCTTTATTCCCGCCCTTGGTGTCGTCATTATCAATTCCGTGCTCGTTCTTTTTAATATTGCCATTGAACTTGCCAAATTTGAAGTTGATCCTGAAAGCGAATGACCGGTAATAATTTTGATTATAAGATTGCTGATAAAAATAGGTGGAGTTAATTGTATTACGGAAAGTATTGTATTTGGCGTATGGATTATTGGCCACCAATGACAGTGTCAGTTTCTTCTTGAAGAAATCTTTTGAAACCAGGTATTGATTAAAGATAAAGTCGCTTGATTTACCCTGCAGGTTCACATTTCCGCTAAAAAATCCGGCAAGGAATCCAACGGCAAATCCGCTATCGAACTTGTAACGCAGGTTACCGAACGCATTACCGGTAAAACCATCGTTATGATACATACCACCATTGAAAGTTCCGCTAAGCCAGATATGGTTCACCTGACTGTTTAAATTGAGCGTAAGTTTTTTGGTAATGTTCATATTGGTATGCACATTCAATCCAAGTGTCTTGTTTGTTCCAAGATTCTCAAAAGTGGTGTAAGTAGCTACAGTGGTGCTATCCGGAAACCCTGCAACAGGCACCTGGCGCAGGCTCGACACATTCTGAATAGAATTGTTTGAGAAAGCATAGCTCAACCCTACATTGATCGAATTCTTGGTGAAGTTGCTGTAGGTCAGCTCAAATGTATTGTCCAGCTCGGGCTTTAACGACGGGTTACCTGTATTTATAAAGGTTGGATTCGATTTATCGACAAACGGGTTTAACTGGAATATACCCGGACGCTGAATACGTTGTGTAAAGCCAAAATTAATACTGCTGCTTTTGAAACTGCGCTGAATAGAGATTGATGGGATCAGGTTGGTATAACTTGGCGCTGTAGTAACTCCAGCCGAAGTAAAATCAGCGTTGATAGCGGTATGCTCCAAGCGCAAACCCGCTTTACCCGTCCATTTATCCAATTTCAATTGATATGAGTTGTACAGGCTTAAAATATTTTGATGATAGGTAAAATTATTGGTCAGCGTATCATTAGTAATATATTGCTGTGTAAGCGTATCACGGTCATCTACATGGTAATAGCTGTAATTGCTGCGGAGGATGGCTTTCGCTCCTGCTTCTATGGATATTTTTTTGCTAAGCGGACTGGCATAATCTATCTGTATGGTATGATCCCTGTCGCCCGCATTATTGTATTGCTGGTAATCAGGATATGACGAAAGAGGGTACATAAACCTGTCATCAAAAGTGTTATTATTCTGCTGTTTATTGGGAGCATAGCTATACTTGTAAGAGATAGTCAGCAACTCATCTTTTGATTTTCTGAAACCGATCTGATAATTAAATGAGGCATCAAAACCCGTAAACGTACTGTGATTGGTATTATTCAGATTAAAAGCCTGCGCCAAATCGCCCAATGTATTTGTATTGGAAAGCTGATTGGTATATTGATGCTGATCGTTTCCGAAAAGGTCGACAGAGGCGGTTAACAAGTTAAGGGTGTCTATTTCAAAGCTCAACTCTGTCCCGCCATAGTGAAAATTTCCTTTTTGCCTGGTGGTACCTACCTGGTCAATAGTTGTAGTGACTGCTTTTGTAGTCGGATCAAATATATTTTCAACATTCCCGGAACCACTTGTAAGGTCGCCGTTGCTGCCAAATCCTCCAAAAAATGACGCTCCGAATTTACCTTGCTTAACCGTCCCATTAATGTTATAGCCTGCCCCGAAAACTGTATTGAAGCGACTATTGAAACCTATATTATATCCCTGGTCGGCATTCTTTTTTGTGATAATATTAATGATACCTGCTAAACCTTCCGCATCATATTTTGCGGGTGGGGTAGTGATCACTTCTATCTTTTCGATATTGGTAGCAGGCATGGATTTCAAGATATCCGATGGATTTTTTGCCACTAAAGCCGACTCTTTACCATTGATCAGTATTTTATAGTTAGCACTGCCCTTAAGTTGAATATTGTCGTTACCATCAACAGTTAGCAATGGAACCTTTCGCATCATGTCCAACACAGATAATGCTTTATTGTCTGGATCAGCCTGGATATCATAACTAATGCGGTCTACTTCCTGCTTCATTAATGGTCGGGCTGCTGTAACCGAAACCTCCTTCAACTGACTGGATGATGCTGCCAGCAGTACCTTACCAATATTCACGTCCGGACCATTCCCGTTTACCGCTATTGTTTTATTACGATAACCTACAAAAACCAAAACAGCTTCATAGGTTTTCCCTGCCGGGGCTTTTAATATAAAAGTACCGTCGTCCTTAGTCAATCCGCTTTTTACTCCGGCATGTGTTTTTGAATCCTGTATGGCAACGGTTACATAGCCCATCGGCTTGTTATTAGCCGAATCGAGCACAGTACCAGTTATCGTAACAGTTGGGGCTGGTGCTGAACCTCCGGTTTGGGCAAAAGCAAACATTGTGAAAAAGCTGAAGGATAAGGCTAGTAAAAAAAATTTCATATAAGGAGGTTTCGCTAAGTGACGCCTGACTCATTAAAGCGTTACAGCAAAAATGAGGTTTTAACAATTATTTAACTCTTTTTAATACAAATTCACCCTATTAGGGGGAGAGAATACCTACCCCGATCAATCTGATAAAAAAGATGATTGTTGGTCTCTACCTAATAGGTAAATTTTATAGGGCCGATTAACAGTTTAGGGATTATCCGGTCCATCGGTAATGCCCAGTCCCATACTGTCGGTCCGGGCATTGTAATGTATCCCAAAATTCCGGTTGCTTTCAAGGTCAGAAGCAGGCTGGTAATTAGCATTATGCAAATATTTGGCTTTCAATTTTTGATGCAATTCCTCTGGTTGCTTTTTTCCATTTACCATGAGTCCAGAATTGGTTAGATTGAAATACACCAGGTCGCTTTTGTCGCTAAGTACATTTGCATTTACCAGGTCACCGATAATATCCGATACCACAGCCATCATATTTGGATCATGCACAAATTTCCGGTCAGTTTTTAGCCATTTCCGTTGCATTTTTAAATCTTGTTCTGATAACAAACGCCCTCGTTGCTGTATAATTTGATCACGTTTACCTGCCAGATCTGCAGCAAAAGCTTGCTTACGTCGCATAAGTTGCAATTGCCTCAATGTGCCGGTATCAATATATTTAGGTTGGGTATACCCGGATTTCTGTTCGCGTAGTTTAGGTTGACGCGGCTTTCCCGGCGGCAGTGGCGGCCTGCCATCAGCATCATCAATAAACACGCCTGTTCCATGCATTTGCACCGGTCCGTAATAAAGACCGTTATTCGGGCTGATGCCGTACTTAACCATATATTTCTGCTGCAACTCAGTTGACTGCTTTATTCCGTTAACAATTAGTTCAGTACTGCTCAGGCCAAACCATTTTACGCTTGCAGGTTCGGGCACCACTTTATCGTCTACCAGATCAGCGATCACATTATAGGCCCTATCGCGTTCGGATGTATAATTAAGGCTATCTTCGCGGAACCGTCGCTGCATATTCGCCATCTTAGCCACATAGGAATCAGGTGACATGTCTTTAAGGCCTTTTGGCTGAGGGGATTTGCGGAATGCCTTGTCTTTAGATTTCAAACTATCCTTATGAAAGCGAGCGTGTGCTGCGTCGGCTTTGTATTGATCTCTCAATTCTTTTAAGTTTGCAACATCGTCGTCACGGATACGCTTCTTCTCCGCCAGTTCTCCTTCTATATTGCGCAGCATGTAATTGTATTCAGGCAGTTTATTGTCAGCTACTTCCTCATCATTGATCTCCATTGAAGCAATTTTATCGGCAACCACTATAAAATGATATTTATTGCCCTTCTCATCCATCGCGCGGATATCATTATTGGTTGGGTCGGCGTCGCTGTTTTTAAATAATATGCTGGTGAACCTTATGGAGGTATCTTTTACAGTAATTGTATCTTTTGTCCGGGCTCCCGGTTTGCTGTCATTAACACGTTGACTTTCGGGTAAGCGATGCATCGATACCGGCATCGTTTTAGTAATAACTTTTCCTGATTTATTGGTGAACTTTACCACCAGGTTCTTTATCACTGGGTTATCTTTTGATATGGTAGTAAAGGCGGATAACACCACCAAACCCGCTGCCAATACAATCTTTTCGATTACGCTTAATCGTTTGTTTTCCTGGCTCACCATACGCTTAAGTCGGTCGCGTAATTGGTTGCCGCTTCCTATGCCCATGGCCAGAGATGCCCTGCTGTTATCTTCATATCCAAAGGAGAGTAATGCCTCCAGGTAATTGGCTTTACGGTTTGTGCGGCTCAACACGATGTCATCGCAGCATGCTTCACGTTCGGCACGGATCAAAGATGATAGCCATAATAGACCGGGATTAAAGAAGAATACCGTTTCAACTATCCCCTGTAAAATATTCACTAAATAATCGCGGCGGCGAATGTGGGCCAATTCGTGCCACAAAATGCTTTCTAATTGTTCAGGGGATAGTTGGAGTATGATGCCCATTGGCAACAAGATCATCGGTTTTAACCAGCCCACGGCAACCGGCACTTTAACCAGCTCAGATTGCACCAGGCGGACAGCCTGCCTTATGCCTATCTGACCGGCAAAATGCTCAATCTTATGTTTAAATTCTTCGGACACCTCATGAACCCGGTAATTCCTGATCCGCTGGATATATAATAGTCCACCAGCCATTTTCATACTTTTCAGCACAAAAAGCAGCAGCCATACCATGAATATTGCAGTTGAGTACTCATTCAACAGTATCACTATCCTGCTAACAAAGCTGATATGCGGCTTGGTAGCCGGAACAATAATATTGAGTCCACCCGGCGCATGTATAGTCTGTGTCGCATGGAAAGCACCCTGCTCAACTACCGGCGTCCATATTTCAATGCAGAACGTAATGCATACCGATACTGTAAACAATATAAGGATACCGCAAAGCAAATTGTAACGGAATGCAGCGTCCGACTTCCGGGTGATAGTGATCACCAAACCGGCAAGCAAAGCAATAACTAATCCTATCCAAAGCGAGTGGATCAGCGTCCAGCAAATTGCGTGAATGGTATGATCCGAAATATACGGCGCCCAAAACGTTTTCATGGTTTTATGATTTTTGGTCTATCTTTTTAATCAGTTCTTTAAACTCTTCCATCTCCTGCGGAGACATTTTTTTATTGCCGAGCAATTGCATCATCAGGCTGCTTGCCGAACCATTGAACAGGTTGTCAACCACACGATCCAGTATGTAGCCTTTAGTTTTCCCTTCCTCCACCGCTGCCTGGTACACGTGCGTCATCTGGCTGGCATCTTTGGTCACAAATCCCTTATCGAGCATAATCAGCATCAGCTTTTGTGTCGACATATAATTCACCTCGCGTTTCTGCTCGTTCAGCTTATCATTTACAAACCGAACAGTTGAAGGCCCGTACTGCCACAACACCTGCAGTATTTCAAGTTCTGATTTAGTAGGTTCCGTTGATATGTTTTTATCCTTCTTAGATGATCTCATACTCAAACCTAAGAAAAAATTCTTATGTTCCAAATATTTCCATCCAACTATTTTACAACTAACTATAAATCAGCAAAATAAAATAAGAAATATTTCTTACCTTTAGATAAAAGAAATAGAATATGAACTAAACTGATTACAGTCACTCATTCACTAACTCACTCATTCACTCATTATTTATTAAAGCGCGTCATCGTCAGCTCCGCCCCTATCGTTGCAAAACTTTTAATCATTTCGATAGATCGCTCTATTAAGGCAGGGAGTTCGGGCAATTCGTCATCATCAAAGCCGCTGAGGACGTAATCCACCTGTTTACCTTTGGGGAACTTATCGCTAACGCCAAATCTTAAACGGGCATAATTATTATGGCCTAAGATAGCTTCAATATTCTTCAAACCGTTGTGGCCGGCAGCACTGCCTTTAGGTTTAAGGCGGAGTGTGCCTAATGGAAGGGCAATATCATCTACAATCACCAGCACATTCTCAACCGGGATCTTTAATTCCTTCATCCAATAGTTAAGCGATTTGCCGCTGAGGTTCATGTAAGTAGTCGGCTTGATGAGGTAGAGCATCCGGCCTTTGTGGGATACTTCGGTATAATAGCCCAGGCGCATGTTGTAGAACTTCGCATTTTCCTGTTTGGCGAATTCATCCAGCACCATGAAGCCAATGTTATGCCGGGTATCTGCATACTCCTGCCCTATGTTTCCTAAACCTACTATCAGATACTTCATAACTACCGGCTTTTGCCAAAGGCGTAAAAAGGCTTTATTCTTCAATTTAATTGTGCGAAGATATTCTTTTCAAACAAAAATAGCGACGGGCACAAAACCCATCGCTATCTATTTGGTGTAATCACAACCTAATCGGTGTAATCACAAATTATTTTTTACCAGCTTCCTGCTCAGCCTGGCGCAATGCACGTGAAGTAGTTACAGATACGATAGTATCTTCTTTTGCATTAGTGATGGTCAGTTTGTCGAATTTCAAGTCGCCAACACGTACTGACTTACCTACGTCAAGGCCTTCGATGCTTACGTCGATCGTATCCAAGTGATCTTTAGGTAAAGCTTTGATGCGAAGTTTACGTAATTTCTGAACCAGTTTACCACCCATTTTAACACCTGGAGAAGTTCCGGTTAATTTGATTGGAATTTCAATAGCGATCGGTTTTTTCTCGTCCAGCTCCAAAAAGTCAACGTGCAGGATCTGCTCAGTTAACGGGTGGAACTGAATGTCCTGGATGATTGCTGTTGATTTTACATTACCAACGGTGATGTCGATAAAGTGAACAACCGGGGTATAAATAACCGGCTTTAACTCAGCTACAGAAACTGCAAAGTGAATTTGAGTTTTGCCACCATAAAGTACGGCAGGCACTAAACCCTGGTAACGCAGCTCTTTGGCGTCGCGTTTCCCTACGTTCTCTCTTGGAGAACCGCTAATAGCGAATGATTTCATTTGTTAATTTATTTATCTATTTAAAAATCCATGATCCACAATTGCGGACCATAGTGTTATTTGCTTTAAATTAATCTACCTTAAACAACTGGCTGATCGATCCGTGCTCGTTTACGTTCAGGATAGCCTTCGCAAACAGTTCGGCAGTCGACAACACTTTAATTTTGTTGCTTGGGTATTTCAGCGGAATGGTATCAGTTACGATCAACTCGGTTAATACTGAATTTTCGATCGTCTCATACGCATTTCCTGACAACACCGGGTGTGTACAAACAGCTCTTACACTGCGTGCGCCACGTTCCATGATCAAACCGGCAGCTTTTGCCAAGGTACCGGCGGTATCACAAATATCATCTATCAGCACAATGTCCTGACCGGTTACATCACCTATCAGGGTCATTGATTCGATCTCGTTTGCACGCTTACGGCGCTTATCGCAAATCACCACTTCTGCATTAAAAAACTTTGCAAAAGTACGCGCCCTATATGATCCTCCCATATCCGGAGAAGCAATAGTCAGGTTCTCCAGGCCCAGGCTTTTAATATAAGGCACAAAAATGATGGATGCATCCAGGTGGTCTACAGGCACATCAAAAAAGCCTTGTATCTGCGCTGCGTGCAGGTCCATCGTCATAATTCGGTTGATACCGGCTGCTACCAAAAGGTTAGCTACCAATTTTGAGCCTATTGCCACACGGGGTTTATCTTTCCTGTCCTGGCGGGCCAAACCGAAATATGGGATAACGGCAGTTACATAATGCGCAGATGCGCGGCGGGCGGCATCGATCAACATCAGCAACTCCATCAGGTTATCCGTAGGCGGACATGTTGATTGTATCAAAAACACGTCGCAACCACGCACCGTCTCATTAAAGTGAGGCTGAAACTCGCCGTCGCTAAAACGGGACACCGCAACTTCACCCAAATCTTTACCATATGCGTCCGCAATTTTTGCTGCTAACTCGGTTGTCCCTGAACCGGCAAATAGTTTGATTGGATTAAACTGTAAAGGCATCTTTTTTTATTTCGAATGTCGGATTTTCGATTTCGGAATTAAATTACGATTTCGGAATTACTTTATACCTGTTTAAAAGCAATTCGGATTTCAAATTATCAACCGGATATATCCGACATTGAAAATCCGAAATCCGAAATTCTCTTGTTGCCCGACCAGGATTCGAACCTAGACAAACGGTACCAAAAACCGTCGTACTACCATTATACTATCAGGCAATCTCCACTCGGTTTGCTGCCATTCCGAAAAGGAATGCAAATATAAGACGAATTTTTTAAGTTCAAAAGCTATTTTAAAAAAAGTGTAAAGAGAATATTAAGGCAAGAAATTACTCTTCAACCACTACGCCCATCGAACAGAATTTATCGATTCTTTCTGTTACAAGTTGATCAATGTCCTTGCTTTGTAGCTCTTTCAAATCCTTCAGGAGGTGCTTTTTTAATGTAGTTGCCATCGCAACAGGATCCTGGTGCGCACCGCCAAGCGGTTCTTTTATTACTCCGTCGATGAGTTTATTTTTAAACATTTCAGTCGACGAAAGCTTTAAAACCTCCGCAGCGCGTTCTTTATTTTCCCAGGTTTTCCAGAGAATGGTAGAGCAGTTTTCAGGAGAGATCACCGAATACCATGAATTTTCGAGCATGAATACTTTATCACCAATAGCCAAACCCAATGCACCGCCTGATGCACCTTCACCAATAATGATGCAGATAACGGGCACTTTCAACACAGACATTTCCAGCAGGTTACGGGCAATCGCTTCTCCCTGGCCGCGTTCCTCTGCCTCAAGACCAGGAAATGCTCCCGGAGTATCAATCAAAGTGATGATCGGCTTATTGAATTTCTCGGCCAACTTCATCAAACGCAAAGCTTTACGATAACCTTCAGGGTTCGCCATACCGAAGTTACGGTACTGACGCTCTTTGGTATTACGCCCTTTCTGGTGACCGATAAACATCGCGGTATGGCCGCCCATAGTGCCAAAGCCACCTATAATTGCCTTATCATCACCAACAGTACGGTCGCCATGTAATTCGATAAAATCATCGCACATTAGCTCCAGGTACTGTAAGGTATATGGTCTTTCAGGGTGACGGGATATCTGGACCCTTTGCCAACCGGTTAAATTGGTATATATCTGGTTTTTGGTAGTATCGAATTTTTCCTGCAACTCATTAATGGTTGCCGACATGTCCACCTTGGTTTTCTCTTCAACCTGCTTCACTTTATCGATCTGCTGCTGCAGATCAGCCAGGGGTTTTTCAAAATCAAAAGATATTTTCATATGCTTTATTGAGGGTGGCAAAGTTAATTAAATGAAATGGGATATTTTTTAATTTGAAAATTTGAGGATGTGGCAATTTGAAAATTAACTTGCTTTTTCCTCATTTTCAAATCTTCAAATCGACACATTTTCAAATCAATTGGTTTTCTCCAAAGTTTCCAGTTTTTTGATCTGTGCGGGAGTCAATAGCTTCTCTGCATTATAACAAGCCATCAATATTGCCCCTTTCATCTCGCCATAGTACAATCCCGAGCGGTTGGTATAAAAAATAAGCGATCCTTCATCTATCTGATGAGAATGGAAAAGGCTATCCAGCATCTTTTCATTGCGTATAATATTACCGCCCATTTCCACCTTTTTGCGGTGCAACTCAGTGGAAAGTTTGGTTAACTGTCCAACTTGAATAGGGCTCAGATCCAGTTGCTTTTTATATTTCAATACACTATCCGGTGATGGGAAATGATTCAGGTCGCCGGCCAATGACATATTATCAAGGTCTTCACCTTTCAAATATGCGTTATACTTTAAATCACTTATTGTTTTGACGGTTGAATGTTTAGGTTCGGTATCGATAACTACCGGAGCCTTAGCCACTGTTTTTGCTGGTGATTTTTTTGCAGCTTTTACCGCCGGTTTATGATGTGTGGAAGCGCTGTCAGCTTTCTGAGGCTTCGCGGCACTATCAGCAGGATGCGCTTTTGTAGTACTATCTACCGCTACATGCCTGGTTGTATCAACCTGTTTTTTGGCGATTGTATCAACAGTGGGGCGTTTTACAGTAGTATCTGTAACCTGATTATTTTTCACGCTGTCTTCATGCGTTTGCGCAAAGACAGGCATAAAAAAAAACAAACATAACAAAGTGAAAAGTAGCCGTTTTAGCATAGGAATTATATTTCAATTCAAAAATGTTAATTATTCGGTAATATTTATAGATAAATAATTTTTCATTTAACTGTTGGCAAATTACCAACCTATTTATTATATTTGCGTTGAACCTTAGTCTATGATCATAATTTATCTAACCAAGCTTCAGCAATTTGCCCGAAAGCACGCTGATTCTGGTAAAAGTCTAACTGCCTGGCGTATTGTTACTGAGCAAGCTATTTGGAAACAAAGCACCGATGTATTAAGAGATTTTCCCACTGCTAAGATCATAAAGGGCAACAGGGCAAGATTTAAAATAACAGGGAACAAATACCGCCTGATTGTAGAGGTGGATTATGAAGATGAAATTGTGGAAATAAGATTCATAGGCACTCACTCTGAATACGATAATATTGACGCAGAAACTATTTAAATTATGAGTACAAAAGCACAATGGTTTTTAATTGATTCTGAAACCGAATACAATGCTGCCGTTAATAGATACGAACAGGTTAAGCGGGCAGCAAAAGGCACAGAAGAACACAAAGAAAAAATGCTTCTTGTGCATCTTATTGCCGAATATGAAAAATCGACACTGGATTTACCAGAGGTCGATCCTGTGGAGTTAATTAAAATAAGGCTTGATGATTTCGGTTATAAACCTTCTGATCTGGCCAATATTTATGGAGATAAAGGCACCATCAGTAAGGTATTAAACTATAAGCAGGCGCTTTCATTAACTATGATCCGTAAGTTCAGCGATTTTTTAAAATTACCTACGGATTCCCTTATAAAAGAGTATCAATTAAAGACTGAGCATTAATATCAAACTACCTTTTTTAAAGTAAAATAAAATCTGCTGCCTTCGCCCAATTCGCTTTGTACACCGATCTTTCCGGACTGTGCTTCGATAAAGTCCTTTGCAATAGCCAGGCCCAGGCCTGTGCCCGTTTGCTCCATTGTAGCGCCAGGCACTTTAAAGTATCGCTCGAATATGCGCGGCAAGTATTTGCTTTCGATACCTCGTCCATGATCCTGAACTGAGAACTCAACATCATCGCCCCGCAGTTTTTTTACATCCAGGTTGACAGCCGACTTTTCAGGGCTGTATTTTATGGCATTTGATAGTAAATTGATCAATACCCAGGTTGTTTTATCCAGGTCGGCGCGTACTTCGGGCAGGTTTTCATCAAAATGTACATCTATATTCACCTGCTTCTGATCAGCAGTAAATTTGATGGCTTTTACTGCATAATCCACAATATTCTGAGGATGTGTGCTGCCAAAATTCAGGTTCAGTTTACCGGTTTCTACCTGGGCCATGTCCAGCAGCTCTCCGGTGATTTGCAGCAAACGACGGGTATCATCTTCGATATTGCCAATCAATTGTTTCTGTTCAGTATTGATATCACCGATACGTTGGTCTTCCAATAACTTCAAACTCATTTTGATAGATGATATCGGTGTTTTAAGCTCATGAGATATGGTGGCTATAAAGTTGGTTTTAGCCTCATCCAGTTGCTGAAACTCGGTAATGTTTTTCAGGATAATCACTTTACCAATGGATTTATCTTTATTGATAACAGATAGAATTTCTTTTGAATAATAGCTTTCCCGGTTATCCGCAAATATTTTGACCCTATTCTGGCTGGTCTGCAAAAGGTTCCTTAGCAGATCATTCTCAACGGCAACGTCAGGTGCATACCTGCCAACAAGACTTGCCTCAGTAATGCCGATAAGTGTGCACGCCACCTCATTGGCGAATATAATAAGCGATTTCTCATCCAAACCAATAATGCCATCGTGCATGGAATTGATGATCGTTTCAATTCGTTTCTTCTCAAATAAAATATTAGCCAGGTTGCTGTTCTCGTATTCAGCAAGCTTAAATGTCATGGTATTAAAAGCCTGGGCCAGTTCGCCAAACTCGTCATTCGATTTAAAACTCAATTGCTGATGATAATTGCGCTTGGCAATCTCTTTGATACGCTCGGTAAGCTCACGGATGGGATTGGCTATATAACCCGGAAAGTTGATAATAAAGCTGAACGCGATGAGAAACAGGAATGATCCGATGAAAGCTACGATCATAGTTGCCTGGCTTGCCGTGGCTTTGGCCGTTGCATTTTTATGCTGAATAGCATTCATATTCAATTGCATGATGCTATAAAGCAGTTTGCGTATCTGCAATCTCAGGTCGGTTTGCTTTTGAAGATTATTACCTTGGAGTTTTAGCTGTTCATATTTAGAACGTAGTGAATCAGTTGCAGCCTGTTCTCCGGGCTCAGTAATATTATGTTCCTGTCCTACCAGGTTTTTTTCGATAATGCTGATCTGCTGCGCATTAAGCGACAACTCATTTTCGTCCATCGCATTACCTATGTTTCTTACAAACTGAAGGGTCTCATAATTATCCTTCAGGATCACACTGGAATCAGCTGATAGCCTGTTCAGGAACCAGATAGCCAGGCCGCAGCAAATGAGCGCCAGCAAAAAAAGGAAGCCAAAACCGGCCCTGAGTTTATTTTTTATAGTCATGACAGTATTACTAAATCGATTTCCGTTTTGGACATTTTTTTCAAAAGCTGGGTAAATACGGCGGTCTTCATTACCAGTTGATAAAACTTAAAGTGCGGCTTGCCAATACATATGGTTGTGATCTCATATTTTTCAGCCGCCTCCCAGATTGTCTTGGCAACATTATCACTTTTTATTTTCAGTACCTCGCCTCCTAACTGGGTAGCCGTTTTCATATTATTGATCAGGTGGCGTTGTGCGGCCAGGTTGATCTTATCACTGCTCTCATTCGAGGTTTGCACATAAAGTACATACCATTTGGAGCGGTAATAGGATGCCAGGCGCGCCGTTTTCCGGATGATGATCTTAGCCGATTCATCATTTGTGCTGATACAGGCAAGGAACAACTCGGCACGCAACTTTACATTTTTAGGTATCTCCGTATCGATCTTTCGTTCTAACTGATGGGCTACTTCTTTCAGCGCCAACTCACGCAATTGCAAGATCCGTTCAGACTGGAAAAAGTTATTCAGCGCAAGCGGAATCTTTTTTTCATCGTAGATTTTACCCTGCTTGAGCCTTTCAATTAGTTCATCAGCGGTTAAGTCGATGTTTACCACTTCGTCTGCAAGCTGTAATACCTTATCCGGGATGCGTTCTTTTATACTTGCGCCTGTAATACGCTCCACTTCCTCGTTTATACTTTCCAGGTGCTGAATATTCACTGCACTGATCACGTTGATACCCGCATTCAGGATATCACGTACGTCCTGCCAGCGCTTTTCATTCTGGCTGCCCTCGATATTGGTGTGAGCCAATTCATCCACAATCACCACCTCCGGACGTAAACTGATGATGGCGTTCAGGTCCATCTCTTCCAGCTCTTTGCCTTTGTAGAATAATTTACGGCGTGGTATTACGGGTAAGCCATCTATCAACGCTTCGGTCTCCTTACGTTTATGCGTTTCGATATAGCCGACCTTTACATCTATGCCGCTGCGCATCAAAGCATGCGCTTCCATAAGCATACGATAAGTTTTACCTACACCGGCACTCATGCCGATATATATCTTAAACTTACCCCGCCGTGAGCGTTTGATTAGCTCCAGGAAATGTTCTACCGATTGCTCTTTATTTTCTCCGTCCATAATTGGTTATCAAAGTGGTAAGGGGATGTTCTCCGGACATCCCCTTTTACACGAACTCAATCAAACTAAATAAAAATTGCACGTCCGTGTTTACCTTCAATGTTATATGTAAAGTTAGTTAGAAAGCATACACCGCAGCAATTACAAACTGGCTGGCCTGTTTGGTTGGCATGCCATCTCCTTTGGTAAAGCCAAACGTATCTACATTGGCATTATCCAATCTCACTTCCGGAATAATGGTTAAAGCACCTGCCTTGACGTTTGCGGTGAATGTTAAACCTGTAACATCGTCGCCTTTTTTCACTTTAAAATACTCACCTCTCACTCCCAAAGTGACAATTTTAGATACAGCTAACTGAGGATATAGTGCTACGCCTTCGTAACCATTACCAAAGTGCGCTGTAGTAAAATCAGCGGCATTCAAACCTAATTTAAAAGCGTCAGTGATCTGGTAAGCAGTGGTCAGGTCGAATATCGTACCCGAAGTCGGTCCAGAAGCTACATTCAAATAAGCAGTCCAGCCTTTCAAAGGAACTACCATTAACTGCGCACCAAAAGTCGATACATCATGCTGTGAAGTATAAGTATTCCAGTTATCATTAAAGATACCGGCCATTAAGCTTATTTTATCAGAGAAAGCATAAGTTGCTTTAAAGCCTGCATTCTGGAATGGCCCATTGGTAAACAGGTATGATGTAGAATAGTTAAAGTTTCCTGTTGGTGATACTACCTCATAACCAATAAAGGTAGCCATATAACCTGCAGTGAAATTCAATTTATCAGTGACATCATAGGATACATACAGATTTTGAATATGGAATGAATTATTTCCATTAGCGACAGTACCATCACCATTAGGGATCGACTGGTATTGACCGCGAGGCCCAAATGCCAATTCACCAACAAAAGCAGCTTTGCCTACTTTCTTTTTTAATCCCAGGTCGATCATACCGATTGATACCGAGTTTTGATCAGAAGCAAAGCTGGTCGGAATATTAGCATGACCTGAAAAATCATATTTATAATAAGTATCCACCGAACCAGAGAAGATCAGGGGCGGATCTTTTGGATCCGCAGTGGTACCTACCTTTCCGGTGTCCACGGCGGCAGTTGTCGCTGCTTTCACCGATAAGGTTGTTATAGTTAATATTGAAAATAGAGATATTATAGTTTTCATTACAGTATTAGTTCTATTATTTCAGTTCATCCAGAGCCACATTCAGCTTCAGCACATTTACTTTTTCAGGGCCAAGCAAACCCAGCAACGGGTGCTCGATGTGATTATTTACCAGGTCGGTTACTTTTTGCTCGTCAAGTTTGCGGAATTGGGCCACACGTTTGATCTGCATTTTGGCCGCCTGCACCGAAATGTCCGGATCGAGGCCGCTGCCCGATGCAGTTACCATATCTGCAGGGATATCACTACGTTTCAGGTATGGGTGATACTTTAACAGGGTATCAATGCGCTTTTGAACATCCTTCAGATAGTCAGGATTGGTTGGACCTTTGTTTGATCCCGCTGAGCCATTGGCAGCATAAGCTACGGCAGACGGACGTCCCCAAAAATATTGGGGTTTGGAAAAATTCTGTCCCACATTGGCATAACCAACCACTTTGCCATTTACTACGATGGTCTCGCCATCGCCTTTGCCTTTAGCCAGTTTACCGACAGCAGCGATAAACAGCGGATATATGACACACAGTACTACAATGAGCACCAGGGTTATTCTTATTGATGGAATAATGTACTTCTTCATGATTTTTTAAACTACTAATGAAACAACCAGATCGATCAGTTTTATGCCTATGAATGGCGCGATAACACCGCCGAAACCATAGATCAACAGATTTCTGCGCAGCAATGCACTTGCGCCAATCGGCTTATACTCAACACCTCTTAAAGCCAAAGGAATAAGCATCGGAATAATGATCGCATTGAAGATTACCGCCGATAATATGGCCGACTGAGGGCTATGCAAAGCCATAATGTTCAGGCTCTGCAATGCTGGTATAGACGTGATGAACAATGCCGGTACTATGGCGAAATATTTAGCCACGTCGTTTGCGATAGAGAAAGTGGTCAGTGTACCGCGGGTGATCAGCAACTGTTTCCCGATCTCAACGATCTCGATCAGTTTGGTCGGATCGTTATCCAGGTCGACCATGTTGCCGGCTTCTTTGGCGGCTTGTGTACCGCTGTTCATGGCTACACCAACGTCTGCCTGAGCCAGTGCCGGGGCATCGTTTGTACCGTCGCCCATCATGGCTACAAGTTTACCACCGTTTTGCTCGTGTTTGATATAGTTCATTTTATCCTCGGGCTTTGCCTCAGCGATAAAATCATCCACACCAGCCTTTTCAGCAATAAACTTGGCAGTTAATGGATTATCACCGGTTACCATCACTGTTTTTACCCCCATCTTGCGTAGACGGTCGAAACGTTCTGAGATACCTGTTTTGATGATATCCTGCAATTCGATCACACCTAAAACCTTCTCATTTTGAGATACTACTAATGGTGTACCGCCATTTGAAGCGATGGTTTTCACTCTGTCCTCAACACCATTAGGCAATGGATTGCCTGCTTTTGTTACCATATTCCTGATGGCGTCAAAAGCCCCTTTGCGTACGCGCAAACCATCAGGGGTATCTAAACCACTTGAGCGAGTTTCAGCGGTAAATTTTATAAATGTTGCACCGTCAGGCACTTTTACAGTAAGGTATCCTGTGCCCTGTTCAGCCAGTTCTACTATTGATTTACCTTCAGGGGTTTCATCTGCCAGTGAGCTCAACACGCAAGCTTTTACAAATTCCCCTTCGGTAACACCGTCAACCGGCCAAAAGTGGGTGGCTTTACGGTTACCTATTGTTATTGTCCCGGTTTTGTCTAACAATAGGGTGTCGATGTCGCCTGCAGTTTCAACCGCCTTACCCGATTTGGTGATCACGTTGGCACGCAATGCACGATCCATACCCGCGATACCGATGGCAGATAATAGTCCACCAATGGTAGTTGGGATAAGACATACAAACAATGAGATCAATGCGGCAATAGTGATAGGGGTATTAGCATATTTTGCAAATGGTTGCAGCGTAACGCATACGATGATAAATATTAGCGTAAAGCTTGCCAGCAAAATAGTCAGTGCAATTTCGTTTGGTGTTTTCTGACGTGATGCGCCTTCTACCAATGCGATCATCTTATCCAGGAAGCTCTCGCCCGGCTGAGTGGTTACCAGTACTTTAATATTATCTGATAATACTTTTGTACCACCGGTAACAGACGACTTATCACCGCCTGCTTCACGGATTACCGGGGCTGATTCACCGGTAATGGCCGATTCGTCGATAGTAGCAATACCTTCTATGATCTCGCCATCTGTTGGAATGGTATCGCCTGTTGTGCAAACGAATGTATCGCCTTTACGTAATTCATTGGATGATTTGGTAATGATTGTGCCATTATCCAGCAATACTTTGGCAGGTGTTTCTTCACGTGTTTTACGGAGGCTGTCAGCCTGTGCCTTGCCACGTGCCTCGGCAATTGCTTCAGCAAAGTTGGCGAACAATACAGTTAACAACAGGATTACGAATATTCCTAAGTTGTAGCCGAATGAGCCCTGATCTGTATGCGAAAAGGAGTAATAATTCACAACCAGCATTACCAGTGTACCGATCTCTACAGTAAACATCACCGGGTTGTGTATCATTACCCGGGGATCGAGTTTTATGAATGATTCTTTGAGGGCTGTCCGTACAAGGGCAGGCTCAAATAATTTATTAGATTGATTTTTCATTTCAAATTAGTGCTTAAGCATTGAAAAATATTCTGCCAGCGGGCCCAATGCCAGTGCAGGGAAGTATGACAAGGCGTTCAATATGAGGATCACAGCGAAAGTCATTACACCGAAAGTCACCGTATCGATGCGTAATGTACCGGCAGATTCAGGTATGAATTTCTTTTGCGCCAGCAGACCAGAGATTGCCACCGGACCAATGATCGGCAGAAACCTCCCAAAGAAGATCACTACACCTGCGCTGACATTCCAGAAGATATTATTGTCTGCCAAACCTTCAAATCCGGACCCGTTGTTCGCATTGGATGATACAAACTGGTACAGCATTTCCGAAAAGCCGTGATAACCCGGGTTATTGAGCCATGCAGATGGCTTTACTGCCCAATCTGCATTAGGGTGTGTGTAGAATATATAACAAGCCAATGCGGTACCGCCTTTGATCAACAATGGACTGAGTAGGGTGATAATTGCGGCGATCTTTATTTCTCTCGCCTCTACTTTATGGCCCAAAAATTCGGGTGTTCGACCAACCATCAATCCTGAAATGAATACAGCGATGATCAGATAAATATAATAATTCAGGAAGCCGACGCCATCACCACCAAAGAAACCATTGATCATCATTGCCAGCAACTCCCAGCAACCGGTTAAAGGCATCATACTATCGTGCATGCCGTTTACCGAACCGGTAGAGGTTACGGTGGTAAGTGTGCTCCAGTAAGCCGTTGCAGCCGGACCAAACCGAACATCCTTGCCTTCCATCGAACCGGTAGCTTGGGTTATACCCATTTTAGCTATTTCGGGGTTACCACCTACCTCGCTTACTATCGATGGGATCATGAGCATCAACGTACCCACCAGCATCACCCCAAATATTATCCAGCTTAATTTTCTTCTGCGGATGAAAAAGCCCAGTGCAATAATCATCCCGACAGGAATAATAAATTGTGAAGTGACCTCCACCATGTTGGTGAAATAATTCGGGTTTTCGAACGGATGAGCTGAGTTTGCGCCAAAGTATCCACCACCATTTGTACCGAGGTGTTTTATGGCGATCATTTGCGCAGCAGGCCCGCGTGATAAGGTAACTGTATCTCCCTGCAGTGAGATAAATTTATCTTTAGCTGCATAGCTGCTTGGTGTACCGTTGAAAGTCAATATCAGGGCGATCACTACTGAAATAGGTAACAATACACGGGTTATTGATTTTACAAAAAAGTCCCAAAAGTTACCCAGGTCAGTTGTGGTTTTGTCCCTGAATGCTTTGAAAACCGCAACGGCAGCAGCCATACCCGTTGCAGCACTGGTAAATTGCAGGAACATGAATATAAAATGCTGGGTAAGATAGGTTGCGCCTGTCTCTCCCGAATAGTCCTGCAGGTTACAGTTTGCCAAAAAACTGATAATGGTATTGAATGACAAGTCAGGCGTCATACCGGGGTTACCATCAGGGTTCAGGGGCAGTTTGTCCTGGTATATCAGCACAAAAAAGCCATATAATACCCATAAGATATTGATGATAAGCATAGCTTTCAGGAACTGCTTCCAGTTCATGTGTTCTTTAGGATTGATACCTCCCAGTTTGAACATCCATTTTTCGAGCGGTTTCAGAAAGTCGGTCCATACCTTCTCGCCGGCATACATTTTTGCCATGTACTTACCAAGCATGATTGCTATGGTGAGCGTGATGATGAATGTTACTATTATTCCAGTTAATTCCGTGTTCATAGTTTCAGATTAAAATTTTTCGGGTTTCAGCAGTACATATACCATGTAGATGAAAACCGCAATTGAGATAATGAATAATGCGATCATGATTTTTAGATTTTTTCGAACCAGTCGATTGATTTGTAGGAAAGCCAGCACATTACGATGATGGCGACGAAGAGATAAAGGGTGTTCATAGTTTTAATTTTTAGTGGGGTTTTGTTGCATAGCGTTTAGTTAATTATTGCAGAAGTTTGATTTTGAGATAGACGATATAACCCAGCGCCAGAGCAAAAAGGCAGTAGAAGATCATTATCAGAAGTTCTTTAGGGGAGTATTTTGCTTGTTCTCTTTTCATTGCTGACTGTGTTACGCTTTGGGTTGATTTTCTTCCCTATTCGCGAAGAGGATGCCAGCAATAGCCGCAAACCATTCAACAAACTATGAATCAGGTGCTTAAAAACAAATCAAGGTAGATTATAGGAGAGAATAAACAGAAAAGCTCTATCAAAATGATAGAGCTTTATTAAAATGAGAGTATAGTTAGAAGTCATGCCGAATTTATTTCGGCACCCCATCATAAAGGTGTGCGATATACATGTCTGCTACCTGCAAATCGCTGACCAAGCAAGCGTGAATGTCCTGTGGGGCGCTGAAATAAATTCAGCATGACGTTTTTTTATATTCTTAAAGAAGATAAATCTAAAATCGTAAGTCTAAAATCTTAAATGAAATCACACTTTCGGCAGTTTATACCCGTTGTGATATTCCTTCATCATGTATTGCTTGTTAATGGCGTTATCAGTAAAGCCACCTTCGCCGTTGTTCCATTCTAACTTCTTGCCACTGCGATAGGCTATATTTCCCATTTGTGCTACGGTAGCTACGTGGGCTCCTGCCTGGATAGGGCAATGCAGGTCTTCCAGCTTACGCGATTTGACCACGCTGACGAAGTTTTCCCAGTGTTTATCCAAACCGTCGTCTGATTTGGCAACATAGGGTTTAGCGACTTTGCTTTTACTCTGGCGCTCTTCTATTACTTCCCAACCGTTCCTGTCCAGTATTAGTGTGCCGTTGTTACCTATGTACGCAATACCATGATCACGGTTATAAGAGCCGTTATCAATACCCATTGCCGAATCCCACACCATGTTAAAGCCGTCGAACTCGTATAGCGTAGTTAAAGTATCTGGCGTTTCTTCGGATAGTTCGGGATAAGCAAATCTTCCGCCCAAAGCTGAAACGGATTTTGGTATAGGGGATTTCATTCCCAGTAAACCATAATCCAAAAGGTGCACGCCCCAATCGGTCATCAAACCACCTGCATAATCCCAAAACCAACGGAAATTGAAATGGAAACGGCTGGCATTGAAAGGTACCGTTTTAGCCGGGCCGAGCCATGATGCATAATTCACTCCTGCAGGCGGCGCACTATCCTGAACTACCGGAGCAGGGCGCATCCACCCCTGGTAGCACCATACTTTTACTGTACGAATATTTCCTAATTGACCGCCCTGCACAAAATCAACCGCATCTTTAAAATGTTGTTGACTGCGTTGCCATTGCCCCGCCTGCACTACCTTGTTATACTTTTGCTGTGCTGCCACCATCGCCCTGCATTCTCCGATGGAGTTGCCCACAGGTTTTTCTACATACACATCCTTTCCGGCTTCGCAGGCATGCATCATGATCATGGCGTGCCAATGGTCGGGCGTACCGATGACCACAGCATCAATATCCTTCTGATCTAACAATGCCTTGTAATCATCATATCGACGAACTTTTGACGCATCATGACCCATTTTTGTGTAATCAGCCATTCGCTTATCCATCACGTTTTTATCTACGTCGCACATAGCAATTAGATTTACACCTGGCACCTTTAATGCCGCAGTAACATCAGCCCAACCCATACCGTTGATGCCAATAGCACCGATATTCAGTTGATCGGATGGTGCAATGCGATTTTTAAAAATGGCGAATGCCTGGTTGTTTAAAGCCGAAGCCATTATGGTGCCGCCTGCCAGCAAAGCAGACTTCTGCAGAAAATCTCTACGGGAATTCATAAGTCAGTAATTGGTTTTGCTAAATATAGGACACGATTGAAGGATTTTAACGATTCATACGATAAAAACTTTCAGAATAAATCGTAATTCGTACATCTAAAATCGTAAATTATTCCAGGCCGTACTCTTTCAGCTTACGGTAGAGGGTCGCTATACCAATATTCAGAAGCCGGGCAGCTTCGGCACGGTTGCCGTGGGTATGATTGAGTACACGCTGAATATGCAATTTTTCGACCGATGACAGGTCGAAGGCCGATAAGGTTTGATTAGATTTTAAAGGCTGTAGATTTTGAATATCGTAAGGCAACAAGGTTTCATCCAGCTCATTACCGTCACAAAGGATCACAGCGCGTTCTATCACATTCTTTAGTTCACGAATATTTCCCGGCCAGTTGTAAGCCTCCAGTTTTTCGACGAAAGTCTTGGATAAACCGGTGATCTGCTTAACAACCTTCGCCGCAAAATACGACATGAAGTATTCCGCTAATAAACTGATATCCTTTTTGCGCTCACGCAAAGCAGGTAAGGTGATCTGAAAAACGGATAAGCGATAGTAAAGATCAGATCTGAAATGACTCTCTTCACTTTCTTTAAACAGATCACGATTAGTTGCCGCCAATATGCGCACATTTACAGTGGTCGGTTTGGTGTCTCCTATTTTGATAAACTGCTGCGATTCCAGAACTCTTAGCAACTTAGCCTGCAGCTCATGATCGAGCTCGCCGATCTCATCTAAAAATATCGTACCGCCATTAGCCTCTTCAAATAGTCCTTTTTTATCTTTTGTAGCCCCAGTAAATGAACCTGCTTTATGGCCAAACAATTCACTTTCTAATAGCTCCTTCGTAAAAGCACTGCAATTAACGGCGACAAATGATTTCGCCCTACGATTGCTTGCCTGATGTATTGATTCGGCAAAAACTTCTTTGCCAGTACCAGTCTCACCTAATAATAAAACGGTTGTATCTGATAAAGCGACTTTTTGGGCAAGCTTAATGACATCAGTTATGGCTGAGGATTTACCAATAATGCGGTCGAACCCAAATTTGTTATTCAGTTTGCTTTCCAGTTCTTCTACACGTTGCTGCAAAAAGGCTTTATCCATCGCCTTACTCACCAGCGGAATGATCTTCTCGTTATCATCACCTTTAGTGATATAATCAAAAGCACCTGATTTGATAGCCTTTACACCGTCATTGATAGTTCCAAAAGCCGTAAGAACGATCACCTCGGTAGCGGGCCAACTTGTTTTGATCTTTTCGGTAAGTTCGATGCCGTTACTATCTGGAAGCTTTACATCACTTAATACTACATGAAATGATTCCTGTTGTAATTTGCGCAAGCCTTCTTTGCCGTTGGCTGCTGTGGTTACTTCATATCCTTCCAACTGAAGAATACGGGCCAGCAGGTTTCGCAACCGCTCTTCATCATCAATGATCAATAACCTGCCTTTTTGCATATCGGGATGCAAAGTTGATAAAAAATTAGCTTAATCAAACGTTATTATATGCCCGCATTAAAAATCCATTAGAATATTGTAACAATAAAGTAGCAATTAATCCTTTTAGAAACTCTTACATCTAAACTATAACGATCTGCAAAAGAGAAGCAGGTCAGTAAAAATTTAAATCGAAATATCATGAAAAGGAAATTTGCAGGATTAGCACTTATCGCCATATTGATCGTATCAGTAACTTCAGGATGTGTTGTTCGTGAAGGTGGTTACCATCATTATCATCACTATTACCGTCCTTACTAAAGATTATTTAATAGGTTAGCAAGTGTGAAAAAGAGTTTGGGCCGATCGCTCAAACTCTTTTTTTATGACTGATACATTCTTTATATTTAAAGACTTAATTCAAACCCCCTTACCCCTTATGTCAACAAGAAAAACCTGGCACGACATCCACCTCGATTCACGCAAATTCGGACAACGCTTAGCAGACTCAGTAGCTAATGGAATGGGCTCCTGGAAATTTATTATATGGCAAACCATTATCGTTGTAGCCTGGATGGCACTGAATGTTGTTCTGATAGCTACTCATCGCTGGGATCCGTATCCTTATATTTTATTAAACCTTGTCTTCTCTACACAAGCTGCTTATGCTGCTCCTATTATCATGATGGCTCAAAACAGGCAGAGCGACCGCGACAGGGCACAGGCCGACGCAGATTATAAAACCAATTGCGAGGCAAAAGAGGAAATCGAGGAATTACAAAAGCGCCTGAATGCCATTGAAGTAGACAAACTTGATCGCATTTTGCACTTACTAAATGAAATGAAAGTAAAATAGTTACTTGGTTGAAGAAGCAATCGTTTCGTTAACAACATTAAGCAGGGAATTGCTGCCGGTGGTATCCTGCATTAATTGCCAGATCATAATGCCGCCTGTTTTTTGCAGAGCCAGCTTAGTTTTATTTTTTATGGTGGGGATACCGTTATAATAAATGGTGCCCCCATCTTTTACGGTTACAGAGTCCGTTTTTTCCGCACCATCGTATGTATTAATGATTTTTCGGTAAGACATATCAGCGGGCACCTTAGCACCAAATCCATAACCGTAAAAAGGTATGCCTAAATTCAGTTTTTCTTTAGTAATTGCTTTTTCTCCGGCCCAGTAATCCACATCCTCAACAGCCATTTCATAAGGCGCATGAGGGCCTGGTTTTTCCGGCCTCCACGGACCAGTTTTATCGTACGACATGATATTGATAAAATCAAACAAGGTAAAAACCTTATCAGTATACCTGGTTTTGTAAACAGTGGCCACTGCCGCCGTAAGCATTTTTCCTTTTGCCTTCAGTGCGGGTAATAATCCATTTATAAATTGTTCATAGTTTGCATCTATACGCTCGCCTTCAAGGTCGACATCTATGCCGTCAAAATTATAATGCTCTGTTAGTTGAACCAGCTTTTTTATCAGGGCAGCACGGTTAACATCATTTAATAAATTTGAATAATAAGCCGGAGCAAGTCCGCCGCCAATGGATGCCAGCACTTTTACATGATAACGGTGCATCTTGTCTGTAAATGCTTTCAGTTTTGGCAACTCCTGGAAATTTCCGGCTGAATCAGGATTAATAAATGCAATATTCACATGGGTGACCTTGCTGAAATCAATTTTATCGGCATCGCCGTTGATGATATTATCTAAACGGAGATAACCGATCACCCTGAATTTATTTGCCTGAGCGCTCACCAAGAGGCAGCACAACATTAACGCGAGTAATAAAAAGTATCTTTTCATTACTACTAATATCAATTTATTGATTGATTGTGGCAACAGGGGCTAATTAATTATATTTAGCTTTTATTGAGTTGTTTACCTTATCCCGATCCTCCAAATAGTCTATGATTGTTCATGCAAAAAAGTTTTTGTGCCTGCTTTTGTTTATTGCAACTGCCTTTGCAAATGCACAAACAACGCCTTTTGCATTCAGTCATTTTACGCTGGACAATAACCTGTATGCGCATGTGCTGATGCGCGATAGCAAAGGGTATTTGTGGATCGGTTCGGATGGCCTTTTTCGTTATGACGGCGTTAATCTGAAACATTTTATTCACGATCCAAAGAATAACAATTCACTCGTAAGTGATATTGTGAAAAGCATTGTCGAGGATAAAAAAGGCCGGATATGGGTGGGTGCAATAAAGGGCATTAGCTGTTATGATCCTGCAACAGATTCGTTTACCAATTACGAATATTCAGGCGATAATCCAGGAAACAGGAACAACCTGTTTGACAATGTACTATTTACTGATGCCGGGGGCACATTATGGTGCGGCAATCAATCGGGCATAAGTCGTTTTGATAATCAGAAAAATCAGTTTTTTCTTTATGATTTGGCAAAATATCAGTCACCAGGTCATAAGAAGGGAATTTTTATCACAGGGATTATTGATGATAAAAAGAATCTGGATTGGCTTTGGCTTTCCAGCTATGACGGGTTAATCCACTTTAATAAAAAGACTGGATTTGCCCGTTACTACTACCCTGATGGTCCGCCAACAACCATCAACAATCTGTTCCAGGATTCACATCACCGTATTTGGTTGGTAACATGGGGGCGCGGGTTGGGCTATTTTAATGAGACTGCGGGTCAATTCTCTTTTTCGCTTTTCGAACCGGATTATCATTTCGGAACGGATAATATTGTATTCAATATCCAGGAAGACATCAAAAGCAAGGACAGTAGTCTATTCTTTGTTAGTACCAATAAAGGGCTTTGTATACCGGACTTTCATAAACCTGAAAAAATCCATTTTAACTATTTCTATAATAATCAACCTAATGACCTCAAAAGCATTGGCGCCACCCCGTCTCAAACTTTGATAGATAAACAGGGCATTATCTGGGTGGCAACCGACAAGGATGTTAGTTATATATTGCCATCAACGCAGGTTTTTAAGGAAATAAACAGTACTAACCACCCTAGCGCATTAATTAATTCTATTACAGAAGAAAAACTCGAAAACAACCATTATCAATACTGGCTAAGTTGCTGGTATACTGACGGCCTCTTACGGTGTGATGAAAACTTTTTATCAAAGGGAAAAGTTCAGTTGCCTGCCGGATATGGAAAAACTGCAAACAGCAGGCAGATCAACCAGGTGGTCATCGATCCTGAAACAAAGGATATTTGGATAGCCACCATGGATGGCCTATATAAATGGAACCGGGCGAAAAATAGTATCAAGGCTTTTTATCCTGATAAATCAAACCCGCTGTCTTTGCCATCAGAGCATGTGATGAGTTTGCTATTAGATCATCAGAAAAAGCTTTGGATTGGTACCTACCAAAAAGGTTTTACTGCGATGAACACGACAAACGATGCGTTCATTAAAGTACCGGATCACGTACAAAATGCAGCAAAAGACAAACGTGTGTTTTGCATGTACGAAGACAGCAAACAGCGAATATGGCTGGGTTGCGCCGGTGCACTTTTCAGGACGAATGAAAAAACAGGACAATGGCAGGTATACGAACATCAAAAGAACAATAATAAAAGCAAAGCCTCTGGCGATGTGAACGGTATAGCCGAAGATAACAACGGCAATATATGGATAGGTAATGATGAGGGATTGAACCGCTATAATGAAAGAACTAATGATTTCGAGCTGTTTACTACCGCCGACGGACTTAGCAACGACCATATTTATAATATCGTTTGCGATAAAGCGGGTATGCTATGGGCAGGGACCACAAGTGGATTAAATTCCATTGATCCGGCTACCAATATTATCAAAAGTTTTTATGAGAAAGATGGCTTATCGCTTAATGACCAGTCGAATGCCATCATAATCAGGAGCGACAATGAGATCGTTGCTGCAGGTGCAAAAGGCACGGTAACTCTGTTTGATCCGGCTAAACTGTACCGGAATTCTACACCGCCGCCGGTTTACATCACTTCGTTAAAGCTTTTTAATAAACAGGATAAACGCCAATCATATTTCCCTTTGCCAAAAGAGATCAGCCTGAGCTATGACGAGAATTATTTTTCGATAGATTTTATCGCGCTTAACCTGATGAATGCGGGCAATAATAAATATGCCTATCAATTAACAGGATTGGATAAAAACTGGATACAAAACGGCAACGAACACAGTGTAACCTATAGCAACCTGAGCGCAGGTCAATATACTTTCAGAGTAAAGGCAGCTAATAATGACGGCATTTGGAATAACCAGGGTGCAAGTTTGACCATCACCATATCGCCGCCATTCTGGAAAACCTGGTGGTTTATTACCTTATGCGTGATAGCCATAATTATTATCGGCTATAGCTTATATAATTACCGTTTAGAGCAACTACTACAGGTAGAGCGCTTGCGTACCAAAATTTCAACAGACCTGCATGATGACATCGGGTCAACGTTAAGCTCTATCTCCATTTTGAGCGAGTTGGTTCTGCATAAAAAGGATAAAGAACAGGCCGATGAAATGCTGAACGAGATAAAGGATAATGCCATTAGTCTGATGGAAAAGATGGACGACATTGTCTGGAGCATTAATCCGAAGAATGATTCGCTGGAAGACTTGCTTTCACGCATTACCCGTTTCGCATCGCAATTATTTGAGGCGAAAAATATAGATCATACCATTACCATTCAGCCTGATATTAAAGACTTGAAATTATCTATGGAGTCGCGCCAGCATTTGTACCTGATGATTAAGGAATCCATCAATAATATTGTAAAACATGCTAACTGTACAAGAGCATCAATAACAGCAACATGTAAGGACCATCTACTTCATGTAGTGATTGATGATAACGGCAAAGGCTTTAAAACCGATAAGAATCATTCAGGAGACGGGTTAATCAATCTGAAAGAAAGAGCAGTTAAAATGAATGCAAATGTTCAGGTTGATTCCATTCCGAGAAAAGGCACAACGGTAGCTATCAGTATAAAAATCAAATGAATATCCTATTGTAAATAAGCCATTTAGCTAACAATTTTATGTTATGATAAAAGTAGGGATCGTAGAAGACAATAACACTTTGCGCAAGAGCCTCACCAGCCTGTTTAATGAGGCCGGTGACATGAAGTGTGTAATGTCGTTGAACAACCTGCTGCATATCGTTAAAGAGATCCAAAAGAATTCACCTGATGTGATACTGATGGATATCGGGCTCCCCAATATTTCAGGGATTGATGGTGTATTAACCGTCAAGTCTTTCTTCCCGGCAATACAGATCATGATGTTTACCGTTTTTGAGGATGCGGATAAGATATTTGACGCCATACGAAATGGCGCATCCGGTTACCTGTTAAAGAAAACACCACCACTGGAAATCGTCGATGCCGTGCGCGACCTGCACAACGGCGGTGCCCCGATGACGGCCAGTATTGCCCGTATGGTGATCCAATCATTTCATGTTCAGCAGGCATCAGCGGTTGAAGAATACAAGCTTACTCCGCGTGAGAAGGAAATACTCCGCTCACTGGTTGATGGTGCCAGCTATAAAAAAATTGCAGATCAGTATATGGTTAGCATCAGCACAATCCGTACACATATTTGCAACATCTACAATAAGCTGCATGTAAACTCTAAAGCTGAAGCTGTAGCTAAGGTATTGAAGCAGAGACCATAAAAATCAGATATTCATCCGATTGCACTCCCCCCGCCTACTGGGTAAATTTGATTGGTAACAAGAAAGTGACACCCCCTGACATTGGTTTACAGCCTCTGCATCACCTGCCGTTACTCATCTGCCTTGAATCTTGTAAAATCAAAAAAATATAAACCTCATGAAAAAGTTATTGATGTTTTTGTTCTGTCTTGTTGCCCTGGGTTCGGTGCATGCACAGGTGAGCAACCCTGGCGATGTGGCTAAAGATGGAGCCACTAATCACGCCAATGGCGATATTAACAGCACCGTTGATAATGGGCTGAATAAAACTGAAAACGCCATAAAAGGACTTTTTAAAAAGAAGAAAAAAACGGATAATAGTCAGCAGACCAACAACAATTCTTCAAAGAATAACAACCAGTCTGCACAAAATAATAATGGCGACAGCGGTCCTGCTGCAGGCATTGGCGTTTATCAAAACTATGATTTTGTTGCCGGCGATAAGATCATTTTCAACGATGATTTTACTGCCGATCAGGATGGCGAATTTCCTGCTCACTGGGAACTTGCAAAAGGACAAGCTATAATGAATACCCAAAAAGGTAAAAAAGCTTTCCTGCTTACGGATGGCAACTATGTTTATGTATCCCCGCGGATGAAAACCAGTTCCTATTTAGGAAACGAGTTCACACTGGAATATGATAACTATTTTGAAAGCGGAGCCTACCCTACCCACGTATTCTTCTTCCTGCCGAATGAAAATGATTTCAGTGCATACGTAGCGGTTTCTGCAAGTGAGGCTTCGTTTACCAATACTATTTCAGGCAGTTCGGTGGATTTAAATGGCAGTCTTCCATCAGCTATATCCGGCAACAACTTTGAAAACAAATGGCATCATATCGCTATCGGGTACAAAAACAAGCAGATAAAAGTGTATGTCGATCAATACCGTGTCTTGACAGTACCTGATTCAAAGATAGCTCCGGGTAGTATAAAATATGGCGGAATAGGCAACATAGATAATCCGCTGATGTTCACCAACGTAAAGCTGGCACAGGGCGGCAGTCAGAACATGATCGGGAATATACTCACCAGCGGGAAATTCATCACCCATGGCATCACATTCGATATTGATAAAGCAACCATCAAGCCTGAAAGTATGGGTGTGCTGAATGAAGTGGCTAAGTTTCTTCAGTCAAACCCTTCCATAAAAATGGAGATTGATGGGCATACCGATAATAGCGGCACTGCACCACATAATCTTACCCTCTCGCAACAACGCGCCGATGCTGTGAAAGCGCAATTGGTAACTATGGGTATCGACGAATCGAGATTTACGACCAAGGGACTAGGCGATACCAAACCAATTGCTGACAATACCACGCCCGAGGGTAAAGCCAACAACCGCCGGGTAGAATTTGTGAAAATATAATCTGCATAACTATGAAGAAGTTTATTTTACTACTCGTCATTTGTGCAGTTGGCAGAGAAGTGTATGCACAACGCTGCCTGGATATTAATATACTTTCGCTCACGGGCCATTTGCAGGCGCCCGGAGATGCTGCTTCATGTTACAATGAGTGTGCAACCACAACCAATGATCACGGGCAAAAGGTTATCAGCAACTATGGCACCCGCGATACCCAGCTTGATGAGTTGATCAAACAAAAAATGCAGGAATTTACAAACGCTTCCGTGTCAGGAATGGGGTCAGGTCCCAGTGCTTCGCAAGTGCAAGATTATAAGGCTATGGCTGCTAAAATGAAGGAGATGACACCTGATCAGCAAAAGGCCTACGCCATGCAAATAGCACAACAAATGCAGAGTAGTCGCTCTACAGCCCAGATGGAGAATCCGGCTGCTGCCAGGATAGTTGGCACTAACCAAACCAATGTAATGCAGCTGAAACAACTCGGCGATGAGTTTGCTGCTAAGTTAAGAGCGCTCAAAGGCCAGGAGAAAACAGAAAGGGATGCTGTAAAAACGCCGGACTACAGTAAATGCCCGGGCGTTGATAAAACAGGCATGCCCGCATGCGGCTGTGTAAATGGATTAGATGGTAAATATTGGCAGCAAATTGTGGCGATAGAAAATAAATACAACAGCCAAAAGACTGCGCTGCTGCAAAGTTACCTACCCCGCTATAAAACGTTGATAGGCACTATTGAAGACAATATCGCCAAAGTACACTACGGCGACGATCTGAAAACCGCCAATTATAAAAAGATACTGTTCAGTCAGCAATCGTCAACATTTGCGGCTGCATTTGATATTCCCTCGGTTGTAATTAATGATATCCGGCGGACAGGTTCCGACGCTTATGTAAACAAAGTAAACTCTGATGCAGGGGTTTATAACTTAAGCTGCAGCCATCAAAAATAAAAGACCTCGCGCCTAACAAACTGGGAATCTTATCAAATCAATATCCGCACTTTGCAGTGCGGATATTTTCATTTTAGCCGGTAATTACTAGTCCGTATCCGAACGAACAGTGTCCGTTTTTGTTACAATCCAATTCTCCACAAATCAATTTAAATTACTGATTATCAAAATATTAAAATATCGGCATGATATTGTTTGAGTTAGAGATTAGTGATTAGTTAATCAGAGATCAGTTGACTCCGATTAACAAGAAACAAGTCCCTCTTCGGGAGGAATTTAGGGTGAAGCAACCCAATGACTAATGACCATTGACTAATGACTAATTAACCAACCCATGTTAAAAAACTATCTCAAGATCGCTATCCGCCAGTTACGCAAGCAAAAAATGTACGCCGCCATCAAGATAGGCGGTTTTGCGCTTGGCATTGCAGCCTGTTTGCTTATCGGCCTTTATATAAGGAACGAGCTTAGTTTTGATAAATCATACCCTGATAACGATCAAATTTATCGCGTTATTGGATACTACAATACCGATGGCAAAACAGAAAAGGGTACCGATTGGCCAGCCCCAATGGGCAAAGCGTTGAAAGCTGATTTCCCGGAAGTGGAAATATCAGGCAGGCTAATGCCCAATTCGCTTTTCGACAAAGCTGGAAGCAATGAAGTAAGGCGCGCCGACCAGGTACAGAACACATACGAGGAAGGTTTTACCTATGCCGACCAGGAAATGCTGGACCTATTGCAGTTGCCTATGGCTTATGGTAAACGCGAGACCGCTTTGAAAGAGCCTCTGACAATGGTGATATCAAAACGTAAAGCGGATAAATATTTCCCGGGTACAAATCCCATCGGACAGGTAATGTACCTCAACAATGACAAAACCAAGCCTTACAGGATTGGTGGAGTAATGGAGAATATTCCCGAAACTTCCCACCTGAATAAATTTGATTTCCTTTTGACTTTAAAAGGTGTTGAATTCTACCAGGGCGAGCAAAACAACTGGGACGCCAGCAATTATCCCGACTATATCAAGTTGCGCCCGGGCACTAACATTGCGCAGTTTGAAAAGAAGATCACTAATGATATCATTAAGAATTATTATCTGCCGGTAATGATAAAGGATGGGATGAAGGATGCAGAAAAACAAGCTGCAAAATTTTCCCTGCACCTGCAGAAAGTCAGTGATATCAATTTATATTCCTATGATATTTACGACGACACCCCTCATGGCGATGTCCGTTTCGTTTGGCTGTTCGGAGCCGTTGCCGGTTTTATTCTCGTTATAGCCTGTATTAATTTCATCAATCTTTCAACGGCCAAATCGGCCAATCGCGCAAAAGAGGTTGGCTTACGAAAGGTAGTAGGTTCATACCGCAGCAGCCTCATCAATCAATTCCTTACAGAATCGTTAATTTATAGTCTTATATCTTTTATCTTGGGTATTTTAATAGCTTGGTTATTATTACCCTACTTCAACATACTTGCTTCCAAATCACTCACTATGCCATTTGGTCAGTGGTGGTTTGTACCGGTTATATTGATAGCGGCTTTGATCGTTGGTACCCTTGCCGGACTTTATCCCGCATTCTATTTGTCAAGTTTCCGTCCTGTGCAGGTGTTAAAAGGCTCCATCAGTACGGGCAGCAAAAGTTCGGGACTCAGGAATAGCCTGGTTGTTTTTCAATTCAGCGCTTCCATCATTCTCATCATCAGCACCGTGGTGATCTACAACCAGATGCATTTTATACTTAACAGAAAAGTGGGCTTTGACAAGGATCAGGTGGTAGTTATACAAGGCACTAATACGTTGGGTGATAAAAATGTCAAAAGCTTTAAAAATGAATTACTTAAGCTGGCTTCAGTAAAAAATGCGTCTATAAGCGACTATCTGCCTGTCAACGGTACCAAGAGAAACGGTAATACTTTTTATATAGAGGGCAGAACCAAACTGGATCCTGGAGTAGGCGGCCAATACTGGCAAATAGACGATACTTATCTGAAAACGATGGGCATGAAACTGGTTGAGGGCCGTAACTTCTCCTACTCAATGGCCCAGGATACCCAAGGGTCTGTTATAATTAATCAAACATTGGCCAAAAAACTTAACCTGAAGAAACCCATTGGTGCACATATCACGAACGGATATGGAAAATATACCGTTATCGGTGTGGTTGAAGATTTCAACTTTGAGTCAATGCGAGACCAGGTTGGGCCTATCGTGCTTAATTTTGGTCTTAGCCCTTCTATCGTTTCAGTAAAAGTCGGTGGAACAGATATGAAGAATACTCTGGCCGATATCACCGCTCTCTGGCAAAAATATTCACCGGACCAACCGATCAGATACACTTTCCTGGATGAGCAATTTGCCAATATGTACCAGGATGTGCAACGTACGGGGCGCATTTTTACCAGCTTCGCCGTGCTGGCCATTATTATAGCTTGTCTTGGATTATTTGCCCTTTCAGCTTTCATGGCCGAGCAACGCAGCAAAGAGATCGGCATCCGCAAGGTGCTGGGTGCAACGGTAAGCAATATAACGACTCTTTTATCCATAGAGTTTATAAAACTGGTGATAATTGCCATTGCAATAGCAATACCTATAGGTTGGTATGGCATGAGTAAATGGTTTTTACAGGATTTTTCCTATAAGACTGAGTTGAGCTGGTGGATATTCGTATTATCAGGATTTGTCGCCATTGCTATTGCACTGTTTACAGTAAGTTTTCAATCGATAAAAGCAGCTTTGATGAACCCGGTGAAGAGCCTCAGATCGGAGTAGCAGTTGCAGTACCAGTTAGATACCAATGAACTATTGAACAAGTGAACTAATGAACTAAACCATGATAAAAAACTATCTCAAAGTTGCGTGGCGTAACCTTATTAAGAATAAGGCTACGTCGTTCATTAATATAGGCGGACTTGCTGTTGGCATGGCCGTGGCCATTCTCATCGGCTTGTGGATATGGGATGAGCTTTCGTTTGATAAGTATCACAAGAATTATGATCGGGTTGCCATGGTGATGCAGAACGAAACCTTCAATGGTACTGTGAATACAGGAGCAGCTGTCTCATTACCTTTTGATGCCGAACTGCGCAAAAGCTATGGAAGCGACTTTAAGCATATTGCATTGTCTTCGTGGACGAACAAGCATATCTTTACGGTAGGCGATAAGAACATCTCTTTTTCAGGAAATTTTATGGGCGATGAAGCTCCCGAGATATTCTCGCTGAATATGCTTAAGGGTAATGGCAATGGACTAAAGGACCGCTCATCCATATTGATATCCCAATCGATAGCTAAAGCACTATTTGGCGATGCAAATCCGGTAAACAAAGTCGTAAAGTTGGATAATGCCGACGTTTTTAAAGTTTCGGGCGTTTATGAAGATTTGCCGGCTAATACCACTTTGCATGATGTTGCCTTTATAGGTCCCTGGGAATATTATATTAATCAGCCCAATAATAGAAGATCACCAACAGACTGGGGCGATAATTCATTATTTGTATATGTACAATTAGCAGATAATGCCGACATGGCTCAAGTATCTGCAAAAATACACGACATCAAGCTTAACAAAATAGATAAGGAAGATCGCAAATTTAATCCGATCGCTTTCCTCCAACCAATGAGTAAGTGGCACCTATATTCCGAATTTAAGAATGGTGTTAACACAGGCGGAGCTATACAATATGTATGGCTGTTCGGCATCATCGGCACATTTGTGCTATTACTTGCTTGTATTAATTTCATGAACCTGAGCACTGCACACAGCGAACGAAGAGCTAAAGAAGTAGGCATACGCAAAGCAATAGGGTCGGTACGAAAACAATTGATTGCACAGTTCTTTTGCGAGTCATTTTTGATCGCGTTCCTGTCTTTTGCTTTCTCGCTGGTATTGGTTGGGGTATCGCTTTCTTGGTTTAATAATGTAGCAGGTAAAGAGATAATCATGCCATGGAATAATCTGATTTTCTGGGGAGCAGGTATAGGCTTCACTTTCCTGACGGGGGTTATTGCTGGCAGTTATCCCGCATTGTATCTGTCTTCATTTAACCCGATCAACGTTTTAAAAGGCAGCTTTAAAGCTGGACGATTTGCTTCAATCCCAAGAAAAGTATTAGTGGTGATCCAATTTACCGTTTCGGTTATCCTTATCATTGGCACCATCGTGGTCTTTAAACAGGTTCAATTCGCTAAGAACCGCCCTGTGGGGTATTCAAGAGCGGGACTGATAAATATCGAGGTGACCAACGACGATCTGCATAAACATTTTGCAGCATTAAGGTCTGATCTCATCAATTCAGGTGCTGTAATTGAAGTAACCGAATCGTCAAGCCTTACAACTGGTATAAATAACAATCGCGGCGATGTGACCTGGAAGCAGAAAGACCCATCTATGAGCTCCTTCTTTGGCCAGATCAATGTTACTACGGAATATGGGAAAACCGTTGGCTGGCAATTTACTGATGGGCGCGACTTTAACAGCAACATTATAGCCGACTCGTCAGCCATTGTGCTGAACCAGGCTGCTGTAAAATATATGAACCTTAAAAATCCGGTAGGTGAAGTTGTCCATGTAGGTAAAAAAGATCTGACCGTGATCGGCGTAGTTAAAGACATGGTGATGGAATCGCCATATGAACCGGTTAAACAGTCTATTTTCCGAATTGGCAAAGGTGCGTTGGACTATTTTATTATCAAAATCAACCCACGTATAAGTGCACACGAGGCTTTAGACAAGATCGCTGCAGTATGCAAAACGTATTCGCCTTCAGTACCATTCTCCTACAAATTTGCGGATGATGATTATGCCCGGAAATTTGCTAGTGAAGAACGTGTAGGCAAACTGGCGAACTCATTTGCCTTGCTCGCCATATTCATCAGTTGCATAGGCATGTTCGGCATGGCATCATACATGGCCGAGCAAAAAGTAAAAGAGATTGGGGTTCGAAAAGTGTTGGGTGCTTCTGTTTTTGGCTTATGGCGACTGATGTCGAAAGAATTTGTGGTGCTGGTGATCGTCGCATTGCTTATAGCTATGCCTGTAGCATACAACTTTATGAATATCTGGCTGCAGCATTACACTTACCGCACCCCATTATCATGGTGGGTATTTGCTGTAACGTGTTTCGGATCACTGGCAATCACCTTATTAACAGTGAGCTATCAAAGTATAAAAGCGGCGCTGGCGAATCCGGTAAAAAGCCTGCGGAGTGAGTAATCAGTAACCGGTTAACCAGTTATCAGGAAAAATGACTAATGACCAAGAACTAATAAACTAAAACCATGATAAGAAACTATCTTAAAATCGGCTGGAGAAACCTTATTAATAACAAGGCTATGTCTTTTATTAATGTTGGCGGCCTTGCTGTAGGTATGGCGGTTGCCATGATTATCGGTTTATGGATCTGGGATGAGCTATCGTTTGATAAATACCATAAAAACTACGAAACGATTGTCAGGGTAATGCAGAACCAGACCGTGAATGGAGAAGTCAGCTCGCTAAAAGCAATGCCCATTCCTGTTGCAACTGAGCTCCGGCACTCTTACGGCAGCGATTTTAAACATGTAGTACTTTCTTCGTGGACAAACCCCCACCTCATTTCTTTCCATGATAAGAACCTATCTGTTAAAGGAAATTACATGGAACAGTCGGCTCCGGAAATGCTTACGTTGGATATGGTCAGGGGTGCAAGAAATGCTTTAAAAGACCCAACTTCTATTTTACTAGCCGAATCAGTATCCAGAGCTGTTTTTGGCAATGCCGACCCTCTTAACAAAACATTAAAATTAGATGGAGTTAATTTAAAAGTAGCCGGTGTTTACCAAGATCTACCCTCAAACACAACTTTTAACAATGTCGCCTTTATCGCACCCTGGGAGTTATATGCCGGTTCAGCAGATGTGCAGGGGGCTAAGACTAATTGGAACGCCAATTCATTTCAAATTTTCGCCCAGGTTGCCAATTCAAAAAATATCGCGCAGTTGTCGGCAAAAATAAAAGACATCAAGATTCGTAACACCGGGAAAGAATCAAATCCCCAAATCTTTTTGTTTCCAATGAGCCACTGGCATTTGTATTCAGAATTTAAGGATGGTAAAAACACAAGTGGCGGTATCAAATATGTTTGGTTGTTTGGCATTATTGGCGTTTTTGTATTAATGCTGGCTGGTATCAATTTCATGAACCTGAGTACAGCCCGATCAGAGAAACGGGCCAAAGAAGTTGGAATAAGAAAGTCGATGGGTTCACTGAGAAGGCAACTCGTATGGCAATTTCTAAGTGAATCTTTATTGGTGGCAACGTTGTCCTTTGCTGTGGCGCTATTTTTAGTACAATTAACACTCCCATATTTTAATGAAATAACAGGTAAGCAAAGCACCATTTTATGGACAAATCCATTCTTCTGGCTAACCTGTATCGGATTCGTAATTATCAGCGGGCTATTCGCAGGCAGCTATCCAGCCTTCTACCTGTCATCGCTTAAACCAGTGAAGGTATTGAAGGGCCTGTTTAAGGCAGGAAAAATGGCAAGTATCCCCCGCAAAGTGTTAATCGTGATCCAATTTACATTTTCGGTAACCATGATAATCGGAACCATAATTATTCTCCGGCAGATTCAATTTGCAAAAAACCGTCCCATTGGATACGGACGTTCAGGGCTAATCATGGTGAGGCCATATTCGGGAGATTTACACAAGAACATTGACGTTATCAGGAACGAGCTGTTGCAAACTAAGTGGATAAGTGAAATTGCGGAATCCGGCAATCAGATTACCAAAGGAAGCGCAACAACAGGAGACATCAGATGGCCTGGTAAAGACCCTAACCATGCCGATGAGTTTGCAACTTTTGCAGTAACGCCCCAATATGGAAAAACGGTAAGCTGGCAGGTTACAGACGGCAGGGACTTTTCCAAATCATTCTCTTCAGATTCAAGCGGATTGGTCTTAAATCAGGCAGCAGTTAAATATATGGGCCTTAAAAATCCAGTGGGCCAGGTTATAAACTGGGGTGATAAAAAATATACGGTTTTAGGGGTAACAAAAGATATGATTGTAGAATCACCTTATGAGACAATAAAGCCAACCATCTTTTATATCATTAATTGGCCGGGTATAGTAAACATCCGGATAAACCCTAAAGTGAGCACAAGCGCGGCATTAAAAAACATTGAAGCTGTTTGCAAAAAATATGCTCCGGCTGATCCATTCGATTACAAATTTGTAGACCAGGAGTATGCACAAAAATTCGGCGACGAAGAACGCGTGGGCACGTTGGCGGGCTTTTTTGCCGGTCTTGCTATTTTCATCAGTTGTCTCGGTTTATTTGGGATGGCCTCATTTATGGCCGAGCAGCGGATAAAAGAGATAGGTGTAAGAAAAGTATTGGGTGCAACAGTATTCAATCTGTGGCAATTGCTATCACGAGATTTTATTGTACTTGTTATAATCTCGTTATTGATAGCCGCACCTGTCGCTTATTATTTCATGCACAACTGGCTGCAAAACTACCCATACCGTACAGAAATAACCTGGTGGATATTTGCAGCTACAGCTTTTGGCGCTTTAATAATCACCTTAATGACAGTAAGCTATCAAAGTATAAAAGCGGCGTTGGCGAACCCGGTGAAGAGCCTGAGATCAGAGTAGCAGTGGCAGTTGCAATAGCAGTTAGACACCAATGAACTAGTGAACAATTGAACTAATAAACCAAACCAATGATAAAAAACTATCTTAAAGTTGCGTGGCGAAACCTTTTTAGGAACAAGGCGCAGTCGTTTATTAATATTGCCGGGCTTTCGGTTGGCTTGGCATGCAGTCTTTTGATCATGCTGTGGGTGCAGAATGAGGAAAGTATCGATGCTTTTCATTCTCCGCAATTGTATTCTGTCCTGGGGATTGTTCATTCCAATCATACCAATATAAGCGGGATGTATGATACACCTGGTGTACTGTCAGGTGAACTGAAAAAGGTTATCCCGGAGGTGGAATATGCCACCGGCATGGGTTTTGGCGAGACAAGCACTTTTCGTGTTGGCGATAAAATCCTCAAGATACAGGGCAATTCTGCAGGTGCAGATTACTTTAAGATGTTTAGCTTTCCGCTGATAGAAGGCACCCCGCAAACCGCGCTGAGCTCTCCGTCAAGCCTCGCTATCTCAAGAAAAATGGCAGAGCAATTTTTTGGAAGCGCTCATAATGCCATCGGCAAGAACATCTTATATCAAAACACTAAAAACTTTACCGTAACGGCTGTATTTGAAAATCTGCCTAAAAACGTTTCAACAACTTTTGATTTTTTAACTAACTGGGAGACTTTCTTAGATAACAATCCATGGGCGCGCAGTATGGGTAATGTTGGCCCGCAAACCTTCGTTACCCTGAGAAAAGATGCAAATGCATCTCTGGTTGATAAAAAGCTCGCCTATTTCTATGATCATTATTACGGCGGCGTTAATAGAAAGACCAGTTCGTTTTATGTAGAGCTTGGCATACAGCCTTATGCGGAATCCTATCTGCACAATAACATCGAAAATGGACGCCCCAATGGTGGCCGTATTGAATATGTGCATATTTTTAGTATTGTAGCCGTTTTCATCCTGCTGATCGCCTGTATCAATTTTATGAACCTCAGTACTGCCCGTTCACTTAAAAGAGCAAGAGAGGTTGGCGTTCGTAAAGCAATCGGCGCTATGCGCTCATCATTGATCGGGCAGTTTATTAGTGAGTCATTATTGACAACAATTCTGGCAGTAGCTATATCGCTTGGCATAGTTGTAATGGCTTTACCAGAGTTCAACCAGATCACCCAAAAAGAAATTGCCCTGCCGTTTCACCAGCTTTCTTTCTGGTTAGAATTAATAGGCATTACTTTGATCACAGGATTAATATCCGGAAGCTATCCTGCGCTATTCCTGTCTTCGTTCAAGCCTGTTAAGGTATTAAAAGGGGCGCTTAAGTTAGACCCAACCACCACAATATTCCGCAAAGGATTGGTTGTATTTCAGTTTGTGTTGTCGGTGATACTGATAACCGGAACGATAATCATCTCGCGGCAAATGAATTATATCCAGTCGAAGAACCTGGGCTATAACCGGGAAAACCTCATCTCGGTAACGATGGAAGGTGAACTGGGTGCCAAATACAATATATTCAAGGATGAACTGCTTAAACAGACAGACATAAAATCGGTAAGCCGCATTGCTAATAACAATGTGACAGACATTTACGGCAGTACAGCCGCCGTAGGATGGACAGGCCAGGACACGACAAAAACTATCATGTTCACTACCCCAGGTGTAGGTTACGACTTTTTCCAAACCATGCAAATGAAATTGGTTGCCGGGCGTGCGTTCTCAAAAGATTATCCGACCGATACAGCCAACTACATATTAAATGAGGCTGCTGTTAAAGAAACAGGCTACAAGGATCCTATCGGACAACCTCTCAGGGTATTTGGCAAGCGGGGTAAGATCATCGGTGTGGTGAAGGATTTTCATTTCCACTCTATGCACACACAGATTGGCCCTATGATTTTCCGTTCAGCAGAACATGAGCAAGGCATGATATTGATCAGGACACAACCCGGCAAATCGCGCGAAGCGGTAGCAAGTATCGAAAGATTATGTAAGGAGCTGAACCCTGCCTTCCCTCCTTCCTGGAGTTTTGTAGACGAGCAGTATCAAAAGCTATATCAAAACGAGCAGATCATCAACAAGCTATCTGACGCGTTTGCTTTTTTGGCGATATTTATTTCATGCCTGGGCTTATTAGGGCTGGCGATGTTTACCGCAGAACAACGCATAAAAGAAATTGGCATCCGCAAAGTGCTGGGTGCCAGCATAGCCTCCCTGTTTACATTATTATCAAAGGAATTTGTAGTACTCGTTACCATCGCATTGCTCATAGCAACGCCCATCACCTGGTACGCAATGGATAAATGGCTGCACAGCTTTCAGTACTACGCACCACTAAGCTGGTGGGTGTTTGCTATAGCAGGAGTATTAACAATACTGATCGCACTTGCAACAGTTAGCTTCCAGGCGATAAAAGCGGCGTTGGTAAATCCGGTGAAGAGCCTGAGGTCAGAGTAGCAGTGGCAGTCGCAGTTGCAGTCTGACACCAATAAACTAATGAACAATTGAACTAATGAACTAAGTAATGATAAAGAACTATTTAAAGATCGCGTGGCGGAATTTGTTTAAGAACAAAGCGCATACGTTTATTAATATAACAGGCTTGTCGGTAGGCATGGCAGTGGCCATGCTGATAGGCCTGTGGATATGGGACGAATTGTCTTACGACAAATACTTTCAAAACTACAACCGGCTGGTGCAGGTAATGCAGCATCAAACCTTTAATGGCGAGCGTGGCACCCAAAGTTCAATACCATTGCCCCTGGGGCCAAAACTACGTGCGGACTATACCGGCCCGACTAAAGACTTTAAATATGTGGTAAACTCAACCTGGACACAGGGCCATATCGTTGCCTATGGAGAAAAGAAACTAAGCCAAAGCGGCAACTGCATGCAGCCGGAAGCGCTGGATATGCTGACTCTAAAAATGCTTAAAGGGAAACGCACTGCCTTAAAAGATCCCTCATCTATCGTCCTGTCAGCAAAGCTTGCCAAAGCGCTTTTTGGCGATGCCGACCCAATGAACCAAGTCGTTAAGATCGACAATAAAACGGTTGTAAAAGTTACCGGCGTATACGAGGACCTGCCACGTAATACTTCCTTCAATGATATGGCATTTATACTTCCGTGGGATCTTTATCTGTCTATGAATCCGTGGACGAAGGGGAATTTAAACGAATGGGGTAATAATTCATGGCAGGTATTCGCTCAGTTGAATGACAATGCAAATATCGACCAGGTTTCTGCACGTATCAGAGATTTGAAGTTAAATGCCCTTACAGCAGTAAATGACAAACTCAGCCTCAGCTTTAAACCAGCCCTCTTTTTACACCCGATGACCAAATGGCACTTGTATTCTGAGTTCAAAAACGGAGTGATCGTAGGCGGGAATATAGAGTTTGTATGGATGTTTGGCATTATAGGCACATTCGTTTTGCTGCTGGCCTGCATTAACTTCATGAACCTAAGCACTGCTCGTTCTGAGAAAAGAGCCAAAGAAGTAGGTATACGCAAAACATTGGGTTCACTACGCCAGCAACTTGTTACTCAATTCTTCAGTGAATCATTGCTGGTATCGGCCTTTGCCTTTGTATTCGCTCTAATGCTGGTACAATTGGGATTATCGCCATTCAACCAGGTAGCTGACAAACAGATAGCTATACCATGGACAAATTTCATTTTCTGGATCATCTGTATAACCTTCAGCTTGTTTACCGGCGTAATTGCCGGCAGCTATCCTGCATTTTACCTGTCATCATTCCAGCCGGTTAAAGTACTTAAGGGAACTTTTCGTGCAGGTCGTTTGGCTTCTTTGCCGCGTAAAATATTGGTTGTGTTGCAGTTCACTGTTTCAGCTACGCTGATCATCGGTACCGTAATTGTCTTCACACAGGTTCAATACACCAAGCAGCGTCCTGTTGGTTACAACCGCGCAGGCATGATACAGGTGTATCATCAAACACCTGATATTCATAATCATTTCGAGGCGGTAAAGTACGATCTGATTAAATCGGGTGCGGTGGCTAATATAGCTGAATCGTCCAGTCCGATAACCGATATCTGGTCTGATCAAAGTGGCTTTTCATGGGAGAGCATGCCTCCGGGATTGCAACCTGATATGGCTGTAGTTGGCGTCTCACCGGATTTTGGTAAAACTTTTGGCTGGCAAATTAAACAGGGGCGCGATTTTTCGAGGGAGTTTTTAAGTGACTCGTCCGCACTTGTTGTCAACGAAACTGCGATAAAGTTTATGAGCCTGAAAAATCCCATTGGCAAGCCTATTAAGTGGAACGGCGGTAACTATCATGTTATCGGTGTAGTAAGTGATCTGGTGATGCAATCACCTTATTCGCCCGTTATGCCAACAGTATTTTATTCAATAAAAAATAATTGGGGTGTTACCAATGTAAGGCTTAATCCACACATGGAAACCACTGAAGCGCTTAAAAAGGTGGAAGCTATTTATAAGCAATACGACCCCGGAAGCCCTTTCAATTTTGAGTTTACTGATGCTGAATACGCTAAAAAATTTGCTGACGAAGAACGTACAGGCAGACTGGCAAGCATATTTACCGTACTGGCAATCTTCATCAGTTGTATGGGTTTATTCGGTATGGCGTCCTTCATGGCCGAGCAACGCACCAAAGAAATTGGCGTGCGCAAAGTGCTGGGCGCTTCTATAGTTAATCTTTGGGGGTTGATGTCAAAAGAATTTGTAGCGCTGGTATCTATTTCAATATTTATCGCCAGCCCGTTAGCCTATTATTTTATGAATAAATGGGTAATGAATTATAAATATCACACAGAGATTTCCTGGTGGATATTCATACTGACAGCTGTTGGTGCAATAGTGATCACTCTTCTTACGGTGAGTTATCAAAGCATAAAAGCAGCGACAGCGAACCCGGTGAAAAGCTTAAGGTCAGAGTAGCAGTGGCAGTTGCAGTTAGACACCAATGAACTAGTGAACAAGTGAACTAATGAACTAAGTGATGATAAGAAATTATTTGAAGATCGCCTGGCGGAACTTGTTTAAAAACAAGGTGCACACCTTCATTAATGTAACCGGCCTTTCGGTAGGTATGGCTGTGACGATGCTTATCGGTTTATGGATATGGGATGAATTATCATACGACAAATATTTTCAAAACTACGATAGCCTGGTGCGCGTAATGCAGCACCAAACCTTCAATGGTGAGCGGGGCACAAAGGGTGCCCTACCGCTGCCCCTGGGGCACAAGTTACGGGATGAATATACGGGCCCGTCAAAAGATTTTAAATATGTGGTGATGTCTACCTGGACAAATGACCATATTCTTGCCTTTAAGGATAAAAAGCTGAACCAAAGCGGCAATTGCATACAACCCGAAGCGCCGGAAATGTTCGCCCTGAAAATGCTGAAAGGCACCCGTGGAGGTTTGAAGGACGAATCTTCCATATTGCTGTCGGCAAAACTGGCTAAAGCACTTTTTGGCAATGCCGACCCGATGAACCAGATGGTTAAGGTTGATAATAAAAGTGTGGTAAAAGTTACGGGCGTATACGAAGACTTCCCGCGCAACACCTCGTTTAACGATATAGCTTTCATGCTTCCATGGGATTTTTACCTGGCTAATCCCTCGACGAAGGGATACCTGAATGATTGGGGCAGCAACTCATGGCAGATACTTGCCCAGCTAAATGCCAACGCCGATGCCGGCAAGGTTTCGGCCCATATTAAAGATCTGGTATTGATAGCGCTTACCGCTGCACACGATAAATTGAACCTTAGCTTCAAACCAACTCTTTTCCTTCACCCGATGAGCAAATGGCACCTGTATTCGGAGTTTAAAAATGGAGTGATCGTAGGGGGGAATATTGAATTCGTGTGGATGTTTGGCATTATCGGCACATTTGTATTGCTGCTGGCCTGTATCAATTTTATGAACCTGAGCACTGCCCGTTCCGAAAAGCGGGCCAAAGAGGTGGGTATACGTAAAACATTGGGCTCATTACGCCATCAACTCATCAGCCAGTTCTTCGGTGAATCGTTACTGATGTCAACCTTTGCCTTTGCATTCTCATTGATCTTGGTTCAACTGGCATTGTCATCATTCAACCTAATTGCTGATAAACAGATGCCTATCCCATGGTCGAGCCCGGTATTCTGGATCCTTGGGTTAGTATTTAGCATACTCACCGGTATAGTTGCAGGCAGTTATCCGGCGTTTTACCTGTCATCATTTCAGCCGGTTAAGGTACTTAAAGGAACATTCCGCGCCGGGCGTTTGGCTTCCCTGCCGCGTAAAATATTAGTCGTACTGCAATTCACGGTTTCAGCTACCCTCATCATCGGTACCGTTGTAGTTTTCAGACAGGTTCAATACACCAAAAACCGGCCCGTTGGTTATAACCGCGCAAACATGATACAGGCGTACTGGCAAACACCGGATATACACAACCATTTTGAAGCGGTAAAATACGACCTGCTTAAATCAGGCGCAGTAACTTCAGCAGCCGAATCCGGCAGCCCGGTAACCGATATCTGGGCCAACCAGCAAGGTTTTTCATGGGAAGGTATGCCGCCCGGCTTCCAACCCGACCTGAACGTAGTTCATGTCAGTCCTGAATTTGGTAAAACTGTCGGCTGGCAGGTCAAGGAAGGACGTGATTTTTCGAAAGAATTTTTAACCGACTCGTCGGCTCTCATTATAAATGAAGCCGCTGTAAAATATATGGGTTTGAAGACCCCGGTAGGTATGCGCATTAAATGGTACAGGGATTTTCACATCATTGGCGTGGTAAAAGATATGGTGATGACCTCACCTTATGAACCTGTGGCGCCAACGGTATTTTCAGGGATGAACGGAGATTATGGCCTCATCAATATGAGGCTGAACCCGCATATGGGAACCAGCGAGGCAATCAGTAAGATAGAAAATGTGTTTAAGCAATACGACCCCGGAAGCCCGTTCACTTACGAGTTTACCGATACCGCTTACGCCAAAAAATTTGCCGATGAAGAACGCACAGGTAAACTGGCGGGCACCTTTACCGCACTGGCCATCTTTATCAGCTGTATGGGCCTGTTTGGCATGGCATCATTTATGGCCGAGCAACGCACCAAAGAGATCGGCGTCCGCAAAGTATTGGGCGCTTCCATAGCCAATCTTTGGGGGTTGATGTCAAAAGAATTTGTGGCACTGGTAGCTATTTCATTGTTTATTGCCAGCCCATTAGCCTATTATTTTATGAATAAATGGGTAATAAATTATAAATATCATACCGAGATTTCCTGGTGGATATTCATATTGACAGCAGTTGGTGCAATAGTTATTACCCTGCTTACTGTGAGCTATCAAAGTATTAAAGCGGCGACGGCTAATCCGGTGAAAAGCTTAAGGTCAGAGTAGCAGTGACAGTAGCAGTTAGACACCAATGAACTAGTGAACAAGTGAACCAATGAACTAACCCCATGATAAAGAACTATTTCAAAGTTGCATTTAGGAATTTCTGGCGGCACAAGCTGTTTACGCTGATTAATGTCATCGGCTTATCGATAGGAATTAGTGCAGCACTTGTTATTTACCTGCTGGTGCATTATGACTTCACCTTTGATAAGTTCCATAAGGATGGCGATCGTATTTATCGCGTGGTAACCAACTTTTCGTTCTCAGGTTCGCCGGGTAATAATCCGGGTATCTGCGGACCGCTGCCATGGGCCGTAAAAAACGAAGCTACAGGTTTACAACAAGCCGCTCCTATTTTCAGGCTATCACAACCGAACGTGACCGTTCCTAATGGAAGCAAAGCATCCTCGCGTTTCAAAATACAGGACAACGTAATAGTAGCCGATAGCGATTACTTCAAGTTATTTGAATATAAATGGCTCGCGGGGTCAGCTAAAACCGCACTAAATGCTCCATACCAGGTGGTTCTTACCTCGGAGCAGGCCGAAAAATATTTCCCCGGTGTAAGCTATGATCACATGCTTGGACGTACCGTGATATACGATACCATGAGGACTACAGTGACTGGCATTGTGCAAACCATTAAACAAAACACCGACCTGGTATTTCATGATTTCATTTCCTTTCCGACAGCTTTTTCAGACCCGTCAATCAAACAACAATTGCGCTTGCTTAATTGGGGAGGTGTCAGTCCTGATTACCAGTTTTTTGTCAAGTTAACGCCGCAAACCACAGTTGCTAATATTGAGAAACAGATAAACGATATTGAGAAAAGGAACTATAAAGGCAGGCCTGGTGTAACAGAAGAATTTATGTTGCAACCGTTAGCCGATATTCACTTCAATCCCATCTACGGGACGTTTAACGGACGCATTGCAGATAAAACCACATTGCTTGAGCTATCAGGTATTGCGCTCTTCTTGTTATTGCTGGGTTGTATCAATTTTATCAACCTTACCACTGCACAGTCGACACAACGGGCTAAAGAGATCGGTATACGTAAAACCATGGGCAGTAGTCGTAAACAATTGATATTTCAGTTTATCAGCGAGACATTTTTGCTTACGCTCAATGCTGTCGTTATTTCGGCTGCGATAGCCCCTGTCATTCTTAAATTTTTTGCGGGATTTATCCCGGCAGGCGTTCAAAACAGCACTATTGTACAACCAAATGTTGTCCTGTTTCTTGTTTTGCTGACTATCATAGTTAGTCTTGCGTCCGGGTTCTATCCAGCTATGGTGCTTTCCGGATATAAACCAATATCGGTATTGAAAAACCAGGCAGGTAAAGGACAGGAAACGCGTAAGGCTCTGTTTCGTAAATCACTTACAGTAGCGCAGTTTGCCATTGCCCAATTCTTCATTATGGCAACTATCCTGGTAAGCAAGCAGATTTATTACGCATTACATAAAGATCTCGGCTTTAAGAAGGACGCCATCCTGATCATCAATTCACCCTGGAAAAACAGGCAGGAACGATTAAACCAGGTGCTGCTTAATAAATTTAAAGCGATCCCCCAGGTAGATATGATAAGCATGGGCCGTGATGCTCCTACTTCTGACGACTCCCATAGCACCGAAGCCACTTACAAAGACGGGAAAAAAGAGATAAAGATGGAAGACCTGGGGCTAAAATTTGGTGATGAAAATTATATTAAGGTTTACAACATCAAATTACTGGCAGGGAGGGATCTGATGCCCGGCGATACCTCAAAAGCATTCCTGATTAACAATACGCTTGCAAAGCGAATCGGATTCAATGATCCGCACGATGCTGTTGGCAAAGTGATCAGCAAATTTAATGGCGACAAGGATATGCAGATCGTGGGTGTCGTGGCTGATTTCAACCAGGAATCGATACACGCTCCTATTGCTTCGCTGGCCATCATGACCAGTACCAATTTCTATTTCAATGGCACCTTCCACATTGCACTGAAACCACAAACAGCCAATGGCGATGAGTGGAAAGCAGCCATTTCATCCATGGAAAAAGCATGGAAGCAAATTTACCCCGAAGACGATTTTGAATACCAGTTTTTTGATGAAAGCATTGCAAGACTATATGCCAACGAACAAAATACGGTGTCACTACTGAACTGGGCAACAGGCTTATCAATACTGATCAGCTGTCTCGGACTGTTTGGCTTGACGATTTACACTACCACTCAACGTACTAAAGAGATTGGGGTACGCAAAGTATTGGGTGCAACGGTAACGCAAATCGTTGTGTTGCTGTCTACGGAGATGGCGTGGCTTATCGTGCTGGCTTTTGTGATCGTAACTCCGGTAGCCTGGTGGGCCATGAACAAGTGGATGCAAAACTTTGCCGATCACACTGCTATAAGCTGGTGGATATTCGCATTAAGCGGAGGTGGTATGCTGCTTACCGCATTATTTACATCGGGTTTCCGGACAATTAAAGCGGCGCTGGAAAATCCGGTGAAGAGCCTAAGATCAGAGTGAGAAAGTGAATGGTGAATAATCAGTGGTGAGTGTGCCTTTTTGAGTGTTTAGTATTTAGAAATTAGTATTTAGAGTTTTAACATCATGATAAAGAACTTTCTCGTCATCAGCCTGCGTAATCTTTTAAAAAGAAAAGGATATACTACATTGAATATCCTCGGGCTTACCATCGGCATCACCTGCTGCCTGCTCATTTTTCAGTATGTGTCGTATGAAAGAAGCTACGATACTTTTCAAAAAAATTCATCACGGATAGTCCGCATCCGGTTGGATGCGTATAAGCAGGGAAAATTGTCGTGGCAGTCGGCTACATCCTATCCTGCATTCGGTCCGCTGATGAAAAAAGATTATCCGGAAGTTGAAAACTACTGCCGGCTGATCGATGACGAGCTCTTGCTGAGCAATGATGCTAAAAACATCAAGTTCTCTGAGAAGAAAGGTTACTTTGCTGACCCATCATCTATTAGCATGCTGGATATGAAACTCGCTGGAGGAAACAGTGCAACTGCATTGGATGCACCCAACAAAATTATCATCTCGCAAAGTATGGCGCGTAAATATTTTGGGACCACGGATGTTGTTAACAAAACCCTACAATCTCACGGTGATGGCAGGGCCAAGCCTGACACGTACCAAATAACAGGAGTGTTTAAAGATTATCCTAAAAACTCACATCTTATTATAGATTACCTGGTTTCATACGAAACGCTCCGCAAAGCTTTGCGCGAACAGGGCGATAAAGACGATTCTGCTAATACAGCCATCGGCTGGTATGATTTCTATGTATACCTGCAAATGAAACCCGGTACCAACCTGCAAAAGTTTGAATCTAAAATGCCTGCCTTCGCCGAAAAGTATATTAACAACAGGAAGGGGAACAAGCTGAACAATGTGCGGAATGAACTGCATATCATTCCGTTAAGTGACATCTATCTCAATTCAAATTACAACCAGGAAGCCGAAGTAAACGGCAGCGGCAGCGCAGTCAATTTCATGTTTCTTATAGGTTTTATTATCATGGGCATTGCCTGGATCAATTATATCAATTTGTCTACCGCACGCTCTGTTGAACGTGCAAAAGAAGTAGGTGTGCGTAAAGTTTTAGGTGCCGCTAAAGGTAATTTGATTCGGCAGTTCATGCTGGAAAATGTTCTGTTAAATATTACAGCTATTCTTCTTGCCGGTTTCGCTGTAGCGGTGTTAACACCATGGTTCAATAACCTGATGGGTAAGGATGTCTCAACCGGCTTTTCCATGTCGGGTGAGTACTGGCTGATATTTTTTGCCATCTTTTGTTCGGGGACATTGCTTTCAGGCTTATATCCAGCTTTTGTTCTGTCGGATTATAAACCTGTGGCTGTTCTGAAAGGTGCCTTCAAAAACACATCTGGCGGCTTGATCTTGAGAAAATCTTTGATCGTTGTGCAATTCGGTATCTCTGTAGTACTTATTGCCGGAACTATAATTGTTTACCAGCAGGTGAACTTTATGCGAAAACAAAAGCTTGGCGTCGATATCAACCAGACACTGGTACTAAGTGGTGTTCAGTCGATTCCTGATTCGGTGTATCAAGACGCACTGCAGCCATTTAAGACGGATTTACTCAAAATTCCAGGGATAAAAGGTATGACTTCGTCAAGCAATGTAATGGGTCAGGAGATCTATTGGACGAATGGCTTTCAAAGCCTCGATCATAAAGAGCTTGGCGGCTCAACCGTATATCGTCTCGGTGTTGATTATGATTTCTTACCCCAATTCGGCATGAAATTGCTGGCCGGGAGAAATTTTTCAAAAGACTTCCCTACTGATAAAAAGGGGGCAATATTGAATGACAGGGCGCTGGCTCAGATGGGCTTCAAAGATCCCCAGGACGCCATCGGTAAAAAAATATCCAACGGCGACACGCTTACCATCATTGGCGTGATACAAAGCTTCCACCACATGGGGCTTCAAAAGCCTATCGACCCGCAATTGATCTCCCTACGGACAAATGCACGCAATGCCTATTCCATAAAATTGCAAACCACAGACCTGCAAGGTACCGTTGCCACTGTAAAAGCTTTATGGACTAAATATTTCCCTAATGACCCTTTCAATTATTTCTTTCTTGATGATGAATTCAATGCCCAATACCAAAGTGATCAGCGGTTTGGCGAGATGTTTACCCTGTTTGCATCCCTTGCCATATTGATAGCCTGCTTTGGATTAGTTGGATTATCAGCTTATAATATTTTACAACGCACCAAAGAAGTAGGCATCCGCAAAGTGCTTGGAGCATCGGTGCAAAACGTGGTGTTCATTCTCTCAAAAGATTTCTTATTGCTGGTTATCCTGTCGTTTATTATAGCCGCTCCAGTTTCGTGGTTTATCATGCACCGTTGGTTGCAGGATTTTGCATACCGGATAACCATCAACTGGTGGGTATTTGGCATTGCTGGCGCATTGGCATTGCTAATTGCATTAAGCACGATAAGCTACCAGGCTATTAAAGCGGCTATTGCGAATCCGGTGAAGAGCCTGAGGTCAGAGTAGCAGCGGCAGTTGCAGTAGCAGTTTAGAAACCAATGAACCAATGAACTTAAAGTCATGATAAAGAATTATCTGAAAGTTGCATGGCGTAATCTTGTTAAGAACAGGGTTACTTCCCTTATTAATATCGGTGGCCTCGCTGTGGGCATGGCTGTAGCTATGCTAATCGGTTTGTGGGTGTGGGATGAGTTGTCGTTCGATACCTATCATAAAAATTATAACACCATCGGGCAAATAAGAGTGCACATGGTCGACCAGAAAAGCAATACGCAGGGGACGAACAGCTCTGTACAGTTTCCATTATATACGGAGTTGAAGGCCAACTATAAAGAAAACTTCAAGCATATTGTGATGGCTTCCTGGAATGTCGATAATATACTATCAGCAGGTGATAAGAAGCTTTCCAGAACGGGTCTGTACATGGATGCCGATGCCCCTGAAATGTTGACATTGAAGATGATCCATGGTTCGTGGGCTGGTTTGAAAGATCCTTACTCAATCATGCTTTCTGAGTCCACAGCTAAAGCATTTTTTGGCAATGCAAACCCTGTGAACCAGGTAATGAAGATAAATAACAAGTATGACGTGAAGGTTACCGGTGTTTATGAAGACCTTCCGCTCAACACTCAATTTAAAGACCTTAAATTCCTTTCGCCTATCGACTTATGGTTTGTTGATAATCCATGGATCAAACAAAGCGCGATGACCGATTGGCAAAATCACTTTTTGAAAATCTATGCCGAGATCGCACCAAATATGAGTTTTGAGCAGGTTTCTCACAACATCAAAGATGCCGAGTTAAAAGACCTAAAGGACGTTAAATTTAAAGATGAGGCCGCTCTAAATCCACAGGTGTTAGTGGCGCCCATGAGCAGCTGGCACCTGCACAGTTTAAAACGCGGTCAATCTGATACAGGGCCACTGCAGATGGTTTGGCTGATTAGCATTATCGGAACTTTTGTTCTCCTGCTAGCCTGTATCAATTTCATGAATTTAAGTACCGCACGATCTGAAAAACGTGCTAAAGAAATCGGAATCAGAAAGGCTGTCGGATCGCTGCGTATGCAATTGATCGGGCAGTTCCTGAGCGAATCATTCCTGATCGTGGTGCTGGCATTCTGCCTGTCATTGGTTATTGTAACGCTTTCGATGCCAGGATTTAATGAACTTGCTGGCAAACAGGTGAGTATGCCTTATCAAAGCGCTTATTTCTGGCTGGTCAGTATCGGTTTTATTTTCATCACAAGTATTATAGCCGGAAGTTATCCTGCGCTTTACCTGTCATCATTCAAACCGGTTAAAGTTTTGAAGGGAACTTTTAAAGCTGGTCGCCTTGCATCTATTCCGCGTAAGGTTCTGGTGGTGACACAGTTTACCGTTTCTGTCGCCTTAATTATCTGCACAATCGTAGTTTATAAACAAATTCAAATCGCCAAGAGCCGTCCTGTGGGCTATACCCGCGAAGGGCTCATCATGATCGAGAAGAAAAACAGCGACTTTGACGGCAAATACGACATCCTGCGATCTGAGCTAAAGAATACCGGTGTAGTTTCCGAAATGTCTGAGTCGTTTGGCAAAGTAACAGAGATCGCCTCAGGAAACGGCGGTTTTAAATGGAGAGGCAAAGACCCTAACTTCAACGATTCGTTTGGTACGCTCCCTGTAAGTTTTGAATTCGGAAAGACTGTCGGCTGGCAATTTGTCCAGGGCCGCGATTTTTCAAGAGCTTTTCCTACGGACTCAAACGGAATGGTCATCAACGAAGCTGCTGCAAAATACATGGGCCTGAAGAACCCGGTAGGCGAAGATGTAAGCTGGAAGTTCCAGGATCAGCCGATGAGATATTACAAGATACTGGGTGTGGTAAAAGACATGATCATGGAATCGCCTTATGATGATATCACCCCTACCATTTTTATGATAAAGGGGCATGTGGGCACCAGCCAGATCAATGTTAAGATCAATCCAAAGGTGAGCGCCAGTGAAGCCTTACCAAAAATAGCAGCTGTATTTAAGAAGATCATCCCATCTGCACCATTTGAATACAAGTTCGCCGATGAGGAATATGCGGCCAAATTTGCTGCCGAAGAACGTATCGGAAGCCTTGCCGGCGTGTTTGCGTCCCTCGCCATTTTCATTTCATGTCTCGGTTTGTTTGGACTTGCATCATTTGTTGCAGAGCAACGCTTTAAAGAAATTGGTGTTCGCAAGGTATTAGGTGCAACGGTTGTAAATCTTTGGGCTCTTTTATCTAAAGACTTTGTGCAGCTGGTTGTTCTGTCGCAATTAATTGCATCACCACTCGCCTGGTATTTTATGCACAAATGGCTGATGAATTATCACTACCGCACGGATATATCCTGGTGGGTATTTGGAGTAACCTGTGGCGGCGCGCTAATCATCACTTTGATTACGGTAAGCTTTCAGAGCATTAAAGCAGCTACTGCGAATCCGGTTAAAAGTTTAAGATCAGAGTAGCAGTTAGAGTTAGGCCACCAATGAACTAATGAACAAGTGAACTAATGAACTAAAACCATGATAAAGAATTATTTAAAGATCGCTTGGCGAAATATTTTAGGTAATAAAATATACAGCGCATTAAATATACTTGGTCTTGCTGCCGGCATGGCAGTTGCCCTCATTATTGGCTTATGGGTACAATTTCAATATTCATATGACCGCTTCTTGCCAAACTATGAACAGCTATACCAGGTAAGACGAAATTTTAACAGTAACGGCGAAACGCTGACATTCAGCTCCACCTCGCTAAAACTGGCTGATGCATTACGTAACAGCATACCCGAAATAGAATATGTTGCCGAATCTGATTGGGGCGACTCGCATGGGCTGATGGTAGGCAATAAAAAGATATACTTGCAAGGCGCTCAAATAGGCAGCGATTTTCTGAAAATGTTTCAGTATCCTTTTGTCGAGGGCAATGCAAATTCCGCAATGAGCGACCCTTATTCCATTGTGCTAACACAAAGCACAGCAAAAGCCTTGTTTGGCGATGAGAATCCCCTTAATAAAACCGTTAGGGTAGATAATCAGCACGATTTGAAAGTAACTGGATTGTTGAAAGACATACCGGCAAATTCATCTTTCCAATTTAAATACCTGATACCATTCAGTTATATGGAACAAACCAGGAGCTATGTAAAACGGGACCGTACAGGCGGTTTTGACGGCAATAGCTATCAGATATTTGTTAAACTAAAACCCAATATCAGCTATGCCCGGGTTGCAGCCAAAATCAGCGATATTGAAAAAAGCGAGCCCAATAGCACCAATGCCCGAAATTCAAGAGTAATCATTCAGCCATTAAAAGACTGGCATTTGTATAATGAATATAAAAACGGTATAGCCGGTGGCGGGTTTATCGACTATGTACATATTTTTAGTTTGATCGGAGTACTAGTACTATTGATTGCTTGTATCAATTTCGTCAATCTTTCTACTGCGCGCTCCGAAAAACGCGCCAAAGAAGTGGGTGTACGCAAAGCGATCGGCTCGCAAAGAAAGGACCTGATCTTCCAATTTCTGACCGAATCGACTTTGATAACTGTCATTTCTTTTGCTTTTTGCCTTTTGTTTGTCCAGTTGGCTTTACCGGCATTTAATTTACTGGCAGATACCTCGGTGAGCATTCCGTTCAGCAATATCATTTTCTGGTTAGCTATGATAGGCTGTGTGCTATTCACCGGACTACTGGCGGGCAGCAAACCAGCATTTTATCTTTCATCGTTCAACCCGGTGAAGGTTTTAAAGGGTACCATCAGTGGTGGAAAATCAAATTCATTATCAAGGAGGGTTTTAGTAGTAGTACAATTCAGTTGCTCTATCGCACTTATCATAAGCACGGTCGTCATTTACAAGCAGATACAATATGCAAAGGACCGGCCTACCGGTTTTAATACCAGCAACCTGATGGCTACGGACATGAACGAAGACCTTGGCAAGAACTATGTCGCTTTAAAAAATGAATTACTGCGAAGCGGGCTGGTGCAATCAGTAACAACAGCTTCTGCTCCGGCTACTGATGTCAACTCGCACGGCGATATTACTTATTGGCCGGGTAAATACCCTGGCGAAACAGTTGAGATGGGATATATCGGTGTATCAGACGATTATTTTAAAACACTCGGCATGAAGATCAAAGAAGGAAGAGACTTCATCCCCAATTATAAACCAGACACTAACTATGTAATCTTCAACGAAGCAGCAATTAAACGTTTACGATTAAAAGATCCATTGAATCAGGTCATTACATTTGGCAAGCAGCATATAAAAGTAATTGGTGTGGTAAAAGATGCGTTAATGATCTCGCCTTTTGCTGCCGCCGATCCCACCACGTTTTATATAGGCAATGGAGGGAATTTGATATATCGCCTGTCTCCCAATGTGAACACACACGATGCCATTACTAAACTTACAACAATATTCAATAAGTATAATCCTGCCTTTCCCTACACCTACCGTTTTGTTGATGACGATTACAACAAGAAATTCAACCTCGAAATGCTTATCGGAAAACTGTCAGGCATATTTGCGGCACTGGCCATTTTTATTTCCTGTCTCGGTTTATTCGGACTTGCTGCATATATAGCCGAACAACGCACAAAAGAGATCGGCATACGCAAAGTACTGGGCGCGACAGTGACACAAGTCTGGCTACTATTATCAAAAGACTTTATAATACTGGTAATACTAAGTTGCATGCTGGCATCGCCGATAGCTTTCTACTTTTTGCAAAACTGGCTGCACAAATATGATTACCACATAAAAATGGGCGCGAATATCTTCTTGCTGTCAGCTGCGTCGGCAATATTGATTACTATAGTTACGATAAGCTTCCAAGCCATAAAAGCGGCCTTAGCTAACCCGGTGAAAAGCCTGAGGTCGGAGTAGCCGTAGCAGTCAAACACCAATGAACTAATGAACAAGTGAACCAATGAACTAACACTATGATAAAGAATTATTTAAAGATCGCCTGGAGAAATCTCCTTAAAAACAAAGCGTCGTCAGTGATCAATATTGGCGGGCTTGCTGTGGGTATGGCTGTAGCTATGCTGATAGGCTTGTGGATGTACAGCGAGCTGTCATTCGATAAAAACATCCCAAACCACGACCGCATTGCCCAGGTGATGCAAAACCAGTGGATAAACAATGAAACTGATACCTGGAGCGCCCAGGCTTATCCGATGGGCCCTATCCTCCGGGCACAATACGGTGGCGATTTTAAACATGTCATCATGTCTTCGTGGACCAATGGGCACATCTTTTCCATCGGTGATAAAAATCTGAAAGTGAGTGGCAATTTTATGGAGCCGGGCATTACGGATATGCTATCGCTTAAGATGGTTAAAGGCAGCCGTAATGGGCTGAAGGAGCCAAATTCGATATTACTTTCCCAAACGGCAGTCAAAGCCATTTTTGGTGATGCCGACCCAATGAATAAAATCATCAAAATAGATCATGATGATGTGCTGACCGTTAAGGTGACCGGAGTTTATGAAGATCTTCCCGAAAACTCATCCTTTGGCGATCTGACCTTTATTTCACCATGGCAATTATTAGTAAAAGATCAGCATTACGATACCCGCTTTAATAACCCGTGGGGAGCAAGCTGGTTCCAGACTTTTGTTCAGTTAGCCGATAATGCTGATATGAACCAGGTTTCGTACAAGATCAGGGACATTAAGATGAAGGACCTTCAACGCACTAAAAACAGTGATGCGCGATTTAGGCCTGTTATCTTCCTTCAACCAATGAACAACTGGCACCTTCGCAGTGATTTCAAAAATGGGGTAAACATTGGTGGCGACATCCAGTATGTGTGGCTGTTTGGCGTGATAGGCGTATTTGTATTGCTCTTGGCCTGTATTAACTTTATGAACCTAAGTACGGCACGGTCCGGAAAACGCGCCAAAGAGGTGGGCATACGCAAGTCAGTAGGTTCTGTCCGTAGCCAATTGATTGCTCAATTTTATTGTGAATCGTTGGTAATAGCTGTCTTTTCGCTTTTGTTCGCTTTGATATTTGTACAGCTATCTCTTCCTTTCTTTAATGAAGTGGCTAATAAGAAAATATCCATGCCTTGGGGTAGTCTGGTATTCTGGCTGGCGAGCATAGGTTTTACCTTATTTACCGGGCTTATTGCCGGCAGTTACCCTGCTTTGTATCTATCATCTTTCAACCCGGTAAAAGTATTGAAGGGCACCTTCCGGGCAGGCCGCCTGGCTTCGATACCGCGCAAAGTTTTGGTGGTGGTGCAGTTTACCGTTTCAATCGTATTGATTATTGGCACCATCGTTGTTTTCAACCAGGTGCAGTATGCCAAAGACCGTCCTATCGGTTATAATGTAAGCGGTCTTATGGTCGTGCCCCTGCAAACCGATTACATTGCAAAAAAATACGATGCTATAAAGAACGAACTGTTGAATAGCGGCGTAGTTGCCTCTGTTTCGCAATCACAGACACGTATAACCGATGGCAACTCTACCAATGGCGGCTTTACATGGCAGGGAAAAGATCCTGCTTTGCAGGAAAACTTTAAGAGCCTGGCTGTTTCTCCTGAATTTGGTAAAACCGTTAAATGGCAAATAAAAGAAGGCCGTGATTTTGATCCAGCGCTCAAAAGCGACTCATCAGGCTTTATTATCAATGAGGCCTGCGTAAAATACCTGGGATTCAAAAATCCCATCGGCCAAACCATTACCTGGATTGGCAATGGTAACTACAAAATCATCGGCGTAGTAAAAGACATGGTCACCGAATCGGCTTATCAACCGGTGGAGCAAACTTTTTTTTATCTGCAGAAGAATCTGAACATCGTCGATATCCGGCTCAGTCCTAATACCAGTGCTCATGATGCTATTGACAAGATCGGTGCTATATTCAAGAAATACGATCCTTCTACCCCGTTCGAGTATCAATTTGCCGATGATGATTATGCCAAAAAGTTTGACAACGAAGTACGCGTAGGCAAGCTGGCAAGCTCATTTGCCAGTCTGGCCATCTTTATCAGTTGCCTCGGGTTATTCGGTATGGCGTCGTTTACCGCTGAGCAACGTGTAAAAGAGATCGGTGTGCGCAAAGTGCTTGGCGCCTCGGTATTCAACCTGTGGCAATTGCTTTCAAAAGATTTTGTAGGATTAGTAATTATCTCCCTGATGATCGCCTCACCGGTAGCTTATTACTTTATGCATAAATGGCTGGCAAATTTCACCTACCGTTCAGCTATGGGTTGGTGGATTTTCGCCGCAACCGCCATCGGTGCATTATTGATAACTGTGCTTACGGTGAGCTACCAGAGCTTAAAGGCAGCTACGGCTAACCCAGTAAAAAGTTTAAGATCAGAGTAGCAGTGGCAGCTAAAGTAGCAGTGAGACACCAATAAACCTAATGAACAAGTGAACTAATGAACTAAAACCATGATAAAGAACTATTTTAAAGTTGCGTGGCGGAATCTTATTAAGAATAAGGCGCATTCATTTATTAATATTACCGGACTGGCTATTGGTATGACCGTTGCCATGCTGATAGGTTTGTGGATTTGGGATGAGCTGTCGTATGATAAATATCATAGTAATTATGAAAGTGTCGGGCAACTCATGACCACCCAAACCGCTAATGGCCAAACGGAAACCTTTCCGTCAACAGTGGTGCCGCTTAGCAACGAACTGCGTACCAAGTATTCGGGCGATTTAAAACGTGTTGCCTTAACATGGGAGAGCACACATATCCTTGCTGTAGGAGATAAAAAAATCTCTCAGAATGGGATGTATGCTGAATCTGATCTGCCTGCGATATTATCGCTCGTGATGATAAAGGGAACATATCAGACCTTTAAAGACCCAACCTCCATGCTATTGTCGGCATCAATTGCCAAATCATTATTTGGAAATGCTGACCCTATCAACCAGGTAGTACGTATCGATAATAATGCGACAATGAAAGTAACCGGCGTTTACCAGGACCTGCCGCATAATACCAGCTTCAATGGGATTTTGTTTTTAATGTCCTGGAGCAATGCTGCAAACTGGTGGAATACACAATCAACAGCCTGGAGCAATCATGGTTGCCACATATTTGTGCAATTGAATAACAACGTCAGCTTTGATAAAATATCAAACAAGATCAGGAACATCACCAAGCCTTATTTTAAAATCAATGATGAAACCATGCAGGTATTTCCCATGTCTAAATGGCATTTATATGGCGAGTTCCAGAATGGTAAATCAGTTGGCGGCCGTATACAAATGGTATGGCTATTTGGCACTATTGGCTTATTTGTATTGCTGCTAGCCTGTATCAATTTTATGAACCTGAGCACGGCCCGCAGCGAGAAAAGGGCGAAAGAAGTGGGTATCCGCAAGGCTATTGGTTCAGCAAGGGGACAGCTCATCCGGCAGTTCATGAGCGAATCAATCCTGGTTGCATTTCTTTCTTTTTTACTGACTATTTTACTCGTATCACTGGCTATACCCTATTTTAATCATATTGCTGATAAGGAAGTGGCAATGCCATGGGCCAGTCCCATGTTCTGGCTGATTACCTTAGTCTTTACTTTTTTTACCGGACTTGTCGCTGGCAGTTATCCGGCATTGTATCTGTCGTCCTTCAAACCTATCAAAGTTTTAAAGGGCACTTTCAGGGTCGGACGTTTAGCGGCTCTTCCGCGCAAGATATTGGTGGTGGTTCAGTTTACAGTATCGATAGTTTTAATTATCGGAACAATTATCGTCTTCAGGCAGATACAGTTTGCCCAAAACCGACCAGTCGGATATACCCGCGAGGGCTTAATTACAGTGGACATGAATACGCCTGATATCTATCATCATTATGATATTTTGAGAAACGACCTTATACAAACTGGCGCTGTTAAAGATATGGCCGAATCTAACAGCGCTGCTACCCAGGTATGGTCTAATAATTCCGGATTTAATTGGATCGGTAAAGCGCCAGGCTTCGACCCGACATTTGGTACCATAGCCGTCACTGCTGATTTTGGCAATACGATAGGATGGAAAATTATTGCCGGCCGAGATTTTTCAAGGAATAACCCTGCTGATACCGGCGCGTTTATTTTGAATGAATCTGCAGTAAAGCTTAGCGGAATAAAAGACCCTGTTGGCAAAACCATGACATGGTTAGGCAAAACCCATGTAATTACAGGAGTAGTGAAAAATATGATAATGGAGTCGCCTTATAAGCAAATGGTAGCCACCGTGTTCCATATGCAGCCAGATTGGGTAAACAAGATCACCATCCGGATAAATCCTGCTATACCAATGCAGGATGCGTTAAAGAAGATCGAGCCCGTATTTAAACAGCATAATCCGGGCAGCCCTTTCAGTTATAAATTTGTTGATGAGGAATACGCCAAAAAGTTCTCAGACGAGCAACGCGTAGGCGAACTGGCTACCATATTCTCCGTGCTGGCTATTTTTATCAGCTGTCTGGGCCTGTTCGGTATGGCATCATTCATGGCCGAGCAACGTGTGAAGGAGATAGGCGTACGGAAAGTACTAGGTGCTTCGGTATTCAACCTTTGGCGATTGCTATCAAAAGATTTTGTGGGCCTGGTAGGAATTTCCCTGATAATTGCTTCGCCTGTAGCTTATTATTTTATGCATAAATGGCTGCAGAACTATACCTACCGGGCGTCTATCAGTTGGTGGACTTTTGTCATAACAGCTGCAGGAGCATTGCTTATAACCATACTTACTGTAAGTTATCAAAGCCTGAAAGCAGCGATGGTAAATCCGGTTAAAAGTTTAAGATCAGAGTAGCACTGGCAGTTGCAGTAGCAGTGAGAGACACCAATAAACTAATGAACAAGTGAACTAATGAACTAAACCATGATAAAGAACTATTTTAAAGTTGCCTGGCGGAACCTTGTTAAGAATAAGGCTTCCTCTTTTATTAACATCGGCGGTCTTGCCGTGGGCATGGCCGTTGTAATGCTGATCGGGTTATGGATATACGATGAAGTATCTTTCGACCGATATCATAAGAATTATAATCGCATAGCGCAGGTAATTCAAAATGTAACCAACAACGGCGAGGTGCAAACCTGGTTTTCGGAACCTTATCCATTAGCTGCCGAGCTGCGCAAAAACTATGGCAGCGACTTTAAATCGGTTGTTATGTCTACCGGTATCAATGGGCATATCATTGCACTAGGAGATAAAAAACTGACTAAAAATGGCGCCTATATGGAAGCCGGCGGTCCTGATTTGTTCTCGCTAAAAATGTTAAAAGGGGATAAGGATGCTTTGAAAGATCCATCATCCATGTTGCTTTCGGCATCAATGGCAAAAGCCTACTTTGGCGATGCTGATCCGATTGGTAAAATGCTAAAGGTAGATAACGGGGCGAGTTTAAAAGTTGCCGGTGTTTATGAGGATCTCCCTAAAAATACTACGCTTACTGATATGGCTTTCGTCGGTTCATGGGCTCGCTTTGCTGCTGACGCCCAGCTTAATCAGATGAAAGAGCCCTGGAGGCCAAACTTTGTAAATATTTATGTGCAGTTGACCGACGCGGCTGATTTTCAGAAAGTATCCTTAAAGATAAAGGATGAAAAAATGCGCCATCTAACCGGGCAGATAGCTAAAAAGAAGCCCGTACTGTTCCTGCATCCCATGAGTAAATGGCACCTGTATGATGAGTTCAAAAATGGCCTTAATACTGGCGGGCGCATACAATACGTATGGCTGTTTGGCATCATCGGTTTGTTCGTTCTATTGTTGGCTTGCATCAATTTTATGAATCTGAGCACCGCACGATCTGAAAAGCGTGCACGTGAGGTAGGTATCCGCAAAGCAATCGGTTCACTGCGCGGGCAATTGATCTACCAGTTTTTCAGCGAATCCATACTTTGTGTGATACTGGCTTTTGTGCTGTCTTTGTTGCTGGTGCAACTAAGCATGTCGTTCTTTAATGAGATCGCTGATAAACAGATGTCTGTGCCATGGTCAAGCTCGGCTTTTTGGCTGGCGGCTGTTGCTTTTTGCCTGTTTACCGGTGTGATCACTGGTAGCTACCCTGCATTTTACCTGTCATCTTTCAAACCTATCAAAGTATTAAAAGGCACTTTCCGTGTCGGTCGCCTGGCTGCGCTGCCGCGTAAAGTACTGGTAGTTGTGCAGTTCACGGTTTCAGTGGTGCTCATTATCGGTACTATCGTAGTATACCGCCAGATACAATTTGCCAAAAATCGCCCGGTCGGGTATGATCGGAATGGATTGATATTTATTACGATGTATTCGGACCAAATCCACAAGCATTTTGATGCCATTAAATTGAGTTTATTTAATACCGGTGCGATCACCGAAATGGCCGAATCAGGTGCACCGCCAACAGACTATTCGGGAAGCACCAGCGCTGTTGAGTGGGAAGGCAAAGACCCCAATCTGAGCATTGATTTCAAGCAAAACAATGTTTCCTATGATTACGGTAAAACCATAGGCTGGCAATTTGCCGGAGGGCGTGATTTTTCAAGATCATTCCTGTCTGATTCGGCTGCAGTAGTAGTCAATGAAGCCGCTGTGCGTTTTATGGGATTGAAAAATCCGCTGAATTCGAGTCTTCGATATTATGGCAATAACTTCAAAATTATTGGTGTAGCCAAGGATATGATTGTCGAATCGCCGTACACACGTCCCAATCCAACGGTTTATTTCTTATCAAAAGATCCAAGCAGTTTTGCGCTGGTTAAGATCAATCCAAAAATGAATGTACACGATGCTATCGATAAAATTAGGAATGTATTCAAGAGCTATACGCCTGAACTGCCATTTGATTATCAGTTTGTAGACCAGGATTACGCCAAAAAATTTGGTAACGAAGAACGTATTGGCACACTGGCAAGTTCGTTCGCATCTCTGGCTATTTTTATCAGTTGCCTGGGCCTGTTTGGTATGGCATCATTTATGGCTGAGCAGCGCATTAAAGAGATCGGCGTTCGCAAGGTATTGGGCGCTTCGGTGTTCAATTTATGGCAACTGCTTTCAAAAGATTTTGTGATGCTGGTACTTATCGCATTAGTAATTGCCTCGCCGGTAGCCTGGTACTTTATGCACGGTTGGTTACAGAACTATGATTACCATGCCGATGTTGCCTGGTGGATATTCATCATCACCAGTGCCGGAGCAATGATCATTACTTTACTGACGGTAAGCTTCCAGAGTATAAAAGCGGCTTTGGCGAACCCGGTGAAGAGCCTTCGGTCTGAGTAGTCTTAAGTCGAAAAATCCAAAGTCTTGAGTCGAATCCTGGAGTGAAGACTTTTGACTCAGAACTTTCGACTAAAGACTTATTCATAACCGAACATCAATTGTATCAAAAGCAGACGGCTAAACAGCTAGCCTATCTGCTATTTTATTGATATCCAACATTATTTTACAATGGCATATACTTTGGGCGATTTCAGATCTCAATAAAAGTGACTATCTTAAAAGCTCAAATAACAAATGCCTTATGATCCGGAATTACTTTAGAATAGCCTGGCGTAACCTGAACAAACACAAACTTTTTTCGCTGGTAAATATCTGCGGACTGGCTATCGGCGTAGCCGCATTCTGGATCATTGCATTGTATGTTACCGATGAGCTGAGTTATGACCGCTATAACGAAAAAGCCGATCGTATTTTCCGTGTTGTTCAGCATGGCAAATGGAACACCGGCAGCTTCGACCTGGCTATTACCTCAGCACCTTATGGCCCGACATTAAAAGCCGATTACCCGGAAGTAGAGGATGCCACCAGGATAGACCCTGAAGGCGGCGGCAAGATCATCTATAACGAAAAGCAGATCATGGCGCCCGATGTATCATTTGCTGATAATGGCATATTCAACATATTCACTTACCATTTTCTGGATGGCGATCCGCAGTCTGCTTTATCAAAACCGCATTCCATCGTGCTAACCAAAACACTCGCTCTTAAAATTTTTGGCGATGTATCTTCAGCCGTTGGTAAAATCGTCTATTTTGATAAAAATGATCCGATAACAGTTACCGGGGTTATTAATGATGCGCCTGCCAATTCCCACTTTACATTTAGTGCGTTGCGCTCATTTAATACAAATTATACAGACAGATGGGGCAGCGCGCACCTGTTTACATACGTCCTGCTGAAAAACCATGACGATTACAAAAAGATCGAAGCCGCGTCGCCTGCGTTCTATAATAAATACTTAAAAGCCGATCTGGCTAACATTAATTATCGCATGGAGTTGCAGCCGCTTACTTCTATTCACCTGCACTCTAACCTGCAGTTCGAGATGGGGAGCAACGGTAATATCACCTATGTGTATGTTTTCAGCATCGTGGCTTTGCTAATCCTGAGCATTGCGGTAATCAACTATGTTAACCTCACCACTGCCCGTTCTGTTGTAAGGATCAAAGAGATCGGTATCCGCAAAGTGATCGGCTCTGGTCGTAAACAATTGATGCTGATGTTCTTTTCGGAGTCGGTCCTGTTTACAGCACTGGCTACTACAATTGGGATGGTACTTATTCAGTTCGTATTGCCTTATTTTAACCATCTTTCTGGCAAATCGCTCGATATATGGCAACTAGGTATTGCAAAATCTTTATTTCTGTTTGCAGGCTTTGCCATCATTTCCGGTTTGATCAGCGGTATTTATCCTGCCCTGTTTTTGTCCGGATTTCGTACCATACCTGCAATGAAAGGACAATTGGGTAACCAATCATCTACCATTCTTTTCAGGAAATCACTGGTGACTTTTCAATTTGTCATCACTATCGTGATGATCGTTGGCTCCTGCGTTATTTATCAGCAACTACAATATGTAATGAATAAAGACCTGGGCTTTAACAAATCGCAGATGCTTACTTTTCATATTCATAGCAGGGATGCCCGTAAAAAAATTGATGCAATAAAGACACAGTTATTACAAAGTCCTTTGATCCAAAGTGTTAGTGCAGCAGGCAATCCCATTGGCAATAATGACATCGGTGAAACTGATTTCAATATCGGCCCGGACGGTAATACTGCGCCTGACACCAAGCTAGTTGAACAATTGATAGTTGATGAAGATTTTATTCCGGCGATGCAGATCAAACTATTGCAAGGTCGTAATTTTCAAAAGGGCGTAACAGATTCTGCTCAGAATGCCATTATTGTTAATGAAACCCTGGTGAACGAACTAGGATGGAAAAACCCCGTGGGCATGCGTGTGCGGGCCGGTGTGGACAAAGGTGTTATACAATGGTCAACCATTGTGGGTGTGATAAAGGATTTTAACACCTACTCATTACAACACAAGATTACGCCAATGGAGTTGGTTTTACCTCAAACTGCTAATGACAAGGACAATCTGTACGTCAGGCTGAGCGGTAAAAATATACCCGCTGCATTGTATTACTTAAAAACCGTTTATAGCAAATTCGACCCCGAAAATAAAGTAGATTACCATTTCCTCGACCAAAACTTTGCCAATCAATATCAAACCGAACAAAAGCAAGGCAATTTATTACTCATTTTTACCATACTGGCAATCAGCATCGCTTGTTTGGGTTTATTCGGACTGGTTACTTTTACGGCACAACAACGCGTAAAGGAGATCGGTATCAGAAAGGTTCTCGGGGCGAGCGTCAGCAGCATTGTAACCTTATTAAGTAAAGAGCTGGTTTACCTGGTATTATTAGCTACCGTAATTGCCACACCTATCGCCTGGTTTGCCATGAACAAATGGCTGCAAAGTTTTGCCTACCGTATTGATATGCACTGGTGGGTATTTATCGCCGCCGGATTCGTGGCCATACTGATCGCATTTTTAACCATAAGCATTCGTTCTGTAAAAGCAGCATTGGCTAATCCTGTAAGAAGTTTGCGCTCGGAATAAGTATTAGTTAACCGGTGATCAGTTAATCAGTGATCGGAGGGTATAAAAGCCCCTCTCCTTTGGAGAGGGGTTGGGGTGAGGCTATTGAACTATCAAAGTTTCAATGGAGTGCGGGTTACTGCTCACTTTGGCAGCTTTACCTTTTATCCATAAAAAGTAATCGATCTTTTCGTCGGTCTTGTTCATTACTACAACAGCCAGTTTGCCATCGGGGTTCATATAAGCTGTGGTCAGCAGTTTATCGCGGCTGGCAGCGCTGGCGATGCGTCTCGCACCCGGTTTGATAAATTTTGAGAAATGACCAATGTAATAGTAAGAATTGGTATAGATCAGGTTACCGGATTTGGTATCGGCATGTACCGGCGCAAAGCAGAAATTACCCACATGATTGGGGCCGCCCTGCTCATCCAATAAAACATTCCAGTCACACCAGGCTACCGTACCGTCATTAAAATCATTGATCATCGATGTTCCGTATTTTTCACCTAACGACCAATCGTTCAGCTTGGTGGCGTCGTATCTTTCAGCACAGCCTTCGGTAAATATCAGGTTCTTATCCGGGAATGCCTGGTGAACGAGGGCCACGTTTGCGAAGTTCATACCGGCGCCTGTCCAGGTTTCATACCAGTGGAAGCCTACACCCCAAACATATTTTGCAGCTGCAGGGTCTTCCAGAATAGTACTTGCGCGTTGGTAAAGCAGATCGCGGTTATGATCCCAGACAATTAGTTTTTTGCTTGATAATCCTTGCTTTTGCAGTGTTGGGCCCAGGAAGTTCTTCACAAAATCACGCTCTTCTTCGGCAGTATATAAGCATGATTCCCATGTTTGGGTAGCCATCGGTTCATTTTGTACACTCAGACCCCAGATAGGAATACCTTCTTTCTCATAAGCCCGGATAAATTTACCGTAGAAATTGGCCCAGCTTTGATCATACTTCTTTTCCAGTTTGCCACCATGCAAAACATCATGATTGGTTTTCATAAATCCCGGCGGGCTCCACGGACTAACGAAGATATTCAGCTTGCCACCAGCCGCACCGATTACTTCTTTAATAAAAGGGATGCGATACTTTTTATCATGACTGATATCAAATGTTTTCAGCGCTGCGTCGCCATCTTTAATATAACTATAGCTGTCGCTCGAAAAATCGCAACTTTGGATGTTGGTACGGCCAAAAGTATAGCCAATGCCTTTGGTCTTATCATAATAGGCTGTCAAAAATTCCTTTTGCTTATCCTTTGGCAGCTTGTAAAAAGTTTCTGCTGATGCATCAGTCAACGCACCGCCTATGCCGAGCATAGTCTGAAATTTTTTAGCAGGATCGACAAACACTGCCACTTCGGTTTCAACCGGCTGTGGCTTGTCCTCAAAATACAATGTTTCGGTATTGGTGATACGGTTATCTGAACCCTTTTCGGTCACATAAACTTTAACCGACTTATTTTTTGCAGAGTATTGTTGCGCCTGTTGCGCATTGACTGCCAATACTCCTGTTGCTGTAAAAGCAAGCAGAGCAATAAATTTTCTTTTCATATCAGGGATTTATAGCGGGATTGGTTTAATTATCAAATCTATCAATTTGAAATAATAAACCAATATGGAATATTATTTAATCAGGATATCGCTTTTAAAACTACACTGGAGAAGGGAGGCTCCAAATGGAGCCCAAATATCCTTATTGATACATGCTATAAACAGGCGACTCCCATGGAGTCAATGATTTTGGCGGGAGTTAGCTCCATGGGAGCTTCCCGTTTATAGACAAAAACATGAGTTGGTCAGGCTCCGTAGGTGCCTCCTCTTTTAAAAGCGATTTCATTTAATAATTATGGTAACTGCATCCTGCCCTCTCAATTTCTTGCCAGGCACATCCTTTAACCCATGATCGGTATAGCTCGCTGTAAGCTGATAAGTGCCTTTTTGTGCATCCGGTTTAAAACGGAAATAGCCGTCGGTTCCAACATAATAGTTTACGTTAGGATCAGCTGCATTTTTGGTGATCCATTGAACGATGCTTTTAATATCATTGATAGACAGCTCCGGATGCGGAGGCATTTTTTCCTTACCCCAAATTCCGGTCGAGCCAAATTGAATACGTTTTACCAGGCTATCTATATTAGCCTTAGTAGCCGGATAACGCTTATTGATATCCGCAAATGACGGCCCCATGGCTTTGGTATTAAAACCGTGGCAGGTAACGCAATTAGATGTCATGATGATATTCATGCCATTATTTTGAGGATTCGCCGGCACAGCTTTCCCGTTTTTCAGGTAGCGCACCTCCAGCAATACTTCTTTTGTGTTGATCTCATCAAACTTAGATTCACCATCCTCTTTGTCTGATACGCTGATCTTGTAGGTTACCGATGCATCTTTATCAAAAGAGCTATTATTTTGAGGCGATACGAGCTTTACTACCGGCGGATGATTCTCTTGAAAGTTAATAAAAGAGAAGAAAATCAAACTAAGCAAAACGGAAAAACAGATTATTCTTGGTCTGGTAAATTTCATTGTATTATATTAAAAATCCGAAATCAAGCTTTACTTATTTCCCCGGCCACCCGCTGAGCCGACCGCAGGCATGATTCCATTCCCCTACTCATATTATCAGCATAAGTACCCGCGAAATATATCCGTCCTTCGGGCTGTAATATCTGCGGCCAGAATTTGTGCATCTCTCCTATCGGGAATGGCTCCATTTCGCATACCGGGGCAAATTTATCGCGCGTCCAGTCTACCGTTAAAGCCTGCTCAATAGTATCGTGCTTGCCGGGGTAAACTTGTCTGAATGCCGCCAGCACGCGTTGCGGCGAAAGTCCACCGGGACCAAAGGCCTTCAGGATAACACGCTTTGTATCCACCTGGTTTGTTTCGAGCCAGATGGAGGATATATCCGGGTGCTCAAATTCCATATTGATGCTTTTGATACCATCATCCAGCCAGAATTTGGTGCTGGCTTCAAACACATAAAAAGGGTGCGACGAATAAGCCAGATTATCTACCACATATTGTTTTTCAGCCGAAAGCGGTGGTGTAACCGGAATACTTTTGAATATGGGCAGCGTAATGCAGTTCACCACATAATCGGCATTCAGATCGGTCTCCTTTTCTGCACCGTATGGACGATAGGAAACCGTCACCCCGGTTTTGTTTTGTTTGATTGCGGTTACCGGACTGTTCAGTTTCACCCGTTCGCCTAAACGCTTGGCAAAGGCGATGGGCAATTGCTCATTGCCGTCTTTCAGGTGAAAGGTTTCGCCTTCGGAATAAGGTATCTTCCTGAAATCCATGATCGCAGTTCGCCACAGATAATACAGGGCCGAAGTGTTGTGCCCGCCTAAATGCTTAAGCGCTGCAGGCGAAGCGCCTTCTTTTTTGAATACTTCGGAGATGGAAACTTTATCCAGGTCATCATATCCTACACCGAATGGTTGGTAAACATCGGTAAACTTGCTTAGGTAAGGTTTAACATAATAAGGCCCCAACTCATACATCGGATGTTCAGACAGGAATTTTACTTCTTTTTCGTTATATCCAAATTTGGTGAGCACCGCAGGATCTTTCAACTGTTCAGCAGTATAAAATTTACCGCCGATCATTTTAAGAGCATCCTTATCATAATTGTATTCTGAACCTTCTGCATTGGGGTACGGAATTGCAGTCAGCTTAAATTCTTCTATGTATTCAAAAAATCGTTCGTAGCCTGGTTTGGTGATATGGTCGGCGCCATAATCAGCATAAAGGCCATCGGATAGGCCATCCCGGCCGGTGAAAACATGCCCGCCATATCTTCCTGAGGCTTCCAGTACTGTCACTTCATGACCCGCTTTCATCAATTCATAAGCACAGCAAAGCCCGGTAATGCCCGCGCCCGCGACGATCACTTTTTTAGCAGCGGGCCGCAATGTTTCTGCTGATAATAGCTTAGGTGCCACAACTACCCCGGCACCGGCGATCAGGGTATCTTTTATAAATTTCCTTCTTTTGATTTTTCTCATAGGTATTGTTAAAACTGATTAATAGGCTTAATATCGTAATAATCTTTTATACCCGTCAATCAACCTAAAATTATGCTGAAAAAACTACTCTTCGCCGTCCTTATTTCTATGCCTTTTATCGTTTCGGCTCAAGAAAATACACTGCCTCCAATTCCTATGAGGGAACATATTGTGTATTATGAAAAGTTCTACCATATAAAAAGTGCGTTGAGCAAACAGCAGGTGATTAGCAACGCAATCCAATGGTTTAAAGAAGCTTTCCCCGGTCAGCCGGCGGCAACCTATAATAAAAATGAACAACCTGCAGCAGTAAACGGGACAGGACTTTTTAAAGTGAATACAACCGCTGGAAATTATTATTGGTTAAGATTTAAAGTAAGTATGATTCCTGGCGATGGTATACTGACCTTCAGGGTATATAATGTTTACGAAAAGCCGATTGAAAAAGGCATCACAAATGAGTTTTCAAAGATTGAATATCGTTGGTGGGATTATAGAAACGGGCATCCATGGTCGGCAGACGATAAGCCTTTGTTTAATGGTTTGGATTCAGGTGTAAATGCCTTATCCGTTTCGTTGGAAAAGAAGATAGGTAAATTGCAGGCGCCGCGCTTCCGTGCTCTGGCATTGTATTCTACCAATGTTGAGGCTGACCATGTGGACTTTGCTTACGATGCGATCAAATTCTACAACAAACTCGCAGCTGAAAAAGGTTTTGTGATGGACACGACTTCCAACTGGGAAAAGCTGAATGATGATAATCTGAAGAATTATCAATTGGTGATCTGGCTGAACGAATTTCCGCATAACGAAGCCGAAAGACGTTCGTTTGAAAAGTTCATGAGCAACGGTGGTGCATGGCTTGGCTTCCACGTGTCGGGCTATAATGATAAGGATACGCATTGGCCATGGTTTGTTGATTTCATGGGTGGCGCTGTTTTTTACAACAACAACTGGCCTCCGCTTCCTGCCAAAATGATCGTTGATGATAACAAGCATCCGGTAACCAAGAATCTGCCTAAAACCTATACTGCACCAATCAACGAATGGTATGGCTGGAAACCTAATCCACGGGACAATAAAGATGTAAAGGTGCTGGTAACCCTTGCAACATCCAACTATCCGTTAGGCAAAAAGGATGTAATCCGCGAGGGCGATATCCCCGTAGTGTGGACCAACACCAAATACAAAATGTTGTATATGAACATGGGGCACGGAGATATGAACATGACGTCGGCTTTGCAGAATAAAATGTTTGAGGACGCCATTTTATGGCTGGATAAGAAATAAAATCTTAAGCCGTCTTCAGATATTTATAGATCAACGCCCCATAAATCAACAAACCACCTGCCGAGATAATAGCGCTTATCGTGATAGCATGAACAATTGCTGTTGCTCCGCCGTTAGTCATTGCACCAAATATAGCTACACCGACTGCACCCGCAGCTTGACGTGTGGTATTCAACACTGCCGATGCAATGCCTGATCTTGTTTTATCGACGGTAGATAATATGCCCGTTGTCATTGCAGGAACTGCCAAACCCATGCCTAAGGGGATAGTAAAAAAAGGGATAAACAACTGCCAATACGGTGTATTATCCTTTGCGATCAATAGCATAACAAAACCTGCCACAAAAATGGCGATACCAATCAATATCGGGATACGTGTTCCATACCTGGGCATCATTTTACTGCTTACTAAGTTGGATACGGTAAATCCTGCTGTTAGCGGCAAGAAGGCTAATCCGGCATTAAGTGAAGAATAATGCAGTACTTGTTGAAGGTATAAACTCAAAATGAAGATAGTCCCATAATAGGCACCGTTAAACAGCATGCCCAATCCAACCAAAAAGTTAAAGTTGGATATCTTGAAAAGATCGAGCGGCAATATCGGAGCCTTTGCATTTTTCTCAATCCGGAGGAATATAAACAAGGCAATAATACTGAAAATAATTCCGCCGTAAATCAACGGATGCTCAGGGCCCAAATGATGCCATTCGATAATAGAAGCGATCAGCGCAGTAAGCGCCAGCATCCAGGTGAATTGACCTGGTATATCGAAACCCTTATTGGGTTGGCGACCATTTGTTAATAGCTTGAAACTGCACAGTATACCAACCAAACAAATAGGCAGGTTCACAAAAAAGATCATCCGCCAGCTACTGATATGCATCAGCAGTCCGCCAAGTATTGGCCCGGCTGCCATCGCAACGCCTCCCGCAGCGGTCCACAACGCTACCGCACGTGCACGGTCATTTGGCTGGTGCGAAAAGTTATGGTTTAAAATAGACAAGGAGCTCGGTATCATAATAGCCGAGCCAATACCTTGCAATACTCTAAAGCCTATCAAACTGATCGCACTCCATGATATTCCGCATCCCAAAGATGCGATACCGAATATGAGTAACCCCAATTGAAATATCCGTTTTGAACCCAACAGATCACTCATCCCTCCTGCTGAAAGCATAAATACAGCAAAGGCAATGGTATAAGCATCTACGATCCACTGTAGTGCACTTACCCCGGCTGAAAAAGATTTCGATATCTGCGGTAAAGCAACATTTACGATAGAAACATCAAGCTGAGATACTACAAAAGCCAGACTGGCCGTACCCACAATAAATCCAAATGAAAGTGATTTATTAGTCGTCATGCGGGCAAAGGTAAGTTTCTCCCCTATCCGATCTATCACGGAAAGCTGATGAATGAAAAACTTACACTGAAAAGAAATAAGAATTTGGAAGCGGCATATAAATAGAAAAAGGCGGGTAGGGTGATTAGACCCCCAAAAAGTTAGACACTATTTGGGGGCATTTTATGAGAAAGAACAAGAAGCATAATCCGGCATTTAAGCTGGATGTTATTAAAGAGTATCAATCCGGGGAGTCACTCAGCTCACTGGCAAAAAAATGGGGTTTGTCGC
>NZ_DATCRU010000011.1:0-4703 GCF_036568825.1 Mucilaginibacter sp. | reverse complement strand
GGCGTAATTTACAGTCATGAAGATATTTTGAAAAAATGGGCCGCCATTGATAAATGCGATAGCAAACCGGTGGTGACCAATTTGCCGGTACTGGTAAATGATGGTACCAGTGTAGTAAAGGAAGAATACACCAATAATTATGGTATGAAAGTAATCGGCTATACTATTGTGGATGGCGGCCATATATGGCCCGGCGGAACGCAGTATCTGCCTAAGTTTATGATTGGTTCACTTTCAAAAAACCTGAACGCCTGCGATGAGATATGGAAGTTTTTTAAAGAGAACAAGCTCGGTACGAACTAAGCTTTAGCGGTAAAATTAAACGCCGTGTGGACTCACCCCGAAGGCGCTACGCTGTTCGACCCTCTCTATGGCAAGCCATAAAGAGGGTAAAATCAAATAAAAAAATAACCCTCTTTACCGCTTGCGGTAGAGAGGGTGGTCGAGCGCAGCAAAGACCGGGTGAGTCAACTACGCGATTTGTTTAAACTACAATTATTTGATAGGGAACAACACACCAAAGTTGATGCTTGATCTTTCACTTTGAACGCTGCTGCCGCCGCTGTCTTTGAAAATATTATTAAAACCTCCCTGACCATCTGCTTCAATAAACAATTTAACATGGTTTGATACAGGGAATTTTACACCTATGCCTGCATCAAAGCCAACTTCCGTGCTGTTAAAGGCATCTTTTATGTTGACTCCGCTATTTGACGACTCAGTAGCATTCAATAAGAAACCTACATAAGGGCCAAAGTGCAAATACCAATTCCTGGTTCTGCCAAAGTGCCAGTTGGCCATTACCGGAACCGTTAAATAATTAACATGGATGTTTACGCCGTCTATCTCGCTGCCATCAGGAAAGGTCAGGTATCCGTTACCCCAGCCTTTTTGATCGTAAATCAGTTTTCCTTTGATGCTCCACCGGTCATTGAAGTAATGTTCCGCAGAAAAACCAAGGTTGAACCCGCTGTTATAGTCGCTATGATAATTTGAGCCGGATTCATACACATTGGCTGCATTGTAGCCGATATTCAGGCCGAATTCATCTGAAGTTCTAACTTGTGCAGATGCTGAAAAGTAAATGCCAAAGGCAATAATTAAGGTTGATAAAACTTTTTTCATATACAATTTTGATTTAGGATTGCCGACAAAAATATCATTTATACGTGTAAATTGTATATTGAGGATACACTAAGGCGATGTAAGTCCGCAAGTTCCGGGTTTTATGGCGTTATTGGCCGGGGTATTTTTGTAGTGTTAAATCGATAAAAATGGAAACACAGGAAACGATCAACTATCAGCGCATTGCTGACGCGATCAATTATATCAGGCTGAATTTCAAGGATCAACCCAATTTGGATGATGTGGCCGAGAAGGTCAATATGAGCCCATTCCACTTTCAACGGATGTTTACCGATTGGGCAGGCATCAGTCCGAAAAAGTTTTTACAATACCTGAGCGTGGAGTATGCAAAAGGCATACTGAAAGAGAAACAGGCAACACTTTTTGACGCAGCTTTTCAGACAGGCTTATCAGGAACCGGGCGTTTGCACGATCTGTTCATCAACATTGAAGGAATGACCCCTGCCGAATACAAGCATGGCGGCAAAGCGCTTACCATCAACTACAGCTTTGCCGAAAGTCCTTTCGGGGATATTTTGGTAGCATCGACAGCTAAAGGAATATGTTACTTAGCCTTTGCCGACGATAAACAGGCCGCATTTGCTGAATTACAAGCTCAATTTCCAAACGCTGCTTATCACCAGGTGGTGGATATGATACAGCAAAATGCTTTGTTCATCTTTAAGAAGGACTGGTCAAAGCTGTCGACTGTCAAGCTGCACTTGAAGGGAACGCCATTTCAATTGAAAGTTTGGGAAGCCCTTCTCCGCATCCCTATGGGTGGATTGCATAGCTATGGACTGATAGCACAAAATATTCACTCGCCAAATGCCAGCAGGGCTGTAGGAAGTGCCATAGGCGATAACCCAGTGGCCTTTCTGATCCCTTGCCACAGGGTGATCCGCTCAAGTGGCGAAATCGGCGATTATCATTGGGGGTCTACCCGCAAATCGGCTATCATTGGCTGGGAAGCTGCACAGTTAAATATTGCTGTGTAAACTAACCCCGGGTGTCATCCCGATTGCGCAGCGAGGGATCTTCTTCGACTTGCATGGTTCGCTATGTAAATCGAAGAAGATTTCTCCTCGCCCCAATTCGCCCGACCACTTCCGCTCATTCGAAATGACAAAATTTTTTAAGAAAAATATTTTCAGATTATGAAAGAAATAATTGACCAACTGGATTGGAACACCATTTCCAGCCACCTGGATGAACATGGGTATGCTCTGATAAAACAGGTAATTACTGTTGATGAATGCACTCAGCTTGCAAAGGCATATGACCAGAAGGAACTATATCGCAAAACCATCAATATGGAGCGCTATAGATTCGGACAAGGTGAGTATAAATATTTCAATTATCCATTGCCACCAATTATTGAGCAAATAAGAAAGAGTGTTTATCCTCATCTCGCCTCAGTAGCGAATACTTGGATGAAGATTTTGAATATTGATAAAAGATTCCCTGAGACACATAGCGAATTATTGGAAGAATGCCACACCCATCAGCAAACCAGGCCAACGCCATTAATATTGAGGTATGATAAAGGTGGTTATAACACCCTTCACCAGGATTTATATGGCGATATCTATTTCCCGATGCAACTGGTTTTATTTTTAGATGAGCCTGGCAAGGACTATGAAGGAGGAGAGTTTATATTGATTGAGCAACGACCACGGGCGCAATCAAAAGCCATCGTATTGAAACCGGCGAAAGGAGATATGCTGATATTCACCACTAATTTCAGACCGGTAAAAGGCAGCAAAGGCTATTACCGGGTGAATATGAAACACGGAGTAAGCGAAGTTACTTCAGGAAGAAGGCATACTCTGGGAATTATATTTCATGACGCTGCATGATAAGGCATTTGGAGTTGGGTGATACAGCTTTCCAAAGATTCCGGCGGCTTAGGACTCTGATCGATGAAGGAAAGATTCAGTTTGGTGGTAATAAGAAACTTAAGATATACGGAACGTTAAGTTGTTCATCCGGCAAAAGGATGAAAGCGGAGAACCGGGTATTCTTTAAATCTGCGGAAGACGCGGTGAGCGAAGGCTATCGACCATGTAGGCACTGCATGCAGGAAGAGTATTTGCAATGGAAGTCAATTTAAAAACTGATTTCCTTGCCTTGTTGTGGATAGATCAGGTTAAGCCGTAATTTGTTCTCGGCTGCTAGTTGTTTTTTAATGCGTTCGATGCTGACTTGTGGTGGTTTTACGTGGGTTACGACGATGTTAAAACCCTTCAGACTTCCAGCACCGTTTAGCTTTTCAAGATCATCCATCTCATTCATTAACCAACGAGGAGTAAGGTGACCAAATAGTGTTTTATCTGGCTGCTCATCCGGAAAGGATACCTCGATCATAATTGCCTTTAGCTTTTTCTCTTTGATCAAAGGAGCTATAGCTTGCCATAATAATTCCAGGTTATGGCTCTTTTCTATTTCATCGGGACCGGTATCGCCTAAATAAAGAATATAGTTATCCTGGTTTTTAACCAAAAAGGCAGAGCTGGTAAGGTTTGAATGGCTCAACGGGAATGCCTTTACCGTCATTTCAGTATTTTCTATTGGCGTTTCCTCCGTAGGATTAAGCACTTTATAATGATACTTTTTCAGTTGCGGTGCTTCGCCCTCATCAGCAAAATTGGCCCAGCTTTTCCAGGTAAAATAGCGGGTTTTTAAAGTCTCGATACAATCTGCAAAGGCATAAATATTCTTTACAGTATCTTCAGGTGAGTTGATGATCAACCCTGATAAATGATCTAAATGCGAGTGTGAGATCAGGTAACCTTTGATGTACTTTCTTAAAACCTGCTCGGTAGAAATGTTAAACACCTTATTCTCCACGGCCTTTTCAATACCAAAATGCAGCGTCCCGACATCCAGGCAAACATAATTGTTACTATTAGCCGGAGCCAGCATATAGGCCGACAGGTTGCTTTCGTCAATCCCGCCTTTAACTCCCAACGGAACTATCCTAAAAGCATTCTGACCAAAAGCAGGAACCGCCAATACAAATAAAAAGGCTAATAAAATCTTATTCGCAACACGCATTACGGAGTATATTTATTGTCCCCGAAAATACGGATCAGACCTTTAAAATCGAACTATTTGTTGGAATTATACGAGTGATTCCGAACTGCTTTTAAAGCTCAGAACATATCTTTTAGTTAAGCACTTCTGACAGAAATAAACTTTTATTGGTAACCAAAAGAATAATGTTTTTAAGATAAGGCTCCGGCTGATCCTGGTATCCAATGCCTGGTGGCAGCGCCAGCATGTTGATGTATTATGATAATTTTTTTTGTACGTGCTCATATCGGGAGTATCTTAAATTCACATTTAGATACAAATAAACAACCCTAAAAGTTTTGCGGCTTTTTATAAATAACAGCAATAATACAGAGCGAGAGGCAGTTTAATTTTGATTTTAATTAGTTTTGCCCCTCATGAAAACCAGTGGAATTGTTGCTAAGGCGGTCAGTCGTTTGTTTTTGTTGATGTTGGTATTGGCGGTCGTTCCGCTTTTCCAGGTCGACCGTAATAAACTGCAACATCTGTACATTGTAACCAGC